>JAHJLB010000032.1 GCA_018822105.1 Pseudomonadota bacterium
AGGACTACAACACGGCCCGGCCCCACACCTCGCTTGGCGGATTGGCCCCAGAGGAATACGGAAGAGCCATGAATGAGGAAAACCTGAACCACCAGAGCCCAAACTTACGGGTGGTATACTCGGCGGGGTAGGGTCATCAGCTACCCCCAACGAACATTTAATTACTTGAAGTGCTTATCTGTATTGTCAAATTCCTGCAAGCTAATATTGGTATTCGTGCAAAGTTTCACCCTGCGGGAGGTTGAGGCTGACGGTGAGTTTTGATGCCAACATCCTCGAACGGCACCTTGGGGTGCCAGGGCGCGAGCACTATGGTTTTGCATGCCGAAGGTTGGAAATACGGTTGGAAATGCTTTTTGATGGCACAGAAAAAGGGACCTAGATGTTCATCTAAGTCCCTTAATTCTTTCTGGTAGCGGGGGCAGGATTTGAACCTACGACCTTCGGGTTATGAGACCTAATGCTATATTCTACGAAACAATCCGTTCAGCTACTATCTGTACCGATTTTATTCATTAAATTAGAATGATCCTTTACCTTGACCTCCGGCTAAATCCTGATATCTTCGTTTCAACCTAGTGGGAATACGGTGGGAATGAAGTTTGTCAGAAGGCAGGAGCAGAGCCAATGTCCACGTTTAAACGGAACAACACTGACCGTCCCGGAGTCTTTTTCATCAAGGGCACGAGCCGTCTCAAGCGTAAGAGCGACTCCCCGGAAGAAGTGGCCAAAACCACCGAGAAGATCTTCTACATCATGTACTACCTCGACGGAAAAAAGATCGAGGAAAAGGCTGGCCGAGAGTCTGAAGGAATGACGCTGGCCAAGGCTGCCAAGCTGCGCGATCAACGCATTCACGGTGTCACACTGCCCAACCGCGAACGGCGCAAGCTTCGCAAGGAGCAAGAGGAGTCCGTAGCCAACACATGGACCATTAATAGACTCTGGGCTGCTTACAAGGAGAATAGACCAACCCTCAAAGGCATCGTCACCGACGAGAACCGATTCAAGAACTACCTTGAGCCATTTGCGGGGCTAACGCCAAGCGAACTCACCACCGGCGACATAGACCGCCTGCGCCTAAAGCTGCTCCAGGCCGGAAAGGCCGCCCAAACAGTCAAGAACATCCTTGAGCTATTGCGGCGCATCATCAATTTCGGGGTCAAGAAAGGCTTGTGCCCTTGGCCTGATCCCTCGCGGCTGCATTTTGAAATGCCCAGGGTCAACAACGTGAAGACGGAGATGCTGACTCAAGAGCAGCGGCAACGCTTGCTGGAGGCCCTTGGAAACGCCAGAAATCGAAAGGCAGCAAGCCTCATGCTCTTGGCTTACTACACAGGGATGCGCCGTGGCGAACTGTTCCGCCTAAAATGGGAGAACATCGACTGGGAGAATGGTTTCATCCACCTCGTTGGCGAGGGGCAGCAGGGAGCCAAAAGTGGAAAGGATGAAAGAATTCCCCTCAGCGGACTCGTCCGGGAGCTTCTCGCCAACCAGGAGCAAGGTGATAGCCCCTACGTCTTTTCGGGAAAGGGAGGAAAGGGCCACCTTACCGACATCACAAAGCAAGCCAACAGAATAAAGGAAGAAGCAGGGCTGGCAAAAGATTTCCGAGCCCTGCATGGACTGCGACACACCTTCGCCAGTGTGGCTGTTTCCAACGGCGTGCCACTTTCGATTGTGCAAAAGCTCCTCACCCACAAAAGCCCCCAGCTCACTCAACGGTATGCGCACCTGGAAGACGATGCCCTCAAACAGGCAGCAAACAGCGTTGGGGCTTGGCTTGAGGCTAACGGGAAAGCCGAAAAATGAGCGGCCATGGTCGAGGAAAGCGCGGGACATCCAATCAGGGGGGCTTGGAAATGACGCCGACGAGGTATCAATTACGATTTTTGCATCACAAGCGGCTAACGCTAGAAGAGCAAATTGAGCAATATCAGCATATGCACAAAAATTCAGAAACGGACTGGGATTTAGGAGTAATCCCTTGGTACGGCTGGAGAATGCAGTTAATGAAACACCTTCTCTACGCATCGGAATATTTTAATGGCGAGCCACTTTCGGACGATGTTCTTGATTTGGTTAATGATTCGATGCTCAACGCTAAAGTCGACATTCGTAAACTACCAACGCATGCTGACGAAATTCGACTCATGCAGCAAATTAAACGCATCCTCGATGAGGAAGGATGCGAAATAATTCAGAGCATATTCGACCGAACGCTGTTAAGGCTTGACGTAAAAGATGACACAGTGGCACGTAGAGACCCTTTAAGAAATCCTGAAAAGTATACGCAGGAGTGGAAATCTAGAATATACCTGGATACGAATGTATATTTTCATTGCAGAGTACTCTGCGAATCACTAAAGATATTACTTGCAAGAAAGATTTTAAACGAAGAACTTTTACAATTCATTACACTTCACGCGTGTGAATGCATAGCGACTAATCCCCTATGCGCACAAGACTACTTTTTCATTAGACGTCTAAAAGTTTCCCGTGATGATCTTCAAATCATAATTTACAATTTTTGGGAATGGCAATACCTGCAAAGGAATCAAGAGTATAGAAAAATGCTCGCCGCATATCCATTTAGAAATGACGGCTCGGCCACAATCGTCATCGCAGAGCAACTTGATCTGTTCGAGCATTTTGAACTATCGGAAGTTGATCTCACAGAAAATCTACAGACCGCAGGACATTATAAATGTTTAAACAGATACGTAAGAAGTTGCATCACCCGTTTTGGGGTTAAGCCAACATGGCGGATATTCGGATATACATCAGAAGTAATACTTAGAAGGATGATACAAGGAAGCTTCAGATATTATGAACGCGAATCTCCTACGCGCATTAACTTCAAAAAGGAGAAAATATTCGCGTGCTCTCACACCCCATCGGAATGCTGGCGCTTTAAAAACTCACGGCCTTCACCATTTCCAAACACCTTGTCTATTCGGACGTGTGATCCGTCGTGTTGGCAAAAAAAGTCAAAAACAGAAATTGGCAGGATCCACGAGGTGATCCATCGCTCACGGCCCAAGATTAGAAAAGAAGGATTACGCAGGATGCTTGGGCTGCTGATTTGGGACTACTGCCAGCAGCACAATGTTAAGTCTGTAGAGTCTGCGATAAAAGCTGTGACTACGGTCATTTTCCCTGAGAAGAATCCTGGATGGGAACCAAGCGACGTTAATGAAGCCAAAGACGGTGAAACCTGGGATGATTACAGATTACGTCTGCTTGACGAACGCCAACTCTACCATGATTACGAAGAAGCTTGCAGGTGTATCGAGGCTGTAGAGTTTCTTCCAAAACGGAAGGTTTGAACGCGGTCGTGCCTACCCATATTTAAACGACTGGCATTTTGCCTCACACTCTCCGACTAAGTTGAGCCTTGCCGTCGCGCCAAAATGCTTTTAAGCTATAAAATACAAACAGTTAAAAAGTTGCTCTTTTGTCACTCCAATCTCGGGGAGGATATCGGATGCTGCGGGAAACAAAAGGAGTTGTTTCCCATGGACCGCACAAAACGTTACCCTCTTCGAACCGAAAATGATCCCCTGCCCCGGACCTCGAACTTAGACGATCCTCACAACGTCCTGCTGAACGAGAGGCAGGCAGCAGCCTTCCTTGGGCTCACCGATCGTGCCCTCCAGCAACGGCGATATCAATCCCTCCCGCCAGTCTACATCAAGCTCCCCCAGAGTTCCGCCATCAGGTATCGTCTCTCGTCGCTCCAGGAATTTATCAAAGACGGCGAAGTGCCCCTTCCTTAGGAGTTGGACTATGGAAGGAACACCTCCTCTGGTGCCCCCTGGCACACCTCCCCTCGCCCTGGCAGGCATCCTGGCAACCTCCCTTGCCTGCGGCCTTGCGTGCATACCGGCTGGAAGGCACCCTGGCCTGCATCCTGACGCACCTGCTTGCGTCCGAAAGCAGCTTCAAAAGATTTCTTGTGAAAGGGGCCTGAACCCTGTCCAGATCAATGTGCTCGGGATAATATTCCGGCGGCACCACAGAGTTCTCTCGCATTCAAGCATCGCCGCTGAACTCTACACCACCTATGGGATGAAGTTCCCCGCTACTTCAGTCAAGGGGATCATTGCCCGACTCGTAAAACGAAATATTATCAAGGGGTGGCAGGCTCGCGAGGGGATGAACCAGGGGAACCATTACACCTTCACCCAGGAACTTCTATGCCCACACATCAAAACGGTTCCTCCTGACACACCCCCTGGAACACCAGCCTCTACGCCCCCTGCAACGCAGGCTGAGCATAAATCTGGCAATACTATTCTAGAACAGTCAGAAAGAATTAATCTTTCTAACTTCTCTGGAGAGTCAACCTCAAGACGCCTTCTCGAGGCTCTCACCGAGGATGATATCTCCTTCCATTGGCCCAGTCTTGCAATAGAAGGGTTCGGTACAATCCAAATTCGCCAATTCCTCACCCGTCTGGGGCAAGCCGGTCTTTCAGTTCAGCGTGTATTAGAAAGCCTTCGACATGCAGAATGGGCGCTAACGCATAGCTGCATGCGTGACGGTGACGGGGGGATTGTGCGCACCCCTCTCAATTGGGTGTTCAAGATCATCGCCACAGACGGTTACTATCCACGCCCAGAAGGATACATCTCTCCGCAGGAACAAGCTGAGAGAGATGCTGAAGTTGAGGCCAAGCGCCGCACCACTGCAATCGAAGCCCGAATTGATGCCGAGTGCCAAACGTGGCTCCTGACGCTCTCGCCTGAGGACGTTCAAAGCATCCTGCCGAACGCCCAAGTTCCGATTGGGAAGTCCGCCCGTGATGCTCTCCTGCGGGCTCATTTCCGAGAGCACGTCCGGCCGAAAATCCTTGCGGCAAAGTCTTCAGAACCCCGTAAAGACGAAAAACAGGAGCCAGAGGCATGAACCAAAAGCTCTGGATCAAGCTGCGCGTGAGCGAGGCCGAGAAGGCGGAATTCGAGGCCAAGGCCCAGGACGCCGGAATGACCCTGGCGGACTTGATCCGCCACCGGCGGCTCCAATACCGCCTGCGAAAGACCCCGGAAGAACGCGAGGCCATCCGCCTCATCGCCCGAGCCGGGGCGAACCTGAACCAGATCGCCCGCTGGGCCAACACCTACACCCGCGAAATCGGGGCCGTGCAAGTCATAAGATGGATTGACGCAGTTCGGCATAACGCCCTGACAGAAATCCAAAAGCGTGACAGCGCTGGAAGTAATGCGAATCGGCGAGACAGGCAGCGGGACGCCAAGCGGGACATTCTGTCCCACTCTGCCGCCCTCACGAATGGGCCTGCGGGACAAGCCGTCTACTTCGCTGACGGCTCCCCCTTTGGCCCCTTCCGCTGCCCGTCGCGCCGAGAGAAGGTTGGCAGCAAGCCATGTTTTCGCTTCACTCAAACGTCTTGCCCTGCGGGGCTGAAGGCAGGCTCACGGGGTTCGCAATGACAGAGCCGGGAACCAAAAGACGGAGAAAGCGGGGGCGCGGAGGTCGGCCCAAGTCCGACCCGGCTGCGGTGCGCAGGCAGACAATCGGCGTGCGCGTGAATGCCTCGGAATGGGATCAGCTTCAGGTCAAGGCCAGCAGCATGGGAATGAGTCCGGCGCAGTGGCTTCGCCATGCGGCCTTGGCTCGGATGCTCCCCAGACGCCCGGCCCCAGAACTGAACCGCCGGGCTTATGCGGACCTGGCGCGCGTGGGGAGCAACGTGAACCAACTCGCCAAAGCCAGCAACGAGGGCCGAATCCCGGAGCAGCCCAGAGAACTATTCCGCGAACTGTTGGAGCTTCTGCGAGACGTGCGCTTGCAACTGCTGGGGGCAGTCGATGATTGCGAAGCTGATTAAGGGCAGCGGCTTCCGTGGAGCCCTGGATTACGACCTGCGCCAGAGCAAGGGCTACCTGCTTGAGACAAACATGGCCGGAGACGATCCGCGAACCCTGGCACGTGAGTTCGGACAGGTGCGGTCCTTGCGGCCCAATCTGACCAAGGCGGTATGCCACGTGAGCATCGGCCTGCCACCAGGGGAGACGCTTACAGACGAACAGTGGTGCAGGGCTGCCCACGCCTACCTAGAGGGCATGGGCTACCACGACAGCCAATACGTCGTGAGTCGCCACACAAACGCCGAACACCAGCACATCCATATCCTGGCCAACCGCATCAGCATGACCGGTAAGGTGGTTTCGGACAGCAGGGACTACCAGCGCCAAGAGGCGGTGATGCGCCATTTGGAGAAAGAGCTTGGCCTGACAGTTGTGAAACCGAGCCGCGAGGCACAGAGGCGAGCACCAACCAAGGGCGAGATCGAGCACGCGCTGCGCACGGGCAAGGCGTCGACCAAGCAGCGCTTGCAGCAGATGGTGGACGTGGCCGTGAAGGACAAGCCTACTCTGGATCAATTTACAACTAGGCTGGATACGGTAGGCGTTGAGGTCATCCCCAATGTCGCCAGCACGGGATTGATATCCGGCATTAGCTTCCGACTTGAGGGCGTGATGATGAAAGGAAGTGACCTGGGGCGCGGCTACACGTGGGGAAACCTTCAAAAGCGAGGAGTGCAATATGGGCAAGGCAGATGCAGCGAAGGAAATGGCCTCAGAAGAGAACAAGAAGGACATCGACAGCATCTCGGCATTGATGGAAATCTCCCAAGCCGGGAAGCTCGGCCAGGTGGAATCCCTAGTCTTGCAGTTATCCTTGATGACAAAAGAAATGACGACCGCACGAGACGAATCGGTAAAAGCCACACAAGGAGTCGCTAGCCTGGCGCGCAGGATTAGCGAAGAGAGCACCGCAGAGCTGAAACGTGCATATACAACGCTCAGTGAGACGATCACCCAAGCAGAGGGCATCACCAGTAGAATGGATGCCCTTTCCAGGCGTCCCAATTGGGAGCCTTTTGCCCTTGCCCTTGTGAGCGCCTTCGTCATGGCTGCGCTCGTCGCAGGGATCTTGTACGTGACCTTGCCGGACTACGGCCAGATCACGAAGAACCAGGTGGCGATCTATCATGCCGTCGAGGCCGTGAAGGGAGGGAAAGGGAAAGCACAGGCAGGGAAATAGCCAGGGCCAACGGTCATCAAAGACGACGGGATAACGGCGAATTCACTGGCCCTGTGCGCGAGCTCCAATCAAGGACTATTTCTACCGCAAAGCACTAGGACTACCGTGTTCGGGTAATCTTGAGGAGGCTCGACAGCTATATGCTAGCGATCATCGGTCGGCTGTAGAAGGTCGGAATGCCGGTGTAGAAATGGGATATTGGGGTGTAGAAGACCAAAATTGCGGTGTAGAAAAGCCCAAAGGCGGTGTAGAAAACAGATAAGCGGTGTAGAAGAAATTTCAACAAGCTAGAATGTCAACCATTTGTTTATCGAGACAGCTTTTAGCGACATCCCCCCATTTCTGCCCAAGCACATCAGCAAGGCGAGTATGAACGCGGATGGTGTCGAGCTTTACGAGGCAATCAATAATCGGACCTACCCACCCCACCCACGAAAACAAGTCCAAACGAATGGCTCTTTTCTCAGGTTTCCACTGGCCCGAAAAGAGGAAGGCAGGTCAGCTATACCAAATCACTCAAATCAGCTTCCCCTCTAGGGCCAACTTGCCTCTTGTCCGAAAAGTAGTTAGTTAAGAAAAAATATGCCACTGACCTACCTGGGGAGGCCCATATGGGAATCACCTACAGACCTAATGCCCGAAAAATCCTTGAAGCCGTCGTCTATGTCGCCAGCAAAGCAGAAGAACGTGACTACCACCATATTCTGAAGGTACTGTTTTACGCAGACAAGCAGCACCTTGAGCAGCTTGGACGACCAGTCACCGGAGACAGCTACAAGAAAATGGATTGTGGGCCCGTAGGCACAAAGGCCTATGACTTTCTGAAGCAAAGCGAGTTCCTTACAAACGAGGAAAGAACGCTAGCATCGATGTCGCTTGAAAAAATCCAAGAAGTACCGCCAACAGTGGCCGCGAGGAGAGAGCCAGACCTTTCTTTCCTCTCAAAATCGGACCTAAGATGTTTAGATGCAGCGATATCTCACTGCGCGAAAAAGTCCTTTGATGAGCTTTGCAAATTGACTCACGAAGAGAAATCATGGCGTGAAGCGCAGCTCAATGAGTACATGGATTACAATCTAATCATCGACGAAAAAATCACAAACCGTGAGCAGCTTATAAAATTCATTGAAGAAACATCGCAAACGCTTGTTTTCTGAGCGAGTCCATGACCTCGGGTGACGTCGCTCTCATACCTGAAAGGTATCTCCCCTCTGTTCCTCATGACAAATACATTCTTTGTATTTGCCCGGTTGCAGGCGTCTATTTCTACATCAACACCGATAAACGATACTCCGCACCGGAGACGACACAAATACCAATCTTAGGAAGGCTTGAACTTGAGTATCTCAATCACACCTCTTACATCGATACGTCTAGTCCACAATCTTTTGATGAAAAAGCAATAACGAATGCGACAATTAAAGGGCAACTCCCCAACTGTATTCGTAAGCGGATTAAAGACTCATTGCCAGAGAATGAATTGCTGACTCCAAATCAAATACACCTCATTCAACATAATCTATAGCACAAGAAGAGTTTAGTTGCCCACCAGGTGACGCACAGCGACTCAATCCGTAGTATAACTCCCAGGTAGTGAGCTTGGCAAATACTGAACAAGCATACAATATATATCTAAAACATGAACGAGCACCTAACGTTCTGGAGTCACACAGTTACATGATTGAAACTGCTGGTCCCTACAAATCGCCAGCGGTCAATAGCCACTGCCCATTCGGCTGAATATCATATCTCTGACCGTATCCCAAACCGATGCGACAAGCTCCAAACGTAAAACAATGCCTACATAATAGGCCCCAAGCCCCATTTGCATGAGGGATTCGAGTATCAAAGAATACGGACACAAAGACACGTCCGCAAATACAGCACGGGGTAACATCGCTCATCCAATATTTTCGCTCGCCAAAAGGAGAAGACGTCGCTAAAATTTGTCGCTCCAATGGATCAATGCCATGAGTATCCGCAAGCACATGGTCGACAAGATCGCAAATAGAATTCCAATTGTGCGTGATAAAACAAATGACATTTTGCAAAGAATCTCTGGGTATCCGAACTTTACGAATACCTAAGCCTTCTAACGTAACGCCAATACATTCGTTGCTGCCGACCTCTTCTGGAAGCACAACAAATTTATAGCTTAGCCCAAAGACATTCAGAAACGACTCTTCATACATGCAGACTTCGTTTAGCGTTTGGGCAAGTCTCCACGTCCAAATGTCAGAGCTAACGACAGCTGTAAATATTTCTTGCGGCGACAATTTTAAGTCTGAACCATTCCAAAACAATGTCCCGTGCAATACGGATACTGGTTCTCCAAGAGTGCTTGACTCTGTAATCATGATGCTAGGTATCGCACGGAGATCACCATACAAAACGCACATAACTATACCCATGACAATATTGCCTGGATTGTAGATAGA
Organism: Pseudomonadota bacterium; assembly: GCA_018822105.1. Classification (GTDB taxonomy): domain Bacteria; phylum Desulfobacterota; class Desulfovibrionia; order Desulfovibrionales; family Desulfovibrionaceae; genus Humidesulfovibrio. Next base: position 9,510 of record JAHJLB010000032.1, read on the forward strand.
AATACTTGCACTTGATTCTGGCGAAGTGTTACTTAAGTTTGTTAAATAGGCACGAATAAACTCAGAACAATTTGGCATCGCTACAGTCGCTGCCGGAATTCTTCTTAAAACTATACCCCACCTTTCAATATTCTTTGGGCTAGCGATGCATCTAAAAAAAATGTCATTAATTGTTTCAACTGCTGAGACTTCAATTATCATGTCTTCATCAGAAAAAATCCCTTCTGGGAATTTGTTCCCATAACGTATGCATCGCTCAACCACCCAGCCCGAGTTCAACATCCCTACGAACTTCGCCCCCGTTGAAAAACTCGCATCATCATACCTAACGCTTGCATACACTGGCATGTGGCCAAGCAAGAACTCCTCTACAGCCCATTCGCTATCCTCATTGTCTTCGTAGCCACCGACTGGTATTATGTTTTGCCTTATTACAATATCTTTTTCATTTTCAGAAAATTTTGCAACTACGACATAGTCACAATGTCTGTTGATAATCCGGCAGTCATCCCCACAATACGTTAGCATTATTCTAATAAAATCATTCACGCCAGCCTTCATCATTTTTGTTGATGTCTCAAGAACAAACTTCTCTCTAGAATCTATATCATTGAAACAAATGGCTCTATGGTATGGCGAAATCCTCTCTCCACAGCAATGAAGTCCATCACTGGAGACTGTCACGGCTGAGACAGGGCATCCCTCGGCGTCAATTGTCAACGCAATTCCCATAACATCGTAGCCAACTGATCGCTGATATTCAAAAAACGGGACAGCAAGCTCATGCCAGCGGGTTGAGACAACAATACACCTCAGCCGGTCTTTGCTGAGCCCGTAATTCTGACCAATCAATGCTACATACTTAAATAGTTCATGAATAGCTTGGCGAGCTGATGAATCTGATTTTTTCAATTCAACTAGGACCAAAACGCCAAATCTATCGCGCGCCAAAATATCAACAAATCCATTTGCACCACTGCGGTTTGGCAAATAGTGCTCGACATCAAGACGCTCGAGGCCACGCTCAATAATCTCAAGTTTTTCAGAGAGCTTATCCCTAACAACACTTTCTGGAACTCTCATTGATACCTCGCGGACCCAGCTCAACTCATTGAGTCGTGTGCTCTCCCTTTCAGCATTGCCGTTCTCTAGCTAAACAATGTCCCCTTCGCCTGGGCAGGTCTATCCGTCTGATTCGCTACAACCGTCAGTTTCGTCACATATTTGCCATTCCCATGCCCTGAATGTGACACGCATTGCCTTGCATTATCCGGCATGTAGCAGTTCACAATATATCCAGCTTGGGGACGGCGACCTCCAAGAATATGATCAACGTCAACGGCAGGACCGGACGATCAACCGGGCCCCAATAGAACCTCATAGGGTTAGTGAATGAACGTTTTCAGGTCCGAAAAGCGCCTCAAGTGTTTTCAGTGCATTGCTGGACAAGCGCTGTGTCAAAAGCACTGCTAGCCGTTTCTTCGGTCGTGAGAGAACGACATAAAAGAGGTTACGCGACCGGTAAAAACCCTTCTCATTTTTTGGGGTGATTTCTCTCGTGTGCATGGCATCTAGCATTCTCGGCCAATTATAATGATTCCATCCGCCCGCAAGAACTACTAGTACATTCTCAAATTCCGCCCCTTTCACGCTATGCTGTGTGGCAAAAGGGGTTGATCCTTCGATAAATTCCGTTAGCTTAACGATCTCTGGATAAGGGATAGCCCTGAGGCCACGGTGCCTCTTAAGGCTTGATGATTCTTCTTCCCCCGTGCTGTCCCGATCGAAAGCTAGAAGCTCATCTTCACGCCGGGAGACGCGGGCAGGCAACCTTGGGCGTCGAGTTGTCTTCAGGTGATCAAGGACGTTTCCGACAGTCCCACTTAAACGAAGCCGCCCCAATGCAAACATATCAGTCCTCCATGCCTCCTTCTCCGCATGGCTTCTGATAGGCTGAAATTTTCCTAAGATGTGAAACATCTCTCCGTAACGGCCACTTTCATAAGCCCGGTACATGGGTTCGAGAGTGTCCACTAAAAAGGCAATTGTACTATCTTCCTTCTTGGCAAACGCTTCTTTCCGTTTCTTAAAGACTTCGACTATGCCGGGGTAGCCCTGCTCCTCCGCCAAGGCCACATGGGTCAGCATCAAGATCTTAGTAGTTGTCGGCGAGAAGTCCCAACCGTCTGCCGTTAATCGTGCTCTAAGCGCAGCAAGGTGCTCCTGGGCGACAGGTGCGAAAAGATCCTCTTTCGAGTGCGTGTCATCCGTGCGATCGCCGACGTACGCATTAGTATGAAACACTCGCGCCTCACCAATTGCTTCCGGATCTTTTACAACCTGGAACAATTCTGGCCTGAGCCTATTAAGTACGTTGACCACTGCCGGCACGGAGCGAAAGTTTGCTCCCTTATTTATGCCTTTGACGTTCGCGTACTCTGCAAATCCGAAATCATCCCGATAGATGGTTTGCCAATGATCACCGAACAGACCGACAAGCGGCCCCTCTCCACCTTCAAAGAAGTGTTTGGCCACTGCTCCTGCGAAATCCTTGTCTGTATCTTGATACTCATCAATGAGCAAAACGGGGTACGAACTTGTGAACTGCTGCCTAAACTTTCTTAGATCCATCAACTTTGCCATGAGCTGTGGAACATCGTCATGGCTTATTGTAACTTTGTCTTCATCTATTCCGAAAAATCCAAGGTTATACTCGACAGCGCGGGAACCTAACCCACCGACCTCTTCCACCTTCTCCGTGTTACGTTGTATTTTCGGTATCAATGCACGAAGTTGGCTTTGAAAACGGGACATAAATCCCCAGCAAAAAGAATGTATCGTTTCTACAACGATAGCAGGATGGCCGTCGATTTCCTTTATTATTTCATCCCGCGCGACTTGTGTGTATGTAATGCATGCTACTTTCTGCCCATTCTTAATATATATATTGCCATGATCAGTTATAAGTCGTTTCAAAGCCTTTACCAGTGAATATGTCTTCCCAGCACCGGCACCGGCCTCTAACCGAAAATTTTGTCTGGCGTCGATACACGCATTTACATGCAGCTGCGCAGTATTAGCAGCAACCTCGGCGGGGTTTAAGAGCGTACTAGGCATTTGTTCCAGCGCCCCCAGTTTCTTTTGGAAGCGGTGTTGGTGAACATGGTGGCGCTGAAAGCCAGACGAGCCCTTCTTTAATATATAATGGCACCTTCCAGGCTGGCACTTTTATTCCATAATGGAGAGCGGTCTCTGTTTTCGGCATGTCCTGCGCTTGCAGCCAAGACTCATCCCCCCAATGCGTCCCTGCAATTGGTTTGAAAAGTTCAGGATTAGCTAGAATCATCGCATCCTCATAACTTCTAGCGCAATAGCTCGAGTTCTCTTCAGGGATTTGGTAGGCGATTCTTCGATACCCCACAACCTTGTCTGAGGGAGTCTTCGCTGCGAGTTTTTCGAGAGTGATCTGCTCCCCCTCGGGCACATCAAACCATTTTTTGATTGCTGGATTACAGGTCCGGACACCTTGTGAATATGGACACTTTACCCATCTCCTAGATTCTTCGCTAAATACGACGGCATCAAGATCGGTAATGACAAGGGTCTTCAACTCGAGGAAATCTAGAAGTTTGTAGAAAGTGTTCGCGTTTGCCCCCCCTACCTCGACCACTGTAAGGTATTGCTCTGTCAACTTGGAACCAGCAGGTAGAGTTTCATCCATAATCTGGCAAATACGTGGCATCAAAATCCGCTCCGTCGTTCCTTCAATCAGGATTACTTTGTCTGCAAAGTAGAGATCACATTTTGTTAAGGTCATGTACTGATGGAGGAAATCAACATCCTCAGGGGGGATTGAGCTCATCCCACGCCTAAAATCCTTTACCTGAGTATGTCGCGCCATTTTATCGTGAGACGGATTGGTCAAGAAGTACCGAATTGATTCAAAACTCGCTGCGTTTGCCAGGTGAGACGAATGGGTCGACACAACAAACTGAACCTGCCAGACTGGTCCCTCGGAATAATCCTTCGAGAAGGTCGCGACAGCGTCTGCCAACTGATTGATGAATACCTCCTGCATTTGTGGATGCAGATGCGCCTCGGGCTCCTCAATAAAAATCAAATGCACTCCCGGGAGCGTGGGGCACGCCCGGTAGGCTTTATGAAATGTCATAAGCTGTAGGAGAATATAGATTAGGTTCCTCGCACCTAGCCCGTTATAGCCTTCCGGTAAATGAACGCCATGGGAGCCGGTGTAAAAGACCTTTGTATGCTCCGACAGCAAACCCTCTACATTAAGAGCTGTCTCAGTCCTCAGTTCCGGATCGCTCAGGCCTGGGTAACCAAACTTACTAAATGTCGGAAGCAGCTCTTTGAGCTTCTCGTTGAACCCTGCCTGAATCTCCTTTTCCACCATTCCCACTGCAGCTTTGAGATCCGCCGCGATATTCTGGTCGCCCAGTGCCGCCGTTGACGTTGACGCTGTTTGGAAAAGAATTTCAAGCAGTTTCCCGAGAACGTAAGGGTCACCCTTCTTTGATTGGTCCAAGGCGCGCTGCGCTCCTACAAAGCCGTATTGAAACAGAGCTGAGACATGCTTCTGTTCCAGCTCACGTTCGTTTGATGGGTCTGTTGGGTCAACCGCAATAGAGTGCAGCGAATAGGCCTTCGGAAGTGAATCCCTGAGACCCCGGAATATCTGAGCATCACCTCCCCCCCCAGATGTTGAGGGAAGGAATAAATCGTCAAGCGTGGCGATACTCGCGCGATAGTCAAACCTGATCATAACCTCGGTGCACTCAGGATCAAGGTCGATAATGAAAGCCGAAAGCGGTCCAAGGTCAAGTGCGGCAGGATCATAGTCAAGCGTCAGGGTGACAGATATTACCGGGAGCGCCTCGATCACCTCTTCAGGGGACACGTCGTCGTCTTTGAGCCTTTTGGCGTTGAGAAATTTGGGCCGCGCACTGGCTGAAAAGTCCTCAAGCTTAAACTGTCCGATCTTGGTGCCTATCAGCCGGTCGAACACCTCTGTGAGAGACGTCTTTCCGCTGTTATTGCGCCCAACGATGACAGTTGAGAGCGACTCGAAAGATATCTCTACGTTTTCGAGAAGGCGGAAGTTTATAATCTTGGCTTTAGATATTCTCATTCGCTCTTTCTCCCAGCGTTGAACCATTCACAACTTGAACTTTGCAGCAAATCCGAGTCCTATCTAGCGCGAGCACAGACAAATTGCTAGCCGTTAGCGAAAGATCTTTCAAAAGTATTAGCGCTCTTGACCTTACAAGCAAACAAGCGCCACATTTGCTCCGAGATACCAGCCGCAACTGTGCCGCCATCTTAGATTCCGGCACAAATCCGGCACAATCTTACAAGGCGAAGGGAAATGGGTTACAGATTCTACCTGTAACCATTGGATTTTTTTGTCGAGACGAGATGAGTTGAACCTCCGGCCCCCTGCCCCCCCATTCCGTATATCTGGCGCACTCAAGGGGAACCACAAACGCAGCCGGTAGCAATAGGGTAGCAAAAAGAAAAACGGGCTCCAGCGCTCTTGCTGTAACCCGTTGTTTTCTTTGGTGGAGACGAGGGGGATTGAACCCCTGGCCTATGCGTTGCGAACACGCGCACCATGATCACGAGGTCTCCAAGGTTCGCACTCTTATGATGGATTTGACGCTCTGGTGGGAATAATGGTGGGAATGATTTTGCCCATAGAAAAAGGGCTTACGATTTACACCGTAAGCCCTTGATCTTCTTGGTAGCGGGGGCAGGATTTGAACCTACGACCTTCGGGTTATGAGCCCGAATACCTTACTTTGCTACCCTTTTTCTACCCAGCTTAACTGAGCATAAAATCCTTTTATTACGCTTGACTAATTGCACACACATCGGGTAGCCAACCCGTACTGTGTTTAACGATTTTTAGCCATTTTTAAGCGTTAGGGTAGCAATAGGGTAGCAAGGATTTGCCCCAAAAATGGCGCTCACCAAGGATTTCTGAAAAACGACGCATCAAGGAGCGGCTTGTGGCAGCAAATACCGGCCAGCGCAAACGTGTTGACTCCAAGAGATGGCCCGGAGTTTATGACTACGAAAGCGCGGACCAAAAATTCCAGGGCAAGCCGGACACCTGCCTCTACATCACTTTCAAGGTTGATGGGAAAAAGCTTTGGGAGAAGGTCGGCTGGAAGTCCGAGGGCTACACCCCGCAGGTTGCGGCGGAGCTGCGCGCCAATCGCATGAAACAGATTCGCCACGGCGAAGAGGTTAAAACATCCAAGGAAATTCAGTGCGAAAACCGGGCGAAGAACCGGGCTGTCGCTGAAATCGCCGAGGCGTACTTTCATTCGAAAGGGGACAGTCTCAAGGGTCTGACCACGGACCGCAACCGTTGGGAGAAACACCTCCTGCCCCTGGTGGGCGAGCTCCCGGCAGGCAGGCTGTCAGAGCTTGATATCACCAGGGTCAAGCGCGCCATGCAAGGCCACGCTGCTGCCACGGTCTGGAACGCCCTGGAACTCCTGCGCCGTATCGTAAATTTTGGTGCCCGCACGGGTTACTGCCCTCCCCTCGCATTCGTCATCAAGATGCCCCGCAAGGACAACGAGGTGGTGGAGTACCTGGCCCGTGAGGAGGCCGCACGTCTCCTCCAGGTGCTTGAGCAGTGGCCCACGCAAGAGGTGCCGCGCATGCTCAAGCTGGCCATGTTTACCGGAATGCGCCGGGGAGAGATATTCAAGCTCCAGGACCGCGACCTGGACTTCCACGCCGGGTTCATCACCCTCCGCTCCCCCAAGGGCGGCAAGACCGTCTCCGTGCCCATGAATCCTGTCGCCTGTGACATATTGAAGGCCCAGACAGCATGGCGCGACGAGCGCTTTCCCGGCAGTCCCTATGTCTTCCCCGGCAAGGGCGGGGGGCTGCGCACGGACTCCAACGCCGTGGACCGCATCAAGCTGGCGGCAGACCTGCCCAAGGAATTCCGCATCTTCCACGGCCTGCGCCACCACTACGCCGTCACCCTGGCCAACTCCGGCAAGGTGACGCTGGACATGATAGGCGAGCTGCTGACCCACAAGAGCGCGGCCATGACCAAGCGCTACGGGCAGTTCCTGCCGGACACGATCAAGGAAGCAGGAAATCTCGCGGCGGAGCTCATTCAGGCAGCGGCCCAGCCGGTTGCCAAGCACAAGCTGGAGCGCATCAGATAGGTTTAAATCCGAACCCATTAGCATGTTTGACATAACATGGGGCTCGTTCTACAGACTCACCATGACAGGCTTTCCGCGTGCCGCATCGCCACAGAGGTACGCCCCCGGCCAGCCATGCGCCCGTGAGGCGTGCAACCTGTCACACGACAATCAACAAACTCGATAAGGACTTGCGCCCCCCAATGGCACTCAAAAAATCAGAACTCTACTCCTCCCTCTGGCAATCCTGCGACGAGCTGCGCGGCGGCATGGATGCCAGCCAGTACAAGGACTATGTGCTGGTGCTGCTCTTCATCAAATACGTCTCCGACAAGTACGCCAATCACCCAGACCCCTTGATCATCGTGCCCCAGGACGGCAGCTTTGCCGACATGGTGGCGCTGAAAAACGACAAGGAGATCGGGGACAAGATCAACAAGCTCATCGGCAGGCTGGCTGATGCCAACACGAGCCTCAAGGGCGCCATCGACAAGGCCGCCGACTTCGACTCCGACGAGAAGCTCGGCAAGGGGCCGGATAAGGTGGACCGGCTGACCAAGCTCGTGGGCATTTTCCAGGGGCTGGACTTTGGCCGCAACCGAGCCGATGGCGACGACCTGCTGGGCGACGCCTACGAATTTTTGATGCGCAAATTCGCCACAGAGTCCGGCAAGAGCAAGGGGCAGTTTTACACCCCTGCGGAAGTCTCCCGCGTCATCTCCATGGTCATCGAGCTGGGCGCGGCCCGCGACAACACGCTGACCATCTATGACCCCACCTGCGGCTCCGGCTCGCTATTACTCAAGGCCCACGACGAGGCGTTGAGCCGCACCGGCTGGAACCTCGCCATCTACGGCCAGGAGAATGACAACGCCACCTCGGCCCTGGCGCGCATGAACATGGTGCTGCACGACTGCGCCACAGCGGACATCCAGCAAGGCAACACCCTGGCCGCGCCGTATTTCAAGAACCCGGACGGCGGCCTCAAGACCTTCGACTTCGTGGTGGCCAATCCGCCATTCTCCAACAAGAACTGGACCAATGGCCTCATTGCCGCCCACGACCACTATGGCCGCTTCGAGTATGGCATCCCGCCCGACAAAAATGGTGACTTCGCCTTCCTGCTGCACATGCTCAAGAGCATGAAGAGCACCGGCAAGGCGGCGGTGATTCTGCCCCACGGCGTGCTGTTCCGGGGCGGCGCAGAAGCTGGCATCCGTACCCGCATCGTCCGGCAGGGCTTCATCAAGGGCATCATCGGCCTGCCCGCCAACCTGTTCTACGGCACGGGCATCCCGGCCTGTATTCTGGTGCTGGACAAGGAAAAGGCTTCGGGCCGCCGGGGCATCTTCATGATCGACGCCAGCAAGGGCTTCATCAAGGACGGCAACAAGAACCGCCTGCGCGCCCAGGACATCCACAAGATCGTGGACACCTTCACCCGGCAGGTGGAGCTTTCCAAATACTCGCGCATGGTGCCGCTGGCGGAAATCGAGGCCAATGACTTCAACCTCAACCTGCCGCGCTACATCGACAGCACCGAACCCGAGGACTTGCAGGACATTGAGGCGCACCTGAAGGGCGGCATCCCCAACCGGGACATCGACGGCCTGGCCGCGTACTGGCAGGTGTTCCCCACCCTGCGCCGCGAGCTGTTCGAAGACGCCGACCGCCCCGGCTACAGCCAGCTCAAGGTCGAGGCCAGCCAGATCAAGGCCAGGATCTTCGGCCATGCGGAATTCACCGCCTTCAATGAACAGGTGACGCGCCAGTTCGCGGCCTGGCAGCAGGTCCACAGGCCGCTGCTCATGGACATCACGCAGGGCGACCGGCCCAAGGCGCTCATCGGCCCCCTGTCCGAGGCCCTGCTTGAATCCTTCCTCCCCACCCCGCTCATCGACGCCTATGACGTGTACCAGCACCTCATGGACTACTGGGCCGAGCCCATGCAGGACGATGTGTACCTGCTCGCGTCTGATGGCTGGTCTGCGGCAACCGTGGTGCGGCAGCTCATCCCCGCGCTGAGCAAGGAGGGGAAGGCGACCTACCATGAGCCGCATGACTTCGTGTTCAGCAAGAAGCGTTACAAGGCGGACATCGTCCCGCCTGCTTTGATGATCGCCCGGTATTTCCCCAGTGAGCAGGCTGCCGTGGAAAAGCTGGAAGCCCAGGCCGCCGCCCTTGAGCAGCAGATGGACGAGATGCAGGAAGAGCACAGCGGAGAAGACGGCTTGCTTGATCCCGTCATTGAGGACGGCAAAATCGCCAAGGCCAACGTGACTGCCCGGCTCAAGGAGATCAGGCACGACAAGAGCCTGGCCGACGAGTGCGCGGTTCTGGAGGCGTACCAGGCTCTGCTGGAGAAAGAAGCCGCCGCCAGCAAGAAGGGGAAGGAAGCGCAGAAGGCGCTGGAGGCCAAGGTGGCGGCCAAGTATGGGCAGCTCAGCGAGGCCGAGGTGAAGGCGCTGGTGGTGGATGACAAGTGGCTGGCCACCCTGGCCGCCGCAGTGCAGGGCGAGCTGGACCGCGTGAGCCAGGCGCTCACCGGGCGCATTCGCCAGTTGGCCGAACGCTATGCCACCCCGCTGCCCAGGCTGGCCGAAGAAGTAGAAACCCTGGCCGCTCGTGTGGACGCACATCTGAAAAAGATGGGGTTCGCGTGGAACTGAAACCGGGCTACAAGCGCACCGAGGTGGGGGTGATTCCGGAGGATTGGGACGTTGACACCATCGTCAACCTTGCTTCGATTACAACAGGCAAAAAGAACACCCAAGACCGAGTTGCGGACGGCGCATATCCTTTCTTTGTAAGATCATCCACAGTTGAGCACATTAACAGCTACACATTTGATGGCGAAGCTGTGCTGACTGCTGGCGATGGTGTCGGCACCGGGAAGATTTTCCACTACATCAACGGTAAGTTTGATTTTCATCAGCGCGTATACAAGATCAGCGATTTCAGTGACAGGTTAGACGGCTTCTATTTCTACCTATATTTTAGCAACAACTTTTATTCGCGGATCATGCAGATGACCGCCAAGTCCTCTGTTGACTCGGTCCGTCGAGAGATGATTGCCAAAATGCTGGTTCCACTTCCCTTGCCGAAAGAACAGCGCGCCATCGCCGCCGCGCTCTCGGATGTGGACGCCCTGCTCGCCAAGCTCGACCAGCTCCTCGCCAAGAAGCGCGACCTCAAACAGGCCGCCATGCAGCAGCTTCTCACAGGCAAGAGGCGGCTGCCGGGGTTTAGCGGAGAGTGGGAGGAGAAGAAGTTGGGGGATGTCCTGAAAGTGCGTCATGGCAAAAGCCAGCATCAAGTAGTTGCCCGTGATGGGATGTACCCCATTCTTGCTACAGGAGGCGAAATTGGCCGCACAAACCAAGCTCTCTACGGCAAGCCCTCCGTTCTAATCGGAAGGAAGGGAACCATTGATGCCCCACAATTTGTGGAGGCCCCATTTTGGACCATCGACACGCTGTTCTTCACAGAAATTTGTGACACAGCATCACCAAAATTCATCTTCTACAAGTTTAATACCATCAACTGGAAGAGCTACAACGAGGCTTCTGGCGTGCCGAGCCTAAACGCCTCTACAATTGAAGGGATAGAGACAAGTTTCCCAAAACACGATGAGCAAACCGCCATCGCCGCCGTCCTGACCGACATGGACGCCGAGATTGAGGCGCTGGAAGCCCGGCGCGACAAGACCCGCGCCCTCAAGCAGGGCATGATGCAGGAGCTTTTGACCGGGCGCATACGCCTCGTCTGAGCGGGGCTTGCCTGACGCACGCAAGGAGCTTATAGCAAATTATTCGTATTTATACGGTCGCTAGCGAATAGTTTTGTATACTTCAGACAAGTGAGCAGCAACATGGATAAAATCAGAAATCCTTTTTCGCCTGGAGCTGGTTCCCCACCGCCGGAACTGGCGGGTCGCGAAGTCATTTTGGAACAGGCCATGGTGCTGTTCGGCCGGATGCTGGCAAAGCGGCCGGAAAAAAGCCTCCTCATAACCGGCCTGCGCGGCGTAGGCAAAACGGTGCTGCTGAATGAGATGGAGCGCATGGCTCAAAGCCAAGGGTATCGAACCATCCTGGTCGAAGCCCATGAGAACAAGTCCCTGGCCGTGCTCCTCGTGCCACATCTGCGCCGCCTGCTGTTCGACCTGGACAGGATCGCAGGGGTGGGCAACAAGGTCCGCCGAGGCATTGCAGTCCTCAAGAGCTTCATCGGCGGAATCAAGGTGACTGTTGGTGAAGTCGAGTTTGGCCTGGACATCGATCCGGAACAGGGCGCTGCCGACAGCGGCGACCTGGAGATCGATCTTCCCAACCTCTTTTGCGCGGTTGCCGAGGCTGCCGAAGAGCGCAAAACCGCCGTCGCCATCCTCATCGACGAGATCCAGTATTTCAGCTCGTCGGAACTCAGCGCCTTGATCATGGCCATGCACAAGATGCAGCAGCGCCAGCTTCCCTTGGTGTTGCTTGGCGCGGGCCTGCCCATCCTCCCAGGACTGGCGGGAGAGTCAAAATCATATGCCGAAAGGCTGTTCAGCTTTCCTGATGTTGGACCGCTCAGCCCGCCTGATGCAGCCAAGGCGCTTCGAGAACCGATCGAGGGTGCGGGCGAATCTATCGATTCCGCCGCCTTGGACGAGGTCTTTCGGTTAACCAAGGGGTACCCATATTTTCTTCAGGAATGGGGCTACCAATCGTGGAACCATGCGCAGTCATCGCCGATCAGCCTCCATGATGTCCGCGAAACAACGGACGTGGTGATCAAGCGCCTGGATGAAAATTTCTTTCGGGTGCGTTTTGATCGCCTCACACCCCGTGAAAAACGGTATCTGCGCGCCATGGCGGAGCTTGGCGCAGGCCCATACCGAACTGCGGATATCGCCGATATCCTCGGCGTAAAGATAACAACCCTCGGCCCGGTTCGGGCCAACCTCATAAAGAAAGGAATGGTCTATAGCCCTGCACACGGGGATATGACGTTCACAGTTCCCTTGTTCGATGAATTCATGAGACGCGCCATTCCGCAACTTGAGGGGTAGCCATGGGCACCGTCGGCCAGATCGAGCAGAAGACCCAGCAGCGCGTCATCGCCCTGTTCCGCGACCGGCTGGAGTACGACTTCCTCGGCAACTGGAAGGATCGGCCCGACAACCGGAACATTGAGGAGCACCTGCTGCGGCCCTGGCTCACCCGGCAGGGCGTGGACGCGGGGCTCATCAACCGGGCGCTCACCGCGCTGACCAGGACCGCCGGGGACACCAGCAAGCCCCTCTACGACCGCAACCGCGCGGTGTACGAACTCCTGCGCTATGGAGTGAAGGTGCTGCCCGGCGCGGGGCAGAACACGCAAACAGTCTGGCTCATCGACTGGAAGCACCCCGAGGCGAACCACTTCGCCATCGCCGAAGAGGTGACGGTGAAGGGCGTGGACGCCAAGGCCAACACCAAGCGCCCGGACATCGTGCTGTACGTGAACGGCATCGCCCTGGCCGTGCTGGAGCTCAAGCGCTCCACGGTGTCCATGTCCGAAGGCATCCGCCAGAACCTGGACAACCAGAAGCCGATGTTCATCCAGCCCTTTTTCTCCACCATGCAGTGGGTGATGGCGGGCAACGACTCCGAGGGCCTGCGCTACGCCACCATCGAGACGCCGGAGAAGTATTCCCTGAAGTGGGTGGAGGACGAGGGCGACTACGCCAGCGAGCCGAACCTGCTGGACCGCCACCTGCTCCAGGTCTGCACCAAGGCCCGCCTGCTGGAGCTCATCCACGACTTTGTGGTGTTCGACGCGGGCACGAAGAAGATCTGCCGCCAAAACCAATATTTCGGCGTCAAAGCGGCGCAGGAGTCCGTCCGCCGTCGCGAGGGCGGCATCATCTGGCACACCCAGGGCAGCGGCAAGTCGCTCACCATGGTCTGGCTGGCCAAGTGGATACTGGGAAACAGAACGGACGCGCGGGTGCTCATCATCACCGACCGCACCGAACTCGACGTGCAGATCGAGCAGGTGTTCACAGGCGTTGCGGAGAAGATCTATAGGACCAGAAGCGGCGCGGACCTGGTGCAGAAGCTGAACACGGCCACAGATACCCTGCTCTGCTCCCTGGTGCACAAGTTCGGCGGCACCGGCACCGAAAGGGCTGAAGGCGACGGGGGGGCCAAGGATTTCATCGAGGCCATCCGGAGACTGCCGCAGGACTTCAGTGCCAAGGGCGACATCCATGTCTTCGTGGACGAATGCCACCGCACCCAAAGCGGCGACCTGCACAAGGCCATGAAGAAGCTGCTGCCCAACGCTCTGTTCATCGGCTTCACCGGCACGCCGCTGCTCAAGGCGGACAAGCAGAAGAGCATCGAGATCTTTGGCCGGTACATCCACACCTTCAAGTTCGACCAAGCCGTGCGCGAGGGCGTTGTGCTGGACCTGCGCTACGAGGCGCGGGACATCGACCAGTCCCTCACCTCGCAGACAAAGGTAAATGACTGGTTCGACGCCAAGACCAGGGGCTTAAGCGACCTGGCCAAGGCGCAGCTCAAGCAGAAATGGGGCACCATGCAGCGGGTGCTCTCCAGCCAGTCGCGGCTGGAAAAGATCATGGCGGACATCCTGCTGGACATGAGCATCAGGCCGCGCCTGATGGATGGGCACGGCAACGCCATGCTGGTGGCGGGCAGCATCTATGAGGCGTGCAAGTTTTATGAGCTCTTCGCCAAGACGGAGCTGAAGGGCAAGTGCGCTGTCGTCACCAGCTACGCGCCGTCGGTGGCAGACACCAAAGGGGAAACCACTGGCGAGGGCGAGACAGACAACATCCTGAAGTATGACGTGTACGCCCAGATGCTGGCGGACTGGTTCAATGAGCCTGTTGAGACCGCCATCAACAAGGTGGAGCGGTTCGAGCAAGAGGCCAAGAAACGGTTTGTCGAAGAACCGGGACAGTTGAAGCTGCTCATCGTGGTGGACAAGCTGCTGACCGGCTTCGACGCGCCCTCCGCAACCTACCTCTACATCGACAAGCAGATGCGCGACCATGGCCTGTTCCAGGCCATCTGCCGCGTCAACCGGCTGGACGGCGAAGACAAAGAGTACGGCTACATCATCGACTACAAAGACCTGTTCAAGCCCCTGGAAGGTGCTGTGCAGGACTACACCAGCGGGGCTTTGGACGGCTTTGACCAGGATGACGTGAAGGGCCTGCTGGAAAACCGTCTGGTCAAAGCGCGGGAGGATCTTGAAGCCGCGCGGGAGACCATCAAGGCGTTGTGCGAACCCGTGGAGCCCCCGAGGGATTCCGCCGCCTACAGGCACTATTTCTGCGCCAAGGAGTCGGGCAACGCCGAGCAGCTCAAGGACAACGAGCCCAAGCGCCTCAAGCTCTACAAGCTCACCGCCGCGCTTTTGCGCGCCTACGCCAACCTAGCCAACGAGCTGGCCGAGGCGAGATATACCCCACAAGAGATCAAAACAATCACGGCTGAGGTGGACCATTACGCCAAGATTCGCGACGAGCTGAAGCTGGCCAGCGGGGACTATGTTGACCTCAAGGCCTACGAACCGGCCATGCGCCACCTCATCGACACGTACATCCGTGCAGAAGAAAGCGAGAAGGTATCCGCCTTCGACGACATGAGCCTGATCCAGCTCATCGTCGAGCGTGGCCCCGAAGCGGTAGACGCGTTGCCCAAGGGCATCAGGAAAGACGAGGAAGCGGTGGCTGAGACCATCGAGAACAACGTCCGCAAGCTCATCATCAATGAAACGCCCGTGGACCCGGCGTACTACGAGGAAATGTCCAAGCTGTTGGATGCGCTGATTGAGCAGCGGCGGCAGGGTGCCTGGAGTTACAAGGAGTACCTCAAAAAGATCGCCGCCCTGACCAAGACCGCAGTGAATCGGGGTGAGAATACCGCAGGCACCCCGGCACGCCTTAAGACGGCAGCCCAACGGGCGCTCTACAACAACCTGGGCAAAGACGAGACGCTTGCCCTCGCCGTAGACGAGGCTGTGCTGAAAAGTCGCATGGATGGTTGGCGGGACAATCCCACGAAGACGCGGCAGGTGCTGCTCGCTATTAGGACCGTGCTTCGCGATGACGCCAAGACCGAACAAATCCTTGAGTTGGTGAAGCATCAGAATGGCTACTGAGTCCCTGAAAATCCTCGTCAGTGGCATCACCGTGGAGGTGGTGCGCAAGGACATCAAGAACCTGCATCTGGGGGTCTATCCGCCCAATGGCAGGGTGCGGGTGGCTGCGCCCCTCATGGTGAGCAATGAAGCTGTTCGCCTGGCCGTGGTCGACAAGCTCGGCTGGATCAAGCGCCACAAAGCCAGGTTTGCTGGCCAACCCCGCCAGTCACAGCGTGAAATGGTGAACGGCGAGAGCCATTATTTCCTCGGGCAGCGGTATCGCCTCCAGGTGCATGTGCATCACGGCCCAGCCAAAGTCGACCTTCGAGGCCTCGACGCCCTTGATCTCTTTGTGCGCCCGGAGACCAACGCCGAGCAACGGAGGGAGATCTTAGACCAATGGTACAGGGCACAACTCAAGGACCTGATCCCACAGCTTCTGGAAAAATGGCAGCCCATCATAGGTGTGCAGGTGTCCGACTGGGGCGTCAAGAAGATGAAGACGAAATGGGGAAGCTGTAGCACCAAAGCGTGCCGCATCTGGCTCAACCTGGAGCTGGCCAAAAGATCGACAGAGTGCCTGGAGTTTATCCTTGTCCATGAGCTTGTCCATATCCTTGAGCGGCACCACAACGACCGCTTCTCCACGCTGATGGACCAGTTCATGCCACATTGGCGACAGTACCGAGAGCAGCTAAGAGAAATACCCCTGAGGCATGAGGAATGGAGCCACTCTATCTACTGACAAAGCAGTTGTAGCAAGAAAAAAGTCAAAGAGGTGAGGTATGGGCTTCGGTTTGTTTCCAATGTCAGATGAGGCTAAGCTCACAGAAACGACATGTGTATCTGAGGATATAACTGAACTCACAGAAATTATCTACGTTGAAGATATCTTTCGACATTGGCCTGGGATCACAGAACACGAACTGATACAGATTATTCATGAGAAAAAACTACCTGCGTATATTTCGGTTAAGTATCTCATCAAGCCTGACGGAAGTAGGATTCATCAAGTAGAGCGACTCAAATGCGTAGCGAACTTACAAACAAAATCCGAAAGTAATAATTACCTTATTCGCAATGCGCTAATTTCATCTAATATTATCTTTAACTTACATGATATCATCATGGTTGAAGAGGATCATGATGATTACTGCTGGAAGAGTGGAGAACCTCCTGTCGATCAAGTCCAGAAAACTGGCTACAATTCAAAGCAATCAGAAAGATATGCTTGCGATCGACTTTCAAGACGCTGGAGGTGCAACGTACGTCATGTCCTAGCTGCATTAGACAATCGGAAGTCCGGATTTTTAAAATACTTCCCTGACAAGCCAATACCAGGAGTGGAAAAACTCGCGTACTTCCACGTAATCCACGACGACCTTATGCGATGGGAAAGAGATAACGAAGACAATAACTTCAGAATTGATCCGAATCCTACGGCAAAGGAATCCCACGAGAACAATCTCAAAGCCTTAACAGAAGAAAATGCCTCTCTCAAAGCGGAAAACTCAGCTTTGCGACAAGAACTCGCTGCCCTCATGGCACCAGAGGCCAGCCCGGTTTTTAAAACCACAAAAGCTTCTGAAGCGAAACGGGACAAAACCGCCAAGGGTTGGGCTGAGGATCTCGAGAAAGCTGTTGCCCTTGCGGTGGAATGCGCCAGAAACGGCGTTCCAAAATCCATAAAACAGCACCAAACGATGTGGGCAAAACTTTGGGGAGACACAGAAAGCAACGAGCCACACAAAGCAGCTTTTCGAGCTTTCCGGAAGGGGCTCCCATCCGAACTAAAATCTAGAAAAAAAGAGTAACTTTCCAAAGCTGATTTAGAATAAATCTTCGGAAGTAGCTCACACCTAACATTTGCGTTTGCTCACAACAGCGGAGAGCAAATCACTGCCTATTCATCCCATGCCCGCATCGTCACGATTCGGCCTATTTTTCTTCACGATTCGGCCCACCTTTACGATTCGGCCCACATGGACAAACTTTTCTCCGGGTGTATTCCACGAAGACTTCACCAGCCATACCAGGCACAAAGGAGTCTTCGCCATGACCAAGAAACTCAACACCCACGAAGCAGCGACCTTCCTCAACCTTTCCGCAGGCACCCTTGAAGTTTGGCGTTGCACAGGCCGTGGGCCGAAGTACGCCAAGCTGGGCAAGCGCGTCGTGTATGACGTGGCCGATCTGGAGTCGTACGTCTCGGCCCGAAAAGTGCTCACCGTCGACACCATGCACGAACGCCAATGAATACGCTTGAGTGTCTTTGAGCGTTGAGGCACCGAGGCATGCTGACTCCCCGCCAAAACCGGCACAGGGCGATCCAGTCAATCAGCAATGCTGTCCGTTCGCAACCCTCGCCATGAAACGGGAGGCCGAAGCATGCATTCCCCCACATCAAACACCACACGAACAGGTGTTGCTGCCCATATCCGCAGATGGACTCTGCGCTGGTTCCTGACCTGGATTTCTGAAATCGGCATGTTCATGTCCCGGCTGACCGATCAGTTGCAGGTCAAGCTCGATGCCGAACAGGAAAGGCACCATGATTAGCTCCCTGGAAGATATTCTTGAGCTGGCCTCAACAGGGTTTCACATCTTCCCCTGTAGAGAGAAACGGCCAATCACCAAGAACGGATTCAAAGATGCGAGCGCCGACCCTGAGCAGATCACAACCTGGTGGACTCAGTACCCCGACGCTCAAGTGGGCCTTCCGACCGGGCAAAACATCAACGCCTTCGTGCTGGATATCGACCAGCCGGATGGCCCGGCCTCTCTGGCAGCGCTGGAGGCCAAGCACAGCCCTCTGCCACCCTCTTGGCAGACTCGCACAGCTTCAGGTGGCGAACATCGCTTCTACGCCCTGCCAGCGGACCGAGAAATCAGAAACAGCGCCAGCAAGCTCGCACCTGGGTTGGACGTTCGAGGTGAGGGCGGCTACGTCATCGCGCCACCCTCACCAGGCTATGTCTGGACCTCAGACAGCGTAGGCCTTGCTCAGGCCCCCGGATGGCTCTTGGATCTCATCGCCCCCTTCCCGCCAGCAGCAAGCTGCCCGGTTGAGCCAAGCGCAGGCACAACCCCATATGGGCGAAAAGCTCTTGAGGCTGAGGCTGCGCGCGTTGCACTGGCCCCGATAGGCACGCGCAATCAGACGCTCAACAACGCGGCCTATTCCATCGGGCAGCTCGTTGCTGGCGGTCAGATTGACCGCTCAGAAGCCGAGGGCACCCTGCTCCATGCTGCGGATCGAGCCGGACTCAATCCGGCTGAAGCGGCAAAGACCTTTTCCTCTGGGCTCGCTGCCGGAGAGCAGCACCCAAGGAAGCCTGAAAACGTCAACGGCATCAACAACAGGGCCAAAACGTCAACACCGTCAACAGCATCAACAGCGTCATCAACATCAACTCCCGTCATCAGCTCGTCAACAACGGCCTCGGGATCGTCAACAGCGTCAACGACTGATGTGAGCTATCTCGTTGACCAGTTTATGGAACAAGCCACCGGGATATTTACGTCAACCGAGCTTTGCCAATGGGCTGGCCTGACGACACGCGGGCAGCGTGCAGCCGTCTCCCAGGCCCTCTTAAGAAGAATACATAAATCCAAGATAGAACGCGTGGGCACCCGCCATGGGCATTTCCGAAAAATTGAAAGCGAGTGCGCCGCCATCGACTTTCTGGCCACCGACGAACCAGCAGTGGACATCACCCTGCCCTTTGGTCTGGACAAAATGGTGGAACTCATGCCTGGCAACATCTGCGTGGTTGCCGGAGAGCCCAACGCGGGCAAGACGGCCTTACTGCTCAACGTGGTCCAGATGAACATGCATAAGACACAGGTGCACTACTTCAACTCCGAGATGGGGGCTCAAGAAATGAAGAAGCGCTTGAGCAAGTTTGGGCTGCCACTGAACGCCTGGACCTTCCACCCATGGGAACGCACCGACAACTTCCAAGACGCGATACGACCAGGCCATGGAGTTATTAACATCATCGATTTTCTGGAGATTTCAGAAGACTTCTATCGCGTTGGTGGCCAGCTCAAGGCCATCCACGACAAGCTGCACGGGGCTGTGGCCATTGTTGCCTTGCAGAAGAACAAGGGAACCGACCTCGGCCTGGGCGGTGGCAGGAGTCTTGAGAAACCACGCCTCTACCTGGCGCTTGAGCCTGGATTGATCAAGATCGTCAAAGCCAAGAACTGGCAAACCAAGGACAACCCGAACGGGATGCAGCTCAAGTTCAAGATCGTCGATGGGTGCAGGTTCCTGCCGCAAGGCGAATGGCACAAGAGCACGGAGCAGGAACAACGCGTTCGTGCAACGGCCTGATTAACATGTTGACTCCATGGGTTAAGCCGAGGTTAAGAATACGGTTACATGGTGCAAGTTGAGGCAAACAAGAGTTAAGTCGGGAGGTTAACTTGGCGAAGGTGGAAAGAGAGGGGTCTGAATGAGCTAGTGGCAAGGAGGCCGCTGTTCAACCGTCGCTTGTACTGTCATGAGCCCCGCTCCAGCTTTCCGAGGTTGATGCCAACCTGAAGATCATGCCGGACCACATCCTGATCATGATCGAGGGGGCAGATGGCAAATTGGGCAACGAAAAGCATCCCTGCCCGCGCCGCTGGCCACAGACGACGCATCTTTCCTGCTCTGCACAGCAGAGGATGGCCGTAGCGTCATCCAGGTCCGGCTGGAGGGTGGCACCCTCTGGCTCTCACAAAAGCAAATTGCAGAGCTGTTCCAAATCCGCGTGCCCACAGTCTACGCTCATTTGAAAGGCATCTTTGCGGAAGGCGAACTGCCAAAGGATTCAGTTGTTAGGAAACATCTAATAGCTGCAACCGACTGAAAAAATACAGAACAAAGCTTTTCAGCCTGGCAGCGCTGGATCAGGCAGCCATGGCCGTTGAAGCGGTTGCCCCCAAAGGCCGGGGTGCAAAGACGCCCACGGGTGGCAAAGGGGGCGCGGCATGAGCTTTCCGCGCTACGAGAGGCAGAGGGGCTCCGGAGTGGCATGGCTGGACGAGGTGACGGCGTGAGTACCATCGCCATCTACCACCGGCGAATTGGCCGAGGTGGCAACAGCCGAGGAATTCTCGGAAGTTCAGCCAAGGGCAAGCGCAGCATGCGCGAGATGACGGCGTGGTCGCGGCAGACATCAGTACAGCCCGCGCGGCCATACAAGGGCACCCTAATTTCGATTCTTCGGTTCTCGGCTCAGAATCCGGTACAGGGTCTGCCGACTGACTCCAAACTCTGAGGCCAGGGCCTTCTTCTCCTCGCCAGCATCCGCCCGCGTCTTAATCGTGCGCTCCAGCTCCGGGGTGAGCTTCCGCTCCCTGCCCAGGTGCTTGCCCATGGACTTAGCCTTGGCGATGCCCTCACGCTGGCGTTCTTTGATTAAGGCCCGCTCGAACTCTGCCACGGCTCCAATGATCTGGAGCTGGAGCCGCTGGAAGGGATCATCCTGCCCGGAGAAGGTCAGGTGTTCCTTGTGGAACTGAACCGTCACGCCCTTGTCCATGAGCTGCTCCAGGAGGCGCAGGAGGTCTTGAAGGTTCCTGGCTAGGCGATCTATCGAGTGGACGTGTAGCGTATCTCCCTGCCTCACGTAGGCCATGCAGAGGAGGAGCTGTGGCCGAGCTGTGTCGGCTGCGCTGGCTTTCTCCTCGAACTTCTCATCCAGAGCCACGCCCTCAAGCTGCCTGTCCGTCTTTTGGTCCGTGCTGCTGACTCGCACGTATCCTACGTTCGCCATGACCTTGTCCTCCTGGGTGGTGTTGCGCCTGCCGCGTCACGAAATGTCTTAGACAATCTGGGAACGCGCGTCAACATTATTTTGGATAAGGTTATGGTACACGGTGAACAGGGCCTTCCTGGGCTAGCTCGCCAAGTAGCGAAAGGTACACCTTATGGGCAGCACGATAGGGAGTGCCTTGAAGCGCTCGCCTGATAAGCGGGTGTGTGGTAGGATCAGCAGAAAGCACATAGAGTGCCGCGTCCTGAACGCGGAGGCCTCGCGCCCTAAGTAGCCCACCGGCAGGCTGTCCTGACGCGTTCGCCTGCCCCCACACTGGGCGCTTCACGCACCAGACTACGCCCCGTAGGACACGCAACAGAGGACGCACCAGCACATCGAGGGGTACGGGGGGAAGCCGAGAGGCCAAGACATATGCAAGGGCGCTCGCAATTTTGCTTTAAAATATCCGCAGTACCCGCACGCGCCTCAGCAAGACTTGAAGCCTATGCGCCAGGGGCTGACGTTTTGTAATCTTGCTCTCCCACACAACCACACCCGCCACCCCTGCCCCCCCAGTCTGCCATTCCATGATGTTGCGGCATCTCCTGGGATTGTCTCCGCCTAAGCGCTGCACAACTTCTCAAGCGCTAGCGATCACTTTCAAACGCATCGCACGTGTCTCGAGAAGGTAAGTCTCTACACTAGCCAGAAGATGCTGTCCTTCTTCTGTTATTGCCGCTCTCGAAAGCCCTGGCTGTATAATGCGGACATCGAACTCATAGCGGTAATCTTGCCAGCTTGCTTTTAGACGCTTGAGAGAGGATGCCGTGCCATGCTCAAAGCGAGAGCTTTGGCCTCTATCAAGGCGACGTTTCTCTCGCTGCAACATATGAATAAACATACGCTTAGGACGATCACGCCACCGAGCAGACTTCTGGGCTTGGCCGCAGACTTCATAGAGATCCTTGATTCTGGATCCTGGCGTATCACTGCTGGAGTATTTGCAGTGATGGAGTGTCACCTGAACTAGGCCATCTGTAATGCGAAGTGTGACAACATCCGCAATCTCACCGCTACCGTCATCATCGAATATGATATCGTAGGTGTTACCGTCTCGGAGCAGCATTTCGATCACGTGTCTCTGGACAGAGTTAGCAAGCTTTTCTGGGCCTTGTGCCTCAACGCGAATATTGGTTTGAGACCAGTCCCAGGCATCGATTCGATCAGCAGGATATGGCTCGACTGTGACTCCATCTGGTAACGCAAAGAGGTGACTGTAAATCAGAAGTGACCCATCCCCAAAATCAATTTGCGGGGAATCATCATCAAAGGAATCTGACAAACTTTTTGAACGGCCACTGACTTTGATGCTTGTAGGTACCCCTGATATTTGTGGATATCTCGCGCCGCCTTCAATAAACACAATTTCGAATTCAGCGACATCCCTTTCACTACGTACGGCAAATCTTAGCGGTCCGGTGCTTTCGTTGTCCAGCAGTTCTATGTCGCATTCGGCGAACGGTGCGCCCCGATCGCCAAAGTTGATCTCGATCCGTTCTTCGAACTGGGTCATTAGCGACTCAGGCCAATGGATAGCGACCGGGGGAACGGACGGCCGTTCACTGATCTGGCGAGGCCGCATCGCGCATCTAAAGACACTGTCAGTGGTGATCCCCGAATCATTCACTGCTTGACCAATGTCCGCACACCACTCAACCCAGTCCGTGAGATCGCGAACGGGAGAAATCGACCAGAATTTGCCCTTAGTCGAGCACCCACGTGTAGCAGGGAGGCCACCGAGGAAACCGGTCGCAAAAACATTATTCTTGATCCTAGATTGTGCTTGTGCCGTGGCGAGTCCATCGGCCACATCGACGCCCATATACATTGAATATCGAACGCCGCGACCTTGATGGTGAGTGAGGCCAAGGTTGCGCAAGATGAGGCGATTAAATCCGTGCAGGCTCCTAAACACATCTTCGCCCTGGACCCGGTACGCAGTGTCGGTGCAGACGGCCTTCGCCAACTGGTCGTGAGGACCACTGCCAGAGCTATTGATGTAGAGGAGTTGTTTGTCAGGGTCCCAGTGTAGCATGTGCAAGTCCCAGGTTACGTTGATCGCATGCTGCGCTGTCGTCCACCCTGCCAGTTCCTCGGAACGGGTGACGAAGATGGCGACTCGCTGGAACTGATTGACTTTCATGCCGAGATAGTCGCCTGGATTGTATAGGTCTTCAGCTTTATACGGATCCCATGCTTCGCAATTAGTGCGATAGACCACGGCGTTCATTTTCGGCTCAAGTGTCTGCAAAGGGATGTCACTGAGATTGCCTACGAAGCCTCTGAACATAGCGGAGCGCCGGACCTGTCGATCGATCTGCCCTGTGCTCATAGCCTCGACCAAGTCGTTCCAGTCGGCGTCTTCGGCGTAGAGCTTGGCAAGGGACCGGTCCATGTCGTCCAAGCCAGTATTAGCGATGATCGTAGCGTCTCCAAGCCGCGGATCCTGCCGAGTGAAGCGGCCAACGAATTGAATGGTAACGGCAACGCTTTTGTGCGGGTCGTGGAGGCCAGCAATCTTCAGTTCAGGGAGATCGAACCCCTCACCCAGCATGTCGACGCAGACGATGATCCGACTCTCGAATCGCCGAAGCGCCGCGAGAGCGGCACGGCGGTCTCGGACCGACTGCTGACTATGGACGATAACTGGATTGAATTCTGGAAATTTACTCGCATAGAGTCGATGCAAAGATTTGGCGCGATCAATTGTCTGACATCGTGCCATGGCGAGGTGATTGAAGTTGACAGCCAGATCAGCCGTCAGGACCTCACCGAGTGTGTTTGCAATCTCTTGATCGGCGTCAGCTTGGTCGAGTCCAAATACCGCCTTAAAACGGATGGGCTTGAAATATCCTTCTGCCTGGGCTTTCTTGAGCGGGTAGGTGTAGATAAACTCACCATCGACTCGTCGCCCGTCCTCGCGGAAAGGCGTTGCCGTAAACTGAATAATAGGCAGCGGCGGGGTCCGTTCTACAAAGTGGCCACGGAAGCGGTTCCAGGTAGGCGCGCCGATGTGATGCGCCTCATCGATGAACAGCGCCGATGCGCGCGCAGCCATCCGCTCCTGAACCAAATCCACTGCGCGACCTGCGATCGGCATGGTTGTGACAATCACATTAGCGCTGTCGAAGATCTCATCAACTTCCGACGGGGTAGCCGGGATATGGGAAAGGCGCATGACCAGAGGGAATAGCGCCGATTCATCTAAGCATTGCTGTTGCTTGAGCACGCCGAATGTCTCAAATTTGCTTGCTATCTGCTCGCGCAACGCATCGGTCGGGACCACTACCAGTAGACGTTCGAAGCGCTGCAAAGCGTTGAGAGCGAGCATGGTCTCTGTTTTGCCTGTCCCAGTCGGCATGACGATGGTGGCGGGGTCGATCGAACGGGTTGCATGAGCAAGGGCAGCATGGAGTGCGCCAACTTGAGGACGCCTAAATCCGAGTCTCGCGGGCTGGCCGTTTCCGGCAAGACAGCCCTCTCGCAAGCGTACTGCCTCCTGCCAGGAGTTGGAGACAGCGGCCAATCGTTGGGCGCGCTCATCGGCGTCCAACTCATGGATGTCGCGGGGCACGGCGTTAACCCAACGGCCCTTGCCTAATTCAAGCGCTTCAACAATTTGAGAAGGGGTTGCCGCACCGGGAACTATGAGGACTAGATCTGAATCAAACTCTGTAGTTGTCTTGACGCTAATGATTTTCAGCGATTTTCCAGTACTCAAGGTCGTTTCGTAGCCATTCACTCGACGGTTTGAGAAGGGACGCAACAAGCAACTGGATTGCTGCGCAGGAACAGCAAGCTGACGCACAGAACTGCCGAGAATCTTGCCGCCGATGGCAAACAGCGGGGGCAATAATAAGTGGCTCTCGGAGTCGAAGAGACCGTACTGAATAGGTGAGCCAGAGCGGTTACGAGAAGACATCTTGACCTCCCCATTCACATCGGTATCGCTTGAGACGCAGGAGTGAGATCCTAATATTTTATGGAGTCTAGAAAAGCTGCTGCCTCAACGTAATAGGCTTCTTCTTCAGCTTCGCTTGCAGATCTGAATGAAATTACGCGGACAGTATTGCCATCATCGCGCCAAGTACAGGCAGCAAGGATTACATCACCTTGATATTCTGCCATCACCATGAATCTAGGCTCACCCTTCTCTTCATACTCGTCACTAAAGATAGCGAATATTCGTCCGTAGAGCATGCTCTCAAGAATGTCCGCAATACATCCTAGATCAAACTTTTTCTCGCGGAGATTAATTTCCCACTTGGCAGAGCCATACTCTATCGCTGTGCTAGAAGTAATCATATATTTCATCTCGTCCTCCTTTTGTCGAGATTGGGCCGAGTCAACCTCTAAGAAGGCCTGTCCAGGCCCCAGGCAGAACGAGCACATGAGCAAAGCATCGTGAGCCAAACCAATCAAATGACCAGAGGCAGGTTCAGATACATTTGCTTTATTTCAGCATCAGAAGGGTTGTATAATCCTTTCTTAATGCGTAAGTGGATGTTTTTAATCAGCGGATTGTATTTTTCCATCATCCACATGTACTTCATGCGAACAGATATATCTTTATATTTAATTCCTTTTGAGATAATATGATACAGCGACGATAGATATTCAGGAAAATCAAGTTCAGGATCATTTAATTCGCTTTGAGCAGATGCGAAGTAGTCAACATAATACATCCCGTCAGTATCCTTGGCGAGGATACCGCGCACATAAGCAACCTCTTCACTATGAGAATGCCCATCACGGCAGTAGTCACCTGCCAAATTTACTATATCTCTGGAGACAATTATCCTTGGATAAATCGCTGCTTTTGATTCAAGAAGATATGCATTCACAAGTGCAGGACCAAAAATGGCAGCATGTGTATGAAAAACCTTTCCAATAGCGATACCACCACGACATAAAATACCTTTAAAAATTAAATTTATAAGCAACCACTGCAAAGCAATAACTCTATAGAATATCTGACTCTGACTAGTATGATCAAAACTAATTACGATACAGTCTGAAAACTTCGAAATCTGGATATCTGCTTCAACCTTCTCGTCTTCGTCAGGCTCTAAAAAATAATCAATGATCTTATGAATACTCTCAACCAACTTTAGCCCATCAGCATTATCTGAACCATCTGGGTTCACAGTATTCCCAACGATCTTCTTGTACCCCAATATGTCAATAAATATAACAATTCTCTCTTTGTACGCGTACATCTCCCCCTCCTCCATGTCGTCCCGCAAAGCCCCTACCATTCTTACCAGCACCACGCTCACTCATAACCATCTATGCCACGTCAACACAATGCTCAATAGGCCATACGAGCAGACTAAACGAACTCGTTTACCTGGAATTGTCCGTACCTGGGTTCGAATCCCATCGTGGGATTCACATCGAAGATCAAGGCAGGCCGGAATGTCCATAATCGTTGACAGGGCATTGGCTTTCAGCCAAAAAGCAGGAACACGGGGACAGCCTTTGCTGGTCCGCCCAACTGGTACACCTTGGCACAACACCTGAGGCGTTAAGCAATAAAATATCAGCATGTTACGTCGAAAGGGCTACAACCCCCACCCTCTCCGCCATTCGTTCATTGAGCCATGCCCCAAAAGGTCAATACTTCTTGATGGCTGGTCATGCTGACCCGCCCCCCCTAAATCACTATTAGTGAAGCAAGAGATGTCTTCTCAAAGACTGTTCAGCTGACTTTGCGAGAGCCATTTTGCCCGCTGGGGCCCGAAATAATTTGCTCTGCGTAAGTTAGCACATGCCACGGCACCATCGCCTCACGCGCTCGTTCCGGCACCTGGCCGGGTAAGATTTTCCAGCGCACCGGCCAGCTGGCGGCCAGCATCGAGAGCCGCGCGGACGCCACCAGCGCCACCGTGGGCACCAATCTGGCCTATGCCGCCATCCAGCAGCTGGGCGGCACCACCCGCGCCCACACCATCACCGCGCGCAAGGGCAAGGCCCTGGCCTTTGGCGGTATCTGCCGCCGCTCGGTCCACCACCCCGGCTCCAAGATCCCGGCCCGGCCCTACCTGGCGCTGGACGTGAGCGATGAGCGGCAGATTATGGAGTCGGTGATTGCCTTCCTGACTGGGCGGCTGGGGTAGGCACAGGCTTCTCTGGCCCTTGCCTTCCCTGCGAATTTCCCGCAAGGATACCTATAGTTGCGTGGCGGTATTGGCTGCGCGCAAAACCCTGACGCCTTGAGGTGAGACGTGCCCTGTTGCAAATGTGAAGAGCACAAATGGGAAGACCCGCAGCCCACCGTATATCAAGATGATGCAGGGAAGGCGTACTGCCTGTTCCATGCTCCACTTGAAAACAAAGGGATTTCTGTCGAAGATTTTAACTTTCGCGTAAAATCGCGCATCCATATAAATCTTCAGAACTTTCTTGCTGGAGCGGATCAAGCTTGTCTTTTATCGGGAACACTTTTCCCCGGCGACATTTCCTTCCGTGGCTTTGATCAAGAGGACCGACTTCCAGAATTGAACTTAGATCATGCCCAGTTTGCTGGTGAGGCTGACTTCAGATCTTGCCAATTTATTGGTGAAGTTACTTTTATTGGGGCAATATTTTCAAAATATTCAATATTTTTCGCTGCAAAATTTCACTCCCAGGCTGATTTTTCAAATTGTAATTTCAATGGTGTTGTCGAATTTGGAAATGCAGCATTCGAATCATATACAATTTTTTCACATTCACATTTTACTGCAAGGGCGCATTTTTTTCACGTAACGTTTAACAAATCCGTTTACTTTTCAGGATCACAATTTCTTGGTGATACTACATTCAGGCTATCAACTTTTAACGACGATTTAACATTCAGCAAAGCTCATATTTTGGGAAAAGCAAATTTTGAAAAAACAATATTTTTAGGTGATGTGGACTTCTCAACTCTACAACTTGATTCACTCACATACTTTACTGGATGTACATTTTCAAAGCGCTCATATTTCGTCGAAGCAGATTTCAAATGTATGGTAGATTTTTTACAAATTAAGTCTGAAAAGAACTCGGTCTGGTTGCACAGACTTTCGGCTTCTACACTTCGGAATATATGCATTAGCAGCATGGAGACAGACTCCATTTCGTTCAAGATTTGCGAAGAACCATACATCCTCTACCCAGAGACTGTTGAACAACCAGATCACAAGGCATGCGAGGAACTCTACCGTAGCCTGAAAGTAAAAGCAGCGTCTGAGCATGATCAGCCAATGACCTCTTGGTGGCACTACCGCGAAAAGTTGATGAAGCTGGAAGGCGTGAAGCTCAGGTACCCGAAACTCTGGCACATCCATTGGCTGGGCCTGTACTGGCTGCTCTGCGGATTTGGCGAGCGTTGGGTGCCACCGCTGAAGGCGCTGGGCGGGATGCTCCTGTTCTGTCTGCTGCTGCTGGGCCTGGGTGGGGTGCATAGTGGCGGCTTCGCCATCCAAGGGCCAGCCCTGCCCACTTGGGAGAACATCAAGAACCTCGGCTCGGTCTGCCTGTCCCTGCTCAAGTACCTTCTGCTCGTCAAAGATGAAGCAAGTTCGTTCAAGCCGATCTACGGGGCGGCGGAGTTCTTCATCCTCCTCTTCACACGCCTACTCATCCCCATCCAGGCCGCGTTCTTCGCCATCGCGCTGAGGAATGCGTACCGGAGGTAGGCAATGGACAGCACAGCGGTCCGGCACTTTCTGGCTCTTACGGTATTGGCTACGTGTAGAAACACGATGATTTCGAGGTGAGACATGACCTGCTGCAAATGTGATAAGTATGGGTGGGACGAACCACAACAAACAGTTTTCCGTGCACCAAGAGGAATGCAGAGGGAGTATTGCGTTTTCCATGCACCATCAATTTGCAAAGAAATCTCAGCGCTGAAATTCAACGAATTAGTTGAAGGCATAATAATTAAATGTTCCATGAAAGAAAATGGATATATGCAATCTTGCAATTTGTCTGGTGTTGTATTCCCGAATAACATCTCACTTTTTTCACAGTACGATATGCCAATGTACTTTGATGGTGCAAAATTCAGGATGGATGCGATTTTCCCAAATGTTCAATTCAAATTTGTGGCATCATTCAACAATGCTGTATTTTTTGAAAGTGCATATTTTGAATGTTCAAGATTTGATGACTTTGCTGACTTCTCTAGGGCAAAATTTAGAAAAGGTGCCTTTTTTTCTAAAATACTAGCGAGTTCACTTGCTGTTTTTGACGAAGCAATTTTTCATGGCGGAGCAAATTTTGGTGAATCAAGCTTCCATGGAAATGTATATTTTTGTAATGCCATATTTAGACAAGCTGGACAGTTCAACAGTACCACGTTCACAGGTCCCGTAAATTTTGACAACGCATCAATAGATAATACGCTATTGTTTTCTAGTTCAAAGTTTTTTGCTGGAGCATCATTTGACTCTCTCACGTGTCAAAGCAAAGCACTTGACATGAGTCATGTATCAACGCGGACTATTACAAACATCGCGCTCTCGAAAGATAATTTTGACAAATTCCTATTTCAAAATACAGATTTCGAAAGTAAAATCAAACCGGGTTTCAAGAACTGTACTTTCTTGGAAAACATCACCGAACTTTTCAGGCTCGCCAAACGAGATGCTGCTTCCGAACACGACCAACCAGGAGTCTCACTTTGGCATTATCAGGAAAAGTCAGCTATGCTGGAACTAATAAGGGAGCGGTCCCCCTGGCTGTGGCACTTCCACTGGCTTAATCTCTACCGCCTTTCGAGTGGCTACGGAGAACGAGAAAACCGCGCTTTCATTTGCCTTATCATTCTGGTTCTTATCCCTCTGGGATTGAATGCTCTACCGCGTCCAGATTTAAATTTTCCTTACAGCGAGATAGTGAACAGCACTTTGTCTTACATTCCCTTCACTAAAGATCTTCCCGCTCAAAGCGGTTGGTTGCGTCTGGGACAAGGGGTGACCCAGTTCCTCATTACCATCCAGGCCACCATCTTCGCCTTCGCCCTGCGCAACCGCTTCCGGCGCTAGCGGGAGGCTTCCGGGCATGAGGGCTGGCGAAATCCATTAAACGCAGAATTAAACGCATCCTGGCGCGCGTGGGGGGCAAGTCCACCTTGCGACCCCACCCAGCCGGGAGGGGGATTGCCAACGCCGCCTGTTTCGGCATAGAGGCGAAGCACCACCTGACCACCACTTCCCCCCGCAGAACCTAGCCCCCGGACACCTGTCCGCGTTATGTCGCGCCCTCGCTTCGGCGAGGATGCGGGCATGAAGACACCTGCACCCATCCACATCTTCCGGCCCGGCACCCAGACGGACGTGAGCGGGACCACGCTGGCGTTCACCGAGGCCATGCTGGAAGCATCGGCAAAGGCCTACGACCCGGCCCTGCACGAAGCGCCCCTCGTGGTGGGCCCCCCCCAAACCGACGCCCCGGCCTATGGCTGGGTGCAAGCCCTCGCCTTTTCCCAATCCGGCCTGGCCGCAAGCCCCCACCAGGTGGACCCCGAGTTCGCCGAGTTGGTGCGCGCGGGCCGCTTCAAGAAGATCTCCGCCTCGTTCTACACCCCCGACTCTCCGCAGAACCCCGTTCCCGGCGTGTTCTACCTGCGCCACGTGGGATTTCTCGGCGCGGCCGCCCCGGCTGTGAAGGGCCTCAAGCCCGTGGCCTTTGCCGCTGGCGAGGAGGGCGTGGTGGAGTTCACAGATGACGCCTAGCAGAACGCCAGCCTATGGAGGAACCTGCGCGAGTGCATACTCGCCAAGTTTGGCCAGGAGAGGCCGACCGGGCCGTGCCCGGCGACTAGGTGGAGGCCATGAGGAATATGGGCGTAGCGGGGGGGACATAAAAAGGCTCCCCGAAGCTTGGCCACATGTCCCGGCTCCGATTGCCGGGGGTTACCAAGGCGGGGAGCAGTGAGGTGAGTTCCTGATCACGCAAAAACATATCTGGAGTCAAGCGCTGATCAGGCTGATTTGGTCCTCAACCAGAAGGCGTTTGGTTGCCGGGTAGCAATAGGGTAGCAAACAGAAAAAGGGCTCGCGGCATTTCTGCTGCAAGCCCTTGATCTTCTTGGTAGCGGGGGCAGGATTTGAACCTACGACCTTCGGGTTATGAGCCCGACGAGCTACCGTACTGCTCCACCCCGCGACACTTCGACTGGACTGATGTCGCGTCGAGAAAGGGTATGTATAGTCCCCCTCTCCCCCTGTCAACGCTTATTTACAGCGCCCCGGAAATTTCCTATACCCAGGCCATGCCAAACACCCTGCCTGCCTCCATCGTCATCCCCGTATACAACGAGGAAGAAAACCTGCCCCGCCTGTTCAACGAGATCGCGCAGGCCATGCGCGCAGGCACCCGCATCTGGGAGGTCGTCTTTGTGGACGACGGGAGCAGCGACTCCAGCCTCCAGGTCCTCAAAGGCCTGGCCCAGGCCAACTCCGAGGTCCGCTACCTGGCCTTTGTCCAAAACCGGGGGCAATCCGCAGCCTTCTGCGCCGGGTTCGACAATGCCGCGCACCCGGTCATCGTCACCCTTGACGCCGATCTCCAGAACGATCCGGCGGACATCCCGGCCATGCTGGAACTCTTTGAGCAGGGCTATGACATGGCCATCGGCTGGCGCAAAAAACGCCAGGACACCTGGAGCAAGCGCATGGGCTCAAAGATCGGCAACGCCATCCGAAACCGCCTGACGCGGGAATCCGTGCGCGATACCGGCTGCTCCCTCAAGGCCATGCGCCGCGACATGCTGCTGCGGATCCCGCGCTTCAAGGGCATGCACCGCTATCTGCCCACCCTCATGAAGCTTGAGGGCGCCCGGGTGGCCGAAATGCCCGTGAACCACCGCGAACGGTTCAGCGGCGTATCGAAATACAGCAACTGGCAGCGCGCCCTGGTGGGCGTACGCGACCTCCTGGGCGTCCGCTGGCTTCAGGACCGCCACTTCTGCTACGAGATCCGCGAGAAGAACAGCTAACGGCCGCGCTCCACGGCCTGGCGCACCTTGTCCAGGAGCTCGGAGAGGTCCACGGACTTGACCACGTAGAAGTCCGCGGCGATGGACTTCAGGTCGTGCTGGAAGCTGTCGTAGGCGGTGCACAGGATCACCGGGAGCCTGCCGTCCCTGCTGCGGATGGTCTGCAGGAGGTCCAGGCCGGAACGGCCAGGGCCAAGGCGAATATCCAGGATGACCACCGCCGGGTTTTCCCGCGCCAGCACGCTCTCGATGGGCTCCTCCCCATCCGTGGTCGCCACCGAATAGCCCACGCTCTCCAATTCCTCCTGGTAGAGCATGCGGATGTGCTTTTCGTCATCCACCACAAGGATCTTGGGCTTTTGGTCACTCATGCTGACGCTCCTGGCATACATTGGATAACCTTACTCTGAACTGTACATCCTGTTTTCCTCAGCGGTCAACAGAATTGTTTGGAACTGCGGTCTTCGCCTCCTCTCGCCTCCCCGGCCTTGACAACAGGGCCTGAATCGGGCTCCTTTGCCCCACGCGAACGCCAAGGAGGCCTGGACCATGATCACCGTTTTCATCGAGCCCGACAACGAAACCATGACCTTCGTGCGCCTGAACACGGTACTCATGCTGCAAAGGCGCCTGGGCCTGCGCGTCAACGATGCCCTCGTCATCCGCGGCGAGGAGCTGCTGACCCCCGACTGCCAGCTGAAGGACGGGGATCAGATCCGCGTCCGCAAAGTCATGAGCACCGGATAGGAGCACACATGAAATGCCGCAAATGCAAGGCCCCGGCGGAAGTCTCCCTGCCGAGCCACAACACCGCCTTCTGCCGCGAATGCTTCTCCATATATTTCACCCGGCAGGTGGAGAAGGCCATCCGCCACCACTCGCTCATCAAGTATGGCGAGCGCGTGCTGGTGGCCCTGTCCGGCGGCAAGGACTCCCTCGGGCTCATGCTCGAGCTCTCGCGCCTGGAGTACGACGTAACCGGCCTGCACGTGGACCTGGGCATCCCGGTGTCATCCCCGGCGGCCCGGGCCAAGGTGGAGGGCTTCTGCGAGCGCCACGGCCTGAAGCTGCATGTGGTGGAATTGGCCAAGCACGGCCTGCCCATCCCGGACGTGAAGCAGTACATCAACCGCCCGGTGTGCTCGGCCTGCGGCAAGATCAAGCGACACTGGTTCAACCGCGTGGCCCTGGAGGGCGGCTTCCAGGTGCTGGCCACGGGCCACAACCTGGACGACGAGGTGGCGCGCCTCTTCGCCAACACCCTGCGCTGGGACGCGGGCTACCTGTCCGACCAGGGCCCCTGCCTGGAGGCCGAGAGCGGCTTCGCGCGCAAGATCAAGCCTTTGTACCGCCTGACGGAGTTCGAGACCGCCTGCTACGCCTTCATAAACGGCATCGAGATCCACACCGCGCCCTGCCCCTACAGCAGCGGGGCCAGCTTCACCGGGCACAAGCAGCTCTGGGCCAACCTGGAATACACCAGCCCGGGCACCAAGATCGCCTTCTACGACGGCTTCCTCAAGCGCGGCCGCCCAGCCTTCGCACTGGTGGACCAGGAGACGGGCGCGCCGCTGGCCCCCTGCGAGACCTGCGCCTCGCCCACCAGCACGGGCGTCTGCGGGGTGTGCCGCCTAGGCATCACCGTGGCCGAGCGCCGGGCCGCCGACCCAGGCCGCCAGCCGGGCCCCGGCAAGGACTAGCCATGGCCGCGGCCCGGCCCAGAGTCAGCGTCTGCCTGCCCTGCCGCAACGCCGCCGCAACCCTGCCCGCGGCCCTGGACAGCCTGCTGGGCCAGACCCTCCAAGACTTCGAGATCCTCGCCGTGGACGACGGCAGCATTGACCGCACCTGGGAGGTGCTCTGCGCCTATGCCCGGCGCGATGCCCGCATCCGGCCCCTGCGCCAGCCGCATCTGGGCGTGGCCCTGGCGGCAAACGCCGCGGTGGAGGCCGGGGCAGCCCCGTACATCGCACGCATGGACGCCGACGATCTCTGCCTGCCCAGACGCCTGGAGGTGCAGGCCGCGCTTCTCGACGCCGAGCCCAGGCTTGATCTTGTCTCCGGCCTGGTGCGCTTCGGCGGCGACCGGAAGAGGCGCCAGGGCTATGCCGCGCACGTGGACTGGCTGAACACCCTCGCCACGCCCGAGGACATCGCGGTGAACCGCTTTGTGGAGTCGCCCGTGGCCAACCCCTCGGTGATGTTCCGGCGCGAGGCCTATAACCGCCTGGGCGGCGCGCGGCAAAGCACCGGGGCCAGCCCCTTCCCGGAGGACTACGAGATGTGGCTGCGCTGGCTGGAGCGCGGGGTGCGCATGGGCAAGGCGCCGGAGGAGGTCCTCGTCTGGAACGACCCGCCCACTCGACTCTCGCGCACCCATGCGGACTACAGCCTGGAGGCCTTTGCGCGCATCAAGGCCCAGTACCTTTGGCGCTGGCTTATTCGGCACAATCCGCAGCACCCGCGCGTCTGGGTCTGGGGCGCGGGACGGGTGAGCCGTCAGCGGCTGGCGCACCTCTGCGGCATGGGGCTTGCGATCGAGGCCTACCTAGACATCGACGCGAAAAAGATCGGGCAGAGGGTGCATGGGGTGCCGGTACTGCCGCGCGAGGCCATCCCGCCCTGCGCCGCTTCCGAGCAGGGCACCCCGTTCATTCTGGCCAACGTGGCCTCACGCGGCGCACGCGGGGAGATCAAGGCCTGGCTTCAAGGGCTGGGGTATGAACTGGGCGTGGGGGCGGTGGCAGTGGGGTGACATTGCCCCACCCCGCCTCGGCCCAAGCTGAGCGGACTTGCCAGCGCCCCTCCCACAATGTATACACGCTTTCCCAAACGGCATCAGCCCGCCTCATCAAGTGCGGAGAGGTAGCGAAGTGGCCGTACCGCGCCCGACTCGAAATCGGGTTACGGACTAATAATCCGTACGTGGGTTCGAATCCCACCCTCTCCGCCAGAGCATTGAAATCGTTGGAGATTTCCAGACGATACCTGATATTACTGCACCTTTGCGGTTGAAAATGGGACACAACTGGGACATATTCGCCCTGTTGTGTCCCATTTTGGGTTACACGGATATGTCCCATTTCTGGGGCCAGCCGAGGCAACCGCATGTGCAAGATCAAGTATGTTCACCGCCGCAAGAACAGCGGCAAATACCAGTTCCGGCAAAATGTCCCTGCCGACCTGCAAGAGGTTCTCGGCAAGAAGGTGATCAAGCGGTCGCTGGACACGATGGACAAGCGCACAGCCGGGAAGATTGCCGCCGCTTACGCAGCCGAGAACAAACGGCTTTTCAAGAAGCTCAGAGAGGATAAGGACAAGCCGATTGATCCGGCTCTCCTCAGCTATGAGCTATACCGCTTCCTCGACCAGCTTCAAGCAGAGGACCAGATCAAAAGGGCCAACAAGCCTCCTCTGCACCCCGCCTTTGCCCACTTGCCAGACAGCGCCTTGCCAAAGGAACCAACATCACGACAACTGATGTTGGATGAAATGCAACTGGCGCTTTACCAAGCTGATTACAGTTTCATCCAAGGGCATATTGACGCCTTCATCCGTGCAAGCGGCTTCTCCGTTGAACAAGGCTCAGTGGCTTACAACCAGATCGCCCGTGGGGTCTTTGAATCCCTCATCAAGTACAACGCAATCGCCCTGAAACGAGCCGAAGGTGACGTTCTGGGTGCAACCCTCATGCAGACCAACTTGCTCCAGCCCGTTCAGAAGCCGGAGGTCGCCAGAACTTCGCCTAAGCTGTCAGAGATGTTTGAGTCATGGGCGAAAGAACACGAGAAGGCTGGAGGGGCGAAGCGCACCATCAGTGATTTCCACACCCATTTGATCCGGTTCATCGATCTCCATGGCGATCTGGCAGTGCACAAGATCACCACAGCCCACGTGGTCACATTCAAAGACGCTGCGCTGTTCTTGCCGAAGTGCATGAGCAATGCCGAACGAGACCTTCCCTTCACACAGCAGGTTGAACTTGGGAAGGCTGATCCCAGCCGAGAGAAAGTTGCGCCTCGCACAGTGAACGACAAGGTTCTGGGAGCGCTTTCGGCTGTGCTCGGGCATGCACGAAACCAAAATGCCATCCAGATCAATCCGGCCTCCGGGGTCAAAGTCAAACACAGCAAACGGGCCTCGCCGCGAAGACTCCCCTATTCGACCGAAGACTTGAACCTGATCTTTCGCTTC
Organism: Pseudomonadota bacterium; assembly: GCA_018822105.1. Lineage (GTDB taxonomy): Bacteria > Desulfobacterota > Desulfovibrionia > Desulfovibrionales > Desulfovibrionaceae > Humidesulfovibrio. Next base: position 45,824 of record JAHJLB010000032.1, read on the forward strand.
CCCATCTACACCGAGGGTGAACGGCCCCGAGCGGGAGCGGGCGAAGCGTCTGTGTGGCTGCCGTTGCTGGCCATGTACACGGGGGCGCGACTTGAAGAGCTTGGCCAAATCCTCACCAATGACGTGAAGCAAGAAAGCGGAATCTGGTTCATCGACATGCTCAACATCGAAGAGGGCGGGGGCCACACTTTCAAGAATGATGGTTCCCGGCGGCAAGTCCCAATCCACAAGACGCTGATTGCCCTCGGCATCCTCGGTTATGTGAAACACATGCGCAACAAGGGACACGAGCGGCTCTTCCCTTACCTGCAAAGTGCACAAGAGGAAGTCACGGCAAACTATTCAAAGTGGTGGGGCCGCTATGCCCGTGATCATGGCGGATTCGGAAAACAGAAGGTTTTTCACAGCCTTCGCCACACGGCCAAGGACGCCTTCCGAAACTCCGGTATTGCCGCTGATCTCCGTGATGCGATTCAAGGCCATGCTCGGGCAACCGAAGGTGACAAGTACGGCGTAGGGTTCTCCCTCAAAGTCCTGAAAGAGGCGATGGATCGGCTGGAATATGATGTGGATTTGAGCCATCTGGACATGACGCCACGCAGTTGATTTCAGTCACGTTGCAACTGCGCAGCCCTTGTCCCAAGCGCAAATCACGAAAAATCGCCCTTCCGAAATTTTGGCGTACAATGCTGGCCTGCTCATCTCGGGATTTCTTCCAGAGGGGGGAGTCTGGCTACTTGATCACCGGCACGACACCACACTGCCACTGGAAGGCTTGTTCCATTGCCTCGACCAAGGCAGCTTCATGCCGAGCCTGAACCACGAAGCTGTCGTGAATGGGCAGGGCGACGACCCCCTGTTTGGCGAGGGTCAACATCACCCGCTCCGCGATCTGGGCGTCTTCATACTGGAGCTTGACGCCAACGTTTGAGGAGAAGTGCTTGGCGATGGGCTTGTGCCGCATTTTCAGCTTGGCGGTGATCTCGTCCAGATCAAGGGCCGCGACTCTGGATCGCTCCTCATCCGTGAAGTTCTCGTGTCTGTCGCGATGCCAGACGAAGGCCTTCTTCACGCTCTCGCCACGCTTTGCGTTGATCATGACCAACAGGAGCTTCTTGGCGACTCTGCGGACCAGTTCATCACCTTCGTGTCCTTCGACCTCATAGGGCTTGTCCGGTGGGAGCTGGCCCGTCTCGCGGGCATAGAGCAAGGTTGGGTGGATTGCGCTGTAATCTTTCTCCACCGTGGCCTCGCCGTCGATCAGAATCCGTTTGCGCAACCCCTCGCCGATATCCATCCACCAGCAGCGATAGAAGCGTCCGCCTTGCTTGAAGCTCCCGTTGGCGAAGATACGGTGCATGGCCTTACGCCAATACCGGATCGGCATGCTTCTATGACGCTTCCTCTGTTCATTCAGGTCGGCCAGCTCATCTGAGGTCATGTCCAGCCTGATGTCCACCTTGGACAGCACCTCGTTGAGCTGGGTCAGGTGCTTCCGCATCCGGGCCACTTCCACTGTGTCCCGCTCGTAGTCCACCGCCTTCCCGTCGTCATCCCGCAGGATGATCGTCTCTGCATGGGGCGACAGAGTGACCATGTTCTCGGTCCATGCCTCGAAGACCTCCCGGAGCTTCCGGGTCGAGCGCATCTTGGACGTCTTCCCCTTCTTGGCCGGGTCGCGGCGGTCATAGAAGCCCATGGCGTGTTCGATGAAGCCGAACTCCGCCAATCTGTCCACAACGCTGGTCAGGAAGCGATGGGAGATGCGCAGGGGGTTGTCGCGCGATTTCGAGGCGTAGTTGTTCTTGTCGCGGCTGTAGGCTACCCACGTCACGTTTCCGATAACGTGAGCGACGAAGAGATTCATCACGACGATTGTCAGATGCTTCCGGTACTTGTCATCATCCTTGAGGGTGTGATCACTAATCTGATCCATGAGCGATGCAATGTCGGCTAGAACCGTCCCGGCATGGCTCCAGAGGCTCAGATCAAGCAAGATGTTCTTGTCGTATGTGAGTTGCTCTCCTCCGTGGGTGAAAATCCCTGTGGTGAAGAGTTCCTGTAGTGTTTCTGTCTTTGCCTGATTCAGTTCCTGCATGTAATCTCCACAAAAAAGGAACGTGCGCTACATAAACGCACGTCCAACTAACTAAGTAAAAAAGTCGTACAACAGTTGGTGCTAAACGAAATGTGCGTTCCTTGACCGAGAGCGGTCTTGAGCTTGCAACAGGACGAGGACGGTGTCAGGGCATTTTCGCGCAGGCCGAAATCGTGGGTCCAAACGCGGAGCCTTGCGGTGAGTGAGCATATGCGTCGCCCCCTGAAGAAGGCATGGCCCATTGCTGGCCTGTCACTTCTTTTGGGGCAACTCCTTCGCTCGTGCCGGGATCGTGTACACACCCTGAAGAAGGTGGTCGATAACATCAAAGGCCGCATTCAGCTCGCCCAACGAGTGCGGTTCTACATCATGGGCAGCAGCATTCCCAAGGATTCTGAGACTGTGAAGGATGCCTGCACCGTCCTTGGTGATGAGCCCTTTCTCAACCATGGCATCAATCCGCTTCTCAAGGTCTCGTCCCTTGGCATCACATTCCTTGCAGACCGTTTCGAGCACCGCTCGAATTCCAACACCAGCAAGAACTGGCAGTTGGCTGTCCAACGCCTTCACGGCTTCGTTATAGATGCGCGCGACTTTGGGAGGGAGCACTCCTTCGGAATCAAAGAGTTGACGGGATGGAGTCGGCTCTATCGGGAACAGCTTCGTCCCCATCCATCCATCATCTTCGCTGAACACCTGAGTCAAGTACACGCTCACTTTGCGACAGCCACCGCATTGTATCGTGTAAAAGTCTTCACAGAAATCAACGGAGTTCACAGAATCGCCGCCACCGGGTTCCAGCCCCTCATATGGCTCATCATAGTAATTTTGCCGTTCAATGCATCGAACATGTGCCATGATCTTGTGGTACGTGTCATTCTCGCAATGCGGACAATGGATTCTGATCTCATCACCCAGCTTCTTCGTGACCACCTGTGCATAGGTCTCATGATCGGACACATGCATGTGCTTCATGTCTTTGTCCTCGTCTTCTTCTTGCCTGTCCCCGCTTCCCGCTCCGCCTTGATCCGCTCCAGCAGCACCGATGCAGGCTCGTCGTTCGGGTCTTGGGGCACGAGTTCGCCTCGGAAGGCCTTGGCGAGGATGGACTGCTCGAGCTTGGCGACTTGTCCCATCAGGCCGATGCTGTTCTCTCTCTGCCCTTTGATGACCGACAGAGCCTGTTTCACCTTCTTCGCAAGCTCCACCTGCTCTTCATGTGGTGGTATTGGCACGGCAAGAGCTTTCAGCTTCGAGCCGTTGATGTTCGCCTGTCCGACCTGCTGGCTCACGTTTTGTGAAACCCATTGGCGACCAAAAGGAGAGTTGATGTACCACACAAGGACTTCAGGGGCGCTCAGCAACACTCTGACTCGAATCAGGTAGGACGCGAAGGAGAACTCCTCATCGCGATCGAACATGGCCGTCTTACCGACAAGTTCTGCACTGTTCGTCCTGTTGAAAAGGATGTCACCATGTTGCAGGCGCAGTTCGGTGAGGTCATCGTGACTGCGATCCAGATATTTCAGGTCATCATAGACAAGAGCGCCATCAACGATATTCCCCATCCGTAAGACAGGCATCTGCGTCTCATCGTCTGAGGTCTTCGCGGATGTTCCGTACCTAACATCGCAGGCCAGCTCTTCAACCTTCGCCCAGCACCACCCCTCCGGCAGTTCCGGCAACCCGGTCGCATCAACCGGCTCCGGCTCCGTGTACTTGGCCTTCCACTGGTCGTCCTTGGGCTTGATGCCCTTGGCCCGCATCTTGGCGAGTTCGGCTTCTTCCCAGCGGGCGCGGCGTTCGGTGCGGATGCGCTCCAAAAGCTTCTCGGCTGGCTCCACATCGGGATGCTGCTTGCGCCACTCTGCGGTCAGGTCACCACGAAAGGCGGCGGCAAGCACGGACTGCCGGAACTTCTCCAGCAGCGGCCCCACCGCCTTCAACGCCTCACGGGCGCGGCGGCTCTTGGCTTGGAGCGCATCGATCTTGTCTGCGATGCAGCGTTGTTCGGTGAGGGGGGGGAGCGGAATCTGAAAGTTTCCGATCTTGGCCTTCGTGAGAGCCTGTCGCGTCGCTCCAGATTGCATGTCCATGATCTCCCTCTGCATCTCTGGCGACGCCAGGAAATGAGAGAGAAATCGTGGTTGAAAACCACCATTGGAGCGAATGATGCTCACATGCTGGTTGACACGCGCTCCCTCCATTTCTGGGGGAGCGGTGGTCACGCGACCAATCGACGCACCCGTGATGTTCAAGAGAACGTCATCAGCTTCCACGACGACTGACTTGAGTTTTTCAGCTTGTTTGTCATCAAGGAGCACTAGGCCATCTTCGACGAAGCCATGAAAATGGATGTTCATCGAACGGATTAACGGTGTCCCTGTTGTCTTGTAGGTGAACTTTCCGCCTCTTGGAGTCGCCCCGCTCCCAATTTTCGTCGTCAGATCTTCCAGTAAGGCGGTTTCCCAATGGGCGGGCATCAGACGCGTCATTGATCTTCTCCACCCTCTAGCATGGCCGTCAGCTCTTCCATCTCCAGCATGGCGATCCGCAGATTCTCCATGATCTGGCCTGCCAGCTCTTCCGGCTCCGGCAGGTCGTCGGCATGGTCGGCGTTCTCGTCACGGAGCCAGGTGATGTCGAGGTTGTCGGCCCGGAGAGATAAGTCATCACGTGAGAAGCAGCGGAAGCGGCCTTCGTCGCCCTGATCCTTCCGCTCCGTCCCGCCGTTGGGGTCGTCGCCGTAGGCCTTCTCAAACTCCTCGAAGTGAGCGCGGGTGAGTGGGGTGCGCTTGCCGTAGTTCGGCATGTTGGTCCGCAGGTCGTAGACCCAGACCGCCTTGGTGTTGCCCTTGTCGGTCTCGCCGCGCCGGAAGAAGAGGACGTTGGTTTTGACCCCCTGCGCGTAGAAGATGCCAGTGGGCAGGCGCAGGATCGTGTGCAGGTCGCACTTGTCCATGAGGTCGGTGCGAATCCTGCGGCCCGTGTTGTCCTCGAAGAGGACGTTGTCGGGCAGGACCACGGCGGCGCGGCCACCCGGCTTCAAGCCCCTGTAAATGTGCTGGAGGAAGGCAAGCTGGCGGTTGTTGGTCGGGAAGGTGAAGTCGTCCCGGCGCGTGTGTCCTCCGCCCGTGGACGTGCCGAAGGGCGGGTTGGTCAGGATCAAGTCCGCCTTCTGCATGGACGCGCCCTGCGGCCCGAGGGTGTCGCCAAGGGCAATGGGGGTCTCGATGCCATGAAGCATGAGATTCATGAGGCAGAGGCGATGCACGTCCTGCACCAGCTCCATGCCGTGATAGGCCTGCCGCCGCTGGAAGTTCTGCTTCGACTCGGGCAACTTGTAGAGGTTGCCGGTGCGCGCCCGGATGTAGGCATCCGCGTTGATCAGAAAGCCGCCCGTGCCTGCCGCCGGGTCTTGGATGATCTCCCCGGCCTGCGGCTGCATGAGGTCCACCATGGATTCGATGAGCCGACGCGGGGTGAAGTACTGCCCAGCCCCGCGCTTGGTCTCCGTGGCGTTCTTCTCCAGCAGACCTTCATAGAGGTCGCCCAACCCCTCTTCCCGTGCGCTGAACCAGTCCAGCTCGTCGATGGAGTCCACGAGCTTGCGCAGGTTCCTCGGCTGCTGGATGACGCTGGCGGCGTTAGCATAGATGTCCTGCACCAGCTTGGAGCCCTCGGAACCGAGGTCGATGAGCATTTTTTTGTAGAAGGTGAGCTGCTCAACTCCATCGATCCCGACGAGCTTCTTCCAGCGGTATGCTTCCGGGAGCTGGCTTTCCTTCTCTGTCTCTTCCGCCATCTTGAGGAAGAGCAGGTAGGTCAGCTCATTCACGTACTGGTGGTAGGTGACGCCGTCACCACGGAGGATGTCGCAGAACTTCCAGAGCTTCTGGACGATGTCTTGTGTTGTGGTCATGATTTCCTTATCTTCAAGCTTCTGCCTCGTTCAAAATCCAATCCGACTTCCATTTTCGATTTGTCATAGTCGAAAATGAAAACGCGACGAAAACCAAACCACGTCTCAGACGCTACAACTTGCAACCGAATATAGTCGCCATCACGAACATCTTTCGTGAATGGGTCTAGCCCTGGAATGACCCAAGCTCCCTGTTCTTTATCGTGGCACAGGCCACGTTGCTTCATGGCGAGTATCTTATTGCGCTTAATGCGAATTACCTCAAAGTCAGCGATGTTGTCCCCGTTCTCTCTGTTAGGGTGGCTTACGAAGGACAATGCCAAGTCGATGTCAACGATGGGTCGAAAAACCGTTTTGTTGACAATCTTCAATGACAGCTTTCCATTGTGAACAAGGACCTTTGGCGCAGCTCTGACAACTGGACGCAGCAGCAGTTGCCATACCCACACGAGGATTGAGGCCACAAAGCCTGACACGATCCCTACGATCAGGTCGCTGTTACTCATGGTCACACCACATCCTGCCAGAGCGCGTCATTGATCTCCCCGAGCACCTCTTCCATCTTCCCCTCGAAGACCTTGTCCAGCCTCTTGAAGCCGCCGTCCGCTTGGAACTGGCCGCTGTTGAGCGACTCCCGGTCCACGATGGTTTCCGTCCGCATCTGCGCCCCGATGCGCTCCAGCCACTGTCTCTGCGGTGCGGTCCAAGCCCTGCTGGCGAGGATGCGCTTCATGGCCCTGTCCACGCGCTCTTGGTAGGGCATGAGCGGAGAGCCCAAGGCGAGCTGGCGGATGAATCCGATGATAGATGCGGCGATGTCCTGATTGGTGGCCTCGCGCCACGCGGTGCGTAGGTTGACCTCGGAATAGCCGTGTTCGTCAAGCAGAAGCTTGAGTTCCCGGAGCTGCTGGCGGGTGAGTTCACGTGGGCGCGTAAGCACCACGGTAAGCGCGGCCACATCGTTCTCGTGGGCCTTGATGTACTGGCGGAAGGAGTCGAGGTAGTCTTGCGGCTTGGCTGCATCGCCGTAGCCCCGCTCCTCCCGGCGCAGCTTGTCATCGTGGTAGGAGATGAGCTGCACGGGTGAGATGCCCGAGCCCAACTCGTCCAAGAAGTGCCCAAGCCCCTTAGTGCCGAGAAGCATCCCGGAGGATACCGCCAAGTCCTTGTCGCCGAGCTTTTTGCCGAAAGCATCCGGTTCCTCGCCCGTGATGGTCTGGAACTTCTCCAACGCGGCATCCGTGATGAGCCGCTTCTTGCGCTGGAACTTGGCTCGAAACTGCTCGACCACGACCTTGCGCACGTCGTCCGTGTCGGCCTCCTCCAGCTCCTTCATGAGCTGGACGAAGGTCACGGACGTGTTCTGGACCACCGGCTTCATGGACGAGTAGTCCTGAATGGCCGAGTACAGGTCCACGGCATCGAAGATGCGGAACCACTCCTTGCCGATCTCGTCGCAAAGCCTGGTCGCTCTGCCCAGCATCTGCTCGTAGAGGATGCGGCTGCGCACCCGGCGCAGGAAAACGAGGTTGACGATCTCGGGCACGTCGATGCCGGTGGTGAGCAAGTCCACGGTGACCACCACGTTCGGCATCTTCTCGTTCTTGAAGTGGCGGATCAAATCCAAGGGCTTGTCCGCCTTGCCCGTGATCTTGATGACGGCGTCATCCTCCACCGAGCCGTACTGGTCGACAAAGGCCTGCTTGAGCAGGTCCACCACCATATCGGCATGGTTGTCCGTGGCGCAGAAGATCAGGGTCTTTCCGAGCAGGGTCGGGTCGATGTGCTTGGTGAGCTGCTGGCAGACCACGCGGTTGAATGACTCGGTGATGACCCGCTTGTTGAACTCGTCGATGTCCACGGAGACTTCGTCTTCGAGCTTCCACGTGTCGACCTCACCGCTCTTCACGTCGAGCACGTCCATGGCCTCTCCGGCCTTCCACGTGATGCCGTCTTCGGCCAGCTCGGTCACGATGCGGATGGGCGGCTCGTGGTCCCTGAGATAGCCGTCGATGACCGCCTGCCGGTACGAGTAGGTGTAGACCGGCTTTCCGAAGAGGTCAGTGGTGTGCAGGGCGGGCGTTGCCGTGAGACCGATCCTGACGGCGTCAAAATGGTCCAGCACTCGGCTGTACTTGGAGATGTAGTCACGCTCGCTGCGGAAGGTCAGCTCAGTTTCACTCATCTCCAAGTCGAGGTTGTAGCCCCGGTGGCACTCGTCCACGATGACGCAGTCGTACTGGTCGACCGGCAACTGCGGGTCGCCATCTGCGGGGAACAGTAGCCGCTTGATCATGCCTTGGATGGTGGCGATCTGGAGCCGGGTGTCCTTGTCGGGCTTGATGTCTCCCAGCTCCTTCACGTCGTAGATGTCATTGAAGGTCTGGTGGTTCTCCAGTCGGAAGTCCTTGAAGGCATCGGCTGTCTGAACGCCAAGGGAGGTGCGGTCCACAAGGAAAAGCACCCGGCGGAAGCGTTTGGCCTTGCAGAGCCGGTACACCAGCCCGATGCAGGTTCGTGTCTTGCCCGTTCCGGTCGCCATGGCAGTGAGGATGTTGCGTTCCCCCTTGGCGATGGCGTCTTCGATGGCACGGATGGCCTCGTGCTGGTAATAGCGCAGGTCGAGGTAGTCCGAAGCATCCTTGGCAAGGCTCGCGTCGGCATCGGGAATGTCCTGCCCAAGAAGCTCACTCAGACCTTGCGGCGTGGGCCATGCGGTCAGCGGACGGGAAATGTTGGTCGAGACGCGGGCGTCCCGGAACCAGATGCCGCTCTTGGTGCGGACCTGCTTGAGGAAAGGCCTGCCGTTGGACGAGAGCAGGAAAGGAATGACGTGCTCATCCCATGGCCCGCCGTCGGGCAGCCGCTCTTCACCCTTGACCTCATAGCCCTTGCTGTACCGCTGCGCTTGCTTGAGGGCGGCGGAGACATCGGTTCGCTTGCGTTTGGCTTCCACAGTGGCCACAGGCGTCATGCCGACGAAGAGCACGTAGTCGGCTGGCCCGGTCTTGGTCGGCCATTCGGCTATGGCGAGGTTCATCCCACGTTGCGGACGTGAACCGGACTTGTAGGTGATGCGCGTGGAATCCGCTTCCCATCCGGCATCCCGAAGCTGGTCGTCGATGAGCTTGCGGGTGTCGGCCTCGTCGAGGTCCGCAGCGGCATCCGCCACGGTCTTGAGGGTCGCCTTGGTGGCGTTGATCTCGTCTTGGGACTTCTCCGCCGTAAGCCGTTGCAGGTCTCCCAAACGTTGCGCGAAGCTCGCCTGCTCCTGCGCCTGTTGTTGCTCGGTCTCCCGAAGCTGGGCTTCGGTGCTCGAAAGACGCTGGTAGGCTTCCTCCGCTTTCCGCTGGGCTTCCTGTTGCGCCTGCTCGGTCTCGGCAAGCTGCTTGCGGAGTCGGTCCAACTCCTCGGTCAGGGCTTCGTCCGCCTGCTTCGGCTTTGCAGGAGGGAGGAACGGCCCCGGATCGAATGCCTCATCTCCGCCGAAAGATTTGTGGAACCAGATGGCGAGTACTCGGGCGAAGCGAAGGGCGTCGAGGGCGTGTTGCGACTCACCCTCCAGACCATGGACGGCCACGTTCCCGGCCTTACGGAGCATGTGGAAGAGCTGGTTGATCTTGGACGAGAGGATGCCTTCCTCGTCGAGGCGGCGAAGGAGGCGAATCGAGGTGTCACCCTCAAGGATGGGGATGGCGGAGCGGACAGCCACTTGCTTGGCGAGGAGTTCGCTGAACAGCCGCACCTTGAACAGGGCGGCGTTGGGGTCGGCAAAGACCAGAAGCTCGGCCTGCGCCGCGCACTTCAGCAGCAGTTCGTCGTGTTCAGCCAGAAACCAGAAGTTCGGTGACTGGATGTGCTCCGCTTGCTCGTCCATCGGCAGACTCCTTCAAAGACAACGAAGAACATCAGCAAGCTACAACACAATGCCCGATATGTTAAGCCGTGAAGCACGACAATCCCGACAGCGTACGGCTTGAAACCATACCCCACTGCCTTTTCCAAAGTGGGCCGACCAAAATTTTCATGCACGTCGAGTCAAAACGGAGGAACGAACGAATGCCAAGGGGGGGAGTCAGGCCTTCGGCTTCGACAAGCTCTCCAACCAAACGGGGTCTTTCTCCGCTTTCTTCGTCACCTCGAACGCAACCGCAATCAGAAGCTCCATGACTTGGCTTTTCGTTTTGCCCGGCAACTTCGACATCATGTACTCGAATTGCTCCGTTGTTGACTTGCTCAAGGTCACTTTGAATTGGCTTCGCCCATCGTCCTTCAGCTTTCGCTGGTAGCCTTTCTGTCGCTCAGCATCGGATTTTCTCATTGCCACTCTCCTGTGAGGCCTCACAGATATCATCATTCATACCATCCATCAATAACGACGATTATTCGTGAGGCCACACATCCAGCCACAGCGTGACACCTCACAATCCAAGCACCTTCCCATGCAAGAAGATCGTGAGAACTCACACTTGACACAGGGCCACATCAGTCATATCAAATCTGCTAACGGTCGTAAGCGGATTTGGCAAGACAAAGAAAGGACGATCCTCATGCACGGCAACTTCATCTCCTACCTCCGAGTCAGCACCCAGCAGCAAGGCCGCTCCGGTCTCGGTATCGAAGCCCAGCGCGAAACGGTCACAAAATTCCTCAATGGGGGCGACTGGAAACTTCTTGGCGAGTATGTGGAAGTGGAATCCGGCAAGAAGGCAGACCGCCCAAAGCTGCAAGCGGCTCTGGACCGCTGCAAGCTTACGGGGGCCACTCTGGTTATTGCCAAGCTCGACCGCCTGAGCCGTGACGCTCACTTCCTGCTTGGCATGCAGAAGAGCGGTGCAAATTTCGTCTGTGCGGATATGCCGGATGCAAACAGCTTCACGGTGGGCATCATGGCCTTGGTCGCACAGCAAGAGCGGGAGATGATCTCTCAGCGCACGAAGGCGGCTCTAGCCGCTGCGAAGGCGCGGGGGGTCACTTTGGGATGTCCAAACGGCGCAAGGCATCTCAGGAAGTTCGGCAATGAGCTTGGGGTTAAGGCCATCAAGTCGAATGCCGATGCCCGCGCCGAAAGCTTGCGGACCACGGTGCATGACATTCTGCGAGGTGGCATCACTTCCTTCGCCGGAATCGCTCAGGAGCTAAACTCCCAGCAGATCAGGACCGCCCGTGGGGGTAAGTGGCATCCCTCCAGCGTGAAGAGGCTAGTTGAGCGGCTGGCACAATGTCGTATATCGTGACTGTTTGGCTGGTCTTTCCTGAGAGCAAAGGTTCATGAACGAAATTCTGAAAACCGGGGCCAAGTTGCGGGAAGTGAGGTGCCTCAAATAGGAGGATGTCAACTTCGAGCGCGGCTTCATCACTCTCTGGCCCAGAAAGCGAAAGGGCGAGCAAATGGAGCCGAGGTCCGCCCCCATGTTCCCCGCCACCAAGCTGCCTGAGATCATCAGAAGGCGCTTGAAATGGCTGAACACGCAGACAGCGCTAGACCTGCCATGCGCCCGGCTGCTCACGCTCCACGTTATACGTGCTGCTCACCCGTGGCGAGTTCCTCGACCCCTATTTTGTCGGCGCGTCTTTGCGCTACCACATGGCGATGTTGACTCCTTTTGTGAAATGAATCTATATACAAACAGACAATCGAGCGATTCGGGCACGGATGAGCCCCCCCACACAATTCACCCACGCGTTAACAACAGCAGGGTGGCCGGATCAGCAGGGGCCAGCTCCTCCAAGAAGATGTGTTGTGTGGTCGCTGGGGGGAACTGTGGGATCTAACTACGAGGCAATTTGCGAGGAAAATCGAGGAAGATACGGAACCGAGGGCGCACAGAAGTCTGGGAGTCTAGCCGCAGGCCTGTACGACGACCGCACACACTTCATCTTCGAGCTGCTGCAAAACGCCGAGGACGCCCTCGGCAGACGCGGCGAGTGGCATGGACCACGCAAAGTTGCATTTGCCCTGACCCCGACTCGCCTGACCCTTTCGCATTTCGGCAAGCCGTTTGACGAGGCCGACGTACGAAGCGTCTGCGACATTGCCGAGACTACCAAGAACGAGTCCTCCATTGGCCGCTTCGGTCTCGGCTTCAAATCCGTATACACCGTTACCGATCTCCCGGAAATACACTCTGGCGACGAGGATTTCGCCATTGAGAATTATATCTTTCCCAAGCGATTAGAGCGCTCGGCGCGTAAGGCGGACGAGACGCAGATCATCCTGCCCTTGAAGCCGGGGGACGTAAGCGCAGAGCAGGACATCACGGCGGGGTTCCGGTGTCTCGGGACAGGCGCATTGCTGTTCTTGCGCAACATCGAGGAAATCAGCTGGAGTGTCGAAGGCGGTGCATCCGGCTTCTACATGCGCAACATGTCGGAGACGCTCGGACCTCACGTTCAGCGCATCACAATGATCGGTCAGGAAACAGGTCAAGATGAGGTCGACCAGAACTGGCTCGTGTTCTCTCGAGACGTATTCTCGGACGAGAAGAAGGTCGGTCGAGTGGAGATAGCCTTTTCTCTGGCCCCCACCAAGAGAACCCACGCTTATTGGTCGGTGGAGCCGCTCGCAACCTCTGCGCTGGTCGTGTTCTTCCCGACCGTGGTTGAGACCCATCTTGGCTTTCTCGTGCATGGGCCATATCGCACCACGCCCAGCCGGAATACCGTTCCCCCGGACGACCCGTGGAACCAGCATCTGGTCAAAGAGACGTCCGACCTGCTGGTGGAGGCGATGCGCTGGATGCGGGACAATACAATACTGGATGTCGCTGCTCTGCGCTGCTTACCGCTTGTCCGCGAGAAGTTCCCAAAGGATTCGAGGTTCGCGCCGATGTTTGATGCAGTCCGGAAGGCGTTTCAGAGCGAGGCGCTGCTTCCAGCATTCGGCGACGGGCATGTTACCGCCCATCAGGCCAAGCTGGCCCGAACGCAAGAGTTGCGCGAACTGTTCAGTCCGGAACAGGTTGCTGTGCTGTTCGGTTCGGAGATCGCCGCTTGGCTGTCTGGCGACATCACTCGGGACACGGCACCTGAGATTCGCCGATACCTGATGCGCGAGCTCGACATCGACGAGATCACGCCGACAAAGCTGATACCGAATCTGACCAAGGAGTTCCTTGAGGCGCAATCTGACGAGTGGGTGTCGCGGCTGTACGAATTCTTAAATGGCCAGGGAAAAGCACTACATAGCAACCTAGACACTGTTCCACTCATCCGCCTCGACGACGGTACGCACATCGTCGCTCGCGAGAACGGAAAAGCGAAGGCCTTTCTGCCGAGCGCCTTTGCCACCAGCTTCCCGACGATGCGCCGCGCGGTGTGTGCAACACCCGATGTGCGCTCATTCCTGATCTCGCTGGGCATCACCGAACCCGACCCGGTGGATGACGTCATATGGAACCTCCTACCAAAGTACCAACAGCAAGTGGTGGATGTGGACGACGAGGCATACGCTGCCGATATTGAGCGCATCCGTGCTGCCTTCAGCACAGACTCAACAGCGCAGAAGAAAAAGCTTCAGACAGCCCTGCGCGATACCAAGTTTGTGATGGTGGTCGACACCGGTGATGGCAAAGCCAACATCGCAATGCCCGGCGAGAGCTACATCGCCACCGACCGTCTACAGCAACTCTTCGCCGGTGTGCCAGGCATCTTGATCGTCGACAACAAATACGACTGCCTGCGCGGAGAAGACATACGTGACCTGCTGGTGTCTTGTGGCGCAAGCCGCTACCTCATACCGCAAGCAACACCGTCGGGACTGGGTGAGTCCGAGAAAATTCAGATTCGCAAAAATGAAGGCCTTGAGCGTGCAACCTGGGAAAGCCAACCAGAGGACTTCACCCTTCGCGGATTGACGCAGCTGCTTGAGTTGTTACCCGCACTGAAGCCTGCGGAGGCCGCAGCCAGAGTGAAGGTGCTGTGGGAGGCATTGGCAGATCTGGAGTCGCGCGGCACTGCCGCCTTCTATGGCTCATACAAGTGGAGCTATTCCCACGAGACAAAAACCGCCCGCTTCGACGCAACTTTCATCCGGACGCTCAATCAGTGCGCTTGGGTGCCTAATGCCGACGGCGAGCTTGTGCCTCCAGGGCTCATCGTGTTCGACACCCTTGGCTGGAAGCCCAACCCATTCTTGCAGACCAAGATCACCTTCAAACCGCCGATCATCGATCAGCTTGCCAAAGAGGCAGGCATAGACCCGGCTGTACTCAATCTGTTGCGCAGTCACGGCCTCACCAACGAGGCTGACCTGAGATTCCGGTTGGGCCTCACGCAGCCAAAGCCAGACCCCGAACGAGAGACCGGTAAACCGCCCGAAATCCCGCCCGGTCCCCCTGACCCGGACGGCGGTGATGACGAGGGCACAGGTGCTGAGCGGCGTGATGGCCAAGAGCGTTCCGGCAACGGGACTTCGCGCGGCGGTGGTCAGGGCAATGAAGGTGCGCGCGGCGGCACAACTGACCACGGCACCTCCGGTGACAAAGGTAGCGGGAAAGGCGGCGGTCAGGGAAAGAGGACACCCGGTCACGCAGGTGGGCGACCATTCATTTCCTACGTCGGCACACATCCCGATGATGACGATTCCGACCCCGATGGCCTCGATCAGGAGGCACGGATGCAAATCGAAGGGAATGCACTCGACCTGATCATTGATCTTGAGCCAACGCTGCGCCGCACTCCAGAAGGCAACCCAGGCTTTGACCTCTTCGAGACCGATAGCGATGGCAAGCAGATTCGATGGGTCGAAGTGAAGTCGATGACAGGCACCTTGGAAGATCGCCCTGTGGGACTTTCACACACGCAGTTCGACTGCGCCCGCGAAAAGGGCGCTGCGTTCTGGTTGTACGTGGTCGAACACGCGACCGATCCGGCGAAAGCACGGGTGCTCAGAATTCAGAACCCAGTCGGCCTTGCCCGTACATTCACATTTGACCGTGGTTGGAGCGAGATGGCTCGCACAGAAATCCCAGTAGCACTCAATCTGAAGGACTGAGCCATGTCCACTCTAAAACTACCTGTTTCTCGAAAACTAGGCATAATCCACGACCTATCACCAGCCATCAAAACGAAAATCGATGCGATGTCGCACAGACAAAATGCACAATCATGAAGTATTCCATACACAATATTCTGGAGAAGGTTGACCTTCTTGCTGATGTCATCCTTCTCGGTGACAGTCAAAAGAAAACCATCGGCTTTCTACCGGAGAGAGCATTTCGCGACTACGCGGCAAGAGGGAATATTATAGTTGCTGTCTCCGACACCAATGAAGTCCTTGGGTATGTTCTCTTTGCTCAGAAGCAAAATCTGATTTGCAGGCTTGCTCAAGTTTGTGTTCGGCCAGACTCACGAAGAGAAGGTATTGCCGAAGCATTGATCTCCTTCCTAAAACGACACACGTCCCAGATGAACCGAATAACGGTAAGATGCCGCAGAGATTATGGTATTGATAGATTTTGGGAGAAAAATGGGTTTATCGCTCGTGGCGAGATTTTAGGACGTAGCACCAAAGAAACAACACTTACAATCTGGGAACATCCCCTACAGCCAACCTTACTATCGCTAGTCCCAGACTCAGCAAAATATGTTGTTGTCTTAGACCTGAACGTTCTTATTGCTGCAAAATTTGAGGATGACATTGTTTCTGAATCTCTTTTTACTTTCACATACTCAGACGAAATCGACTATCGCGTCTCGAAATATTCGTTTTCTGAAGCGAATAGAAGCCAAGATAAATCAAAACGTCAACAAACGAGAGCACTGCTTAACTCTTTCAGCATGGTTGAAGAATGCCTAGAGCCTGAGTTAGTTGAAAAAGTCGTTGCCATCGTTGGCGAAGCAAACAGACATGATGCGAATCAAATTGCATCAGCGATATACAATCAAGCGTTATGCTTTGTCACGAATGACGCAAGACTAGTCTGTCACGCAGATGAAATTGTAAAATTGTTTGGAATGCATTTATATAGCCCAACAGAGTTCATAATCAACTACTGCAACGACAACAACAAAGATCTCTACTACCCAGCATATCTGCAAAAATCTGAAATTCAGTTTGAACCAATAGGCAAGTTCAGTCAATCACAGTTGTTTGCCAGATACAAAGCGACTGATGAAAAGAAGTGTGACTTCAAAGCCAAAACAGCTATCGATTCATCGAAAAACTCAGAGTACGCTCTACTTCGAATTTGCATTGATACTAGCGAAGTCGGAGTCATCATATATTCTGTAAATGAACGCAAGATGGTTATCCAACTCATCCGGCTTAAGCAGTTTGCGAATCACCTTCACACAATCAGTGTTCACATAATCGAAAAAATACTACTAAATGCCGTTGATGTTGGAGCAACAGAGATTTCCGTAACAGACAACGCATGTGGCGAACTTGTTGTGTCAGCACTTCTCAAGGCAGCGTTCCGCCAGACGAGTAGTGGGCTAGTAAAATTCGTCGAAAAGGGCGTCATCTCACACAAACAAGCTTTTGAACGACTTGGAGTAGAGACTGCACAGGATGAAATGCTTTCTGTCGAGTCGCTTTTTGAGATAGAGCGTATCCTTTGGCCTGCCAAAATCAAGGGACTCGACTTACCAACATATATTGTCCCAATACAGCCACAATGGGCAAAACAGCTTATCTCCGCACGGAACTTCCAAGGGTTACTGCTTGGGACGCCAGAGATTACGCTTCAGACAAGGCGCATATACTACAGAAATAGTAATGGAATACGGATCGACAGCCCGGCACGGATCGTTTGGTATGTCAGCCAGAATAATCGACCTGGCCCAAGCAAAAGTGCCGTAGGGATATCGCTGATTGACGAAGTTGACATCGCTCCGGTAAAGAACCTTTTCTCAAAATACGAGCGACTTGGCGTCTACTCATGGGAGAACATCCTTGAAACAGCAGGCAATGA
Source organism: Pseudomonadota bacterium (assembly GCA_018822105.1). Taxonomy (GTDB): domain Bacteria; phylum Desulfobacterota; class Desulfovibrionia; order Desulfovibrionales; family Desulfovibrionaceae; genus Humidesulfovibrio. Next base: position 62,760 of record JAHJLB010000032.1, read on the forward strand.
TCCAAACAAGGAGATGATGGCGATATCCTTTTCAAAAACAGAGGTGTTCAGTGCCCCTGTGCCACTAAACACCCTCTCTTCTATCGTCAACATGAACGAACAAAGGAATCTCTTGACCATTTCACCGTTTCTCATTCAGCCGAAAACCTTCGAAATGATATATGAGCTTGGGTTCAAGAATGCCACACACTCGTAGCATACTGATTTCGATCAGGCCAAAGTATGTGGCAAGCATCATAAGCGGTGTGAAGACAGCCGAAATTCGACGCTTATTCCCATCGAACCCCGACGTTAGCAAGGTGTACGTCTATGTACCAACACCAAAACAGCATATCGTTGGCTATTTTGACATCTCAGAGGTCGTCAGACTTCCAGTTCCCGAGCTTTGGTCATTTGCAGGGCAACAGTCGGCACTACATGCCAATGAGTTTTTCAACTACCTTTCAGGTAAAGATGTTGGCGTATCTATTCATTTTAACAAGTTCATCCCCTTCCTCAAACAGGTTACACTTTCGGAGATAAGAGCGCACTTCCCAAGCTTCCACCCACCACAGTCTTTTATATACGTTTCCGCTGGCATGGAGAAATTGTTTGGGGGTGCTGACAGTTTCACTAGAGCGTGACCTACTCACCCCACTTTCCATCTTTTTGCATAATGGGACATATCTGGGACATTACCCCTAGGGTAACGAGGCTTGTGCCCGACAAGTGCACGTGCATTATGCTTGTCATTCTGAGCTGTTATTGAAATCTCTGCACGGCGTCACCCCGTACGGCACCAGAATCCCACCCTCTCCGCCATTTACTCTCCATGCTGCTAATTAACATAACAAATCATTCTGAAGACTGCTCCTTATGGGAGTTAGCACATAGTGCTGGTCCAAACCCGCAAGGAGATGACCATGCCCATCAATGCGCCTGCCCACCTTTGCCGACAGGGTACCGTCTACCATTTCAGGATGTCAGCACCTCACCGATTCCGCCCGCTGCTCGACCTGACCGAGGAGAAGCGTTCACCTGCCACTCCCTACTTGCGGCAAGCCATAGTCAAGACAGAACAAATACTATCAGGCCGACAAAGACATAGCTTGCGGCACTATGTACTCAACGAATCTGCAATGACCAAAAAACCGCCCGGCCTCCTTTCGGAAACCGGGCGGTTCGTTTCGTGGTCCAGCCTGTGAGCGTCAGCAAATCCTCGGCAACTGCTCGCCCTCCAGCATGCCCAAGAGCCTCTTGCCGCCCAGGCCGGTCTTGAGCAGCACCCGGCCCGGCTGTCCGGGCTTATCAACGGCCGTCACGGTGCCGATGCGCCTGGCGTCCACGCCCAGGGGGCTCTTGCGCACGAGCGCCAGCGCCGCCTCGACCTGGGCTTCCGGCAGCACGCAGATGAACTTGCCCTCGTTGGCCAGGTACAGCGGGTCCAGGCCCAAAAGCGAGCAGCCGCCCTTGACCTCGGGCCGCACCGGGATGTCGTCCTCGATGATCTCGCAGGTGACGTTGGAGGCGATGGCGATCTCGTTTAAGGTGGTGGCCAGCCCGCCGCGCGTGGGGTCGCGCAGCACGTGCACGTCCGGCACGCTCTTGAGCAAATCCACGATGATGTGGTTCAGGCTGGCGCAGTCGGACTTGACCGGTGTCTCAAAGGACAGGCCCTGGCGCGTGGACAGAATCGCCAGGCCGTGGTCGCCCAGAGTGCCGCTGATGAGGATGGCGTCGCCGGGCCGGGCCAGGTCGCCTGCGGGCGCGGGGTCGATGATGACCTCGCCGATGCCTGTGGTGTTGATGAAGATCTTGTCGGCGGCCCCCTTGGGAACCACCTTGGTGTCGCCGGTGACGATCCAGACCCCGGCCTCGCTGGCGGCCTTGCCCATGGACTCCACGATGCGCGTGAGGTCGTCGATGGGCAGGCCCTCCTCCAGGATGAACCCGCAGGTGAGATACCTGGGCTGCGCGCCCATCATGGCCACGTCGTTCACCGTGCCGTGCACGGACAGGGCGCCGATGTCGCCGCCGGGGAAGAAGATGGGGTCAACCGTGAAGGTGTCGGTGCTCACCGCGATCTTCGCGCCCACGGAGAGCACAGCGCCGTCGTTCAGGCGCCGCAGTTCGGGGTTGTCGAAGTGCTTCAGGAACAGTTCGCCGATGAAGCGCTGGGAAGCCTTGCCGCCGGAGCCGTAGTCGAGGAGTACCTTGTCGCTCATGTGTTCTAGTCCACCTGGTATTTAAAGTAGGCCGCGCAGGAGCCCTCGGTGGAGACCATGCACGGCCCCACGGGCTTGGCAGGCGTGCAGGCCTTGCCGAAGAGCGGACAGAGGTTCGGGGCCAGCTTGCCCTTCAGGACGTCGCCGCACTTGCAGCCGGGCAGGGGCGGGCATTCGGTGATGGTTATGCCGAACTCGCGCTTGGCGTCAAAGGCCGCAAAGGCGTCGCTGATCTCCAGGCCGCTTCCGGGGATGTTGCCGATGCCGCGCCACAGGGCGTCCGACGGTGTGAAGACCTCGGCCAAAATGGCCTGCGCCTTGGCGTTGCCCTGATCGCGCACCACGCGGCGGTACAGGTTCACGACCTCGGCGCGGCCGTCGCGCTTGCACTCGGCCAGGAAGAGCAGGGCCTGCAGGATGTCCAGGGGCTCGAACCCGGCGATGGCCGCGGACTTGCCGTACTTGGAGGCCACGGGCAGGTAAGGCTCCAGGCCGATGATGGCCGACACGTGGCCGGGCATGATGAAGGCGTCGATGTCGGTCTCGGGGTCGCCGAGCAGGGCCTCCAGCGCCGGGGGCACGATCTTGTGGAAGGACAGCACGCGGTAGTTGGTCAGGCCCTGGGCCTTTGCCATCTTGAGGCTGGCGGCCACGCCCGGGGCCGTGGTCTCGAAGCCCACGCCCAGGAAGACCACGATGGCGTCCGGGTTCGCGGCGGCGATTTTGAGCGCGTCGGGCGGGGAATACACGACCTCGACCCGCGCGCCGTCGGCCTGGGCGGCCTTCAAGGTGCGGCTCTTGCTGCCGGGCACGCGCATGAGGTCGCCGAAGGTGGCGATGATGACCTTGGGGTTCTCGGCCAGGTCCAGGAAGGCGTTGACCTCGGACTCGTGGGTCACGCAGACCGGGCAGCCGGGGCCGGAGAGGTGGATGATCTCCTTGGGCAGGATGGAGCGCAGGCCGCTGCGGAAGATGGCCACGGTGTGCGTGCCGCAGACCTCCATGAAGCGCAAGGGGCCGGTCAGGGCGGCGTTCAGGCGCTCCAGAACGCTCTTGCACAGGTCAGGGTCGTGGAACTGGTCGAGGAGCTCAAGACTCACGGGCTACCATCCTTTGCGTCGATTTCCGGGAACGTGGGAACATGCGACTCCCCGGCCCGATGTGCATACACGGACCCCGCCCGCGAGTCCATGCCCGCGCGGGCGCGGGCGCGTGTCACCGCAGGCTCACGCCCCATGACCCCGGTGCGCGGCCTGGCTGCAGATCCAGTATTCCACGCTGCAGATCCTGCGGGCACTTCGGCATAGCCACCTCCCCGGAAGTCGCACAGGGCTGTGCGCCGGAACCTGCGGCAGTGCCGACAGGTGCACTTCCTGGAGCGGGCCTTTATGGTCCGCCTGCGCCGCCAGCGCGGCTGCCCTTGAAGCCGGAGGGTGAGGGTAACGAGATGTGGGGCGAGGCTTACGCGGCCGGCGCAGGTTCACGCGCCCGCGGGCTCCGGGGCCTGGCCACATTCGCATTGGGGCAATGTCTGAGGTCAGCAGCCTTGCCGCTTGCCTCCGGCGTGACATGCTTGGCGTGGTTTGGCTTCTCCAGCAGAAAACACCCCGGATTTGCATCTCAGAAAATCGCCTCGGCAAATCTCGGGGAGGATGCCTGCCCCCCTTGGTTTTTCTCGCTGCCCGAGGCACATACACACTGTCGCGACGGATCCGGGGCTTTGGGTCTCGACAGCGCGGTCCTGTCGGCGGCCAAGCCCCTTTGCGGCCCGGCCTGCCGCCGCAAGGCAGCCGCGCCCGGAGCAGGACGGCAAGAGGGCCCGCTCCCACTCCGAAAAGCAGGCGCTGGGCCGATACAAGGGAAGGAAGGCCGCTGCATGAACGAGCACAACCTCTGGGAGGCAGTCCAATGCCGTTGAGAAACATCTATGCCCAAGGGGACTTTGATGGCGCGTGCTTTTTGTACAGCACTGTCAATGCGTATGTGGCCTTGCAGCGTGAAACGCCGGATTTCGAGGCAATCTGCAAGGCCGTCGCGCAAGTGGATCATCCTGGCGACTTCCTGAATGGAACGGTGGGGACAACCGGTTCCTACGACAACAACTACGCCCTGCTGGAAAAGAACATCCGCGCGATTCTCGCAAACCTAGGGAACGCGGAATTCCTTGTGCAGCGCATTGCCGGGCAGTCTTCACCCCAGAGGATGGAAGAACTGGTCGGCCCAAACAGCGTTGCGATTGTCCGGTATACGGGGAGCTCGGACAACTCCAGCGACATGGACCACTGGGTTTGCGTGGTTGAGTGCGACAGGGGGGATGCGGGCATGCATGTCGCCTGTTCCGTCCGCCTGCATAAGGCCCTCGACGGTCTGGGGTGCGCGTATGCGGAAAGATTCCATGAGGGATATGGGCGGTGGTCGAACGACATCCTGTCGGAACGGCAGGAATACACCCTCGTCGCCGGGGAAGTGTTCCAGATCTCGATTCAGCCCTAGAACCGGGGCATTGCTTCTGCGTTTCGGAAGGAGCAGCAGATGGATCCCGGGTATTTGCCCTTGCCATTGTCCCGGATATTCATGAAAATGAGGGAAGATTTGCCGTTCTCCTGGGCAGGCCTGCATCCATCGACAGGACCTGCGCTTCCTCAATAACCGCTCCGATGGGATTGCGAGAAGCCGCCATGCCGGACACCGCCCTGCCTTCCCCCCACCCGCCCCGCCTGCGTGGCGTCAATCTCGGTGGCTGGTTGCTGCTTGAAAAGTGGATGGCCCCGAGCCTGTTCGCCGGACTTGCGGCCACGGATGAGACCACCTGGTGCGCGGAGCTGGGCCGGGAGGCGCCGGCGCGGCTGCGCGCCCACTGGGAGCGCTTCATCACACGCGAGGATTTCGCATGGCTTGCGGGCGTCGGCATCAACGCGGTGCGCATCCCCGTCGGGCACTGGATCTTCGGCCCGCCGTACCCCTACCATGCCAAGTACGGCGCCAATCCGCACCCCTTTGTCACGGGCGGCATCGACGTGCTGGACCGTGCGTTTCAGTGGGCCACGGAGTTCGGCCTGTGCGTGGTGGTCGACTTCCACGCCGCGCCCGGCTGCCAGAACGGCTTTGACAACGGCGGCATGCACGAGGTCTGCGAGTGGCACACCAGGGAGGAGTACCTCGCGCATTCGGTGGATGTGCTGGGGCGGCTCGCCGAGCGCTATGGCTCCCAGAGCGCCCTGTACGGCATCGAGATCCTCAACGAGCCGCGCTGGGACGTGCCCACGGACCTGCTGCAGAAGTTCAACCTGCGCGCCTACGACGCCATCCGCAGGCACTGCGGCCCGCAGCGCGTGGCCGTGGTCTTCCACGACGGCTTCCGCTCGCACCAGGAGTACCTGGGCTTCATGCAGCCGCCGCGGCACCAGAACGTGCTCTTCGACATCCACCGCTACCAGTGCTTCAGCCGCGAGGACCTGGACATGGACATCCAGGGGCATCTGCGCAAGGCCGCAGACCTCTGGCGCGAGGAGGCCCTGGAGATCCGGCGCGAGCTCAAGCTGCCCTGCATGGTGGGGGAATGGAGCCTGGGGCTGAACCTGGAGGTCGTCTCCCTCTGGGCCGAGGGCCCGTACGACCACGCGCTGACGCACATGGACGCCTTCCAGCGGGACGTGGCCTACCGCGCATACGGGGCCGCGCAGCTTCTGGCCTTTGAGCACCACCACGGCTGGTTCTTCTGGAGCTACCGCACCGAGACCACGCCGGAGTGGTGCTTCCGCGAATGCGTCGAGAGGGGCTGGCTGCCGCCGCACTATTCGTGAGGGGCGCCGTTGCCGTGCCGCCGGTCGCCGAACAGGAGCTTCGTCTCGCTGGCCCGGCTTAGGCTCAGGGTGCGCTGGTGCAGCTTCCCGAGGTCCGGGTGGAAGCTGATGGTCAGCAGGGTCGCGTCGGGCAGTTCGCGGCAGAGCATTTCCAGGATCTGCCGTTCCCCCTCGGGGTCAAAGGCGTCGGTGGCCTCGTCCATGAAGATCCAGGCCGGCTGCTGCAGCAGGACGCGCGCGAAACCGAGCTGCTGCTGGGCTCGCGGCGGCAGCGCCTGCTCCCAGTTGTCCTGTTCGTCCAGGCGCGTGGAGAGCCGGGTCAGCCCCACGGCCCCCAGGGCGTGGAGGAGCTGGGGCTCGGCAAAGGCATCCGCGGGACGCGGGTAGCAGATGGCTTCGCGCAGGGTGCCTTCAGGCAGGAAGGGGCGCTGGGCCATGAACAGCATCTCGCCGTCGCCCGGCAGCCACACCCGCCCGCTGCCCCAGGGCCAGAGTCCGCCGATGACCTTGAACAGGCCGCTGGTCACCGCCGGGTCCCCGGTGATCAGCACCCTTTCGCCGCGGCGGATCTCCACGCTGAAGTGCTCCATGAGGATGCGTCCCGAGGGCTCGGCGATGCAGAGATCCTCGACCGTCAGGCGGGGGCTGTCCGAAGTATCCAGGGCGATCTGCGGGTGGGCGGAGGCCTGCGTCTTGTCGTCCAGCAGCTGCATGTCCTCGTAAAGCGACAGCACGCGGTCGGCCGAGGCGCGGCAGCGCGCGATCTCGCCGATGCTGTCCACCGGCCAGGAGAGTGAGGACGTCAGTTGCTGGAAGGCCTGCGCAGACTGCATGAGCGCGCCGAGGGTCATGGCCCCGAAAATGTACTGGGGCGCGGCGATCAGGATCGGCAGCACCGGCAGGAGCGAGCCGTAGACCGTTCCGAAGGACACCAGGCCCATGTAGGCCAGGGACTGGCGGTTCCAGTCGCGCATGACCTGGCCGAACCGTGTGGAGGAGCCGGCGCGCTCCCGCGGCTCGCCGCGCATGAGCGCGATGGCTTCCGCGTGTTCCCGCGCCCTGGACAGCCCGAAGCGGAAGGTCGCCTCAGCGGTCTGCAGGGCGTTGGTCGTGCGCACCAGGGGGCGGCCGATCATCCAGCCGAAGGCGCTGCCGATGCCCGCGTAGAGGAAGGCCAGCGGCACCATGTAGCCCGGCACGTGGATGTTGAAGCCCGGGATGTCGACCGCCCCGGACACGGTCCACAGGATGTTGATGAACAGGCCGAGGATGAGCAGGCTGAAGGTCAGGGAGTGGGCCAGGGCGATGGCGCTTTCCGTGGCGATGCGGATGTCCTCGGAGATGCGCTGGTCGGGGTTGTCGTGCTCGCCGGGGGTGAAGAGCAGCCGGTAGTGGTGGGCGTTCCCCATCCAGTTCCCGACGAGCTGCTCGGTCAGCCAGGCGCGCCAATCGATTTGCAGCCAGCGCTTGACCATGAGGTGCGCGGCCGTGATGGCCAGGGACGAGGCCATGATCAGCGCGAAGATGGCCACCTGGATCATGACCCCGCGCACGGAGCGCTGTTCCAGCGCGTCGTAGAGCGCCCGGTTCCAGTAGTTGCCCCAGACGGCGAGGCCGACCTGGGCCATGGTCAGCAGCAGCAGCAGCAGGGTTGCGCCCCGGACTTTGACGCGCCGTTCGCAGTGCCAGTAGGGGCCGGCCAGGCGCAGCACCTGCCGGAGAAAGCGTTTCTTGGTGCCGAGGCTGCCGCCGGCGGGGGAGACGAGGGAGGAGTCTGGCGCGTGGTCAGTCATGTTCGTACTGCTTGATGGCTGCGGAGGATATTGGAAATGCGTGCAAAATTGCCTTTGCTCATGTGCACGCGCTGCGCCTTGACCTGAATATTTTATAAATGAATCCAGAGCACAAGTAAATGCCCAGGGACCACGGGCCCGCTTCGGGAGGCATATTTCGCAACGCGCGTCTGGCTCGGCCCCCCAGGGGCAAGAGGCGGAAAGCAGGGGGTGGGGAGGCGGAATGCCGTCCGGCCAATAATCATGCGGAGGTGTCGCAGGCTATAAGCTGAGAAGGCGAGGAGGACGGCATTCGGGCGCTCCGGAATGCCCTTGCACAGGTCAGGGGCATGCACCTGGCCGAGGAGCTCAATACTCACGGGCTGGCTTCCTTGCGTCGATTTCCAGGGGCGTGGTGGACTATAGCCTCCCGGCCCGAAGGGCATACGCGGACCCCGCCTGCGAGTCCATGCCCGCGCGGGCGCGGGCGCGGGCCAGGGTCGGCTCACGCCGTATAGTCGCGGTGCGCGATCTGGTAGTATATGAGGTCCAGGTCCGGCGGGTTCAGGCCCAGGACCCCAAGCAGGGCGTGGATCTGCCCCCGGTGGAAGGTCTGGTGGTTGAAGAACTGCGCCAGGCAGACGGCCAGGGGCTCGGCATGGGGCGTGCCCTCCATGGAGGTGTAGCGCAGGGTCTCGGAAAGCCGGGCCGGCTCGAAGGCCTCGGCAAAGGCCACGACCAGTTCGTCCTGGGCCTGGCGCAAGACGCGCAGGGAGGTGAAATCCGTCGCCGCGGCAAAGCCGGCCGGGGCCACCGGGGCTTGGCCCAGAAAACGCGCGAGCCAGACGCGGTCGGCCAGGATGGTGTGGTTGGCGATGCCCAGGATGGAGCCGAAGTTGACGCCGAAGCCCTGGGCGAGCTGTTCGGGCGAAAGCTTCTTCAGCTCGGCGTACAGGGCCTCGTTGGCCCAGCGGTTGGCCCGGGCCTGGGTGGCGAAGGTGGGGCGCATGGGTTGCCTCCTGTCCCGGACCCGAAAAAAAGGGCGGCAGGCTTTCGCCGCCGCCCTCCAGGGATGTGATTCGGCGCGGGATTACACGCAGCCGGTGGGCTTGGGCAGGCCGGCCATCTTGCAGGCGCCCTTGCCGGGGCCGGACGGGAACAGCTCGTAGATCTCCTTGAGCTTGTAGCCGGTGACCTTGGACAGGATGCGCACCATGGGGGCGATGCCGTTTTTCTTGTAGTAGTCCTGCAGGAAGTCGATGACCTTCTGGTGGCTCTCGCTGATGGTGGAGATGCCTTCGCTCTCCTTCACGTACTCCACCCAGTCAGGGTTCCAGTCCTCAAACTTGAGCAGGAAGCCGTCCTCATCCACCTCAAACTTATTGCTCTTGTACTCAACAATCGCCATGCCAGAACCTCCTCCGTCATTTTTTTATGCTTGGTGCCTCAGAGCCACTCAACACCCGTTGGACGTGGCTGGCAGGCAAGCCACCCGACACACCCATCAGTTTCCAACCGGTTCTGTAGCCTCTGCGCCAGAAAAATTCAAGGGTAATTTCGCCCTGGGCCACAGGGAAACCGGAAGCCTCACGCTTTCTTTTTCGCTCCGGCCTTGATAGTCTTCAACAAGCGGCACGTCCGCAGACGCCCAGGACCGGTGCAGACCCATGAACAGAGCAGCCCCGACAATCCCCCTGGCCCCCATGTGGCCCGACCTCCCCGCCCCGCCGGAATCGCCCCCCGGCCGCCGCTGGCCGGCGCCCGGCGAGGCGCAGTGCCTCGCCTGGTGGGACCGCTTCGAAATGCCGGAGCATATCCGCGCCCACAGCCGCAAGGTCGCCCAGGTCTCCGTCTTTGTGGCCGAGGCCGGCCGTAGGCGCGGCCTGCCCGTCTGCGTGGAGACCGTGCTTGCCTCGGCCCTGCTGCACGATCTGGCCAAGATCTACTGCATCACCCACGGCGGCAACCACAGCCAGCTCGGCGGGGCCTGGGCCATGGCCCTGACCCGCAACCCCCTGCTGGCCCAGGGCGTCACCCACCACGTGTACTGGCCCTTTGCCGTGGACGTGGAGCGTTTTTTCGTGCCCCTGGCCGTGCTCTACGGCGACAAGCGCGTGTCCCACGACCGCATCGTGCCCATCGAGGACCGCTTCGACGATCTGCTTGAGCGTTATGGCAAGACCCCGGATATCCGCGAACGCATCCACAGCACCAACCGTCAGGCCAAGGACATCGAGAGCGCCTTGTCCCGGCTTCTGGAGATCGACCTCAATGCGCATGATTTTGATCGCGGGCGGCTGGTCGAGTGAGCGCGCGGTGTCCCTTGCAGGGGCACGCAAAATCGAGATCGCCCTGAACGCCCTGGGCCATGAGGTGCGCCGCCTGGACCCGGCCAGCGAATTTGCGGACCTTGTCCCGGCGGCTGCGGCGGCGGACTTCGCCTTCATCAACCTGCACGGCTCCCCCGGCGAGGACGGGCTCATCCAGGCCATGCTGGAGGAAGCGGGCTGCCCCTACCAGGGGGCGGGGCCCAAGGCCTCGTTCTTGGCCCTGAACAAGGCGGCGGCCAAGGCCATCTACGCTCTGCACGGACTGCGCAGCCCGGGCTGGAGGCTGTTCTGCGGCCTGCCCGACGAGGACAAGGCCTGCGGCCTGGGGTGGCCGGTCTTCGTCAAGCCCAACACCGGCGGCTCCAGCCTGGGCATGAGCCTGGTGCGCGAGCCAGCGGCCCTGGCCCCGGCTCTGGACAAGGTCTTCACCCTGGGCCAGGAGGCCCTGGTGGAGGCGTGCATCCAGGGCGTGGAGCTGACCTGCGCCGTGCTGGACGAAACTTCGCTGCCGGTGATCATGATCCGGCCCAAGGCGGGCGCTGCATTTTTCGACTACGACAACAAGTATGCCGACGACGGGGCCGAGGAGCTCTGCCCCGCGCCCATCGACCCGGCCCTGGCACTGGAGGTGCAGCGCATGGCCCTCTGCGCGCACCGGGCCCTGGGCATCACAGGCTACAGCCGCTCGGACTTCATGGCCGACGCCACGGGCCCCTATATCCTGGAGACCAACACCCTGCCGGGCATGACGGCCACGAGCCTGCTGCCCAAGGCCGCCGCCGCCGTGGGCCTGTCCTTTGAGGATCTGGTCTCCGAACTGGTGCGCATGGGCCTGGAAGCCCAGGCTGCCCGGGCCCGGCAGACCATCCAGGCCCGCCTGGCGGGGCCCGGGGCCGCATGAGCCGCAACTCCGGAGACATTCCAGCCGGGCTCTCCCTGGCCGTCCGCGCGGTCCTGGGCCTCTATGGCCTGGCCTGGCGCGCGCTCCTGCCAGGACTCAAGCGCAACGGCCGTCTGGCCGAGGGCTGGGCTGGGCGCACCCTGGCCGCGGGCCTGCCGCCCAGGGCCGACCTCTGGCTCCAGGCGGCCTCCGGCGGCGAGGCCTATCTGGCCTGGGAAATGCTCCGGCAGCTTCCCGCCGCGCTGGCCCACCTGCGGCCCCAGGGCTCAGCCCCCTTGCGCGTGCATGCCACCACCTTCACCAGCCAGGGGCTGGGCATCCTGACCCAGGCCAAGGCCGACCTCGCATCAATCCTTGAGCTCACACCGGCCTATTTCCCCTTTGACCTGCCCGGAAACATGGACAAGGCCCTCGACGCCGTGCGCCCCAGGGCCGTGGCCCTGCTGGAAACCGAGCTCTGGCCCGGCCTGCTGGCCGCCTGCCGGAGGCGCGGCGTGCCCGCCCTAGTGCTCAATGGGCGCATGACGGAAAAAAGCCTGCGCGGATACGGCACCCTGCCCTGGTTCTGGCGGGCTCTGGCCCCGGCGCTGGTCCTGGCGGTGTCCGACGAGGACGCCGACCGCTTCGCCCGCGCCTTCGGCCCGGCGGACATCCGCCGGATGCCGAACATCAAGTTCGACCGTCTGCGCCTTGACGCGGCCCCAGACGCAGAAACACAGCGCCCGCCCTTCGCGAGCCTCATCCCCCGGCAGGCCGACGGAAGTGCCCCCTTCGTGGTTCTGGGCTCCGTGCGCAAGGAGGAGGAGGACCAGGTGCTGCGCATCATCCAGGGCCTGCGCCAGGCCCTGCCCGGCCTCACCATCGGCCTGTTCCCGCGCCACATGCGGCGCGTCTGCGTCTGGGAGCGGCTCCTGCGCGAGGCCGGGGTGCCCTTTGCCCTGCGCAGCGAAAACCGGCGGGGCGCCCCCGGCTCGGTGCTGCTCTGGGACGAGTTCGGCGAGCTGGGCGAGGCCTTCTCCCTGGCCAGCGCCGCCTTTCTGGGCGGCAGCCTGGCGGACCTGGGCGGCCAGAACTTTCTGGAGCCCCTGGCCCACGGCGTGGTGCCGGTCACCGGGCCCTCCTGGAGCAATTTCGCCTGGGTGGGCCGGGAGATCTTCGAAACGGGCATCGTGCGCCTGGTCAAGGACTGGCAGGGCGTGCTGGCCGAGCTGTCGGCCCTGGCCCTGGCCCCCCCGGACCGCGACGAGATCCGCGCCAAGGCCAAGGCCTACGCAGCCTCCCGCCGGGGCGGCGCGGCGGCCGCCTGCCAGGCAGTTGCCGAACTCCTGAAAAATGCGTAAATGAACAGCGGAGCAACCAAGCGGATGCACGACCTGCCCCCCTGTTATGGAATCATTCCAGCTCGGTATGATTCCTCGCGCTTCCCCGGCAAGCCCTTGGCGGACATCCTGGGCAAGCCGATGTTCGTCCGCGTGCACGAGCGCGCATGCGCCTGCCCCCTGTTCAGGCAGATCGTGCTGGCCACGGACGACCAGCGCATCCTGGACGCGGCCAAGGCCTGGGACGTGCCCGCGCTCATGACCTCGCGCACGCACCAGAGCGGCACGGACCGCGTGCTGGAGGCCGCAAGGCTCCTCGGCGCCGGGGCGGATTGCGTGGTGGTGAACATCCAGGGCGACGAGCCGCTGCTGGAGCCGGACATGCTGGCCCAGCTCCTGGCCCCCTTCGCCGGGCCCAGGGGGCCGGAGGTCCAGGCCACCACCCTGGCCTCGCCCTTGAGCCGCGCCGAGGCCCAAAGCCCGGACCGGGTCAAGGTGGTGCTGGACGCCGGAGGCCGCGCGCTGTATTTCTCGCGTGCGCCGATCCCCTTTGACCGCGACGGGGAGGGGCGCGGGGTCGGGCCGCTTTTGCACATCGGCTTGTACGCCTTGCGCATGGCCACCCTGGAGCGCTTTGCCGCGCTGCCCGCAGGGCTGCTGGAACAGACGGAGAAACTGGAGCAATTGCGACTTCTGGAGAACGGCATTCCCCTGCATGTGGCCACGACCAGCCACGGCTGCCACGGGGTGGACCGTCCGGAAGACGTTGAGCACATTGTCAAAATACTGCTGGAGCAAGAGAAATGAAAGCGATTCTGGCCCTGGAAGACGGCACCTGGTTCGAGGGAACCTCCTTCACCGGCCCCGGCGAGACCGGCGGCGAGGCCATCTTCAACACCGGCATGACCGGCTACCAGGAAGTGCTCACCGACCCCTCCTATGTGGGGCAGATGGTCTGCATGACCTACCCGCTCATCGGCAACTACGGGGTCAACCCCAAGGATGTGGAGTCGCACAGGGTCGGGGTGGAGGCCTTCATCGTCAAGGAATGCTGCAAGGAGCCCAGCAACTGGCAGGCCACCCAGTCCCTGCCGGACTACCTGCGCTCCGCCGGGGTCATGGGCATCGAAGGCGTCGACACCCGCGCCTTGACCCGGCATCTGCGCATCCACGGCGCCATGCGCGGGGCCATCTCCACCTCCGAGCTCGACCCGGCCAGGCTGGCCGCGCGCGCCAAGGCCCTGCCCAGCATGGAGGGTCAGAACCTGGCCGACAAGGTCAGCGCCAAGACTCCGTACCTCTGGACCGGCAGCACCACCAGGGACGTGGACCTGTCCGCGGGCTACTCCTGGACCGGCACCGGCCCCAGGCTCCTGGTCTACGACTTCGGGGTCAAGTGGAACATCCTGCGGCTCCTGGCCGCCGAGGGCTTCGACCTGCTCGTGGTGCCCTCGCACTTCACCCACCAGCAGGCCGCCGAGCTTGCCCCGGACGCCGTGTTCCTCTCCAACGGCCCCGGCGACCCCTCCGTGGTCACCAACGCCATCGAGGCCACCAAGGTCTTTGCGGACAGGTATCCCGTGGCGGGCATCTGCCTGGGCCACCAGATCATGGGCCTGGCCCTGGGCGGAAAGACCTTCAAGCTCAAGTTCGGCCACCACGGCTGCAACAACCCGGTCCTGGACATGGAGTCGGGCAAGATCGAAATCTCCTCCCAGAACCACGGCTTTTGCGTGGACATCGCGCATCTGCCGGAACTCAAGATCACCCACAAGAACCTGAACGACCAGACCCTTGAGGGCTTCGCCCACCGCGACAAGCCCCTCATCGCCATCCAGTTCCACCCCGAAGCCGCCCCAGGACCGCACGACAGCGCCTATTTCTTCCGGCGCTTCCGCGATCTGGTGCGCCAGTCCACAGGCAAGTAGGGAGAAGGCAGCCCCCCCCTATCCAACCACGAGGAGCGCACAGCATGTCCGGGGAACTCACCAAGGCCCGCCAGCGGCTCACGAGCATCGGCTCCAGCCTCAAGCAGGGCAAGTACATGGCCGCGGCCCAGGCCCTGAACGACGCCATCGTCATCATGCTTTCGGCCCAGCTCATGAAGAGCGAGCGCGACGAGTTCGCCCAGATGCTTGATGACGCCGTGTATGCCCTGAACAACAACAAGGAGCTGCGCAAGGTCTTCCCCCTGGTCTTGAACTATGCCCCGGGCGAGGAGAAGAAGCTCCTGGACCAGATCTTCGAGATGCGCAAGCTCCTCCAGGAAGACGTCAACGAGGAGGCCCAAAAGGACCTTGCAGCCCTGGAGCTCAACCGGCAGGCCGAGCTGGACCGCGGCCAGAAACACCTGGAGCAGCAGGAGTTCGAACTGGCCAAGCAGGTCTTCGACAGGCTCGTCGCCGAGTATGCCGGCGACGCCGACCTCAAGGCCGAGGTGGCCGAGCGCTACCAGAAAACCGGGCTCAACGAGGAGGCCGTGGCCTATTTGAGCGCGGCCATCACCGAATCCCCCGACTCCCTGCACCTCTACAACCGCATCGGCATCGTGCTGCGGAAGATGCAGGATTTCCAAAGCGCGGAGAATTACTACAACAAGGCCCTGGAGCTGACCCAGGCCGACGAGTACCTCTTCTTCAACCTGGGGCGGCTGTACTTCGACTGGCAGCGCTGGGACAAGACGGCCGAGGCCGCGCAACGCGCCCTGGGCCTGAATCCCGACTTTCAGGAGGCCAGAAAGCTGCTGGCCTACGCCCAGAAGAAGATGGCCGGGGCCTGAGCCCGCCCCCCGGCGAGGAGGGCTTTGTGCGCCACGCCCGCTCCGACGCCCTGGGCCGCTTGGCCCCTGTCCTCCACACGGACGTCCTCGTGCTCGGCGCCGGCCTGGCCGGCATGCGCGCCGCCATCGCAGCCAGACAGGCCGCGCCAGCCCTCCGCGTGACCCTGGTGAGCCCGCGCGCGCGCGCCTCCGGCTCCTCCTTCGCCAACCGCAACAACGCCCTGGGCATGCAGGCCCCCCTGCCGGGCCAGGAAGACCTTTTCGTGGCCGAGGCCTTGCGCCTGGCCGCCCCCGGTCATGCCGCGCCGTCCCTGGCGGCCGCCCTGGCTGAAGACGCCCCGGCCCGCCTGGATGATCTCCTGGGCCTGGGCCTTTGCTTCCGCCGCGAGGAGGACGGCCGGCTGCGGCGCTTTCCAGGCTGCTTCAGCAGCGTCCCCCGGGCCGTGGTCTTCGACGGTCTGGCCCAGGCCCACGCGGCGTTCCTGGCCCAGGCGCGCGCCCTCGGCGTGGAGCTGCTTTTCGGCTTTGAGGCCCTGGCCCAGCTGCAGCAGGCTCCCGGCGGCCGGGTTGCCGGGGCGCGGCTTTGCGCCCTGCGCGGCCAGCAGACGCTGCGCATCCACGCAGGGGCGGTGGTCGCGGCCCTGGGCGGCCCGGCCCCGCTCTTCGCCCGGCGCATCTGCGGCCCCGGCGGCTCGGGCCTGGCCTACGGCCTGCTGGCCAGCGCCGGGGCGCGGCTGGTCAACACCGGCTTTGTGCAATGGTTCTGGGTGGAGGCCAAGGGCCTGGACTTCGTGAACCCCGGCGAACTGGCCTGGCCTGAGCCCCTGGCCCATCTGGCCGGACCCCGCCGTCAGCACTGCCCCATGGCCTATGGCTTGAGCGACGCGGCCCTGGACCTGGACCTGCTGGCCCGGCAGGGGCCGGGAGGGCTGACGCGCGCGGAGCACACCCAGCGGGGCGCCCTGGATCTTGCCCTGGCCGCCCATGCCGGCAACGGGGGCGCGCTCATCGATGCCCAGGGACGCACCAGCGTGGAGGGGCTGTACGCCTGCGGCGAATGCGCCTCGGGCATGCACGGGGCCAACCGCCTGGGCGGAGGCATGGTCCTGGCCGCCCTGGTCTTCGGCGCGCGCGCGGGCCGGGCCGCGGCCCAGGAGGCCGGCGGCCAAGCAGGCGGCCCTGCGGGAGGGCGGACGCAGGGAACGGCCCCAGCGGAGGCTTCGGGGGCGGAGCAGGAAAGGCAGGACAATGGGCAGGCACTGCTGCGCTGGCTGGGCCGGGGCATGCAGCGCTTTGGCACGCCTGGGGCGGAGCAGCGGACTCAGGCCTCGGCCCGGCAGGCCTTCCGGGCGCGGCTGCGGGCCGTTTTGGAAGACGCACAAACCGGGCTCCGAAGCAGACTGCTGGCCCGCTCGGCCCTGGCGGTCCTTGAGGGCGCGGACCAGGCGGACCTGCCGTAGCCCTCGCCATTTTCCAGGACGCATCCCCCCCTTCCGGCCGCAGCCCAAAAACAAAGGGCTCCCGACAGCGGCTTCGCAGCGCCAGGAACCCTTCGCGCAAGCCAAGGGGAAGTTCGGGGGGCCATGGGCTCCACAGCCGCCAAAGGCCTCTGGCCTCAGATCTCGGTGCGCTGTCCCCAGGCCTGTTCATAGGCCGAGCCGCCGCGCTCCAGGATGTCCTCCGCGGCGGCGGGCACCAGCATGGCCAGGCAGCGCCTTTCGCGCCAGCGCCTGCGGATGTCCGTGGAGGACACGTCCAGGGTGGGCATGACCACGGCGGTCAGGCTCGTGCCCGAGGCGAAAAGCAGCCGATCCGGTCCAAGGCGCACCGTGCCGGGCCAATTGGCCTCGGCAAAGGACGCCAAAGCCTCAAAATCCGTGCCCCGGCGCAGCACCACGGCCAGGGAGCAAAGGTGCGGAACCTCCAGCCCCCGGTGCCAGCCCGGCAAGGCCATGAAGGATTCGCTGCCCATGATGAAATACAGTTCATCGTTGGGCATCTTCTCGCGCAGGGCGGCCAGGGTGTCCACGGTATAGGAAGGGCCGGGGCGAGCGCCCTCGAACCCGCTGGCGGAAAGCCCGGCAACCCCGTGCACGGCCATCTCCACCAGGCGCAGGCGATGGGCGAAGGGCAGCATGCCCTCAGACGGCTTGTGCGGGGGCTCTCCCGCAGGCATGAGCAGGACGCGGTCCAGGCCCACGGTCTCTCTGGCCTCCACGGCCATGCGCATGTGTCCGGTGTGGATGGGGTTGAAGCTGCCGCCCAGGATGCCGATCTTGGTCATGATGCGTGTGGTTCCCTTATGTCTTGCCGCCCGCCGCTCGGAAAACACGCCCCCGCCAGCCGGGCAAAGGCCGGGGGCTTGCAGCTGCCGTTGCCTGACGCGCTATTGGCGTATCTGGCCTTGCCCCAGGACCACGAACTTGGCGCTGGTGAGCTCGCGGACCCCCATGGGGCCGTAGGCGTGGAGCTTGGTGGTGGAGATGCCGACCTCGGCCCCCAGGCCCAGCTCGCCGCCGTCGTTCAGGCGCGTGGAGGCGTTCACCGCCACCATGCTGGCATCGGCCTCGCGGGTGAAACGCATGGCGTTCTGGTGGCTCTCGGTGAGAATGGCCTCGGTATGGTTGGAGCCATGCTGGGCGATGTGCTCCAGGGCCTCGTCCAGGTCCGCCACCACCTTCACGGCCAGGGTCAGCCCCAGAAACTCCTGGCCCCAGTCGGACCTGGCCGCGGCCTGGGCATGGGGGGCCATGAGCGGCAGGGAGGCCTTGCAGCATTTGAACTGCACCCCGGCCTCGCCCAGGGTTTTGGCCACCTTGGGCAAAAGCTTCCTGGCCACCGCCTGGTGCACCAGGAGGCATTCCAGCGCGTTGCAGGTGCCTGGGCGCTGCACCTTGGCGTTGTGGATGATGACCACGGCGCGGGCCAGGTCGGCGCTCTGGTCCACAAAGGTGTGGCACACGCCCTTGTAGTGCTTGAGCACGGGCATGGAGGCCTGCTCCACCACGGCGCGGATGAGGCCCTCGCCGCCGCGCGGAATGACCACGTCGATGAATTCGTCGAGCTTGAGCAGGGCGCTCACGGCCTCGCGGTCCGTGGTGGGCGGCACCTGCACGCAGCCCTTGGGCAGCCCGGCGCTCTCCAGGGCCTCGTGGACGACCTTGGTCAAGGCCTTGATGGAGTGGAAGGCTTCCGAGCCGCCGCGCAGGATGGCCGCGTTGCCGCTCTTGATGCAGAGCACGGCGGCATCCACGGCGGCATTGGGCCGCGACTCGAAGATCATGGCCACCACGCCCAGGGGCACGCGCATGCGGCCCACCAGCATGCCGTTGGGCCGCTTCTTCATGGATTCTATCTCGCCCACGGGATCGCTCATGGCCGCCACTTCGCGGCAGCCCTGGATCATGGAGTCCAGCACGCCCTGGGTGATGGTCAGGCGGTCCAGCTTGGCGCTGTCCAGCCCGTTCTTGCGCGCGGCCTCGAGGTCCTTGGCGTTGGCGGCGAAGATGGCCGCAGCATTCTGGCCAAGCAGCCCCGCCATGTTCAGCAGGGACTGCTGCCGGACGCGGCCCTCGGCCGCGGCGAGTTTGCGTGAGGCGGCCTTGGCGGCCTTGGCGATGGTGCGCATCTGGGCGGCGATGGTCATGGCCTTTCTCCGTCTTTGCCTGGGCGGCTGGGGTTTGTGCAAAGGGTCGCTGGCCGAACCTGGGAGCAGGCTTCCGGCTGAGCAAAAGATGCCTTTCGCTCCAGCCCTTTGGCTAACCTCAGCGCGCCCGCAAGTCAACGCCGAGGGCATTCCTCCCGACTTTCGCCAAAAGAAGGCTGCTGCGCCCTTGTTTTTTCAACACAGCGGAATGCTGCGCAAAAAATACTTGGCCCGGGAATCTTCCCCTTTGACCTGTTTGACATTTTTGCGTAAACATTTTTGGCCCGAACGCGATTGCGGCCGGGACGACCACGAACCCAATGGAACGCGCCCGCAAGGAGTTTCCCGAATGGACGAAAAGAAACAGCAAGTTCTGGCGGACACGCCGCTCAACCCCGGCGTCGCCGAGCAGCTGGAGCAGATCAAGAAGGCCGTGCCCGACACCTCGCAGCGGCTGTACGAATTCCTCGTGAACAACATGAAGCCCATCGCCCTGGGCTGCGGCGCGGTCATCCTGGCCGCCGCCGTGTACGCCGGGGTCAATTCCTGGCGCGCGCACACGGCCGCCAAGGCCGCCGACGCCCTCGGCGTCATCCTCATCGAAAAGACCGACAGCAAGGCCCGCGTGGCCGCCCTGGAGGCCTTTCTGAAGGACGCGCCCGGCTCCCTGCGGCCCACTGTGCTGCTGGAGCTGGCCGCCAGCGCCATGGTCGACAAGCAGTTCGACAAGGCCGCCCTGGCCTGGACCGAGCTTGAGGGCTCGTCCTCCGAGGACATGAAGGTCATCGCCGGCATCGGCCACGCCAAGAGCCTGCTCCTGGCCGACAAGGCCCCCGAGGCCCTGACCCTGCTCAAGGCCCTCCGGGCCAAGTCTCCGGAGGCCTACTCCATGCCCATCACCCGGCAACTGGCCGTGGCGGCGGAACAGGCCGGAGACACCAAGGCCGCCCTGGAGGCCTATTCCGAGCTGGCCTCCAGAGCCGAGGGCTCGGGCAAGCCCTTCTTCGAATTCAAGGTCAACCAGCTCAAGGCGAAGAGCTAAAAGGAAACAACTGTATGGCGAGCCCCCTCATCTCCGGCGCACCCGGCCAGACGCATCTGCTCCTCGGCAACGAGGCCATCGTGCGCGGGGCCATCGAGGCCGGCGTCCAGTTCATCAGCTGCTACCCCGGCACCCCGTCCTCCGAAGTGCCGGACACCTTCTTCCGCCTCTCCCCGGAGGGCAGCTACACCTTCGAATACTCCGTGAACGAGAAGGTTGCCCTTGAGGTGGGCGGCGGCGCAACCCTGGCCGGGGCGCTGACCTTGGTGACCATGAAGCATGTGGGCGTCAACGTGGCCGCCGACCCGCTCCTGACCCTGGCCTACACCGGCACCCCCGGCGGCTTCGTGCTCTTGAGCGCGGACGACCCCGGCTGCCATTCCAGCCAGAACGAGCAGGACAACCGCATCTACGCCCGCCTGGCCGGGCTGCCCTGCCTGGAGCCCGCCACCGCGCAGGAAGCCAAGGACATGACCCGCGCCGCCCTGGCCCTTTCGCGCCAGCTGGGCACCCCGGTGCTGCTGCGCACCACGACCCGCGTGAACCATCTGCGCGGCCCGGTGACCCTGGCCGAGCCCGTGGCCCTGCCCGCGCCCGCCGGATTCCAGAAGGACACCGCGCGCTTCGTGCCCATTCCGGCCTTCGCGCGGCCCATGCATCTGCGCCTGCTGGACATCCTGGAGAAGCTGCGCGGCCTGGCCGACATCTCGCCCTGGAACGTGGTTTCCGGCACGGGCACGGTCGGCGTGGTGGCCTCGGGCATCAGCCGGGCCTACCTGGCCGACGCCCTGCTCGAACCCGACCTCGCCGGCAAGGTCAAGGTGCTGGACCTGGGCTTCACCTCCCCCCTGCCGGAGATGCTCCTCGAATCCTTCATGACCGGGCTGACCAGGCTCCTCATCCTGGAGGAACTGGAGCCTGTGCTGGAGACCGAGATCCGCGCCCTGGCCCAGCGGCTCGGGTTGGGCCTGGAGATCCAGGGCAAGACCCCCGGCCCCCTGCCGCGCTTCGGCGAATTCAACGTCGGCATGGTGGCCGCCGCCCTGCGCGGCTTCCTCGGCCTGCCGGCCCAGAGCGCGGCCGCCTGCCCGGCCGAGCCCGGCCTGCCAAACCGCCCGCCCAACCTCTGCGCCGGCTGCCCGCACCGCGCCACCTATGTGGCCGTGCGCAAGCTCTACGGCGACGCAGCCGTCTACTCCTCGGACATCGGCTGCTACACCCTGGGGCTTCTGCCGCCGCTCAAGGCCGCGGATTTCCTGCTCTGCATGGGCTCGAGCATCTCCTCCGGCTGCGGCGCGGCCAAGGCGGCGGGGCAGGATGTGGTGGCCTTCATCGGCGACTCCACCTTCTTCCACTCCGGCATC
Organism: Pseudomonadota bacterium; assembly: GCA_018822105.1. Taxonomy (GTDB): domain Bacteria; phylum Desulfobacterota; class Desulfovibrionia; order Desulfovibrionales; family Desulfovibrionaceae; genus Humidesulfovibrio. Next base: position 83,920 of record JAHJLB010000032.1, read on the forward strand.
ACCGGGCTGGTCAACGCCCTGTTCAACCGCCACAGCCTGCTGGTCTGCATCCTGGACAACCGCACCACGGCCATGACCGGGCACCAGCCCAACCCCGGCGTGGACAAGACCACCCTGGGCGACAACCCCGTTCGCGTGGACATCGAGCAACTCGTGCGCGGCCTGGGCGTCGAGCATCTGCGCAAGGTCAACCCGCTGAACCACAAGGCCACGCTCAAGGCCATCGAGGAGCTCAAGGGCCTGACCGGAGTGCGCGTGCTCATCGCCGAAGAGCCCTGCCCGCTCTTCGCCCGGCGCGCCTATGGCCAGAAGCGCAGCCAGGTGGCCTACGTCACCGAGGACTGCGGCGAAAAGGGCGAATGCGGCGACTGCCTGAACATCCTGGCTTGCCCGGCCTTCTACAAGAAGGACGGCAAGGTGGCCATCGACCCGCTGCTGTGTTCCGGCTGCATGCTCTGCCTGCAGCTCTGCTCGAACATCAAAGCCCGCAAGGGAGACGCCATATGAGCACCCCTCAGCAGACCCGACTGCGCATCTTCATGACCGGCGTGGGCGGCCAGGGCACCCTCACGGCCACCACGCTCCTGGCCCGCGCGGCCCTGTCCTTCGGCCTGAGCGTCACTTCGGGCGAGATCCACGGCATGGCACAGCGCGGCGGCGTGGTCGAGTCCACGCTGCTCATCGGCTACCAGAGCCCCAAGATCGGCCATGGCGAGGCCGACATCCTGCTCGGCTTCGAACCCCTGGAGACCCTGCGCGCCCTGCCCTACCTGAAGGCCGGCGGGCTGGTGCTTTCCAGCACCGAATATCTGCCGCCGCTCTCGGTGGCCTCGGGCCGCGAGGAGAACCCTGACCTGGACACCATCAAGGCCAGGATACAGGCCTGCGCCGGCACGGCCCGCTTTCTGCCCTGCCGCAGCCTGGGCGTTCAGGCCGGGGCCGTGCAGAGCGGCAACATCGCCCTGCTGGGCGCGCTGTGCGCCATGGGCGCCCTGCCCTTCGGCAACGAACTGCTGGCCGAGACGGTGCGCGCCACCATGAAGCCCAAGGTGGCGGAGGTGAACCTGCGCGCCCTGGAGCTGGGAGCTGCGCACCCGGCCTAGGCCGGATGTGCGACACTGTCCTCGCCATGCCGAAAAACGACGCGCTGTGCTCCGGCCCCGAAGGCCTGCTGTATTCCCTCAGGCTTCTCCTGAAGGAGCTGACCCCGGGTTCGCCCCTGGACGAAAGCCTGGGCGGCCTGCTCAAGGTTCTGTCCCGCCAGATGGGGTTCGTGCGCGTCTTTCTGGCCATCATGGACCCGGAGTCCGAGAGCCTGCGCCTCTCCTTGTCCCACAGCCCCACCCGGTCCATCCCGGCCACCTATGCGCCGGGCAAGGGCGTGGTTGGGCAGGTCTACGAAACCGGCAAGCCCATCATCATTCCCAGGCTGTCCGAGCACGAGGAGTTCCTGAACAAGGCCTTCGGCCGCAGCAAGGAGGAGCTGGAGAGCCTGGCGTTTTTGTCCGTGCCGGTGATCAGCTCCCGGAGGGGCGGCCAGGAGATCCTGGGCGCGCTTTCCGCCGACCTTCCGGTGCAGCCCGAGGAATCCCTGAAGCGCCAGCTTGAGTTCCTGGAGGTGGTGGCCGACCTCATCGCCAACCAGGTGGCCCAGTTGCAGGAGGAGATGGCCCTGCACAAGCACCTCATGGCCCAGGGCATGGTGCCCTCGGGACAGGACGCCGCTCCGCCCAAGGATTTTGTGGCCGCCAGCAAAAGCATGCGCGTTGTGCTGCGCCAGACCAGGCAGGTGGCTCCCAGCCGGGCCACGGTGCTGCTGCGCGGCGAATCCGGCACGGGCAAGGAACTCCTGGCCGAGGCCATCCACATGGGCAGCCCGCGCCACGACAAGCCCCTCATCAAGCTCAACTGCGCGGCCCTGCCCTCGGAGCTGGTGGAGAGCGAACTTTTCGGCCACCAGAAGGGCGCCTTCACAGGGGCGGTGCAGACCAAGCGCGGTCTGTTCGAGGTGGCGCACAACGGGACGCTGTTCCTCGACGAGATCGGCGAGCTCTCCCTCGACGCCCAGGCCAAGGTCCTGCGCGCCACCCAGGAGAAGGAGATCCAGCGCGTCGGCGGGGAGCAGACCCTGAGCGTCGATGTGCGGCTCATCTGCGCCACGCACCAGAACCTGGAGCAGCTGCTGACCCAGGGGCGCTTCCGCGAGGACCTGTTCTACCGCATCAACGTCTTCCCCGTGTTCATCCCGGCCCTGCGCGAACGCCGCGAGGACATCCTGCCCCTGGCCGAGCACTTTCTGTCCGGCTTTGCCAAGGAATACGGGAAAAGCATCAAGCGCATCTCCACCCCGGCCATTGAGCTGCTGACCATGTACCACTGGCCGGGCAACGTGCGCGAGCTGCGCAACTGCCTGGAGCGGGCCGTGCTCTTGTGCGAGGAGGAGGTCATCCGCACCTACCACCTGCCGCCGACGCTCCAGACGGCGGACAGTTCGGCCACCGGCATCAACCTGTCCTTCGGCGAGGCCGTGGCCAAGTTCGAACTGGAGCTTTTGGTGGACTCCCTCAAGAAGACCCGGGGCAACATGCTGCAGAGCGCGCGCGACCTGCGCGTGAGCTACCGCATCATCAACTACAAGGTGAAGAAATACGGCATCGACGTGAAGCGCTTCAGCGGCGTGAAGCCCAAGCGCAAGAAATAGCCCCCCAAGCCCAGACGGTTCAGGCGTCCACAGGCGGTCATGGCATTCGACCCCCTTCAGGAGCGGAGACTGTGCACGAGACAGCCATGGACAATGGCAAGGCGTTCTTTGAAGCCTACGTGAACGGGCTCGGTGGCGTCGCCATCGTCGATGTCGGCTCGCGGGACATAAACGGGTCGCTGCGCGAGGCGTGCCCCCCTGAGGCCACATACACCGGCGTCGACCTCGTCAGCGGCAAGGGCGTCGACATCGTGGCGGAAGACCCATACGTCCTTCCCTTCCCCGATGCATCACAAGATATTGTCGTCAGCACGTCCTGTTTTGAACACGATGAGATGTTCTGGCTGACCTTCAATGAGATCATGAGAATCCTCAAACCCGCCGGGCTGTTCTACCTGAACGCCCCGGCCAGTGACGCCGTCCACCGCTACCCTGTGGACTGCTGGCGCTTCTACCCCGACTCGGGCCGGGCGCTTGCGGCCTGGGCCAGGCGCTCCGGCGTGAACGCCGCGCTGCTGGAATCCTATGTCTCGCCGCCCAGGCGCGCGCTGTCCGAGGATTTCGTGGCCGTGTTCGTCAGGGAGGAGCGCCATGCGGACACGCACCAGCGCAGGATCCTCCACACCCTGGGAAGTTTCACCCATGGGCTCATTCGCCTGCCGGACGGGAGTCTTCAGCCACTGCAGGCTCCAGATGCAGGGCAGCGCTCCCTCTTCAAGACTGGCCTCCTCCGGCTTCGCGCCCGCGTCCTGCGCGGCGTGCCGGGGAGGGGCTCCCAGAACTTGCAGCCCTAGCGCGGCGAAAGTCCGTCTTGGCTCCGCCTGCACCATCCCCGCAAAAAAAGGAGGGGGCCGAAACCCCCTCCCCAATTCTCAGACGAATGCGGATCTTTTGCTAGAAGCTGTAGCGGAGGTTCAGCATGCCGCCGGTCTTGGTCAGGTTCTCGCGCAATCCGTAGGTGCCGGTCAGGCCGATGAGGAAGGTGTCGGTGAGGTTGTAGCTGAAGCCCAGGTCAAAGTCCGCGCCCCAGTTGTCGTTGGTGCTGGCGCCCGACTTCATGAGATCCCTCTGCAGGTTGGTGCCGAGGAAGGGCTTGAAGGCGCCCATGTCGTAGGTGCCGCGCAGCCCGGCGGAACCCTGCCAGGTGTAGATGCCCGCCTTGCTGTACCTGTCCGCCTTCAGCAGGTAGGCCCCCTGGTGCTCGTTCATGTACATGGTCCCAAGCCGCCCGCTCAGCATCAGCTTGTCGAATATGAGGAACTTTGTGAGTCCGGCCGAGGCCACCCTGCGCTCGGCGTTCATGGTGTCGCTGTACTTCACGCCGCCCTGGGTGTCCTTCATGGTGTAGTCAAGCCAGGCGAAAATGAGCGAGGCATCGGCGATCAGGTCGCTGGAGATGGAATAGCTCAGGTAGGGAACAAGGGAGAAGCCGTCGTAGGCGATCTTGCCATTATTGTACTTCGTCGTCAGATCAAGCTTTTCATACCCGACCCCGACCCCGAGGAGCAGGGAGCCGAAGAGCTTGTCCACGCCGACCGTGGCCACGGTCAGGTCGCCATTGTACTTGGCGCCTGTCTTGGTGTTGTCGAGAAGGGTCGCGCCGCCGAGGGTCCAGACGCCCATGCCCAAGGGTTCATCGCCGGAGGACTGGCCGGAACCGGCTCCGCCGCCGGTGCGGACGAGGATGTTGTTGGTAATCAGGTTGGCTGCCAAGGTGGCGACATTCGAGGAGGACTCGTTCTTGTTCTCCTCGTTTGTGGTGTTGCCGCCGGTGGCGGCGAAAGCCGAAAGCGGCATCGCCAGGACAAGCGCCGACGCAAGCAACAAGGCGAATTTATTACATTTCATCGGACCCCCATTTTCCTCCGGCCCCGAGGAAGCCATATCTTTGCGGGAACATAGCCAGAATCAGCATAGATGTCCAGCCCCCGGACCCTCCCGCCTTGCAAGGCAGCGCCCCCCTCGAAAGGAGCCGGACATCCAATGCGGTGAGGGCAGCGCGTTGGCGGGCGGGCCGGCACTGTTCAGGGAAAAGCGGCGGCTGGCCTGGGGCGAGGCCGCAGGAGCGCACCGGGGCTGCTACTTGGGCTGGGCCATGACCCCGGTCTGTCCGGAGGGGACATGCTTGACCTGGATCCTGTCCGCAGCGATCTTCTCCACCACGACCTCGTCGCCCTCCTTGATCTCCTTGATGCCCGCGGCCGCGAAGTCCTTCTGCTTCGCCACCTTCATGCGCAGCACCTCGTTGATCTGCATGGTCTGCAAGCGGGCCGCGTCCGAAGGGATGACCTGCCGCACCGGGGACTCCGCCCCGGAAGCCTGGGCCAGGGTGCCCAAAAGCACCATCAACGCTGTTGACAGAACGATCTTGCGCATAGAGTATCCCCCTGGTTATTCGGCGACTACTATATTTTTCGCATACCCGGTACTGAACATGATTGCAAGGCCTCCACCCATGCCGCGCACTCCATCGTCGCCAAAGGCCCCGGGCAAGGCCGCCCAGGCCTTCGCCGCACCCGCCTCCGCCGGCGGCGCACGCTCTTTGCTGGCCGTTGTGGCCGCATCGGCTCTGGGCTGCGCAGTCTCCTCGGCCATCTTCCTGCACAGGGTTTCGGCCGGTTTTGAGCTTCACTACAGTGACTCCCGGCTGCCCATGCTTGTGGAGGCGGACGGATACCACCACCTTTTCCGCTCGCAGGAGCTCCTTGCGGGGAATGCGGCATGGCTGCAGGAACCCGCCCTCAGCGCCCTTGGAGCGATCCTGGCCCTGGCCTCCCGGCTGCCGCTGGAGCTGGTGGCGTTCTGGCTGCCGGTGGGCCTTGCCGCAGCTTGCGGCCTCTGGTTCTGGGGCTGGGGGAAGCTGCTCGGCGCGCCAACGGCCCAGGCCGCCCTGGCCGCCTTTGCCGGCGGCCTCATCCCGGCCTGGTTCCAGCGCGCCTGCCCCGGCTGGTACGACACCGACCCTGGCATAGCCTTTCTCTGGCACGGCAGCCTGTTCGCCACGGCCTGCCTTGGGCTCGCGCCGGGACGCCCGGGCCTGCGGCCTGCGCTGCTGCTGGCGGCCTGCGCCCTCGGCCTGGGCTGGTGGTGGCGGCCGGGCTTCCTCGCCCTGCCCCTGTGCCTGATGCTCTGGGGCGCCACCTTCGCCTTTGCCGAGGACAGGCTCTGGCGCGGGCTGCGGCTGGCGACCGGCATGGCCCTGGTTCTCGGCGGCGCCCTTTTCCTGCTGCTCCCCGTTGCCTGGCTGCCGCAAACCCTGGCCGCGCACCAGGTCTACGTCAGGGCGCATGCCGCCACGGCCTTGGGCGCCTCGCGGGACCTGGTGTTCCTCTCCATCGCCGAACTGGTGCCCATGTCCGCCACCGAAATCCTGCGCGACCTCGGGGGCAATGTCGCCGCAGGCGTCCTGGCGCTGTGCGCCACCCTGCTGCTTCTCTGGCGACGCCCCCGCCCAGGCGCGTATCTCCTGCCCTCCCTCCTGGTCCTGGGCCTGGCCTTTTTTGCGCAGCGCCTGCTGTTCTTCGCCGCGCTTCCCATGGCCCTGGGCCTCGGCCTGCTGCCCGGCCTGCTGCCTTTGCCCCGGAGGTGCGCAGCCCTGGCCTGGACCGTCAGCCTCGGCCTGGTGGCGAGCCTGCTGTTCTGGCACGCCACGCACCCCTTGAAGTTCTATTTCCAGGCGCCGCAGGACCGCCTGGCCCTGACCCTGAAGCGCGTCGCGCCGCCCGAGGCCAAGGTCTGGAACTGGTGGGACGACGGCTACTTCCTGGCGGCGCGCAGCGGTCATGCGCCGCTCTTCCACGGCGGCAGCCAGTCGCCCAGGGCGACCTTCATCGCCGCCCACCCCCTGGCCTCCGACAACCCGCTCCTCGCCCGCCGCTGGATCCGCTTCTTCGCCCTGCGCGGCGCAGGCGCGCTGGCCCCTCTGCGCAAGGCCTGGGGCGACGATCCGCCCATCTGGCAACGCCTGGACAGCATCTTCTCCGCCCAGGACCCCCAAAAGGCCATGGCCCGGCTGACGCCGCCCGCAACGGGCCCCGGCTGGCTTTTCCCGGAGGGCAGGGTGTTCCTGTACCTGCCCCAGCGATTTCTCACGCTCTCCAGGTGGTGGATGACCCTGGGCGGAAGCCCTGAGCCGGATGCCCGGACCCTGCGGGCGCATATCGACACCTTCGAGCGCACCAGCTTCCGCTATGTCCCGGGGCAAGGGGTGGTGGACCTCCCGGAGGCCGTGCTCAGGAAGGGCTACAAGGCTCTCGGCGGCGTGTTTTTGACCAGCCGCACGCCCCTGGCCCCGCCCTGGGGCGGCGGCCAGCCCGGGCCCTACGCGGTCGCCTCGGACCTGTCGCCCTGGCTGTACATTGTCGACGAGCAGGCCCTCCGCAGCGTGGCCTTCCGGCTTCTCGCCCCCAGCGGGGAGCGCCTGCCGGGCTTTGCCCCGGTGCTGACGAACTACGCCTACGGCGGGTTGTGGGAAGTGCTGCCGTGAGCCTGCGCTCCAAATCCTTCCCTGGCCCCGGGCAGGCCGTTGTCGTCATTCCGGCCTGGAACGAGGAGCCGACCATCGGCGGCGTGGTGCGGGAAGTGCTCCGCCAGGGGTATCCCGCCATCGTGGTCAACGACGACAGCAGGGATGGCACCAGCGCCGCAGCCCGGGCGGCGGGCGCGGCAGTGCTGGACCTCCCCTGCCGCCTGGGGGCCTGGGGCGCCGCCCAGGCCGGGATCCGCCTGGGCCTGCGCGCAGGGCATCAGGCCATCGTCACCCTGGACGGCGACGGGCAGCACCTGCCGGCCGACATCGGCGCCCTGGTCGCGCCCATCGCGGCGCACGCCGCGGACATCACCATCGGTTCATGCCTGGAGCGTGGCAGCCCCGCCCGGCAAACGGCCTGGCGGTTCTTCAAGGCCCTCTCCGGGCTTGCGGTCGCGGACCTGACCTCCGGCTTCCGGGCCTACAGCCGGCCGGCGGCCGGAGCCATGATGGGGGCGGAGGCCACCCTGGCCGATTACCAGGACCTGGGCGTGCTGCTCCTGGCCCGCCGCAGGGCCTTTCGCCTGCTGGAGATCCCGGTGCGCATGCGCCCGCGGGCCGTGGGCAAATCGCACATCTTCTCGTCCTGGTTGAAAGTGGCCCGGTACATGATGTACACGCTCACCATCGCCTGCACGCAGCGCTAGCCGGAAGGCGGCCCGGCGCGCAGCACGGGCGCTGTTTTTGGGCGCCTGGAAGCGGCCCCTGGCCCGTTTTGCGGCAAGGGGCGACATCCACGCCGGATGGGGCTATGCTGCGGCAGGCCGGCAGCCTGCGCCCCAGCGGTCGCGGAGCGGGGGTCTCTATTCAGCGGCACCGCAAAAAGGGAGCAACGCCCATGCACATCAGCTACCGCCTGACGGCCTGCGTCATCGCCCTAGCCACCGGGGTGATGATCCTCCGTCTCGTGCGGCGCAACCAGCTCCACGGCAAGGACGCCGCCTGGTGGCTGGGAGCCAGTCTCTTCGCCGTGCTCGCCGGCCTCTTCCCCGGAGCTTTCGACCTCCTGGGCCACGCCCTGGGCGTGGGCTATCCGCCCATCCTCTTCCTCGTCCTGGCGCTGGCGGCCTTTGCCGTGCGCCTGCTCCTGTCCGACGTGGAGCGCACGCGCATGGAGCTCACCCAGCGCCGCCTGGTCCAGCGCCACGCGCAGCTGGCCCTGCGCCTGCGCGACATCGAGCAGGAGCTCGGCGCCCGGGGCGGCGGCCCGCTTCAGAGCGCCGGCGGAACGGCGCAGGCCGGCCAGGCATACGTTGACGCGGCGCCGGGCACACCGCCAAACTCGCAGCCAGACCCTCCGTCGGACTGACGCCCCGGCAGACCATGCGCATACTCCACATCGCCAAGTACTTTCCTCCGCACCTCGGAGGCATGGAGACCTTCCTGGACCAGCTGACCCGGGAGCAGGCCGCCTCCGGGGAGGACGTCCTGGTGCTGGCCCACGCCGGGCCGGAGCCTGCCGGAACCAGCCGGCCCGTCCAGGGCCTTGAGGTCCGGCGCGCCCCGGTGCTGCTGAACCTGGGCGGCTACGCGCCCATGGCCCCGGCCTTGCCCCTGATGCACCTCCACGCCCTGCGCCGCTTCCGGCCCGACGTCATCCACGCCCACGCGCCCAACGTGGCCGCCCTGTGGCCTGCGCTGCTGCATGGCCGCGCCCCGCTGGTGCTGCACTGGCATGCGGACGTGCAGTTTCCGCCGGACAGGCGGCCCCCGGCCCTGGCCCTGGCCCTGGCCTGCTGGAAGCGCCTGGAGGCTTTGATGCTGAAGCGGGCCGAAGCGGTCATCGCCACGTCCCAGGCCTATCTGGACTCAAGTCCAGCCCTGGCCGGCCACCGCCAAAAGTGCCGCGTGGCGCCCCTCGGCCTGACCGAGTCCCCCGTTGCCCGGCCAGGGGACCACCCGGCCCTGCGCTTCCTGGACGGCAGGACGGACGGGTCGGGCCTGCGGGTGCTCGCCGTGGGCCGTCTGGCGCATTACAAGGGCTTTGCGCACCTCTGCGAGGCCGTGCGCCAGACGCCGGAGGCCTCCCTGTGCCTGGTGGGCGAGGGCGAGGAACGGGCCAGGCTGGAGGCCCTGGCGAGCCTGCCCGAGGTTCGCGGCCGCATCCACCTGGCCGGGGCGGTCCCAGACGACGTGCTGGACGGCTGTTACCGCAGAAGCCATGTGCTGTGCCTGCCCTCGCTCAGCCGCAGCGAGGCCTTCGGCATGGTGCTCCTCGAGGCCATGAGCCGCAGCCTGCCCTGCATCGCCACCACCGTGCCGGGCAGCGGCATGTCGGAAGTGGTGCGCCACGGCGAAACCGGACTCCTGGTGCGGCCCGGCTCGGTTCAGGAGCTGGCCCAGGCCCTGGGACGCCTCGCCTTAAGTCCCGAACTGCGGCTGCGCCTGGGGCAGGCCGGCCGGGAGCGCTTCCTCGGGCACTATACCCTGCCGGAGGTGGCGCGGCGCATCCGCACAGTGTACGATGCAGCGCTGGCCCCTTCGCCCGGGACCTGAAGAGCAGCCCGCAGGAGAGAGCATGCCGCCGCAAACCGTTTTCCCCCTTCCGCTTCCGCCCGGACCGGGCGCCCTGGGCAGACGCCTTGGCGCTCTCCTCTGCCTGGGCCTGCTGTGCCTGCTCTGCCTGTGCCTGCTCGGCGCCTGCGCCTCCGGCCGGCAGCAGGCCGCCCAGCTGGCCGCAGCCGGCGGCTTCCGGCCCATGCGCTTCGAGACCCGGCCCTTCGTACTGCTGGGCTGGCTCAAGCCCGGGCAGGGCAAGGTGCTCTACGTTTACATAGAGGGGGACGGAAGGGCCTGGCTGCGGCCCAACCAGCCCTCCTCCGACCCCACGCCCGCGAACCCGGTCGGCCTGCGCCTGGCCCTGGCCGACCCCGCCCAGGGGCCGGTGCTGTATCTGGCCCGGCCCTGCCAATACACCGAGGGCGCGGACAGGCGCGGCTGCACGGTGGACGACTGGACATCCGCCCGCTTTTCCGAACGCGCGCTGGCGGCCCTGGATGACGCCGTGACCCAGGCCATGGCCCGGACGCGGGCCGATGCCGTGGCCCTGCACGGCTATTCGGGCGGCGGCGGCATGGCGGCCCTGCTGGCGGCGCGGCGCGGCGACGTCGTTTTCCTGGCCACCGTGGCGGGCAACCTGGACCACAAGGTCTGGACAGCGCACCACAAGGACTCGCCCTTGACCGGCTCGCTCAACCCTGTGGACACGGCGGCGGCAACGCGGAATATCCCACAGTTGCATGTCATCGGCGGGCAGGATAACGTCGTTATACAAACGGTGCTCGATTCCTGGTGCGCACGCCTTCCGGGAGCATTGGTGCAACGCGTGAGCATCCCCGACGCCGCCCACGGCGGCCCCTGGGAGACCAGATGGGCCGACCTGCTCAAACGGCACCGTGGCCTTTGACACTGGACAAGGGGGCTGGCGCCTTGCGCGCGGCCGGCCTCCTGCGCTATAAGGGTACAATATGGACCTCCGCATTCGTTCCTGTCTGCTGCTCGTGTTCCTGCTGCTGACCCAGGCCGCCTTCGCCCCCTTTGCGGCGGCGGACGACCCTGCGGGCAAGCTGGAGCACGTGGCGGGCGGGGTGCATCTCCTGCGGGGCGGCAAGACCCTTCCGGCCAAGCTGGCGGACCCGGTGTTCGTGGGCGACACCCTCAACACCGCGGCCAACAGCAACGCCGTGGTGCGCTTCGTGGACGAGACGCAGCTGGTGCTCGGCCCCTCCTCCCAGGCCAAGGTCGACGCCTATGTCTACGAGGGCCCGTCCTCCAAGCTGCTCTTCAAATTCGCCAAGGGCTCCTTCCGCGCCGTCACCGGCAAGATCGTGGAGAAGAATCCCCAGGCCTTCAACATGCAGACCCCGCTGGCCACCCTGGGCATCCGAGGTTCCGACGTCTTCGCCCTGGTGAGCCAGGCCTTCAACGACGTCGGCGCCCTTGACCTGGGCCCGGGACACACCCTGCAGGTGCAGGGCAGGCTGAACGCGGCGACCATAGCCGAAGGCGGCCTGGTCTCCAGGGTGACCCCGGACGGGCGCGTGGCCCCGCCCATCCCCATATCTCCGACCATGTTCAACGTCATCGTCAACACCCTGGCCCCGCCCCAGGCGCCGCCCATCCGCCCCCTGTCGCTCCGGAGAATGGATTTCTCCAAATCAGGCACCATGTCCAAGGAAAGTTCCTCGAAGCTGGAACGGGCCTCCGGACTGGACAAGTTTTCGCCGCTTGAGAGGCTCACGGCGCCTGAAGGCGGCGGGACGACTGGCGGCGGGACGATCGGCGGCGGGACGATCGGCGGCTCGCCGGGTGTCAGCGGACTGGCCGGAGGCAAGTTGTCCAGCGGCGGGGCGATCGGCGGTTCGCCGGCTGCGGGCGGTGCGCCGGGTGTGGGCGGTTCGCCGGCTGCGGGCGGACTGGCCGGAGGCTCGCCGGGTGTCGCCGGTTCGCCGGCTGTGGGCGGACTGGCCGGA
>JAHJLB010000033.1 GCA_018822105.1 Pseudomonadota bacterium
CGCCTGCGGGCGGAGCGCGGCTTTCCAGAAACGCCCCCGGCCGCGGAGCTGTGCCCCGGCGGCGCCGCTCCGGCAGCCCTGGCCCCCGCGCTGGCGGCCGGCCACGAGGTCGGCGCAACCCTGGCCCGCGCGGGCATCAACCTGGACTTCGCCCCGGTGGCCGATGTCAACGTGAACCCGTCCAACCCGGTCATCGGGGCCCTGCAGCGCAGCTTCTCCGCCGATCCGGCCGAGGCGGCCGCCTGCGCCGGGGCCTTTGCCCGCGGCCTGAAGGACCGGGGCGTGCTCACGGCGGCCAAGCATTTTCCCGGCCACGGCTCAAGCCGCGCCGACAGCCACCAGGGCTTCACCGACGTGACCGCCACCTGGTCCGAGGCCGAGCTGATCCCCTTCCGCGAGCTGGTGCGCCAGGACCTGGCGGACATGGTCATGACCGCGCACGTGTTCAACGCGCGGCTGGACCCCGCGCATCCGGCCACCCTGTCCCGGCCCGTCATCAGCGGCCTGCTGCGCGGCCGGCTGGGCTTCAACGGGGTGGTGGTGACCGACGACCTGCAGATGCGCGCCGTGGCCGGACAGTACGGGCTCAAGGAGACCGTGCGGCTCTGCGTGGAGGCCGGGGCGGACGTGTTGCTCATTGGCAACAATCTGGACTACGATGAAGGCATCGCCGGGAAGACCCTGGACCTGCTCATGGAGCTGGTGGCCGAGGGCGCCGTCCCGGCCGGGCGCATCCGCCAGTCCCACGCCCGCATCCTGGACCTGAAGCGCCGGCTGCCCCGCCAAGGCCCACAGAAGGAGTGACCATGTACATCGTGCTCGTGAACTACGTGAAGGACGAAAGCGTCATCGACGGGCTGCTGGAAGGACACCGGGCCTTTCTGGAAGAGCACTACCGCGCGGGAATCTTCCAGCTCTCCGGCCCCAGGGCGCCGCGCACCGGCGGGGTCATCCTGGCCCGGGCGGGCGGGCGCGAGGAGCTGGCTGCGCTGCTGGCCCAGGATCCCTTTGCCCAGGCCGGGGCGGCGGAATACGAAATCCTGGAGTTCCAGATCACCAAGGCCGGCAAAGCCCTGAAATTCCTCCTGGAAGGCTAGCCGCGCCAGGCCTTCCCCTCAGTCTCCCTTGGGCTGCCGGCACGGGCAGACGCTGCGCAGCTCCCGGATGTTGGCGATGAGGTTCTCCCGGCCCACCAGGTCGAGGACCCCGCCCTTGTCGAACTTCTCGAACACATAGGGCTGCAGGTTGCACAAGACCACGCGCTTGCCGTGGGTGTGCATGCGCTTGATGATGTTGCGGAAGGCGTTGACGCCCGTGGCGTCCACAAAGGGCACGTTGCCGAAACGCAGCACGATGGTCGTCACCGGCACGTTGATGGACGAGAGCACGCTCTCGATGCGCTCCGCCGCGCCGAAGAAGAAGGGCCCGCTGATGGTGTAGACCATGACGTCCGTTTCGCAGCACTTGTCGAACTCGGCGATCTCCTCGGGCGTGTGGATGTGGATGGGCCCGGTGCCTTCCGGCGCGCCGTAGATGAGGCGCGTGGCCGCGTCGTCCTCCACCACCTGCACGCTGTTGGCCATGCGGGCCATGAAGATGAGCGAGGCCAGGCCCACGCCCACGTTCACCGCCACCACCAGGTCCGTGAACACGGTGAGGCCGAAGGTCATGAGCAGGATGAAGATGTCGGCCTTGGGGCCGGTGCGCACGAGATCCACGAATTGCCGGGCCTCGCACATGTTGTAGGAGACCACGAAGAGGATGGCCGCCAGGGCGCACAGGGGGATGTTCGAGGCCAGGGGCGCCAGCGCCACCACGGTCAAAAGCACCACCACCGAATGCACCACGCCGGACAGCGGGCTGGTGGCGCCGTTCTTGATGTTCGTGGCCGTGCGGGCGATGGCCCCGGTGGAGGCGAAGCCGCCGAAGAACGGGCAGAGGATGTTGGCGATGCCCTGGCCGATGAGCTCCTGGTTGGAGTTGTGGCGGGTGCCGGCCATGCCGTCGGCCACCACGGCGGAGAGCAGGGACTCGATGGCCCCGAGGAAGGCGATGGTGAAGGCCGGGCCGATGAGCCGCACCACCTGGCTCAAGCTGGTGTCGGGCAGGCCGGGCGTGGGCAGGGTGCCGGGAATGCCGCCGAAGGCCGTGCCGATGGTGGCCACGCCTCCGAACTGGAAGGCCGCCTGCAAGGCCGTGACGACCACCATGGCCACCAGGGGCGAGGGGATGCGCTTCAGCGCCTTGGGGCTTAAAAGGAGCACCGCCAGGCTGATCAACGCCAGCATGGTGGTGTTCAGGCTCAGCTGCGGGAAGGACGCGGCCAGGGACAAAAATTTTTCGTGGAACAGCTCGCCGTGGGGCGCGGGCAGGCCGAAGAAGTCCTTCCACTGGCCCACCCAGATTATCACGGCGATGCCGCTGGTGAAGCCGACGATGACCGGCCTGGGGATGAACTTGAGCACCGCGCCCAGGCGCATGACGCCGAGCAAGACCAGGATGACCCCGGCCATGAGGGTGGCGATCATGAGCCCGCTGATGCCGAACTTGGCCGTGATGGCGGCCAGGATGACGATGAACGCGCCGGTGGGCCCGGCGATCTGCAAACGGCAGCCGCCGAAGAGGGACACCGCGATGCCGGACACGATGGCCGTGTACAGGCCCTGCTCGGGCTTGGCCCCGGAGGCGATGGCGAAGGCCATGGCCAGGGGGATGGCCACCACGCCGACCACGAAGCCGGAGAGGACGTTGTTGGTGATGTTCTTTTTGTTGATGAGTCCGGCCCGCTGGGCCTCGATCCAGGCGATCATGCGCTCTCCCCTGCCCGGCGGCCGTTGGTCCCGGGGAAACTGGCGTTGGATGGGAGGTTCTCCCCCACCAGGGGCGCATGTTTATCCCGTCTTTGGGCGGTGTCAATGCGAATCCGCGGGTGGAAGCGGGAATGAGGCCAAGCGGGGGGGCGCACAGGGGCGCTCTGGCGCACGACGAAGGGGGCCGGAGGCCCCCTTCGTCGTTTCATGCCCCGGCGCGGAATGCTACGCCGCCTGCAGCCCCTTCGTAAACGCCAGGCCCTCGGGAAAGTCCAGGGTGCCCGCGTAGATGGCCCGGCCCGTGATGGCCCCCTGCAACCCCTTGGCGCACAGGGGCGCGAGGCTCTTCAGGTCATCCAGGTTGGTCACCCCGCCGGCGGCCACCACGGGCAGCGCGGTCGCCTCGCACAGCGTGGTCAGCGCCGGGATGTTCACCCCGCTCTGCATGCCGTCGCGATTGATGTCCGTGTAGATGAGGAACGCCGCCCCGGCGGCCTCGATGCGCGGCAGCACGTCGGCCACGCAAAGCCCCGCGTCCGTCACCCAGCCCCGGCTCTTGAGCTTGCCGTCCACGGCGTCCAGGCTCACGCCCACCCTGCCCGGCAGGGCGGCGCAGATCTCGGCGAAGAGCTCCGGCTGCTCAAGGGCGATGGTGCCGATGATCAGGCGCTCCACCCCGGCCTGGACATAGGCCTTGGCCGTGGCCAGGTCGCGGATGCCGCCGCCCAGCTGCACGGGGATTTTGGCCTCGGCGCAGATGCGCTCCACCAGGCCGAAGTTGCGCGGGCTGCCGCTGAAGGCCCCGTCCAGGTCCACGATGTGCAGCCACTGGGCGCCCAGGGCCACCCAATGCATGGCGCTCTCCGCCGGGTCCTGGCCGAACACCGTGACGGCGTCGGCGCGGCCCTGCTCCAGGCGCACGCAGCGCCCGTCCTTGATGTCCACAGCGGGGAACAGGATCACAGGCCCATCTCCCGCAACCCCACCTCGATGCCCTCGCCGGCCAGCACCTCGGCCCCGACCCACTCGCCCTTGCGGCGCACGAACTTGCCCATGTCCAGCAGGTTGTCCGTGAGGGCCTTCTGCGTCTCGTCAAAATGGTAGCGCGTCACCACGCGCTCGGCCTTCACATCCAGCAGGTACAGGTCCAGGACCACCGAGGCCGGGTTGCCCCCGCCCTCCAGCTCCCGCCAGGAGAGCACCTGGGGCACCAGGATGAAGTCCGCGGGCAGGCAGCGGCCCACGCCCAGCCAGTAGGCGAAGGCCGATTCGCGGGACTTGCCCGCGCGCTCGAAGACCACGATCTCCTGGCACTGGCGCGTGGAGGCGGTGGTGGAGGAGACCTTGACCCCGTGGCCGCGCAGGGTCTGGTCCAGGGCGGCGTCCAGCCTGGTCAGGGTCTCCTGCTTCACGCCCTTGCCCTCCTCGGGCAGATACCCGGCCAAGAGCTCCCAATTGTATTTGGGCGCGGTGAAGGCGGCCACGGCGATGTTGCCCAGGGGCCTCGGCTGCGGCGTGATGGGCTTGGGCGCGCAGGCAGAGAGCGCCAGGACGCAGAACATGGCCAGAACGTTTAAAATCGTACGCTGTTGCATCAGTCCACGCTCCCCTTGGTGCTGGGCGCGCCCGTGCGGCAAACCTGGACAGCCTGGCGCAATGCCAGGCCCAGGGCCTTGAAGGCGGCCTCCAGCAGATGATGCCCATTTTTCCCATATTCGAAGCGGATGTGCAGGTTCATGCCGGCCCGCTGCGCCAGGGACTTGAAAAATTCGCGCCAGACGTCCTTTTCCTCGCCCGCCACCAGGGCCGGGAGCAGGTCGTCGGCATAGACAAGATAGGGCCGGCCCGAAAGGTCGACCACCACCGAGGCCAGGGCCTCGTCCATGGGCACCTTGGCGCTGGCCACGCGGGCGATGCCGGCCTTGTCGCCCAGGGCCTCGGCCAGGGCCTGGCCCAGGGTCAGGCCGATGTCCTCCAGGCTGTGGTGCGCGTCGATCTCCAGGTCGCCCTTGCAGGACACGCGCAGATCGAACCCGGCCCAGAAGCCCATGAGCGTGAGCATGTGGTCGGCAAAGCCGAGGCCGGTCTTGATGTCGCATTGGCCTGAGCCATCCAGGACCACGGCCACCCGGATGTCCGTTTCCTTCGTCGTCCGGGAAATGCTGGACGCGCGCTGTGCCACGGGATTCACTCCTTTGCGCCGCGCCAGGCCGCCAAAGGCGCCACACGGCTGCGATGCTCTTCCCCAAGACCAGAGGCGGCGGGCGTTGTCAAGACGCAAGCCCCCAATCTCCCTGTTTATCGGCCGCCGCGGGCCTTCGCCATAGGGCCTAGGCCGCGGCCTCGCCCGGAGGCGTGGACTCGGCGTCCTGCCGCACCGGCTTCTTCTTACCGAAGAAATACGCGCCCCAGATGCCCACCTCGTACAGCACGCACAAAGGCACGGCCATCATGGTCTGGCTGATGGCGTCCGGCGGGGTCAGGGCGGCGGCCAGGATGAAGGACCCGAGGATGGCGTACTTGCGCTTGGCGCGCAGCCCCACGTGGGACACGATGCCCAGCCTGGCCAGGAAGAACATGAACAGCGGCAGCTCAAACACGATGCCGAAGGCGAAGAGCAGCTTGAGCACGAAGCCCAGGTACTCGTCGAGCTTGGGCGTGAAGAAGAGGATGTCGCTGGCGTAGCTGGCGAAGAATTCGAAGCCGAAGGGGAAGACCACGAAATAGCCGAACATGGCCCCGAAGGTGAAGAACAGGGCCGAGCAGAAGGCGATGGGCAGGATCCAGCGCCGCTCGCTGGAATACAGGCCCGGCGCCACAAAGCTCCAGATCTGGTAGAAGATGTATGGGCTGGCCAGGAACAAGCCGGCCACGAAGGCTATCCACATCTCGGCGAAAAAGGCCTCGGTGGGCAGGGTGTAGATGAAGTGGCTCTGCTTGAGGGCCACCAGCATGGGCTGCATGAGGATCTTGAGCATCTGCCCGGCAAAGGCGTAGCAGACCAGGAAGCCCACCAGGATGGCCACCATGCTCCGGGTGAGGCCCTTGCGCAGGTCCTGCAGGTGCCCGATGAGGGTCATACGCCCGGAATGGCCCTCGGCCACGGCGTCGTCGCCCTCCGGGGGCGGAGGAGGAGGCGCGTCGCCGGCGCCGGCAGGGACCGGGGCCGGTTCGGCCTCGGCGGGCAGGCCGGATCCGGCCACGGCCCCGGGCGCGGCGGCCGCTTCAAAAGGCACGGGCGCCGTTTCGGCAACGGGCTCGGCCACGGCCGGAACAACGGATACCTCAACGCCCGCAGCCACGGGTTCGGCCACGGATTCTTCAACGGGCGGAGCCACGGGTTCGGCCACGGGTTCCGTGTCCGGGGCTGGCGCGGCCACAGGCTCGGCGGGCGCTTCGGCCACGGCCTCTGCAACGGGCGGAGCCACGCCCGCAGCCACGGGTTCGGCCACGAAATCTTCAACGGCCGCAGCCACGGGTTCGGCCACGGATTCCGTGTCCGGGGCTGCCGCGGCAGCCGGTTCGGCGGGTGTCTCGGCCGCGGGCTCGGGCATCTCGATGGGCGCCTCGGGCTCGGCCGTGGCGGCCTGGGCGGACTTCTCGCCGTAGAGCTGCTCGTGGGCCTCGGCCTTGCGCTTCTCAAAGTCGGCCATTTCGGCCTCGCGCTCAAAGGAGCGCTTCACGTCGCCGCTCATCTGCTTGAACTCGCCCAAGGCCTTGCCCAGCCCCTTCATGAGGTCCGGCAACTTCTTTGGGTCCACAACAATGAGCGCCACAACGGCGACAACCAGCAATTCCGTGGTTCCGAGCATACCTAGTCCCTATTTATGAGCGCGTGCCTGTCTGTCGCTCTATTCCCACTCGATGGTGCTGGGAGGCTTGCTTGAGATGTCCAGCACCACGCGGTTGACGCCCTTGACCTCGTTGATGATGCGGTTCGACATGCGCGCCAGGATCTCCGTGGGCAGGCGCGACCAGTCCGCCGTCATGGCGTCCAGGCTGTCCACGATGCGCAGGGCGATGACATGCTCGTAGGTGCGGTCGTCGCCCATGACGCCCACGGTCTTGAGCGGCAGAAGCACGGCGAAGCCCTGCCAGACCTTGCGGTACCAGTCCGAGGCCAAAAGCTCGTGCTGCACGATCTTGTCGGCCTGGCGCAGGATCTCCAGGCGCTCGCCCGTGATCTCGCCGATGACGCGGATGGCCAGGCCCGGGCCCGGGAAGGGGTGCCGCCAGATGATGTGCTCGGGCATGCCCAGCTCGTAGGCCACCTTGCGCACCTCGTCCTTGAACAGCTCGCGCAGGGGCTCCACCAGCTTCAGGTTCATCTTTTCAGGCAGGCCGCCCACGTTGTGGTGGCTCTTGATGACCGCCGAGGGGCCCTTGAAGGAGATGGACTCGATGACGTCCGGATACAGCGTGCCCTGAGCCAGGAACTCCACGCCCTCGATGGCCTTGGCCTCGCGCTCGAAGACGTCGATGAAGGTGTAGCCGATGATCTTGCGCTTCTCCTCCGGGTCGGTGACGCCCACCAGCTTGTCCAGGAACTCGGCCCGGGCGTCCACGCACTTGACGTTCAGCTCGAAGGACTCCTCGAGGAAGCCGATGACCTCCTGGCGCTCGTGCATGCGCAAAAGCCCGTTGTCCACGAAGATGCAGAACAGGCGCTTGCCTATGGCCCGGTGCAGCAGCACCGCGGCCACGGTGGAATCGATGCCGCCGGACAGGCCCAGCACCACCTTGCCCTGGCCCACCTGGGCGCTCATGGTCTTGATGCTCGAATCCACGAAGGAGGCCATGGTCCAGCCGGGCTTCAGCCCGGCCACCTTGAACAGGAAGTTGGAGAGGATGAGCGCGCCCTGCTCGGTGTGGGCCACCTCGGGGTGGAACTGCAGGGCGTAGATCTTGCGGGCCGGGTCGCCCATGGCCGCGAACTCCAGGCTCTGGGTCCTGCCCATGCGCGCAAAGCCCGGCGGGATGGCGCCCACGTGGTCGCCGTGGCTCATCCACACGGTGAGCTTCTCCTTGTCCTCCACGCCGTCGAAGAGCGGGCACGGCCCCAGGGCCTCGAACTCGGCCCGGCCGTACTCGCGGTCCTGCGAGCGCGTCACGGTGCCGCCCATGGTGTGGGCCATGATCTGCATGCCGTAGCAGATGCCCAGAATGGGCAGGCCCCACTCCAGGTACTCCTTGGGCAGCGGCGGCGCGCCGGCGTCGTGCACGCTGCTCGGCCCGCCGGAGAGCACAAGGGCAGCGGGCTTGAGGGCCCTTATGGCCGCCGGGTCGCTGGTGCAGGGGTGGATCTCGGAATAGATCCCGGCCTCGCGGATGCGCCGGGCGATGAGCTGGGTGAACTGCGACCCGAAGTCGATGATGATGACGGAATTCTCGTGCTGCATGGATATGCCTTCGCCGCGCCTTAGGATTCCACGCGGTAGTTGGGTGCTTCCTTGGTGATGATGACGTCGTGGACATGGCTTTCGCGCAGGCCCGCGGCGGAGATCTCCATGAACTGGGCCTTTTCCTTGAGCTCCCCGACGCTGGCGCAGCCCAGGTAGCCCATGCCGGAGCGCAGGCCGCCCACCAGCTGGTGGATGCTCTCCGTCACCTGGCCCCGGAAGGGCACCCGGCCCACGATGCCCTCGGGCACGAGCTTGCTGGTCTTGTCCTGGAAGTAGCGGTCCGCGCTGCCCTTGCTCATGGCGTCCAGCGAGCCCATGCCGCGGTATATCTTGTAGGTGCGGCCCTGGTAGAGGATGGTCTCGCCGGGGCTTTCCTCGGTGCCGGCGAAGAGGCTGCCCATCATGCAGGTGTCGGCTCCGGCGGCCAGGGCCTTGACCACGTCGCCGGAAAACTTGATGCCGCCGTCGGCGATGATGCACTTGCCCGCCTCGCGGCAGGCCCTTCCCGCCTCCATGATGGCCGTGATCTGCGGCACGCCAACCCCGGCCACGATGCGCGTGGTGCAGATGGAGCCCGGCCCGATGCCGACCTTCACGGTGTCCACGCCGGCCTCGATCAAGGCCTTGGCGCCCTCGTAGGTGGCCACGTTGCCGCCGATGAGCTGGGCCTCGGGAAAGGTCTCGCGCAGGAGGCGCGCGGCGTCCAGGATGTTCTTGGAATGCCCGTGGGCCGAGTCGAGCACGAGAAAGTCGCACCCGGCGCGCAGCAGGGCCTCGGCCCGGGAGATGCCGTCCTGGCCCACGCCCACGGCCGCGCCCACGCGCAGGCGGCCCTTGTCGTCCTTGCAGGCGTTGGGATATTTCTTGACCTTCTCGATGTCCTTGATGGTGATGAGGCCCATGAGCTTGTCCTCGCCGTCCACCACCAGGAGCTTCTCGATGCGGTTCTGGTGCAGCTGGCGCTTGGCCTCCTCGTCGCTGATGCCCTCGGGCACGGTGATGAGGTTGCGGCTGGTCATTACCTCGGACACCAGGGTGCCGGGCTCGGTGACGAAGCGCACGTCGCGGTTGGTGACGATGCCCACGAGCTTGTCGCCGCGGACAACGGGCAGGCCGGAGATGCGGTACTCGCTCATGAGGGCCAGCACCTTGCCCACGTTGTCGTCCGGGTGCACGGTCACGGGGTCGTGGATCATGCCCGACTCGCTCTTCTTGACCTTGTCCACCTCGCGCACCTGGTCGCGGATGCTCATGTTCTTGTGGATGACGCCCACGCCGCCGTGCCGGGCCATGCTGATGGCCATGCGCGCCTCGGTGACGGTGTCCATGGCGGCGGAAAGCAGCGGGATGTTCAGCCGGATGCTCGGCGTGAGCATGGTGCCCACGTCCACCGTGTCCGGCAGGACCTCGGAATAGGCGGGCATGAGCAGCACGTCGTCAAAGGTGAGCGCCTTGCCGATGACTTTTTCTTGCATGATCCTTACTCTCCCATTACTCCCGGTGCGGTGCCGGGCTTGAAGTGCGCTCAGATTCGCCTACAGCCCCAGATATGCCTTCTTAACCTCATGGTTGGCAAGGAGCTTGTCGCAGGAATCTTCCAGCGTTATGCGCCCGTTCTCCATGACGTAGCCCCGGTGCGCCACCTTGAGGGCCTGGTTGGCGTTCTGCTCCACCAGAAAAATGGTGGTGTTGCTCTCGCGGTTGATCTTTTTGATGATGTCGAAAATCTGCCGGATGATGAGCGGGGCCAGGCCGAGGGAGGGCTCGTCGAGCAGGAGCAGCTTGGGCCGGGCCATGAGCGCCCGGGAGATGGCCAGCATCTGCTGCTCACCGCCGGAAAGCGTGCCGCCCAGCTGCCTGCGCCGGTCCTTGAGGATGGGGAACAGGGCGAAGACCTGCTCCAGGTCCGTGGCCAGGCCGTCCTTGTCGGAGCGCAGGAAGGCGCCCATGTCCAGGTTCTCCAGCACGGTGAGGTCCGGGAAGATGAGCCGGCCCTCGGGCACCTGGCAGATGCCCCGGGCCACGATCTTGTCCGTGGAGACGCCCCGCAGGCTTTGGCCCTGGAAGAGCACCTCGCCGCTTCTGGGGGGCACCAGGCCGCAGATGGCCATGAGGGTGGTGGTCTTGCCCGCGCCGTTGGCCCCGATGAGGGTGATGATCTCGCCCTCGCCCACGCGGATGTTCACGTCGCGCAGGGCCTGGATGTTGCCGTAGAAGGCGTCGACATGTTTCAGCTCAAGCATCGCTTTCCTCGCCCAGGTAGGCCCGGATGACCTGCGGGTCTTCGCTGACTTCTTTCGGGGTGCCGGTGGAGATGACGCGGCCGTACTCCATGACGTAGATGCGGTCGGACAGGCTCATGACCATCTTCATGTCGTGCTCGATCAGGAGCACACTGACCGCGAACTGCGTGCGGATGCGCAGCACCATGTCCTTGAGCTCCAGGGTCTCCTGGGGGTTCATGCCCGCCGCGGGCTCGTCGAGCAGGAGCAGGAAGGGCTCCGTGGCCAGGGCCCGGGCGATCTCCAGCCGGCGCTGCGCGCCATAGGGCAGGTTGCGCGCGTACTCGTTGGCCATCGTCTTCAGGCCCACCGTGCCCAGCAGCTCATAGCTCTTGTCCACCACCTCCTGCTCCTCGCGCCTGGTGCCCGCGCCGCGCAGCACGGCCCCAAGCACGCCGGTCCTGGTGCGGCAGTGCCGCCCGATCATGACGTTCTCCAGCGCCGTCATGGAGGGGAAGAGGCGAATGTTCTGGAAGGTCCTGGCCATGCCCAGCTCGCAGACCAGGTTGGTGCGCATGCCGTTGATGCGGCGCTCCCTGCCGTCCCGGGGGCGGGCCGTGACCTGCCCTTCCGTGGGGGTGTAGATGCCGGTGATGCAGTTGAAGAAGGTGGTCTTGCCCGCGCCGTTGGGGCCGATCAGGGCCACCACCTCGCCGGGCCGCACGTCCAGGTCCACTTCGCTCAGGGCGCGCAGGCCGCCGAAGCTCATGCCGACGTTGCGCACGGAGAGCACCGCCGGCTCCGGGTTCTGGTTGGTCTGATTCTGCGCCATGCCCTAGCCCGCCGTTTCCACGTTGATTTTGTAGACCTTGCGCTTGGCGCGCACCAGCCCCTGCGGCCGGAAGACCATGATCACCACCATGGTGGCCCCGAAAATGAGCATGCGGTACTCGGAGAAGGCGCGCATGTACTCGGGCAGGAGCATGAGCAGAAGGGCCCCCAGGATGACGCCCAGCACCGAGCCCATGCCGCCCAGCACCACGATGGCCAGGATCATGGCCGACTCCATGAAGGTGAAGCTGGCGGGGTTGATGAAGGTCGTCTTGGCCGCGAAGACCACGCCCATGAGGCTGGCGAAGGTGGCCCCCAAGGCGAAGGCCAGGAGCTTGGCCCGGGTGTTGTCGATGCCCATGGCCTGGCAGGCGATCTCGTCCTCGCGCAGGGCCAGCCAGGCCCGCCCGATGCGCGAGTCCTTGAGCCGGGCGGTGACGAAGATGGTCAGGAGCACCAGGCCCAGCATGATGTAGTAGATGTAGGTGGTGGCCTGCTCCACGGAATAGGGGATGCCGAAGAGCCCGGGCCGTGAGATGTTGGCGATGCCGCTGGGGCCGAAGGAGAACTCGCCCCAGTTCTCCAGCACCAGGCGGATGATCTGCCCGAAACCCAGGGTCACGATGGCCAGATAGTCGCCGCGCAGGCGCAGCACCGGGAAGCCCAGCAGGAGGCCGAAAAAGGCCCCCAGGATGCCGCCCAGGGGCAGCACGGTCCAAAAGCCCAGATGGAAATGGTAGTTCAGAAGGGCGTAGGCGTAAGCGCCCACGGCGTAGAAGGCCACATAGCCCAGGTCCAGCAGCCCCGCCAGGCCCACGGTGATGTTCAGCCCCAGGCCCAGCACCACGTAGATCATGGCGCTGACCAGGATGTTGGTCTGGTACATGGAGAAGAACCAGGGGAAGGCCGCAGCCGCCAGCAGGCCGAAGGCCATGAGGGGCCGGGCCAGGCGCGGGTCGGCGAGCCTGCGCGCCAGGGCCGAGGCGCCCTCGCCGCCGTCCTGGTCCTTGTCGGCCTGGCCGCGGTCGCGGCGCTCCAGCATGATGTTCCAGACAAGGGCCAGCACGAAGCTGCCTGCGGCCATGTAGGCCAGGTGCATCCAGCGCCAGGTCACGGTCTTCTCCACCGTGTCCACGCGGATGACCATGATGGGCAGGGTCAGGAAGGCCAGCCACACGGCGGCGGCCAGGGCCTTTTTCAGGTGTCGGAAGATGTCTGCGGCGGTCATGGCGCTACACCTTTTGCGCCCGCTGCTTGCCCAGCAGGCCGGCGGGCCGGAAGATCAGGATGAGCACGAGCAGGAGGAAGGCGAAGACGTCCTCGTAGTCGCTGGAAACATACCCGGTGGCGAAGCTCTCGGTCCAGCCCAGCACCAGGCCGCCCAGCACCGCGCCGGGGATGGAGCCGATGCCGCCCAGCACCGCCGCGGTGAAGGCCTTGATGCCCGCCAGAAAGCCGATGGCGAAGTTGATCTGCCCCACGTGCGAGGCGATGAGTACGCCGCCCACGGCCGCCAGGCTGGAGCCGATCATGAAGGTCATGGAGATGACCTGGTCCACGTTGACCCCCACCAGCATGGCCATCTTCCTGTTCTGCGCCGTGGCGCGCATGGCCTTGCCCATGCGGGTGAACTTGATGAACAGGGTCAGGGCCACCATCACCGCCAGGGAGGTGACGATGATGAACAGGTCGGAAGTGCCCAGGAAGTTGCTGAAGCGCTCCATGAAGGCCAGGTCGGGGATGAGCCGGGGAAAGGGCAGGAAGTCCGGGGTCTGGGCCAGCATGATGTAGTTCTGGAGCAGGATCGACATGCCGATGGCCGAGATGAGCGGAGTCAGGCGCTGGGAGCCGCGCAGCGGCTTGTAGGCGATCTTCTCCACCGTGTAGCCGTAGGCCGCGCAATAAAGCACCGAGACCACCAGGGCGATGACCAGGATGGACAGGGCCGGCCAGCCCTGCGCCGTGAGCACCCCGGCCACGATGAGGCCCATGAAGGCGCCGATCATGTAGATCTCGCCGTGGGCGAAGTTGATGAGCTCGATGATGCCGTAGACCATGGTGTAGCCCAGGGCGATGAGGGCGTAGATGCTGCCCCGGGAGAGGCCCCCGAAGAAGAGCTGAAGGAAATATTCCATTTTCAAACCACCCGGCCGAGGGGGATGTTCCCCGAGATCGGCACTTACAGAACCAGGGGGCGGGCGCCGTCTCGCCCCCGCCCCCTGGCAGATTTTCGCTCAGCCCGCGCGGGCGGCGGAGGCTACTTCACCAGTTCGTACTTGCCGCTCTTCACCTGGTACACGGAGAAGCTCACGCCCTCGGCGTCGCCCTTGGCGTCGAACTTGATCTTGCCCACGGGGGTGTCCACCAGCTCCGTGCGCAGGGCGGCCACCACCTTGTCGTAGTCGGTGCCGCCGGCCTTGGCCACGGCGTTCAGCAGGGCCTGGGCGGCCGCATAGCCCTGGGCGAAGAAGGCGCCGGGCTTGCCGCCGAAGTCCTTCTCGTGGTCGGCCAGGGCCTTCTTGTACAGCTCGTTCTCGGCCATGATCTGGGGGCCGGTGGCGTAAACGCCCTCGGCGTCGGCGCCGGCGGTCTTGATGAAGGTGTCGTCCTTCACGCCGTCATCGGACACGAAGGCGATCTTGAGGCCCTTCTTGTGCATCTGGATGACGATCTTGGAGGCCTCGGGGTGGTAGCCACCGAAGAGCACGCAGTCCGCGCCGGAGGCCTTGATCTTCTGGATGACGGCGGAGTAGTCCACGCCGCCGGGGGTGATGCCCTCAAACAGCACGACCTTGGCGGCCTTGCCGTCCTCCAGAGCCTTCTTGGCGCTCTCGGCGAAGCCCTTGCCGTAGTCGCCCTTGTCGTGGATGACGGCGACCTTCTTGACCTTGAGCTCAGCCGTGGCGAATTCGGCCGCGGCCTTGCCCTGGATGAGGTCGTAGCTGATGGTGCGGAAGAAATTCGGGTAGTTGCCGCTCTGGGTCAGCTCGGTGCTGGTGGCCGAGGGCGACATGACGATGACCTTGGCGTCCTTGTAGATGGGCAGGGCGGCCTTGGTGGCGCCGGAGCAGATGTGGCCGATGACGATGGAGACCTTCTCGCTCACGAGCTTGGTGGCCGCGTTGGTGGCCAGCTCGGGCTTGCACTGGTCGTCCATGGGCAGCACTTCGACCTGCATGCCGAGCACGCCGCCCTTGGCGTTGATCTCCTTGGCCACCAGCTTGGCGGCGTTGACCGAGGGCTGGCCGTAGGAGGCCAGGTCGCCCGACTGGGCGCCGGCCACGCCGAGGACCAGCTTCTTGGCCGGCGCGGCGGCCTCCTGCTTGGGGGCTTCGGCCTTTTTATCTTCCTTCTTCTCGCCGCAACCCGCGACAAGCAAGCCCGCCATGACGACGCCCAAAACCGTCGCAAACCATTTCGCCTTCATTTCGAATCCCTCCAGAGAAGTTCTATCAACAAGATTCGCCACATATCACCACGGCGCAAAAAGCACGCGAATTCCCGCCGCCATTGCCTTGAAGCCGGGTACTTTAGCGAGTTATCCGGCCTTGTCAAGAAGCAACCGCCCGCGTCTGGATTGCTTACCTTTTGGCCGCCGGCACCAGCTCCGCCTCCGCGCCCTTGCGGACTTCCGGATCCTGGGGATTGAGCTGCACCACCCTGCGGAAGTGGGCGTCTCCCTCGGCAGGCTTCTTCATATAGTGCTTGAGCAGGATGCCCAGGTTGTAGTGGGCCAGGGCGTCGTCCGGCTCCTTCTGCAGCACCAGGGCAAAGGACTTGCGCGCCAGCTCGTACTCCTTGCGCTCGAAGCGCACCATGCCCACGGCCCGGTGCGCCCGGACGTCCTCCGGGGACAGCTTCACGGCCTTGTCCAGGAACTCCAGGGCCTTGTCCCAGGCCTGCATCATCATGAAGGTGTTGCCCAGCTCAAGAAGCACCTTGGGATCATCGGGATTCTGCTCCACCAGGCGCATCAGCTCGCGCAGATGCTCCATGTCCACCCCGGCCATGCCCATGGGGCCGCCAGGCCCGCCCTTGCCCATGCCGCCGCGCTCCTGCTGGATCTCCACCACCAGGCCGGAGCCCTGCATGCGGTAGATGAAGGAGCCCACGAATATGGCCAGCAGGGCCGCCAGCAGGGCCACCAGGACCACCTTGCGGCCGGCGTCCAGGGGCCCTGAATTATGAGTCGTTGCCGTCACGCAGCATCTCCAGTTGTTTGAGGCGTCTTTCCACGGCCCGGCCGCGCAGGGCCAGCCAGGCCCCGTACGCCGCCAGGGCAAGCCACACGGCGGCGTTGGCCGCCACAAGATACCCGTTGCTCCCGCTGAACATGCGCTATCCCTCCCGGCCTTGCAGCAGCAGGGCCTGGGCGCGCTCCTCGCTCCGCCCCAGGTCGAACCGCGCCGCAAGAAGCGTCAGCCACAGGAGCCCGAAGGCCCCCAGATTCGCCAGCACGGCGTGCCACATCTCCGGCTCCAGCCCGCCGCCCTGGCTGGCCAGCACCGCCGGGTGCACGCTGCGCCAGATGCGCGCGGAATAGAACACCAGCGGCACGTCGAGGAAGGCCACCACGCCCAGCACCGCGCAGACCATGGCCCGGCGCTCGCCGCCCATGCCCCCCCCGCGCAGCACCAGGTACCCGGCGTAGACGAACCACATGATGAGCGTGGTGGTCAGCCGGGGGTCCCAGGTCCACCAGACGTTCCAGGCCGCCCGGCCCCAGATGGAGCCGGAGACGAGGGCCAGGCCGCTTAGAAGCACGCCCAGCTCCGCCGCGGCGCCGGCCAGGATGTCCGAGCCCGCGCTCCGGGTCATGAGGTGGCGGATGCTGGCGCAGAAGACCACGAAGAAGCTCACCAGGGCCCACCAGGCAAGGGGCATGTGGATGTAGAAGATCTTCTGCACCAGGCCCATGGTCTCCTCCACGGGCGCATAGGCCCAGATGAACCATTGGCCCACGGCCAGGGCCAGGGCGGCCAGAACGGCCAGGATCCGGATGCTCGGCATAATCACGCTCCTCAAGCGGCTGGCCCGCTACTCTTCGCCCGTGTACAAAAAGGGGAACAAAAACGCGCCCGCGGCGGTGAACATGGCGTCGAAGGCCACGATGATGCCTGCCCACAGGTTCTGGTCCGCCGCCGCCTCCCCGGAGAAGACCCCGGCGAAGATGCGGATGCCGCCCAGGAGCACCGGCAACAGCAGCGGGAAGAGGATCACCGAGAACAGCGACTCCCGCGCGCCCTGGCCCTGGGCCAAGGCCCCCAACAGCGCCCCCAGGGCCGCCAGCCCGCAGTCCACGCCCACAAGCGCCAGCAGCAGCACGCCCCAGGAGCCCTTGACGTCCTGGCCCAAAAACACCGCCGCGGCGGGCAGGAACACGGCCTGGGACAGGAGCAGGAGCGCCAGCCCGGCCAGGCCCTTGCCCAGCCACACGGAATGCTCCGGCACCGGGGAGGACAAGAGCCCCAGGCGGCAGCCCTGGGCCTCCTCCAGGCTGAAGAGGTCGTTGAACACCAGCACCAGCCCGAAGGACGAGGCCAGCCAGAAGATGGCCGCAGCGGCCTGGGCCGAGACCAGCTCGCCCGTGGGCCGGGACAGGGAGAACAGGAAGATCAGCAGCAGGCCCAGGAGCACGGCCTGCACCAGGCCCTGGCCCCCGCCCGCGGACAGGCGCAGGTCCTTGGCCGCGATGTGCCCGGCGCGCCTCAGCACGAGCCCCCCCCGGCCGCGTCGGGCTGAAAGCCGCTGGCCGGGCCGAAATAGGCCGCGCCGGCGTCCTTGAGGTAGAGCACCGTCTCGGCGCAGGGCAGGTCCGCCGCCAGGTGGTGGCTGACCCAGACCACGCCGGCGCCCGCCCCTTTCAGGGCTTCAATCTCGCGGCGCAGCAGGTCCTGGGAGGCCGGGTCCAGGCCCGTGCCAGGCTCGTCCAGGAACACCAGCCGGGGCTTGACCAGGAACACCCGGGCCAGGTTCAGGCGCTGGGCCATGCCGCGCGAGAAGGTGCCGGCGGGCTCCTCGGCCACGCGCAGAAGCCCCACGCGCGAAAGCACCGCGTCCAGGTCCTCCCTGGCGTGGGCGGCCCCGTACATGCGGCCCCAGAAGGTCAGGTTGGCCCGGGCCGAGAGGCGCGGATAGAGGAACGTGGCGTGCCCCAGGTAGGCGCAGGCCTCGGGCGCCACGCGCAGGTCGATGTCGCCCGCCGAGGGGCGGCAGAGGCCGGCCATGATCTTGAGCAGGGTGGTCTTGCCCGCGCCGTTGCCGCCCACCACCAGCAGGGCCTGCCCCGCCAGCACCTGGGCCGAGACGTCGCGCAGCACCAGGCGCGAGCCGAAGAACTTGCCCACGCGGCGGATGTCCGCGAGCACGGTGGCAAGCCCGCCGGAACGCAGGGGGTCCTGCGGGCCAGGGGCCTGGGCGCCAGCCCTTGCGCTCATGACAGCCGCCTCCCGCGCACGGGCCTACTCCCGCTCCCGGCCCCTGCGCCAGCGCAGCAGGAACAGCGGGGCGAGGCTCAAGATGGTGCCGCCGATCCAGATCCAGTTCACCAGGGGGTTGACGTTGACCTTGAGCGAGGCCCCGCCGCCTTCCGTCAGGCCCAGGAGCACGGTGAAGATCTCGTCGCCCAGGCCGGGCAGCACGGCCACCTCGGCAAAGGGCTGGTCAAAGCCCTGGTAGAGCCGCCGCTCGGGGACCACGGTGCCGAGGACCTTGGCCCCCTTGCTGACCTCCAGCGTGGCGATGAGTTGGGCCATGCCCTTGGAGCTCTTCTCGCGCAGCTCCTTCAGGGTCACGGTGTAGCCGTCCACCTCAAAGGATTCGCCCACTTTCAGCTCGCGCTCCACGCCCTTCTGGTAGGGGCCGGAAAAGGCCACGCCCAGGACCATGAGCCCCAGGCCCAGGTGGATGGCGTAGGCGGCCAGGGACTTGCGGGTGCGCACCTCGGGCAGGAGCCCCACGGCCAAGACCGCCGTGGTCATGCAGGACACTGCGCCCGCCGCGCCCATGAGCGCCAGGGGCAGGCGGTAGCCCAGGGCCGCGAAGACCACGGCCGAAAGGACGAAGGCCGCGCCGGCGGCGGCAAGTCCGCGCTTGTCGCGCACGCCCTCCTTCCAGCCCAGCCAGGGGCAGACGGAGAACAGCAGGGCCAGAAGCGCGAAGAGCGGCAGGCAGACGCGGTTGTAGAAGCCCGCGTCCAGGCCCACGGACTGGGCGCTCCAGGTCTTGCTCAACACCGGCCACATGGTGCCCAGGCCCACCACGAAGCCCAGGGCCAGAAGCGTCCAGGCGACGAGGACCAGCAGGCCCTCGCGGCTCATGAGCCCGCCCAGGCTGCGCTGGTCCCTGGCCGGGGCGAGGTACGCCGCGGCGGCCGAGACGGCCGTGAGGAACAGGATGAAGCTCAGGAGCGGCCGGGCCACCCCGCCCTCGCCAAAGGCGTGCAGGGACTCCACCACGCCGCTGCGCACGAGGTAGGTGCCGAAGACGCAGAGCACGAAGGTCAGGGCCATGATCAGGATGTTGCTTCTGGCCAGGGCGTTTCTGCGCGCGCCCACGATGGCCGTGTGCAGGAAGGCCGTGCCCGTGCACCAGGGGATGAGGGAGGCGTTCTCCACCGGATCCCAGGCCCAGTAGCCGCCCCAGCCCAGCTCCATGTAGGACCACCAGGCCCCCAGGATGATGCCCGAGGTGAGAAAGGCCCAGGCCAGGATGCTCCAGTTGCGCGTGGCGCGGATCCAGGCCTGGGGTTCGCCCGCAAGGGCGCCGGCGATGGCCGCGCAGGCCGGGATGGCGTACACGGCGTAGCCCAGAAGCAGGAGCGGCGGGTGGAAGATCATGCCCGGGTTGCGCAGGAGGGGGTTCAGGCCCTTGCCGTCGTGCGGGGCGGGCGCGGCCTGCATGAAGGGGTTCACCCAGCAGGTGAGCATGAGCAGGAAGAAGGCCTGGACCACGAAGAAGACGATCCAGAACCAGGTCCGGGTGCGCTCGGACAAGGCCCGGTAGCCCGGGGTGAAGACGAAGATGGCCGCCGAGAGCGCCATGACCAGCTCCCAGAAGAGCAGCGAGCCCTCGCTGCCGGCCCAGAAGCCGGTGAGCACATAGGCCAGCTCAAGGGTGTTGTCCACGTGGCCCATGACGTAATAGAAGCTGTAGTTGCGCGTGACCAGCGCCCAGAGCAGGATGCCCGAGGCGAAGAGCAGCAGGGCGGTGACTGCCCACTGGCCGCGCTCGGAAAACACAAGGCGCTCCTGGCGTCCGGCCAGGAAGGCGGCGGCCGTCCAGCCCCCCAGGAACAGGGTTCCGATGAGGGCGAAGAGCATGGTGATGTAAGCGGTCATGTGCATGGCGCGATGCTCCGGTGTGGGGCGCTTGGGACCACGCGCAGGGAGGGGGCTCCCCGCGGCTCGCCTAGCTCCTGTTCTGCTTCTGGTATTTGGAGGGGCACTTGGTGATGAGCGTGCTGGCCTGGAACACTCCGCCGGCCTTGTCCAGGCCGCCCTCGATGATGACCTCGGCCCCGGCCTTGAAGGTGTCGGGCACTGCGCCGCGATAGCTCACGCGCATGGTCTTGGCCGGGTTTTCCTTGTCGAGCAGCACGAAGCTGACGCCGGGGCCGGGCTGCAGGAGCTCGATGCCCTCCGCGGCCACGTGGCCGAACAGGCGGGCCTGCCTGAGCTCGGCCGCGTCCGTGGCCAGGGCCTCGCCCACATTGAGGAAATAGACGCTGTCTTTGGTCACGCCGGAGGCGACGAGGTAACCCACGCCGCCCAGGAACAGCACAAGGGCTGCGATATAAATGCCTTTCCCACCTTTGGCGGCCATGTTCATCCTGCTTCTGTGCGTTGTTGGCTCTTCACTTCCGGACAACGACGAAGGTCTCTTACTCGTTACGACTGGGATTGTCCACCGGCGCCGCCGCGCCCGCCGGGCACCAGCTCGCTGCGGCGCAGCCGGGCCAGCTCGCGCATGTCCACCACCTGGTCGGTCTCGTCCACGATCTCGCTGCCGAGCATCTCCTCCAGCACGTCCTCCAGGCTGACCACGCCGGCCATGCCGCCGTACTCGTCGAGCACCACGAACAGGTGCATGCGGCTCTCCAGGAACTTGCGCAGCAGGCGGTCCAGGGTCAGGTTCTCCAGCACGAAGCGCACCGGCCGCATGAGGTCGCCCAGGCGCAGGTCCAGGTGGTCCTCGGCCGCGGCCACGAAGACCTGTCTGCGGTAGACCACGCCCACGACCTCTTCGGCGTCCTCGCCCGCGTAGACCGGGATGCGCGTGTGCGGCCAGGTCTTGTTGGCCTCCATGGCCTCGGCCACGGTCATCTCCGCCGGGAGGGAGAAGACCACGGTGCGCGGGGTCATGATCTCGTCCACGCGCTTGTTGTCCAGGGCCAGGATGTTGCGGATGGCCGATTCCTCGTAGGGCTTGAGGATGCCCTGCTGGCGCGTCAGGGTCACCAGGGCGCGGATGTCGTCCTCGTCGGCCGCGGCCTCGTTCTGGCGGCTGCGGATGAGGCGCACCAGGCGCCCGAAGAGCCAGATCACCGGCAGGCACAGCCAGACCATGGCCAGCAGCGGCTTGGCCAGGGCCGGAGCCAGCTGCCGGGCATAGGCCACCCCGGCGGTCTTGGGCACGATCTCCCCCAGGAGCAGGACGATGAGGGTGAACCCGGCGGTGAACAACACCAGGTTCCTGTCGCCGAAGACCTGCACCGCCATGGCCCCGGCCACGGCCGCGCCGGCGGTGGCCGCCACCGTGTTCAGGGTCAGAATGGCCGTGATGGGCTTTTCCACGTCCTGGCGCAGGGCGTAGAGGATGGCGCCGGATCTCTTGCCCTCCTTGCGCAGCCGCTCGATGCGGCTCATGGGGAAGGAATAGAAGGCCGCCTCGGTGATGGAGCAGAGGAAGGACACTGCTGTGGCTATGGCAACGGCGAGGATGAGTTCAAGCATAGTTTTCCGGCCGGGCGCGTCTGCGGGCGTGGGCCGGGCCACCTAGACCACTACCAGCTTCCACGTGACAGCGCAACAGCCTTACTCCTTGACTTGGCGCGCGTTCGCAGCCATGATTTTCAATCCGGGCCCGCTGCCCGAAACATAGCACCGCTGGAGATTGCACGAATGGTCAGGGATTTGCCGGACAGATGGGCGGTCTTCCGCGCCAGCGCCCTGGGCGATGTCATCCTGACCACGGGCGTGCTGGACTGGTGGCACCGCAGCACCGGGGCGCGCTTCACCTTCATCACCAGAAGCGCCCTGGCCCCCCTGCTGGCCGGGCATCCCGCCGTGGACGAGGTCATCCCCGTGGCCCTGGACGAGATCGACGGCCAGGACTGGTGGCGCAAGTCCCGCCGCATCGCCACGGACTGCTCGGGCATGGGCTTCATCGACCTGCACCGGAGCCTGCGCTCCCTGGCCCTGACCCTGCGCTGGGAAGGCCTGGTCAAGCACTACCCCAAGTTCGGCCTGTCCCGGCGGCTGTACCGCCGCTACCCTCTGCCCTTCCTGGCGCGGCGCCTCGAGGCCCTGAACGTGCCGCAGCGCTACGCCCTGGCCTTGGACTCCACGCCGCCCCCGGCCTCGGAGCTGCGCCCGCTCATCTTCCTGTCCGAGACCGAGGTCCTTGGCGCGCGCACGCACCTTTCCCACATCGGCCTCACCAGGCCCTTCGTGGCCCTGCACCCCTTCGCCACGCACCCGGACAAGGCCTGGCCCATGGGCTACTGGCTTTCGCTCATCCCGCTCATCGAGCGCGCGGGCCTGGACTGGATCATCGTGGGCAAGAACCCGGACCACCTGCAGGCCCTGGACGACCCGCGCAACCTCACGGGCCGCACGTCCCTGCGCGAGACCGCCGCCCTCCTGGCCCAGGCCCGGGCCCTGGTCACCGCGGACTCCGGCCCCATGCACCTGGCCACCGCCGTGGCCACGCCCGTGGTGGCGCTCTTCGGCCCCACGTCCAAGGCCTGGGGCTTCCAGCCCAGCGGGCGTTTCGACACTGTCCTGGAGCAGGCCCTGCCCTGCCGGCCCTGCTCGCTGCACGGCAACACCCTGTGCCGGCGCGGCCGCGAATGCCTGACGGCCATCGAGCCCGACGAGGTCGCGGCCAGGCTCTTCGACACCCTGGAGCGCGCCGCAGCGGCCGGTCCCGAGGCCAGATAGCCCCCCTTTAGTGCGGCGAGGCCCCTGGCGTGTCCTGGCCCTTTCCCGGCGGGCTCGCCTTCGCCTCTGTGAGCGGGCAGGTGCCGTCAAGGACGTAGCGCCCGGACAGGAAGCACCCGGCCAGGGCCTGCACGCTCTGCTCATCCACCATGAACATGTCCGTCTGTCGCGTGAACTGCAACAGCTTGCCCATGAGCCAGAGCTGCTTGAGCGTCTCCTCGGTGTCGCGCTTCTGCAGGCGGCCCACCACGCGGTCGGCCACCACGTCCACGGAGAACCCGTTGGCCTCCAGGATGAGCCCGATGGCCCGGGCCCGGCGGGCGCGCTTTTCGTCGTCGGCCGCGCCGCCCTTGAAGGAGAAGGTGATGTAGTTCTTGTTCACCGTGCGGCCGCAGTAGCAGTCGAGCACCCCGTAGTGGTAGCCCACGCGCGAGCTGAAGTTCAGGTACTTGTCGGAGATGATGGCGTAGCTGCGGTCCCCGAAGCGCTGGCCGTCCGCCCCGGGGTTGTTGAGCATCTGCTGGCCCATGACCGAGAGCAGGCCCTTGATCTGCACGGGCCGGGGCGTGGTCAGCTGGGCCTCGTCCAGCACCAGCCCGCCCAGCAGGGCGTTGAAGGGCCTTGAGATGACGTCCTCGGGCCGGAGGGCGCGGCCCTTGCCCGCCCTTGCCACGGCCTCTGGGTCCACGCCGCCGCCCAGGTCGATGACGTGCAGGTCGAGTCCGGTCTGGGCGCGCAGGCGCATGGCCACCCCGGACTCACCTGAGGCCATGTCGCTCAAGGTGAACATCTCCCCGTATGAGCGCTCATGCAGCAGCCGCATGACGTCGTGCAGGGTGGCGCAGCTGCGCACGCGGAACTCCGGAGACTTGGGGTCCGTCAGGCGCAGGGGGATGATGTGCCGGGCCACGCGCTCAAGCACCTCGTGCACCGGCGTGCCGGCCATGAGCGTGACCTTGGCGGACTTGAAGGCCAGCAGCTCCTCCACCGCCCCGGCGTAGACCCTGCCCGTGTAGGCGTCCACAGTGACCACCTGGCCGGGCTGGATGGACCGGGTGGCGCCGCCCAGGCCCAGGATGGTGGGCACGCCGAATTCGCGCGCAAGCGAAGCCATGTGCCCGGTGATGCTGCCGGAGTCCGCAAGGATGGCCTGGGCCTTCTGCATGACCACCATGTACTTCGGGGAGGAGTGCGGGGCCACGAGCACCCCGCCCTCGGGAAAGCCGCCCAGTTCGTCGTCCGCGGCCACGATATAGGCCGGGCCGCAGCCCACGCCGGGCTGGGCCACCTCGCCGCCCTGGGCCAGCGCCTCCCGTCCGTCGATGACCGGCATGCCGGCGGGAACACCCTGGACGCCCGCCACCAGGCTTAAGGGCCGGGACTGCAGCACCAGGAGCGCGCCCTGTGGCGTCAGGGCCCATTCGATGTCCTGGGCCGTGCCGTAGTGCCGCTCCAGCCGGAGGGCATAACCGG
The DNA here is from genome assembly GCA_018822105.1 of Pseudomonadota bacterium. GTDB lineage: Bacteria > Desulfobacterota > Desulfovibrionia > Desulfovibrionales > Desulfovibrionaceae > Humidesulfovibrio. Next base: position 23,901 of record JAHJLB010000033.1, read on the forward strand.
CCAGGACGCCTATCTGCGCAGGGTTGAGGCAGGGCCGGGTCTGCATGTCCTGGGGCACCGGATCCTCCACGAGCCGGCCCGCCGGCGCGCAGACCAGGCGCACGGGCTTATGCGCCGTGCGGATGTCCTCCAGGGCCAGTGTTTCGCGCGCCACGGACACGCTGTCCGGGGTCACCACCCCGTCCACGGCATAGGGGCCCAGTCCCCAGACGGCGTTGACGAGCACGCGGTCGTCGGATGCGTTGAAGGGATGCCGGCTGTACATGACCCCGCTGGCCACGGAGTCGATCATCTCCAGGCAGGCCACGCTCATGGCCATGTCCTCGTCCACCACGCCCTTGAGCATGCGGTAGGAGATGGCCCGGGGGGTGTACAGGCTGGCCAGCACGTAGCGGTAGCTGGTCAGCAGGCGCTGCCGGGGCACGTTGAGCACCGAGAGGTACTGCCCGGCATAGGACAGGGCGCTGTCCTCGCCCAGGGCGCTGCTGCGCAGGGCGACGCGCAGGTCCTGCGGCGGGAGGCCGCATTCCCCGGCCAGCCTTTCGTGGGCGGCCTCGATCTCCCGCTCCAGCTCCGAAGGCATGGCGGCGCTCAGGATGGCCTGCTGGATCTCCTCGCTGGCCGCCTCCAGGGAGTCCTGGGCCTCGGGGATGATGCCCAGCTTGATGCGCTTGATCTCCTCCCACAGCCCGGTGCGCTCGTAGAAGAAGCGGAAGGCGCTGGTGGTGATGGCGAAGCCGCGCGGCACCGGGAGCCCGACGCGGTTCTTCACCTCGCCCAGGTTGGCGCTCTTGCCGCCCACGGCGTCCACCATCTCCCTGGTGACCTGCTCGTAGCCGAGGATGTGCTCCCTCGCCTCGACCTCCTTGCGCGATTCCATGGCCTCCTTGATGCGCGCCTGGATCTCCTCCACCTTGGCCCGCAGGGCCGGGTTGGGCTTGCCCGCGAGGCTCTCGAAGCTTGCGGCCATGCGCAGGGCGTGGAACACGGCGCGCGTGGCCTGGGCGCGCACATAGGACATGCCGAAGAGCCGATCCCCCTGCAGCGTGAACTCCATGTCCGAGACGATCTTCAGCAACTCCGAGTTGGACTCGAGCAGTTCCTGGAAATGCTTATACTTTTTGCGAAACAGCTCCTGGACGGCCTGGCTTTCCGCGCCCTTTTGCCCGGGGCGGAACACGGCCCGGAAGAGCTTGCCGAGACTTGTCAGTATTTCACTTTCCACAAACCACTCCCCTTCGTGAATCGCGCAAGCTTGTTGCGCCGCTAATCGCGCAGCGCGCAATCGCGCAGTTTCACGCAAACGCTTCGCGCAGCGCGGTCCTCACCCTGAGCCCGGGCTTGCCGAGGAATACTGCGTTGACGGGCCCCGGCCTGTCTTGCGCAGCACCCCGGCCTGCACCAGGGCCTGGAGATCGTACTGGGCCGTGCGCTGGGAGACCCCGGCCCCGAGGGCTGTCTGGTAGTCCAGGCGGGTGAAGCTGCGGCCCCCGCTGGCCAGGCCGAGGGCGATGTCCTGGCGCGGATTGCCGCCCCTGACGGACAGGGGCGCCTCCGCCGGGGCGGCCTGCGCGGTTCCTGCCGGCGCCGTCTCCGTGGGCGCCTCCTGCTGGCGCGGCGCGTAGGACTGGGGCTCTGCGCTTTCCCAGTGCACCTGCGGCGAGAGCCCGGCGTCGTCGAACACGAGGTCCTCGGCGTAGAGCAGGTCCCCCTCGGCAAAGGCCAGGGCCCGGATGATGCAGTTCTTCAGCTCGCGCACATTGCCGGGCCAGTTGTGGGCCATGAGCTTCTCCAGGGCCCCGCGCGTGAGGCCGACCTCGCTGCGCCGGGCCTGGGCCGAGGATTCCTTGAGAAAATGGCTGGCCAAAAGTGGGATGTCGTCCATCCTCTGGCGCAGGGAGGGGGTCTGGATGGTGATGACCTTCAGCCGGTAGTAGAGGTCCTCTCGGAACACGCCGCGCTGCACCAGGTCCATCAGGTCCACGTTGGTGGCGGCCACCACGCGCACGTTGAACTCGACCTCCTGGTCGCTGCCCAGGGGCCGGATGCGCCGCACGGACAGTGCGCGCAGCAGGGCCTTCTGGACCTTGTCCGAGGCCGTGCCGATCTCGTCCAGGAGCAGGGTGCCCCCGTCGGCCGCCAGGAACGCGCCCTTGCGGTCGCCCTTGGCCTCGGTGAAGGCGCCCTTGACGTGGCCAAAGAGGGCGTCGAGGAGCAGGTTCTCGTCCAGCCCGCCGCAGTTCAGCGAGATGAACGGGCAGGCGGAGCGGCTGCTGAACTTGTGGATGGCCTCGGCCGTGAGTTCCTTGCCGGTGCCGGTCTCGCCCACGATGAGCACGTCCGCCTCGACGCTCGCGGCCTTGCGGATCATGCTCTGCAGCGCGGCCATGTAGGGGCTCTGGCCCAGGAGGTCCGGGGCCTCGCCCACCAGCCGCCAGCCCAGGTTCGAGGGGATCTCGCTGTCAAAGGACACCTTCTGGCGCTGGGAGACCATCTGGATGTGCTCGTCGCGCTGGCGGATCTGCTCCTGCTTGTCCTGGATGGCCAGGATCATCTGGTTGAGCGCGTTCTTCAGCACCACGGATTCGCGGTCATAGCTGTCCAGGCGCACCGGCCGCAGGCTCTTCTCATGGAACATGGCGCTGATCTCGGCGGCCAGGCTGAGGATGGGCCGGGTGATGACCCGGCTGATCAAAACCACGAGGATGGCGATGAGGACCACCACCACGAGGGTGATCACGGCCATGACGTCCATGTGGCGCATCTCCGCGGCATCGGCCAGGCGGCTGCGGTCCACATAGGCTATGCCGCCGACGACCTCGGCGTCCTTGTCCGTGTGCGTGCGGAAACGCACCGGCACATGGACGAGGAAATGCTGTTCGCTCAGGGTGCCTGAGGCCGTGGGCAGGGAATCGGCCTCCATCAGCCCCGGCTGCCCGGCCTGGGTCTCCACCACCATGCGCCAGTAGCCCTCGTGCTTCGGCGAGGGCCGGAAGGCCTTGTCATACCCGGGTATGCCGTAGTCGCCGGTCATGCCCAGGCGGGCGATCTCCACCGACAGGTCCCGGCCCGGCTCCTCGGAATTCTCCGACTGGAAGAGCATCCAGCCCTGCTCGTCGAAAAAGAAGCTGAAGCGGTTCTCGCTGGTGCGGGCGAAGGAATACAGCGGGGACTTCGGCGAATTGTACAGCGACAGGATGTTGCGCAGGGCCTGGGCCCTGACGGAGACCACGAGGTGGCCGCGCAGGTTCGACTGGCGGTCGAACACGGGGGTGAGCATGCGGTACACGGCCAGGGTCCTGGCGTGGGGGGATTCCGGAAAGACCGAGGACGGGTACACCGTCTCCGTGAGCCTGGCCAGGCGCACCGTGCCCGGGCGCATCTCGCGCACCTTCTGGGCCAGGTCCACCGGGCTGTTCCTGATGTCCTGGTGCTGGCCCAGGGGGACCTCCGCCAGGACGCCCCCCTCGGCCACGAACAGCAGTGTCTCCGCCGCGTTGTGGCCCACAAAGGCCACCTCGGCGACCACGTTCGGGTGGTGCACGCCCCATCCCTGGAAGGCCGCGCGCAGGCGCTCGCGCCCCGTGTCCTGGCCCTGGGCCAGCCCAAGCATGTCCCTGCGGAGAAACTCCAGCAGGTCCTCCACCTGGCGGGCCTGGGCCAGGTTCTGCGTCTGCGCGGTGCGGTGCAGGGACTGGTTCAGGTACTTGGTGGAATACCAGTTGGTCACATACCCGGTAAAGATCAGGATGAGCGCCATGGACGGCAGCAGGGACACCAGCAGCTTCTTCTGCACGCTCCAGGTGGCGAACAGATGCCGACCCTGGACAGCGGCGCTTTCGGCCCTGGCGCGGTTGGAACTCCAGACCACTTTGCCCCCCTTGCCCCTTACCCGGCGCGATTTCGCGCAAACAGGGCATTTCAAACCGTGGATGTGCTTGCGCAATACGCGCAATCGCGCAGACATCTTCCTGCACGACTATGATATCTCCAATGATTCCGTCAAGCTTTTTCGCGTGGCACGGCCATTGCTTTATGAAGAATCACGAAACGTGGATCAAGCCAGCCCGGTGGGTATACGTCCGCACCATTGCGGCTGGAGAACGTGTGGCAGGGGTCAATTGGGATTGTCAATTGAGAGAGGAGGAACCGAAATGAAAGCTCGCTTCATCAAGCTGCTCACCTGGGGCATGTTTCTGTGCCTGTCGTTGCCTGGGCTGGCGCTGGCCGCAGGCGGAGGCAAGGTCGAGAACATCGTCATCGTGGCCGACACGCGCAAGTTCACGGGCTGGGAGGCCTGGTGGACCAACCTGTACAACGAGAGCCACCTGTACTTCGCCCTGCTGACCATGGCGCTCATCCCGACCATCGGCGTGCTGTTCGGCACCTTTGCCGACTTCCTCATGAGCTTCATCGGCATCGACCTGAAGTCCCGCGAGATCGCGGACCACTAAACCAGGCCAAACAAGAGGAGAGTGCGATATGGAATGGTTGTACGTGCTCATGCCCATCGCGGGCGTGAAAATCTTCTGGCCCGGCCTGATCATCCTCGGCGTGGGCGTCGGCATCATCGGCGGGTTCTTCGGCATGGGCGGCGCCTGGATGGTCACCCCCGGCCTGAACATCCTGGGCTTCCCCATGGCCTTCGCCATCGGCACGGACATCGCCCACATGGCGGGCAAGTCCCTCATCTCCACCATGCGCCACGGCAAGTTCGGCAACGTGGACTACAAGCTGGGCATGATCATGCTCGTGGGCACTGTGGTGGGGTTCGAAATCGGGGCCCAAATGATCATGTGGCTGGAGCGCCTGGGCAACGTCGAGAAGGTCGTGCGCTACATGTACATCGTCCTGCTCGGCTGCATCGCCTGGATGGTCTTCCACGACATCAACGTGAAGAAGCGCGCCGAGGCCAAGGTGCGCGCCTCCGGCGGCGACATCAAGGACGCCAAGGGCGTCGAGTGGCACAAGACCTTCCACGCCATCAAGATCCCGCCCATGATGCACTTCAATGAGGCCGGCATCTACTGCTCCATGTGGCTCCCGGTCGCGGTGAGCTTCCTCACCGGCTGGCTGGCCGGCATCCTGGGCATCGGCGGCGGGCTCATCCGCATGCCCTCGCTCATCTACCTCGTCGGCTGCCCGACCCACGTGGCCGTGGGCACCGACCTCTTCGAAGTCGCCATCTCCGGCATCTACGGCGCGGGCACCTACACCTACAAGGGCCGCACCGAGCTCGTGGCCGCAGTGATCATGCTCGTGGGCGCCTCCATGGGCGCGCAGGTGGGCGCAGTGGCCACCAAGTACATCAAGGGCTACGGCATCCGCTACGCCTTCGGGCTGGCGGTCATCGGCTGCATGGTCTCCATCCTGCTCAAGCTCGCGGCCAAGCAGTTCAGCCTGCCCCTCCTGGACGACGTCTCCACCGCGGTGGTCCTGGGCGTCGTCTCAAGCCTCTCCCTGTACATCCTGATCCGCTTCATCGCGGGCTGCAAGAGGGAAGTGGCCATGAAGGCGGCCAAGGGCTAGGGCGCTGCCGCACATTGCGCTGGCACACACTCGCACTTTGAACAACCGAAGGAGACTCGATATGACCGGCAAAAGCATGTGGCGCACCCTCCTCGTGGCCCTGCCTATGGTGCTGCTCCTGGGCTGCACTGACTACGGCAAGGTCGACCAGGGCCGGGTGATCAAGTTCGACGAGGCGACCAAGACCATGACCTTCATCCGGGACAAGGCCAACGACACACAGAACCCGGACTACACCCATCTGCCGCCCGTGACCTACACGCTGCCCACCAACCCCGACGAGATCGGGCCGCTGCCCAAGGCGGGCGGGCGCATGAAGATCGACAACAAGAAGAACCAGATCATCATTTTCGACCCGGCCACGCAGAACTTCAAGACCATCGACTTCACCATGGTCGACTTCAAGGAGAACATTGACAAGGAGCATCCGCTCGTGTTCGACAAGGAAGCTGGCAAGGCCAAGAAGTTCCCCGTGGTGGACAAGGAAAAGAAGACCGTGACCATCTACTCCGGCCGCCAGAAGACCCTCTCGGTCATCGCCCTGCCGGAAGAGTACTTCGCCCTGCCGGATAGCACCTGGGACTCCGGCGACGAGGCCCGCGTGTACTACAAGGAAGAGGGCAAGGCCCTGCGCTTCATGAACATCAGCAAGACCAACATCTTCAAGAAGTAGACGGCGAACGGCGGGCGGGCCGGGGACCACCAACCCGGTTCGCCCCCACATCAGAACACAAAGGAGTCTGGCATGGGCATCTTCCGCGACGATTCCGAAGCCCCTCGGATCAACATGAACGGACGCCAGAAGCTCTTCATCCTGGCCATTGATTTCGCCATCATCAGCGAACTGTGCATCGCCATCTCCGTAGCCTCCGCAAACATGGACACCTTCACCCCATCCTTCATGCGGATATTCTTCGCCATGTTCCTGCCCACGCTTTTGGCCGGGTTTTACGGCCACCGCAAGCTGCGCGACAACACCCAAAGCGCCGGGTCATGAGCTTCCAGTCCCTCGCCGCCTGGCGCAGGCTCTCCGGCCTGCTCGGCGGCTGCATCTTCCTCCTGATTCTGGCCGCCCTGGTGGACGGCATGATCTCCGGAGGCCTCAAGGACCCCTTCCAGCACGACCTGCTGCCGGGCCAGAGCGTCAAGCTCAGCAAGCCCATGCCCAACGGCGCGGAACGCCTGGAAGAGCTTGTCCTGCGCCCCTCCGACGCAAAGATTTCCGTGCGCTTCGAAGAATTGTTCACCGGCTTCTGGATGGGCGGCACCCTTTGGCGCGCCGAGGCCACGCTGGCCCGGGACATCCCGGTGGGCCAGTACACCGTGACCGCCTTCCACCAGAACGGCACCGCGGTCAGCCCGCCCCAGGCCTTCACCCTGCGCGTGCATCCCAGCGCCCAGGCCATCCTGGACGCGTCGGGTTCGCTCACCACGCGCATCCTGGGCCTGCAGCCCTACTTTCTGGCCCTCTGCCTGCTGCCCCTGGCCCCGCTGCCCCTGGCCGCCTGCTTCTGGCTCTCCCGCAGCATAGCCAGGACCCTGCGCGCCCAGCGCATGTGCGAGATCTACCGCTCCATGACCGCGCCTGCAGGATCGCCAGATGGCCCGCCGGGCGGCCAGCGCATCTTCTTCTGCCCGGGCCAGGGCCACGGCCTGGCCCCAGGCAGCGTGGTGGAGGTGCTGGACGAGGACGGGCAGGCCGTGCTCGGGATTGCGGATGTTACTGAAACCATTCATGAAGACGTCACAGCCGTCCTGCGCGAGGGGCTCCACGTGCGCCCCGGCGCCCTGGTCCGGCTGCCCCCGGCGCCATAGGCCTTTCATTCCCCCCGGCCCTGGCCGGGCCGGACCTGCGGCCCGGCACCCCCCCCGGTCCCTCCCCGACCGCAAGACGACGCCATTTCGCCTGAACCCGCCCCTTGCCCCCTTCCCTTGAAAACCGTATTCAGGTAGACGGCTGCGTTCCAAAAAGTTCAGTTTGTTTTTAGGGGGTTTGATGACATGATTGAGGCGTACATCGGCCTGCTGATCTTCTGGCCCCTGGCCGCCGGGCTCGCCTGCCTGGGCCTTCGCGGTCCTGGCGCGCGCTCGGCGCTGGTCCTGGCCACCGGCGCTGTTCTGGCCGCCGGCGCGGTCGGCCTGGCCACCCAGACCCCGCTGGCCCTGAACCCGGCCTTCCTGTCCTGCGCAACCGCGCTGCACGTGGCCCAGGCCGCGGCCTTCCTGTTTCCGGCCTACTTCCTGTTCCAGGGCATCCGCGAGAAGCACGGGCTGGTCATGCTCTTCGCCAGCGCCCAGCTGGCCCTGGCCGCCTATGGCGAGTTCGGGCTGCCCGCGCCCCGGGCGGCCCAGGACGCCGTGTTCTGCGACGGCCTGGCCCTGGCCCTGGTGCTGGTGGCCTCCCTGGTGGGCTCGCTCATCAGCATCTTCGCCCTGCCCTACATGCAGCGCCATGAGGAGCACCTGCACCTCAAGACCTCGCGCCAGCCGCAGTTCTTCCTCATCCTGCTGGCCTTCCTGGGCCTCATGAACGGCCTGGCCCTGGCGGGCGACCTGCGCCTGTTCGCGGCCTTCTTCGAGGGCACCACGCTGTGCTCGTATTTGCTCATCGGCCACGACCGCACCGCCGAGGCCAAGAAGAGCGCCCTGCGCGCCCTGTGGATGAACTGCATGGGCGGCATGTTCCTGCACGCGGGCATCCTCCTCGCCCAGAAGCAGTTCGGCCTGGCCGGCATCCGCGAGCTGGCCAGCCCGGCCCTGTGGGCCGGCGCCACCCTGCTCCCCCTCGCGCTCATCCTTGTGGCCGCCTGCGTCAAGGCCGCCCAGCTGCCCTTCCAGGCCTGGCTGCTGGGCGCCATGGTCGCGCCCACGCCGGTCTCGGCGCTTCTGCACTCCAGCACCATGGTCAAGGTGGGCGTGTTCGTGTGCCTGCGCCTGGCCCCGGTGCTTGAAGGCACCACCACCGGACGCATCCTGACCCTGGCCGGGGCCTTGACCTTCCTGGGCGCTTCCGCCCTGGCCCTGGGCCAGAGCAACGCCAAGAAGATCCTGGCTTACTCCACCGCCGCCAACCTGGGGCTGATCATCGCCTGCGCGGGCATCGGCACGCCCACGGCCATCGCCGCGGGAGTGGTGCTGCTGGTCATCCACGCCGTGACCAAGGGGCTTTTGTTCCTCTGCGTGGGCGACATGGAGCAGACCGTGGGCAGCCGCGACCTGGAGGACCTGCGCGGCATCCTCGCCAAGACCCCGCTGACGGCCCTGGCCGCCAGCGCCGGCGCCATGGCCATGATCCTGCCGCCCCTGGGCATGCTGGCGGGCAAATGGGCCGCCCTGGAGGCCGCCAGCGCCAGCCCCGCGGCCATGGTCATGCTGGCCGTGGGCAGCGCGCTGGGCGTGGTCTGCTGGGTGCGCTTCAGCGGCACCCTCATGGGCGGCGTGGCCGTGGGCCCGCAGCCCGCGCACGCCTCCGGCCTCACCAGCGGGCCCATCCTGGCCCTGCTGGCCGGGGCCGTGGGCCTGGGCATGGCCGCCCCCTGGCTCAACGCCCTGCTCCTGCCCGCGGGCCAGGGCAGCCCCCTGGCCGGAGGCTGGGGCCTCCTGCCGCCACTGTTCGCCACGGCCATGCTGGCCTGGATCGCCGGCCTGAAGGTGCTGGGCCGCCAGAGCCTGCAGCCCCTGGCCGCCCCGTACGTCGGCGGCCTGCCCCAGGCCCGGCCGGGCAGCTTCGTCGGCGCCCTGGGCCGCAACTGGACCCTGTCCGAGGGCAACGAGTACGCCCCGGAGCTCTTCGGCGAAGCGAAACTGACCAGGCTGGCCGGAGCCCTGGCCATCGCCCTGCTCCTCGCCCTGGTGGGAGGTGCGCTCATATGAACCTGAACACGTTCTTGCTCGCCCTGGCCGGGCTCGTTTTGGCACCGCTTCTGGGCGGCCTGGCGGCCGGCGTGGACCGCGTGGTCACGGCCCGGCTGCAGTCGCGCCTGGGCCCGCCCCTGCTGCAGCCCTTCTTTGATGTGGGCAAGCTCATGAGCAAGGCCATCGCCCCGGCCAGCCACTGGCAGGGGCTCTTCGTGCGCTGGGCGCTCGCCGCCTCCCTGGCCTCGGACGTGCTCCTGGCCGCCGGGGGCGACGTGCTCATGTGCTTCTTCGTCCAGGCCGCCAGCGCGAGCTTCGTGGCCCTGGGCGCCTTCTGCGGCAGCTCGCCCTACTCCAAGCTCGGCGCCCAGCGCGAGCTGTTCCAGCTCCTGGCCTACGAGCCGGTGTTCCTGGTGGCCATCCTCTGCATGGCCAAGGCCGCAGGCGGCTTCGACGCCTTCAGCATCATGGCCGCCCAGGGTCCGCTGCTGCTCAGGCTGCCCCTGGTGGTGCCGGGCCTCGTCTTCGTGGTGCTGGTGAAGCTGCGCAAGAGCCCGTTCGACATCGCGGCCAGCCACCACATGCACCAGGAGGTGGTGCGCGGCGTGTACACCGACTACGCCGGGCGCGACTTCGCCCTGCTGGAGCTCGCCCACTGGGCGGACGTCACCGTGGTGCTCTGGATCTGCTCCTTTCTGTGGGCCACGGGCCCGCTGCAGATGCTGGCCACGGGCCTGGCGTTCCTGTTCGCGGCGCTCATCATCGACAACATCAGCGCGCGGCTGACCTGGCGCACCATGCTGAAGCGCACGGCCCCCCTCACCCTGATCCTGGCCACGGCGAACCTCGTCTGGCTGTATCTGGAGTAAGCCCATGTTCGGATCATTTCTCAGAGCCTCCCAGGTCAAGAGCCCCTGGCTCCTGCACTTCGACTGCGGCTCGTGCAACGGCTGCGACATCGAGACCCTGGCCTGCCTGACCCCGGTGTACGACGTGGAGCGCTTCGGCGTCATCAACGTGGGCAACCCGCGCCACGCCGACGTGCTCGTGGTCACCGGCACCGTGAACCCCAGAAACGCCGCGGTTCTGAAAAACCTCTACGACCAGATGCCGACGCCCAAGCTGGTCATCGCCGTGGGCGCCTGCGGCTGCTCCGGCGGCGTGTTCCGCGAGGCCCCCAACGTCCTGGGCGGCATCGACAAGGTCATCCCCGTGGACGTGTACGTTCCCGGCTGCCCGGCCAAGCCCGAGGCCATCATGGACGCCGTGGTCACAGGCCTGGGCAAGCTCAAGGCCATTCTGGAGGCAAGCAAATGAGCATCGAAGCATTGCCCGTCGCACCGGCTGACCTGCTGGCCGCGGCGACCCGACTGAAGAACGACGGCTACCGGTTCGTCACCATGACAAGCGTGGAACTCGACCAGACGAACATGGAGATCCTGTATCACTTCGACAAGAGCCTGGCGCTGAAGAACCTGCGCGTGCCCGTGGAGAAGGGCGGCGAGCTGCCCTCCATCTCCGGCGTGGTCTTCGCCGCCTTCCTGGTGGAGAACGAGATCCGCGACCAGTACGCCGTCCGCTTCGAGGGGCTGGTGCTGGACTACCAGGGCAAGCTCTACGCCGAGACCGCGCAGACGGCCGCCAGCTCGCCCTTCTGCAGGTACCACGTCAAGGCCGAGCCCGATCCCGGGCCCGGCTCCGCGCCCGGCGGTCAGCCCGGCAGTCTGGAGGGCAAGTAGATGGCCCGCACGGTGATCCCCTTCGGCCCGCAGCACCCGGTGCTGCCCGAGCCCATCCACCTGTCCCTGGTCCTGGAGGACGAAAAGGTCGTGGAGGCCCTGCCCACCCTGGGCTACGTGCACCGCGGCCTGGAGATGCTGGCCGTGAAGCGCGACTACAACCAGATGATCCAGATCGTGGAGCGGGTCTGCGGCATCTGCTCCATGATCCACTCCCTGTGCTACTGCCAGGGCATCGAGGAAATGATGGGCCTTGAGGCCCCGCGCCGGGCGCGCATGCTGCGCGTGGTCTGGAGCGAGCTGCACCGCCTGCACTCCCACCTGCTCTGGCTGGGGCTGTTTGCCGACAGCTTCGGCTTCGAGAGCCTCTTCATGCAGCTCTGGAAGATCCGCGAGCGCGTCATGGACCTGAACGAGGCCACCACCGGCAACCGCGTCATCGTCTCGGTGAACGTGGTCGGCGGCGTGCGCGCCGATCTGGACGAGGGCCAGGTCCGCTGGATCAAGGACACGCTTGTCGAGGTCGAGGCCAGCATCAGAAGCCTGCAGTCCACCATCATGAACGACTCCACCGTGTGCAAGCGCACCAAGGGCATCGGCGTGCTCACCAAGCAGGCCGCCCATGACCTGGGCGCGGCCGGCCCCATGCTGCGCGGCAGCGGAATAGCCCAGGACATGCGCCAGCTCAAGTACGCCGGCTTCGACGAGCTCGCCTTCGAGCCCGTGGTGGAAACCGCCGGCGACTGCTGGGCGAGGAGCGCCGTGCGCTTCCGCGAGGCCCTCCAGTCCATCGACCTGGTGCGCCAGGCCCTGGACAAGCTGGAGCCCGGCGACCTGGCCGTGAAGGCCAAGGGCAGGCCCGAGGGCGAGGTCATCACCCGCGTGGAGCAGCCCCGGGGCGAGTGCCTTTACTACCTGAAGGGCAATGGCAGCCTGTTCCTGGAGCGGGTGCGCATCCGCACCCCCACCTTCGCCAACATCCCGCCCCTGGCCGCCATCCTGCCGGGGCTGGACTTCGCCGACGTGCCGGTGGTGGTCCTGTCCATCGACCCCTGCATCAGCTGCACGGAGAGATAGCGCCATGAGAATGCTGCCCACCGTCCTCGCCAACCTGTTCGCCAAGGCCGCCACGCGGAACTATCCGCACTTCGTGCGCGAGAGCTTCGAGCACGCCCGCGGCGAGCTCGTCAACGACATCAAGGGGTGCATCTTCTGCGGCACCTGCGCCCGCAAATGCCCGTCCCAGTGCCTGACCGTCGCCAGGGGCGCCGCCGGGGACAAGACCGAGGGCGCCTGGACCCTGGAGTTCTTCGCCTGCGTGGGCTGCGGGGTGTGCGTGGACGCGTGCCCCACGCGCTGCCTGAGCCAGAAGGCCACCCACCGGCCCGTGGCCGTGGAGCGCGCGGTCATCACCCTCACCGGACGGCTGCCGGAAAGGCCCGCCAGGAAGGACAACGCCGCGGGCAAGGCCGCAGACAAGACCGAGGCCTAGGCCCGCCCAGGGGCCAGGCCCAAGAAGGCCAACGTCCGGCCCGTGGCTGGGCGGGCGCATATTCGGCTCTCGCGGTCGGTGGCGGGTGCGCGGGTCAGAACCGGCAGATCGGGCCGGCGGACCGGGTCAGCAGATGGGGTCGGCCGGGTCGGGCCCCAGGGGCTCTCCGCCCGGCTGGGCCGTGAGGATGCTGTCCACCAACTGGCGGACCTCCGGCAGGCATCATTTGCCCTTGGGATTCTTTGTGGCGCACCGGCTCTGGCCCGCCTTCAGGGTGGCGCGGATGCGCTCCAGGAGCGTGGACCGGCCGTGATCGGCCAAGTCCTGTTCGATGTCCCTGACTGTAAGGCCGAAGCAGTGGCAGACAAGTTCATCCATGTGCGGCAACCTCTCGGAAACGCGTACTTCCCTTTGCGCCGAAACTCAAGCCCTGCCGCGCGGGCGCGACCGCTCCTTGACGCCTTGCCGAGAGGCTCCTACAGAACCATTGTGCCGGCGACGCAATGCCGCGCGCCAAGCTTTTGGAGGCCCACAATGATCCTGGACGCATTGGCCAACTGGCAGCTCTATTCCGCCCTGCCCGCCTGGAGGCAGGCCTTTGCCTGGCTGGCGGCCCTGGCGCCGGACACGGCCCCGGGCGAGCACATGATCGAGGCCGGGCAAAGCGGCCGCGACCTTTACGCCGTGGTCTTCGACTTCGACACCAAGAACCTGCTGGACACCACCCTGGAGGCGCACCGGGTCTACGCGGACATCCACACGCCCCTCACCGGGCCGGAGGTCCACGCCCGCTTCACCCTGGAGGAGCTGGCCGTGAAGACGCCCTACGACGCGGCCCAGGATGCCGAGCTCTACCAGCACCCGGACCGCTTCAACGCCCTGTTCACCCTGCACCCCGGCCAGTTCGCCCTGTACCTGCCGCACGACGCGCACCTCTCCCAGTGCAAGACCAGCCCGGCCCCCAGAAGCCTGCGCAAGGCCGTGGTCAAGGTCCGCGCCGACCTCCTGCGGCCCTAGACGACCGTGGCGCAGAGCCCAGTGGACCCGCCCCCGGCGCACGGCCGGCCGGCGCTGGCGCAGATCTTCCGCTGCTTCCTGCGCGTGGGGGCCACGGCCTACGGCGGCCCGGCCATGATGCCGCTCATGCGCGAGCACATCCTGCGCCGCGGCTGGCTCACGGACGAGGGCTTCAAGGTCGGACTCTCAGTCTGCCAGGCCGTGCCCGGCGGCACCCTCATGCAGATGGCCGCCTACACCGGCCTGACGCTGCGCGGCCTGCCCGGCGCGTTGGCGGGGTTCGTGGGCTTCGGCCTGCCCGCCTTCCTGCTCATCACCGGGCTCTCGGCCCTGTACCACGCCCTGCAGGGCCTGGCCCTGACCGCCTCGGCCATGCAGGGCCTGTCCGCCGTGGTCCTGGGCATCATCGCCCTGGCCGTCCACGACTTCCGGCTCAAGTACGCCCGGGGCGCGCGACGCATGGGCCTGACGCTGCTGGCCTGCGGCCTGTTCCTCTACGGGGTCGGCCCGGCCTGGATCATCCTGGGCGCGGCCCTTGCCGGGCCGGTGGTCTTCCGCGACGAGACCGCCCCGCCGGTCAGCCTGCCGAGCGCCAGGGTGCCCGTGCGCGGGGTGCTCATTCTGGCGGGCGTGGCCGCGGGCTGGCTTGGGGCGACCCTGTTCCTGGCTCCGGTCCTGTTCAAGCTCTCCGTGTCCATGGGCCGGGCCGACCTCATCGCCTTTGGCGGCTACGGGGTGTTCCCGGCCCTGTACCACGAGGCCGTGGACCTGCGGCAGTGGATGGGCGCGGCCACCTTCATGGACGGCATGGCCCTGGCCCAGGTGACGCCCGGCCCGTTCATGCTCGGGGCCTGCTTCGTGGGCTACCACGTGGCCGGGCTCTGGGGCGCGCTCACGGCGGGCATCTGGATCTTCACGCCGTCCTTCTTTATCCTCATGCTCACGGTGCCCAGCGCGGGCCGGCTGCTGGCCTGGCAGCCCTTCCGCCGGGCGCTGGCGGGCGTGCTCTCGACCCTGGGCGGGCTCATCCTGGCCGTGGGCATAGAGCTGGCCCGGGGCATGGACTGGTCCGTCCCCAAGGCCGCGCTTTGCCTGGCGGCGGCCGTGGCCCTGTGGAAGCGGGTGGACCCCATCTGGGTGGTGCTCTGCGGGGTGGGGCTGGGGGTCTGGCTGTTCTGAGGGCCTGGGGTGACCTGGTGGAGTGGCGGGCTGTCGCCCTCTTGGCCTTCGCCCTGCGCGACCGCCTCCGGCGCCAGGGGCGATATGCCTATATCCCGGGGGCTAGAGCGCGCCGGTGATGCGGCCGTCCTCCAGCAGGAGCACGGCATCCGCGCAGGACTTGAGCCAGTCCACGTCGTGGCTGGCGATGACCAGGGTCGTGCCCTGGTCGCGCCGGGCCGCCAGGGCCGCGGCCTTGACGTGCGCCGTGCTGGCGCGGTCCAGGCCCGCGGTGGGCTCGTCGAGCAGCAGCGCCTCGGGCCGCAAGACCAGCCGCGCGGCCAGGGCCACGCGCCGGGCCTCGCCCCCGGAGAGCTCGCGCCAGGGGCGCTGGCCAAAGGCCGCGAAATCCAGGCCCACCAGGGCCAGGGCCTGGGCCAGCAGGGGCTCCGGCGCGTCCTGTCCGCGCAGGCGCAGGCCATAGGCCACGTTGGCCGCCACGGAGCGCTTGAGCAGGCAGGTGTCCTGGCCCAGGAGCACGGCCCGGCGGCGCAAGAGGTGCCCGACGCGCAGGGCCGCGGCGTCCACCCTCTGGCCGTCGAAAACCAGCTCGCCCGCGCGCGGCGCGAGCAGAAAGCCCAGCAGCCCCAAGAGGGTGCTCTTGCCGCTGCCGTTGTGGCCGGCCAGGCCCAGGATGCCGCCGCGCGCCACGTCCAGCTCCGGCACGGAGAGCACCACCGCGCCGTTGTAGGCGGCCTCCACCCCGCGCAGCCGGTACAGGGGCGCGCTCACGGCCTGCCCCCACGGCCCGCCGCGCCGGAAGCAGACCTGCCGCCCTGCCGGACGCCCGGGGAGCCATTGGCCCTGCCGCGCAGCAGCCCCACCAGCAGGTTCACCACCAGGGCCACGATCATGAGCACGATGCCCAGGGCGATGCCCGTGGCGAACTCGCCCTTGCCGGTTTCCAGCGCGATGGCCGTGGTGATAGTGCGCGTCTGCCACTTGATGTTGCCGCCCACCATCATGGCGATGCCGACCTCGGAAACGATGCGGCCGAAGGCCGTGGCCGCGGCCAGGGCCATGGCGAAGCGCGCCTCCAGGAGCGTGGCCGCCAGCAGCTGCCAGCGGTCCGCGCCCAGGGAGAGCACGGCCCGGGTCAGGCGCGTGTCCGTGGACTCCACGGCCGTGGCGGTCATGGCGATGATGATGGGCAGGCCCAGCAGTGTGAGGCCCAGGGCCATGCCCGGCACGCTGAACAGAAGGCCCCACTGGCCCAGGGGCCCGCGGGCGGTCAAGAGCGCGTAGACGATGAGGCCGATGACCACCGTGGGCAGGGAGAGCATCCAGTCCACGAACAGGCGCGCGCCCCGGCGGCCGGGAAAGCGGAAATGCCCCAGGGCGAATCCCAGGGGCAATCCCAAGATGAGGCTTGCGGCCAGGGCCAGGGCCGTGACGCTGGCCGTGGTCCAGACCGCCGAGAAGGTCTCGGGGTCCAGCGCCAAAAGCAGCGCCACGGCCCTGGTGAAGCCGTCGGCAAAATAATCCATATGCCTCCGCTGTGGTCCGCCCCCCTACTTGGCGTTGGGGGTAAAGAGCTGCTTGCCCTCAAGCTTGAAGTCGGCGATGGCCTTCTGCCCGGCCTTGGACAAAAACCAGGCCTCAAGCTTCTTGGCGGCCGCGTGCTTGATCTTGTCGCACCTGGGCGCCAGCTGGATGATGCTGTACTGGTTGAGCAGGGCCTTGTCACCCTCGGAGAGGATGGCCAGGCCGGACTTGCCGTGGTCCTTGGCCTCGAAGGAGATCCAGGTGCCGCGGTCGGTGAGGGTGTAGGCGCCGCGCTCGGCGGCCATGCGCAGGGTGGCCAGCATGCCCTGGCCCACGCCGATGTACCAGGACTCCTTGTCCGGCAGCGGCAGATCGGCGACCTTCCAGAGGCCCTTCTCCATCTTGTGCGTGCCGGAGTCGTCGCCGCGGCTGGCAAAGGGGGCCTTGGCCCCGGCGATGGCCTTCAGCGCGTCAGCCACGCCCTTGCCCTTGATCCGGGCCGGGTCCTTGGCCGGCCCCACCAGCACGAAGTCGTTGTACATGAACTCCATGCGCGAGACGCCATGCCCCTCGTCGATGAATTTCTTCTCCGCGCCGGGCGCATGCACCATGAGCACGTCCACGTCGCAGTTCTTGCCGTGCTCCAGGGCCTTGCCCGTGCCCACGGCGATCCAGCGCATCTCCAGGCCAGTGTCCTTGAGGATCTTCGGCACCAGGGCGTCGAGCAGCCCGGTGTCCGCGGTGCTGGTGGTGGTGCCCACCAGGATGGTCTCGGCGGCCAGGGCCGCGCCGGCAAAGGCCAGGGTCAGGCCCAGGGCCAGGATGAGGGACAGTCTGCGCATGATGCTCTCCTTCTTGTTTGTGTTGGGCGCAAGCCCGAGGCTATTCGTACTTTTTGGCGTAGGTCGCGTCATTGTACAGGGCCGCGCCGTGTTCGCGCTTGCCGAAGCGGGCGATGATCTTCTGGCCCGCGGGGGAGCTGACGAAGTCGATGAACTTGGCGGCCGTGGCGCTGCCCGGGGTGGCCCCGTCCGGCTGGCGCAGGGTGTGGTAGGTGTTGATGAGCACGCCATCGCCCCGGAACAGGATGGCCAGCTTCCTGGCCGCCTTCTTCTCGGCCACCCAGGTGCTGCTGTCGGTCATGAAATAGCCCTGCTCGACGTTGGCGCGCATGAGGGCGTCCTTCATGAAGCCCTTGGCGATGATGTACCAGCCGCCCTCCGGGCTGATCTCCGCGGCCTTCCAGATGGCCAGCTCCTTCTTGTGCGTGCCGGAATTGTCTCCGCGGGAGAAGAATTTGGCCTCGGCCTTGGCGATGCGGGCGTAAGCCTCGGCGGCGCTCTTGGCCTTGGCTATGCCCGCCGGGTCCTTCTTCGGGCCCACGATGTAGAACTCGTTGGAGCCGATGAGCGCGTGCTGGACGGCCCAGCCCTCGGCCAGGGCGGCCTTCTCGGCCTTGGGGGCGTGGACCATGATCATGTCCACGTCCTTGGCCCGGAGCAGGTCCAGGGACTCGCCGGAGCCGGCCTTGACCCAGTTGAGCCTGGCCTTTTCCTTCGCGCCGAAGGCCTCGCCCAGGACCTTCAGCAGGCCCAGCTCGCCGGGACTGCCCGTGGCCAGGGTGAACTCAGCCGGTCCGGGGCCATAGGATGCGGTGACTTTCGGGGCGGCCTGCGCCGCGGCGGCGCAGAGGAGAACGGCCAACAGGACGAAGACGGGAACCAGCTTGCGCATGATGCATTGACCTCCGGCAAAGGGTGGGGGGCGCGCCGCAACGGCGGCCACGTATGCCACGAATGACATACAACGCCGGAGGAAGTAAAGGGCCTGCCGTCATGTCGCGTTCAGGCACCGCCCGAAGTCCCGTTGACCACGTTCTGCGGCCGGCCCGCGAGAAAGGCCTCCAGGTTGGCCGCCACGCCGGCCATGAGCCGGGTGCGGGCCTCGCGCGAGGCCCAGGCCACGTGGGGGGTGATGAGGCAGTTGGGCGCCTTGAGCAGCGGATTGTCGGGGCGGATGGGCTCCTGGCGCACCACGTCCAGGGCGGCCCCGGCCAGGCGGCCCGAGGCCAGGGCCGAAGCCAGGGCGGCCTCGTCCACCAGCTGGCCGCGCGCGGTGTTCACCAGGCGCGCCGTGGGCTTCATGAGCCCGAGCCGCCGCGCGTCCACCAGGTTCTCGTTGTCCGCGGTGAGGGGGCAGTGCAGGCTGACCACGTCCGAGGCGGCGAAGAGCTCGTCCAGGCCGCAAAAGGCGAAGCCCCGGAGCGCGGGCGCTGGCTTGGGCCTGGGGGCGTAGGCCAGCACGCGCATGTCGAAGGCCTGGGCCAGCCCGGCCACGCGGCTGCCGATGGCCCCGAAGCCCACCACGCCGAAGGTCTTGCCGGAAAGCTCCTGCACCGGCTCTTCCCAGAAGCAGAAGTCCGGCTGCGCGCCCCAGCGGCCCCCGGCCACGGCCCGGGCGTGGAGGGAGGTGTGGCTGAACATCTCCAGTACCACGGACAGCACGTGCTGGGCCACGGAGGGCGGCGAATAGCCGGGCACGTTGCACACGGGGATGCCGCGCGCGCGCGCCGCGGCCGTGTCCACCACGTTGAAGCCCGTGGCCAGCACCAGGATGCACCTGAGGTCCGGCAGGGCCTTGATGGTCGCGGCGTCGAGCACGGTCTTGTTGGTCAGGAGCACGTCCGCGCCCTGGGCCCGCTCCAGCACCAATTCAGGCGGGGTGCGGTCAAAGACGATCAGCCCGCCCTGGCGGGCCAGGGCCTCCCAGGACACGTCCTGGCCCATGGTGTGGCCGTCCAATACCACCAGCCGCTTGCCCATTCCCGGCTCCTTTGGACCATGGCGCGCCGTCGGCGCCCGGCGTTGGGGTTCAGCCCCCTAGGGCTTGAAGATGAGCCCCTGCCCCGTGGGCAGGCTGAGCACCCGGCAGCCGCGCCTGGCCGCAAACTCGTCAAAGGCGCGCTTCTGGGGCTCGTGCAGCTCAAAGCCGTAGTCGTCGAGGACAATGACCGCCCCGCTGACCAGCTTGTCCCAGAAGAACTCCGCGGCGGCGATTTCCGGGGCCACGCAGTTCATGTCGATGGCCAGGTAGGCGACCTTTTGCGCAGTGACCTGGGACAGGGTCTCCGGCACGGTGCCGGGGATGACGCGCACGTTCTTGAAGGGCGCGAAGGTCTCGCGCACGGCGTCCAGGCACTCGGTGTAGCCCCCGGGCACGCGGCCCAGGCGGCGCTCCTCGTCGTTGATGTGCGTCGCGGCCAGGCCCTGGAAGGTGTCCAGAAGCCACAGGGTCTTGGGCAGGGAGCCGAAGTCCACATAGTGGATCAGCCCGCGGCTCATGCTGCCCCGGTTCACGCCGCACTCCACAAAGTCGCCCTCCAGGGTGCTGGCCTTGTACGCGGCCCAGTAGACCACGGAATGCCGCCAGGCGGGATTGTCGTTTGCGGTCATGCCCGTGGCCCGGGCCAGGGCGTAGGACTCGACAAACAGCTTGTCGCGCAGAAAGTCGGCGTTGTGCCGGGTCACAAGCCCGTCGCTGTTGTAGGTCGCGCCCGGGAAATGGATGAACTTGTTGGGGGCTCCGATGCAGCGCAGGATCTTGGCGACCTGCTCCGGCAGCGCGCCCAGAAGGGCGCGGCGTATGGTCCGTATCATATGTCTTGCCTCCTCGGCATGTGTCGTCTTCTCCGGCCACAGGTTGCCGGCCGCCAGCCGGCGCGGGCTTTGCCACCCCGGGAAAGCACCGGGGGACCCTACCCCCGGAGTCGGCTCCTGGCAAGTTCCGACATTGCCAAAGCAGCCCCACCCCCTTGACATTTCCCGGCAATCCGGCGAAATAGAAGCGCCTCGGCTCAGCAGAGCCGCAAAAGAATGCACGGAGGAACGATCATGCTCGGCGAACTTTTGAAGGACATGGCCCACAGCACCACCCAGGGGACCGTCGGCGTCTCCCTGATCTTCATCTACATGGCCTGGATCATCATCGTGGCCCTCATCCGCATCAAGCAGGGCAAGGCCGAAGGCCACCACTAGCCCCGCCGCCGGGAGCCCCTCCCGGCCTGACCGCCAGCGAGCCAAAAGGCTGACCGGGTCGCCCAGGGCAACCCGGTCAGACTTTATTTATAAAAACGCCACGGCGCCCACCGCGCATGGCCAAAATTCAGGAGCCGCACCATGACCCGCCTGCCCGCCATGCTCGTGGTTTTCGCCTTCCTTGCCGCGGCCTGCGCCCTTGGCCCCGCCAGCGCCTTTGCCGACGCCTCCGCAAACCTGACCCTGAAGGAGCTTAAAGACTCCGGGGGCCAGGCCATGACCAGCGGGCAGGTCAAAACCTTTCTCCTCAAGGGTACGGTCCACTGGACGAACAAGGAGAAGAGGGACACGCTGAAATTCTTCGATGACGGCACCCTCAAGGCCACCAATCAAAGGAACTTCCAGGCCAGGGGCACGTGGTCCGTGGATGCCGAGGGCATCTTCAGCATGGTGCAGAACTGGTCCACGCAGGAAAAGACTTCAGGCAAGGCCTACGCCAAGGGCGACGCGTGCTATTTGTTCAGCCCCGATGCCAGCGACGGGTCCACCTGGGTGTATTTCATGGAATAGCGCGCACCAGCGCGCCTAGAGACGCCAAAGGCGGCCGGAGAATCGCTCTCCCGCCGCCTTTTCCTTTACCGGGCCAGCAACCGCGCCCGCCCCTAGCGGTCGCTCCACTCCGCCTCCAGGGCCGCCAGCTCCTCGGACGTGAAGGCCGGGGCGTCGAGGAGCCCTGCGCGACGGCGCTGGGAAAAGGCCTCGTACAGGATCACCGCGGCGGCCACGGACACGTTCAGGCTCTGCACCATGCCCTGCATGGGGATGTAGAGCTCCTGCGCCACGGCCTCCACCAGCTCGGGCGAGGCCCCGCGGTGCTCGTTGGACAGAATCACCGCCGTGGGCCGCGTGAAGTCGAAGTCGTAGAGTGGCCGCGCCGTGCCGGAAAAGCCCGTGCGGATGACCTGGTACCCGCCGGCGGAGAACTCCGCCAGCATGCCCGCGCTGCTGTCGTGGCAGGCGCGCTCCACCCACTTCTTGGCCGAGGCCGAGGACTTCTTGCCCAGCTCCGGCCATTTCTCCGTGGTGTAGTAGAGGTGCACGCGGTGCAGGCCAAAGGCGTCGCAGCTGCGGAGAATGGCCGAGACATTGTGCGGGTCCCAGATGTTGTCCATGACCAGGGTGAAGTCGCGCTGGCGGCGCGCCAGGACGCTTCGGATGCGCTCTGCGCGCTCAGGGGTGATGAATCCTCGCATGGGCGGGCTTCTATCCGAGAACACGCCCCCAGCGCAAGGGGCCTTCCGGGTGCTCTTTCCTGTTGACTAATCCGCCAATCATGAGAAAGTGAACAATAGCAAGGAAACGACGTCAATCCGCGGGGGAGGCATGCGCGCACTCATTGTCGAAGATGAATTTCTTGGCCGCAAGGTGCTCACGTCCTTTATCAAATCACTTTTCGAAGTGGATGCGGCTGTCGACGGCAAGGAGGCGGTCACGGCGTTCTGCCAGGCCCACGAGGAGGGCCGGCCCTACGATCTCATCCTCATGGACATCATGCTTCCGGAGCTGGACGGGGTGGCGGCCATGACGCAGATACGCGCCCTGGAGCAGGAGAAGAAGCTCCAGCCCCGGGTCAAGGTGCTCATGACCACCGCCCTGGATGACGCCAGGACCGTGATCCGCTCCTTCCACGACGGCGAGGCCGCGGGCTACCTCGTCAAGCCGCTGACCAAGGACAAGCTCTTCGCCGAACTGCGGAAGCTTGGCTTCGTCACGCCATAGCAACCGTTGCCGGAGGCCTTGTGAGCGACGCGTTGGCAGAGGAATTCTTCGCCGAGGTGGGCGACAAGTACTACCCCCAAGTGCTGGAGGGCCTGGAGCGCTTCGGCTCGGGCGATGTGGCGGGCGGCATCGAGGTGCTCTCGCGGCCCCTGCACACCATCAAGGGCGTCACCGGGTTCATGCCCGGGTTCGAGTCCGCCAGCGCCTTCACCCACAAGGTCGAAAGCTTTCTCAAGAAGCTGCAGGCTGGCGCCCTGCCGCACAGCGCGGACAACATCTCCCTGGCCGCCCACGGCGTGAACTCCATCTTCGTGGTCATCGATCAGATCCGCGTCTCGGGCGCCCCTGACCTGGACGAAATGGCCGCCGTGGTCGAGGTGCTGGACGCCGCCAGCGGCGAGGGCGCCGGGGGCAAGGCCGCGGCCGGCGCCTCCTGCCTGCGCGTGGAGCAGGAGCAGGGCCGCGCCGTGGTGCGCATGAGCGCCACGCGCATCCACCGCAAGCAGCAGCGCGACCAGATCGTCGGCGCCATCATCACGCAGCCCCAGGAGACCCCCGTCGTCCTGGACCTGTCCGTGGTCAAGACCTTCGGCTCCTCGGCCTGGGAGGACATCGCCGACCTGGCCGGGCACTGGAGCCTCAGCGTGCGCGGGCTCTCCGGGGCCGCGCGCGAGACCTTCTACGCGGGCGGGATGGACGCCCTGCTGGCCGTGCTGCCTGCGGACCAGCCCACGGAGGCGGGCCAGTGAAGGACATCATCGCCCAATGCGTGGAGCCCATGGAGGACATGGTGCTGCGGCTGGAGGAGGGCCAGGCCGGGCCGGAGGCCGTGCGCGAGGCCCTGGACGTCCTGGGGATCACGCACCTGAAGCTGCCCTCGGCCCAGCTCACCACGCTGCTCGACATGTTCGGCGACGGCATCACCCCGGTGAACGAGGGCCTGGTCACCGCGCTTTTGCGCATCTGCGAGGCCCACAGGAAGTTCCTGCTGACCCTGGCCGGGGTGCTCGACCAGCCCCGCGTGGCCGCCCCTGCGCCCGCCCCCCGGCCCGAGCCGGCCGCGCAGCCCGAGCCTGTGCAGCCAAAGCCTGTGCAGGCCCCGCCGGACGGCCTCGAACCGCCGCAGGCCGCGCCCGCGGATGAGGCCGAAAAGCATGCCGAGCAGGCCCTGCAGACCGGCAAGCAGGGCATCAGCAGCGTCCGCGTGCCCACGGAGCGCCTGGACAGCCTCATCGAACTGGTGGGCAAGCTCATGGTCACCTTTGCCGTGCTTTCGCAGTCCGGCACGCGCGGAGCCACCCTCTCGGCCTCCACCCTGGCCGAACTGGACACGGTCATCAACGGCCTGCAGACGCAGGTGGACGCCATCCGCCTGGTGCCGCTGCGCCAGATCTTCCTGCCCATGAACCGCTTGGTGCAGAGCCTGTCGCAGAAGATGCAGAAAAAGGTTCGCTTCACCATAACCGGCGACGAGCTGGCCCTGGACAAGACCATTGTGGAGAGCCTGAACGAGCCCCTGGTGCATCTGCTGCGCAACGCCCTGGACCACGGCGTGGAGACCCCGGAGGAGCGCCTGGCCGCCGGCAAGGATGAAACCGGCAGCGTGGGCCTCGCAGCCTACCGCAAGGGCGACACGGCCTACGTCGAGGTCTCCGACGACGGCAAGGGCCTGAGCGCCGCGCGCATCCGCGCCAAGGCCGAGGAAAGGGGCCTTGTGGAGCCCGGCGCGGAGCTGAGCGAGGCCGAGACCATCCAGTTCATCCTGCGCTCCGGCTTCAGCACCGCGGAGACCGTCACCGACGTCTCCGGCCGGGGCGTGGGCATGGACGCCGTGGCCAACGCCGTGCGCGCCACCCTGGGCGGCGACATCCTCATCGAGAACCTGCCCTCGGCCGGCTCGCGCTTCACCCTGTCCATCCCGCTCTCGCGCTCGGTCAACGAGGGCATCGTGGACGCCCTGGTCTGCCGCGTGGGGCCGGAGACGCTCATCATGCCCTCCCGCGACGTGCTCGAAATCTACGCCCCGAAGGCCGGGGACGTGGTGGCCCTGCCCGACGGCGGCGAGGCCGTGAGCGTGCGCGGGCAGATGTACCATCTGCTGCGCCTGGGACGCCACCTGGGCCTGGCCGAAGACGGCGCGGACGTCACCCGCGGGCTCATCGTCACCGTGTGCATGGGCGAGGCGCGCGCCGCGCTCCTGGTGGACGAGGTGCTGCGCCAGCAGCAGGTGGTGGTCACGGGCTTCACCGTGCCCGTGCAGGACATCTTCGGCCTGCCCATCCTGGGCTTCGGCATGATGGGCGAAAGCGACGCCCTGGTGCTGGACATCGAGAAGCTGCTGGGCAGCCTCTCTGGCCAGCCCGCTGCGCCTGGCGCGGCTTGACACCCCGAAGCGGCCGGACTAACGATATCCTCATTCGGCGCCCGCAAGGGCGAAAAGGGAATCCCGTGCAATTCGGGAGCGGACCCGCCGCCGTGAGCCCCGCAAAGAGTCGGCCCCCCCGCGCGCCACTGGAAGCAATTCCGGGAAGGCCGGGGCCGATGGGGTGAGTCGGAAGACCTGCCGGATGCGACTTGGGTTTCCTGTCGGCAACGAGGGCTTTTGCCCGGCAGGACTTGAAGGGGACGAATACGGGCACCCCTTTCCGCTTGAAGCGCGGGAAGGGGTGTTTTTTCGCCCCCGCACCAGCCCCTCCGCAGTGGAGGTCCTTCATGCGTCTTCTTCCCTTCCCTTTGGCTTTCCGTCTCCTGCTGCTCGCCGCCCTGGCGTTGCCTCTGGCCCTGCCCCTTGCCATGCCCGACATGGCCCAGGCCGGGCACAAGGCCCCGGACAAGCGCGGCATCCTGCTGGTGGCCTTCGGCACCAGCGTGCCCGAGGCCGTTCAGGCCATCGACGCCATCAGACAGCAGGCCGAGGCCGCCTTTCCCGGCCTGCCCGTGCGCCTGGCCTACTCGTCCAGGATCATCCGCGACAAGCTCGCCGGGGAAGGCGCCGCGAAGAAATCCCCGGCCCAGGCCCTGGCCGACATGGCCGCCGAGGGCTTCACCGAGGTCGCCGTGCAGTCCCTGCACTCCATCCCCGGCCGCGAGTATTCCGACATCAAGGCCACGGCCGAGGCCTTCCAGGCCATGCCCAAGGGCCTCAGGAAGGTCAGCGTGGGCCGCCCCCTGCTTTACTCCCACGCGGACATCGCCAAGGCCGCCGAGGCCGTGCTGGGTTTCCTGCCCGGGCACAAGAAGGGCGAGGCCGTGCTGCTCATGGGCCACGGCACGGACCACCCGGCCAACGCCGCCTACGCCGCCCTGCAGCTGGCCCTGTGGAAGCGCGACCAGAACATCTTCATCGCCACGGTGGAGGACACCCCCGGCCTGGGCGAGGTCATCCCGGAGCTGAAGCGCCAGGGCATCCGCAAGGTGTTCCTGGTGCCCATGATGTCCGTGGCCGGCGACCACGCCCACAATGACATGGCGGGCAAGGAGGACGACTCCTGGGCCTCCAGGCTCACGGCCGCTGGCATCAGAAGCGAGCCCGTGCTGGTGGGCCTGGGCAGCCGCCCGGCCGTGGCCGCGCTGTGGATCGACCACCTGCGCGACGCCGTGAAGGAACTGGACCGCTAGCATGACCACCGGCGCCAGGGACAGCCGCGCGCAGGGGCGCGACCTGAGAACCAGGGTTCTCTGGATCAGCGTTATCTGTGCGGCTTCCCTGGCGTCCGGCATAGTGGCCTGCGGCCTGGGCAGTTTTCCCAGCACCCCGGCCCAGACCCTCATCGCCCTGCTCCAGGCCTTGGGCCTTGGCGCGGGCCAGTCCGTGGACCCGGCCCTGTCCGTGGTGGTGGTGGACATCCGCCTGGCGCGTGTGGCCCTGGCCTGGCTCACGGGCGCGAGCCTGGCCGTGGCCGGGTGCGTGTTCCAGGGCGTGCTGAGAAACCCCCTGGCCGACGCCTTCACCCTCGGCGTGTCCGGCGGCGCGGCCTTCGGGGCCTCGGTGGCCATCCTCTCGGGGCTGGGGTCCGGCCTGGCGGGCGGGACCTTTCTCGCCGCAATGGGCGGCGGGGCCGGCATCCTGCCCGTGTTCGCCCTGGCCGGGGCCCTGCTGGCCCTGGCCGCCGTGCTGGCCCTGGGCCGGGCGGGCGGCGGAGCGGACGGCGGCCTGCGCCGCGAAACCCTGGTCCTGGCGGGCATCGTGGTCTCCACCTTCCTCTCGGCCCTTATCTCGCTCCTGAAGAGCCTGGACGAAGAGAGCGTGGCCAGCATCGTCTTCTGGATCATGGGCAGCTTCCAGGGCCGCGGCTTCGAGCACGTGCGCCTGGCCCTGCCTTACATGGCCGTGGGCCTGGGGCTGGTGGCCTGGCGCGCGCGGGAGCTGGACCTCCTGTCCCTGGGCGAGTCCCAGGCGCGGATGCTCGGCCTGGACGCCGGACGCTCCAGGCTGTGGCTGCTCGTGGGCGCGAGCCTGCTCTCCGGGGCGGCCGTGGCCGTCTCCGGGGTCATCGGCTTCGTGGGGCTGG
Source organism: Pseudomonadota bacterium (assembly GCA_018822105.1). Taxonomy (GTDB): domain Bacteria; phylum Desulfobacterota; class Desulfovibrionia; order Desulfovibrionales; family Desulfovibrionaceae; genus Humidesulfovibrio. Next base: position 50,560 of record JAHJLB010000033.1, read on the forward strand.
TGGTGCCGCACCTTCTGCGCCAGGTGGTGGGCGCTGGGCATCGCACCCTGCTTCCGGCCTCGGCCTTCCTGGGCGGGCTGCTGCTCCTGTGGAGCGACGTGCTGGCGCGCAGCATCCTGCCCGGCGGCGCGGAGCTGCCCGTGGGCGTGGTCACGGCGCTCCTCGGCGGGCCGTTCTTCTGCCTGCTCCTGGGCCGGTCCGCACGCCTGGGGAGGGGCGCATGATCCGCGTCACGGCCCTGCGCTGCGGCTATGGCCACGCTGGCGGGTGGCGGGAGGCGCTCCACGGCGTCGACCTGCGCCTGGCGCGCGGCGAGATGGTGGGCCTGCTCGGCCCCAACGGCTCGGGCAAGACCACCCTGCTCTCGGCCCTGGCCGGGCTTGTGCCCGTCAAGGCCGGGGGCATCGAGGTGGGGGGGGCGGACATCAGCCGCCTTTCGCCCCGGCAGCGCGCCCTGCGCGTGTCCTGCGTGCCGCAGCGCGCCGAGGTTGCGCCGGGCTTCAGCGTGCGCGAGCTGGTGCTCATGGGCCGCTTTGCGCACACGGGCCTGCTTTCCGGCTACGGCCCGGAGGACCACGCCGCGGCCGAGGCAGCCCTTGGGGACGTTCACGCCCTGGACCTGGCCGAGCGCCAGGCCGCGGAGCTTTCCGGCGGGGAGCTCCAGCGGGTGCTGCTGGCCCGCGCCCTGGCCCAGGGCCGCGAGCTGCTGCTTTTGGACGAGGCCGCCTCGGCCCTGGACATGGCCCGCCGGGTGGAGGCCTACGACCTCCTGGCCGCGCTGCACGAAAGCGGCAGCACCATCCTTTCGGCCATGCACGACCTGAATCTGGCCGCCCTGTACTGCCCGCGCCTGGTGTTCCTGAAGCGGGGCCGCATCGCCCTGGACGGGCCGACCACGGAGATATTCACGGAATCGAACCTGAAGGACATCTATGAGACGGACATCCGCGTGGCGGCGCACCCGGTCACCGGCGCGCCCCAGGCCCTTCTGGTGCCTGGCGCTCGCGCTGCTGCTCTGGGCTGACCCGGCCCTGGCGGCCGGGCCCGCGGCAGGGGTCAGCGTCACCGACGACCAGGGCCAGGCCATCGCCCTTGCGCGCCCGGCCCGGCGCGTCATCGCGCTGTACGGGGCCTTCAACGAGATCCTGGACGGCCTGGGCCTGGCGCATGCAATCGTGGCGCGCACCAGCGCCGACAGGCTGCCCGCGGGCATCGCGCGGCTGCCGGTCATCGGCACGCACATGCGCCCGAACATCGAGGCCGTGCTGGCCCAAAGGCCCGACCTGGTGCTCCAGCTGGCGGGCCGCAAGGAGGCCTCCCTGCCCGTGGAGGCCCTGAGGAGGCACGGGCTGCGCGTGGCCGTGTTCCACGCGTCGACCTTCGCCGAGCTGTTCAGCGTCATCCGCCGCGTGGGGGTGCTCACCGGGGCCCAGGACCGGGCCGAGGACATGGTGCGCGGCCTGGAGGCGCGCCTGGACGCCCTGGACGCCAGGCTCGCCGCCACAGCCGAACGGCCGCGCGTGTTCTTCGAGGTGCGCTCGCCGAACATGCTGGCCGCCGGGCAGGCGGGCCTGGTGGGGGAGATCATCCGCCGCGCCGGGGGCGAGAACTGCGTGCAGGACAGGGCCAAGTTCGCACGCCTGGGCGAGGAGGAGATCATCCGCCTGGAGCCTGCGGCCTACCTCATCCAGCGCGGCCCCATGAACCCGGCGCCGCTGGCCCTGGACAGGCGCCCGCGCCTGCGCGCCATCCCCGCCGCCCAAAACGGCCGGGCCTGGTTCGTGGACGAGCAGAAGTACTCGCGGCCCGGCCCGCGCAACGTCGACGCCGCGGAGGAGCTGGCGCTGCTGCTGCACCCGGAGCTCAAAGGCCCGGCCCTCCTTCAGACGAAACCAACACGCAAGGACAGGAAATGACCCGCTACGGAACACTCTTCGGCATCGGCGTGGGCCCCGGCGACCCGGAGCTCATCACCTTGAAGGCCGTGAACAGGCTGAAGAAGGTCGATGTGGTCTTCGCCGCCGCCTCCACCAGGAACGAGGCCTCCCTGGCCCAGAGCATCGCCGCCCCGCACCTGCGGCCCGGGGTCGAGGTCATCCGCCTGGACTTCCCCATGACCCGGGACGAGGCCGTGCTGGAAAAGGCCTGGCGCACCAACGCCGACATCGTGGCCGGGCAGCTGGCCCTGGGCAGGTCCGCCGCGTTCCTGACCCTGGGCGACCCGCTGACGTACAGCACCTTCGGCTACCTCCTGCGCACCCTGAACGGCCTCTTGTCCGAGATCCAGGTGCAGGTCATCCCGGGCATCACCAGCTACCAGGCCGCCGCGGCGCATACGAACCGGGTGCTGGCCGAAAGCGGCGAGAGCCTGGCCGTGGTCTCGGGCGTGGCTTCCGAGGACGAGCTGACGCGCATCCTGTCCGCAGCGGATTCAGCGGTGATTTTGAAGGCCTACAAGAACCTGCCGGCCATCCGCCGGGTGCTGACCAAGCTGGGCCTGGCCGACTCGGCCGTGTTCGTCACCCGCCTGGGGCACGAGGGCGAGGAGGTCATTACCGGCCTCAATAACGTGCCGGACAAGCCGAGCTATTTCTCGCTGGTCCTGGTGCGGCGGGGAGGCTAGGGCAGGCGTACCAGCCAGCCATCGCGTAAGTTGCCATCGTGAGTGACGAACCTGAAGGGGGTGGCCGACAGGTCGCCTCCCAACTCTCCGGTGAAATCGGTATAGCCGTCTTTAGCAATGCCAAACACAACGAGCTTGTAGGAGTACCGAAAGCTCAAGACATTTCCCTGGAGACGGATATTGGTGATGCCCACAGGGCGGGTGGCGCTCCCCCCTCCGCTCGGAGTGCCGACAAGCTGTCCGTCCTTGACGTCAAATTCGAGAACAAGGGGACCTGGCGTTTTGCTCGGTCCCGGAGCCACGGCGTACCGACCTGCGAAGCGGTTGGCCAGGGCGTCATGCGCGGCTGGCTGCGGGGCTGCGGCAGGCATGAGCACGGCGGCCTGGACGGCTGGCGGGAGCGTGCTCGCCGTCGCGGCAGCGGCGGAAGCCTGTTCGCGCACGAGGCGGAAGCCAGTGGCGCCATCCTTATAGCTGGCGGCGTCGGCGGCCCGGCAGGCCGTGCGAATATGCTTGAGCCCCTGGTACCAGCTCCCGCCGCGCCGCACCCGGGGTGGCCCCTCGCCCCCCGGACGCACGGGGTTTTCTTTCGCATGGGAGGCGTAGGCGTTTTTGTCGTAGACATCGGCGCACCACTCCCACACGTTCCCGCTCATGTCGTGCAGGCCCAAACCGTTGGGCGCCATGGTCCCAACCTCATGGGACGAGGCACCGCTGTTGCCGTCGTGCCAAGCCACTTGGTCAGGGTCACGGCCACCGGCATAGGTCTCCGGAAGGCCACCGGAGCGGGCGGCGTATTCCCACTCAGCCTCCGTGGGCAGGCGAAGCTTACCCACGCCCTGGCCGGAGAGCCACTGCGCGAAGGCCCAGGCGTCATTCCAGGAGACAGATACGGCGGGCTGACGGTCCCCGTTCTGGGGCTTGCCCGAGAAGAGAGCGCCAAAGGTCACGGCCTCAACGCTCTTGTGCCCTGGCCGGAAACGCCGAAATTGCCCGTTGGTCACCTCGTACTTGCCCAGCCAAAAGCCGTTTACGCGCACAGAATGCAAGGGCTTTTCGTCGTCGCCGCAGTCGCCCGCCCAAGGCCCGCAGCCCATCTCGTACTCGCCGCCGGGCACCCACTTTAACTCCATGCCTGTCACCGGGTCGACCCAGGTGTCGCCCACCTTGGGTTCTGTGGCGGGGGCCGGGGGTTCCTTGGGCGCTGTGCCCATGTCCAGTTGCGGGGAAGCTTGAGGCGCGGCGGACGGGAACGCCACTGCCGCTGGGGCCGGTGCGGCCTGCCCCGCCCCTGGCTTGAAATAGAAATCACCCATGAGGCTCGATGACTCCCAGGGCGTCTGGCGTTTGCCCATCTTGGCCGAGTCCGACGCCACGCCGATGCGCACCTGCTTGAGCACATCCTCGATCTTCAGCCCCGGCGTGCGCAGCACCCGCAGCAGGTGGCTGGTGTACAGGCCGTTCTTGCCAGCGCCATCGGCGGCAACGTCGCCCGGCGCGGTGGCAAAGGCCACCAGCGAGCCCGTGGGCGCGTCCATCTTGGCCAATCCGCGCGACTCGCCCCGGAAGCTGCGGGCAAAGGGATTGTTTCGGCAGGCGTCAAGGATGACGATGTTCAGGCCGTTGCCCGCGTTCTCCATGCGCCCCAGCACCTTGCCGGCGTTGACGCACTCGTACTGCACGTCCTGCTCCATGGCCACGCGCGCGTCCACCGGCACGAGGTAGTTCTCACCCGAGACCTGCAGGCCGTGGCCGGCGAAGAAGAACAGCCCCACGCCGCCCTTTTTCAGGCTGCCCCAGAACTGGTCGATGGCTTCGTTCATTTGGCGCAAGGATGCGTTCTCGCGCTCGATCACCTCAAAGCCCACGCTTTTGAGCGCTGCGGCCATGTCGCGGGCGTCATTGGCTGGATTTTTCAACGGAGCTGTTTTGTACGCGCCGTTGCCGATGACCAGGGCGACCCGGCGTTCCGGTTGCGGGGCGGACCAAGCGGGCGCGACCAGCATGAAGACGAGGCAGGCGAGGGTGGTGAGAGTGAGGATGCGGCGCATGAGCACCTCCAAGTATGGAGATCGTTATCAGAAATGCGCGCGCCGCCGCAAGGGGCTCCCCCCGCTATTCCACCAGCAGCATGTGCAGATCGCAGACGTTGGTCATGGTCGGGCCGGTCTTGTACAGGCCCCGGGTGGCCGCGAAGAAGTGGTAGGAGTCGTTGGCCTTGAGCGCGGCGTGCGTTACCTCTTCCGGCGGGCAATGGCCCAGGCCGCAAGGCGCGGCCCGAAGTACAGGGTCAAAAGCACCAGCACCCAGAGGCGCCCGGCCAGGAGGTTGTAGTCCGCCAGCAGGATCTGCCAGGACAGGCCGCGGACGTAGCGGCCGAAGCCGAACTCGAAGGCGATTGTCAGGATGGTCCAGAACAGGCCCAGAAGCGCGAGGCGGACGCGGGTGCGGGGGCTGCGCAGGTCGGCCCGGGGAAAGAAGCGGCCCACGAACCAGTGGATGACACCCAGGAACAGGGCGCAACCGGCAAGGGTGCCCAGCACATGGGCCACGCCCTCGCCCGCGAGCGGCTGCAGGAGCAGCACGCGCAGCGCGCCCAGGCCCACGGCCAGCGCGGCCAGGCCCAGCCAGGTCAGGATTGCGTAGGCCCAGAACATGCAGATCCCCCCTAGCCCAGGGCGTGGACGCGCGGGCCCTGGGCCGTGTCCTCCACGCGGTAGCCGCTGGCGGCCAGCTTCTCGCGCAGGGCGTCGGAGGCCGCGAAGTCCTTGGCCTGGCGCGCGGCCTGCCGCGCGGCCACCAGGGCGCGCACGTCCTCGGGCAGGCAGTCGCAGGCGATGGGCATCTGGCCCAGGTCCAGGATGCCCAGCACCGTGTCCGCGGCCTCCAGCTGGTGCAGGCACTGGCCCGCGGCCGCGCCGGAAAGCCCGCCCGCGGCCAGCCAGCCGTTGACGAGCTTCACGAAGGTGAACAGCTTGGGCCAGTAGCGGTGCAGGGACAGGTCGTCCTCCAGGGCCGCGGCCAGGCCGGCCTTGAGGTCGAACACGGCCTGGGCCACATCCTCGGACACGTCCGCCGCCCTGGGCCTGCCCTTGGCCGGGGCCTCCCCGGCGGCCAGGCGCAGCCCGCAGGCGGCCTCCTGGACCTTGTGCCAGTTGCGCGCCCACATGGACAGGCTCTGCCTGGATGCGGCCAGGGGCTTGTGGTAGTCTGCGGAGAGCAGCCACAGGCGCAGGGCCCCCGCCTGTCCGCCGGCGGGGCCGCCGGCCTGGGCCATGAGCTCGTCCAGGCTCAGGGCAACGCCCTCCTCGCGGGCCAGCTTCCTGTCCGCCAGCCAGGCCCGCGGCTCCACGCCCGCCGCGCTCCAGAGGGCGCGCAGGTTCTCCAGGTGCGGGAACTGGTGGTCCTCTCCGGCCACCAGCACGTCCACCCGGCCCAGGGCGGAGAGCCCGGCCACGGCCACCTGCACGAACCAGCTGGGCCGCACGTTGCCCCACTCGGTCTCGACGACGTCGCCCAGCTTCAGGTCCTGCAGGCTGGCGCGCTTGAGCAGGGTGAAGTCCAGGGGGTTGTCCTTCACGTAGTCGCCCAGGTCCACGGTCTTGCCCACGGAGAGCATGTCCATGTCCATGAGCCGCATGTTGCCGTAGCGGGCGTCGCGGCGCACGTCGAAATACACGCTCCTGAGCTTCTCGTAGGCCTGGCCCTTGCCCAGGAGCTTGCGGCAGAGGTCCAGGGCCTGGGGCACCGAGGACGAGGCCGGCTCGAAGACGGTCTCCGGCAGCAGGCGCAGGGCCTTGGCCCGGGCCCTGATGCGCTCCGTGACCCCGGCGACGTACTCCGCGCGGGACTGCCCCGCGGCCCGGGCCGAGGACAGGGTGCGGTCGTCCAGGTCGGCCAGGCCCACGGCGTGGCGCACCGTGGCCCCGCGCGCGGCCAGATGCCGGGCCAGGACATCGGAGAGCACCAGCCGCCGCCAGACGTCCGGGTCGTCCGGGTCGTCCAGGCTGGGGCCGATGGTGTAGATGTTCAGGGGGCCCGCGGCGTCCACCAGGGCCTTCTTGCCCGTGGCCAGGTTCATCAGGCGCAGGCCGTCCAGGGCCTTGGGCGCGAACAGCGGGGTGGACAGGTAGCGCTCGCCGTTGTCCGGAAAGATGACCACGATGTAGCCGCCCTGGCCTTCGGCCTCCAGGCTGGCGGCCAGCTGAAGCGCCCCGGCCATGGCCGCGCCGGAGCTCATGCCCACGAACAGGCCCTCCTCCCGCGCCAGCTGGCGGCAGGTGGAGAAGGCCTGCTCGTCCTCCACGTGGAGGATCTGGTCCAGGGCCTTCTTGTTGTAGATGCCCGGCGGATAGGACTCGTGCATGTTCTTCAGGCCCTGGATCTTGTGCCCGGCAAAGGGCTCCACGGCCACCACCCTGACCCCGGGGTGCTCGTGCAGGCGCTTGGCCAGGCCCATGGCCGTGCCCGAGGTGCCCAGGGTGGCCACGGCGTGGGTCACCTCGCCGCCGGTCTGCTCCCAGATCTCCAGCCCCGTGCCGTTGTAGTGGGCCTCGATGCTGGCGGGGTTGTTGAACTGGTCCATGAGCACGTAGGTGTCCGGCTCGGTGCGGGCCAGGCGGTAGGCCTCCTCGATGGCCCCGTCGGTGCCCATGCGGCCCGGGGTCAGGCGTATCTCCGCGCCGTAGCCGCGCATGATGCGCTTGCGCTCCTCGCTGGCCGAGTCGGGCATGAGCAGGAGGATCTTGTAGCCCTTCACCGCGGCCACCATGGCCAGGCCCACGCCGGTGTTGCCGCTGGTGGCCTCGATGATGGTCTTGCCGGGCTTGAGCTCGCCGGAGCGCTCCGCCGCCTCGATCATGGCCACGGCCACGCGGTCCTTGATGGACCCGCCGGGATTCATGGACTCGAGCTTCGCCATGATTTTGACGTTGGCATGCGGGTTCAGGCGGCGGATCTCCACCAGGGGCGTGTTGCCCACGAGCCTCAATATGTCCGTGCGCTGCATGGCTGTTCCTTGGGTTGCGGGCCGGCGGCCCCCTGGGAGGCGCTGGCCCGCGAATTGCATTTCCTTCCCCAAACACAAGGGGTCGGCCTGATGACTGCGTATCCGCATTTAAGAGAAAACATCACTGCCCTTGAGCGTGCCAACCCGGCGCTGTACGCTTGGCTCTCAAAATTCGCCTTCGACGAAGAATCCCTGAAAACGGGCGTCTTTGTCAACCAATGGGGGCTCATCGACTGGCGCATGCCCTGCGGCGCGGGCATCTTCGAGGCCCTGCCGCCCGCCGGGCTGTACCGCGAATGGCTGGACATCGAAAAGCCGGACCTCTCGGCCACGGTCATCATCGGCACCAACCTTGGCTACGGCCTGAACCACGTCCTCGTCAACACGCCGGACACCCACAAGGTGCTCGTTGTGGAGCCGAACCCCGCCGTGCTCCTGGCCTGCCTGGGCCAGACCGACTACCGCCCGTTCATGGACAACATGAAGCTGCACTTCGTCCTGCCCACGGAGGAATACCTCGCCGAGGTCGTGAAGAACCTCGACCTGCAGTACGTCTACGGAAAAATTTACCTGCGCGCGGACCTGCCCAGCCGCCAGATCGGCCCGGAGTACGCCCAGTGGATGAACACCGTCAAAAACCGCCTGGAGAACTTCAGCGTGGAGATGGTCACCCTGCGCCTGCGCCAGGACGTCATGGTCGGCAATGAGCTGAAGAACTACCGCCGCGCCCTCACCGACGGCAACCTCAAGTGCCTGAAGGACAGCGCCGCAGGCGTGAGCGCCGTGATCCTGGGCGCCGGCCCGTCCATCAGCCAGTTCGCCCCGGAGCTGGTGAAGAACCGCGGCTACGCCCTGTACGTCACGGCCCTGCAGACCCTGCCGGTGCTCCGGCCCTATGACCTCAAGCCCGATTTCTGCCTGGCCCTGGACTACGACGACAGCATGCTCTCCCTCTACGACCGCCTGGACATGGACTGGGCGAAGGACATCCCCCTCATCTACTCCACCAAGGTCAACCCCGAGGTCGTGAGCCGCTATCCCGGCCCCACGCTGCCCCTGTGGACCCTGGGCGGCCTGGCCACCTTCGTGCTCCAGGACCGCGAATTCGTCCTCGACGCGGGCGGCAACGTCTCCGTCACCCTGGTGCGCCTGCTGCGCTGGATGGGCATCAGCGGCATCCTCATGGCCGGCCAGGACTTCGCCTGGAAGGGCGAGGTGACCCACGCCGAAGGCCACCACGCCCGGCCCTACACCATGCAGTTCGACCCCCAGCGCCACCAGGTCCTGAAGAACCTCTGGGGCGAGGACATCTACTCCAGCGTCCAGTACCTGACCAGCAAGCGCGACCTGGAGAACGACATCAAGAAGTCGCCCTTCCGCATCTACAACCTCTATGGCGGCGGGGCCATCATCGAGGGCGCGCCCGCCCTGACCCTGGGCGAGGCCCAGACCAAGGGCTGCCTGGCCTCGGCCCCGGGCAGCAAGGAGCGCTTTCTCAAGCTCCTGGCCCAGGCCCGCACCCCCGGGCAGGACATCTGCTTTGAGCCGCGCAGCCACATCTGGACCAATTCCATTCGCAACGTGGAAAAGCGCCTGCACAGGCTGTTCAAGCACAGCAGCGCCAACCAGGAGCAAGTGCACAACCTCCTGGAGCAGGCCCTGTTCTTCGTGCGCCAGGATCCGCTCTACCTGCCCTACCTGTTCAACGAGACCCTGGACCTGGCCGGGCTGGCCAAGACCCGGCGCAGCTACGAGCACAAGGACCAGTTGGAGTTCAAGCGCATCGCCAGGAGCATCCTGGCCAAGGTGCGCGAGGTGGACCGCTGCGTGGCCGGGCTGGGCCGCCACAAGGCCGCCTGAACTTCAGGAATACCTGATTGTTGCGCCCGCCGGGAACCCTTCCGGCGGGCGCTTCCTTGTCCCCGGCCGGGTTGCATGCGCCCCGGATTCGCCCTATAAGGCCGCATGTCGAGTCGCACCCCCTCCCCCCTGGCCGCCTGGGCCCTTTTGTCCCTGCCGCTGCTCCTGGCCCTGGGGGCCTTCTACGGCTTCCTCGGCTCCGAAGACGCCATCAACGCGCATTTCAGCGCCTGGCGGCCCGAGCACCCCGCCGCCGTGACCGCCCTCAAGCTCTGCACCGACTGGGGCAACCCGGCCTTCTACCTCGTCTACGCGGGCATCCTGGCGCGCGGGCTCATGGCCCGCCGCCGCGACCTGACCATGATGGCCCTGGGCTGGCTGGCCGCGCAGCTCCTGGTGTCCCTGGCCCTGGAGCGCCTGCTGAAGACCGCCATCGGCCGGCCCCGTCCCGATGTGGGCGGCCCCTTCCGGCCCTGGTCCCTTGACGCCGGGCACCACTCCCTGCCCTCGGGCCACACCACGGAGATCCTGGTGCAGACCCTGCCCCTGGCCCTGCGCGCCGGGGCCTGGCTGGCCCCTCTCGGCCTGGGCCTCGTGGCCGGCGCCATGGGCGCGAGCCGCGTGCTCCTGGGCTGGCACCACCCAACCGACGTCCTGGCCGGCTGGCTGCTGGGCAGCCTGGGCGGAGCCCTGGCGCACCGCCTGGCGAGGAGATGGACATGACCCTGCTGGACCGTCTCTGGAGCCTGATCCACCGCCGCCCCTGGCTTGCCCTGGCCGTGCTCGCGGCCACGCAGACGGCCTTCACCCTGTCCGCGCGCGCGCAGTGGTTCTCCGACGAGGTGCGCTACGCCGACGCCTACGCCGGGCTGCTGCGCGGCCGCTGGCTGGTGCTGTCCCTGAACGGCGTGGCCTACCCGGACAAGCCGCCCCTGTACTTCTGGTTCCTGCGCCTGCTCGACGCCCTGCCCGGCATGGACGACCCGGCGGTGTTCCTCCTGGGCGCGGCGGCAAGCGGCCTGCTGGTGCTCTACGCCACGCTCCTCTGGGCGCGGGTGCTGGGCCTGCGCACCGAGGCCGGCCCCCTCGCCGGGCTGATCCTGCTCTCCACGCTCTTCTTCGCCGGGCTGCTGCACTACTCGCGCATGGACCTCTTCTTCACGGCGCTGATCCTCTGCTCCCAGGCGACCTTCTGCCTGGCCTTCCGGCCTGGCGAGGAGGCGCGGCGCGGCCGGCTCTGCGCCCTGGCCCTGGTCCTGGCCGGGCTGGCCACCCTGACCAAGGGGCCCCTGGGCCTGCTCTTCCCGGTGCTGACCACCCTGCTGTTCCTCGCCTGGCGCGGACGCGGGCGGGAGTTCTTCCGCGCCCACATGCTGCCGGGCCTGGGCGCGCTCCTGGTGCTGGTCTTCTCCTGGGTGCTGGCGGCCTATGTGGTGGAGGGGCCGGGGTTCCTGCACAAGATCTTCTACGAGCAGATCTTCCAGCGCGCCACCAAGACCTTCCACCACGCCGAGCCCTTCTACTTCTACCTGGTGGCCTTTCCGCCCTGCTGGCTGCCCTGGACCCTGGCGCTCCTGGCCCTGCCCGTGCGCCGGCTCCTGGACGGGGCCTTCTGGCGCGGGCTGTGGGCCGGGCGCAAGGGCTCCTCCCCCGGGGCCGACGCCCGGGCCTGGCTGTGGATCTCCTTCCTCAGCGGGCTGGCCCTGCTCTCGCTGCTGAGCGGCAAGGTGGTGGTCTACATCCTGCCGCAGCTGCCCCCCCTGGCCCTGCTGCTGGCCCTGGCCCTGCTGGACGAGGACGCGCCCCGGCCCTGGCAGCGGCTCTGGACGGCCTCGGGCCTCCTGTTCCTGGCCCTGGCCGCCGCGACCACCCAGGCCGCGCGCTTTCTGCCCGTCCCCATGCCCCTGCCCGGAGCCTGGGCCGTGGCCGCGGGCTTCGCCGCCTGCGGGCTGGGCCTGCTGGCCCTGCGCGGCCAGAACGCCCGGCGCGCGCTCACCGTGCTGGCCCTGCTGACCATCCTCTGGGTGCAGCCAGCCAGCCGGATCCTGGCCCCCGGGCTGGACGCCATCATGAGCCCCAAGCCCCAGGCCGACGCGCTCAAGGCCTATGCCCAGCGCGGCTACCTGCCCGTGGCCCACGACATCTACCAGGGCATCTACTCCTACTACCTGGGCGGCGTGGTGCGGGAGACCGCGGGCTTCAACATCCTGGACGAGCTGGTGGCCGGGCAGGACGTGGTGCTGGCCATCAAGAAGAAGAAGTGGGACGCCTGGGACACGCGGCCCAGGCACATGACCATCGTGCTCACGCAATGGCTGGCCGGACAGCCGTACTACATCGCCGTGAGCCGCAAGGACGGGACGCCCCCCGAGCCCCTGCCTGTGCCCTAAACCTTTGCCCATATTGGCCGATCAGTCCACATGCGGTGAAACGCCGCGACGCTGGGGGCGTCTGTCATGCAGGCCCCAGTGATCGCGCCATCACCGCAGGAGGCCATTGGTGCGTAAACTCTGCCTGACCGCCCTGCTCTGCCTGACCGCGCTGTCCGCTTGCGGCTGCGCGGCCATGCCCGTTTTCATGGTCGGGGACGTGCTGGCCGTGGCCGAGGCCGGGAAGACGGGCTTCGACATGGCCGCAGGGCTGAACACGCGCCAGAGCATAGAGCAGGACATGAGTCCCGACGCCCAGACCGAGGCCCGGCTGCGCGCCGTGCTGCAGGCCCAGGGCGGGATGCTGGCCCGCGCCACCCCGCACGTGAGCCAGGGCCGCGCCTATGTGGTGGGCTCCTACGGCAGCGCCAAAGAGTTGGAGCGCGCCCAGGCGGCCACGCGCAACGTCAAGGGCGTACGGGAGATGACGCTGTGCCTGTTCCCGGCGGGCTCGGGCCGCGCGCGGCAGACCGGCGTCACCGACGGCGAGGTGCGCGACAGCATCCTGCGCATGAGCGGGGTGCGCACGCGCGAGGTGCGCGTGCAGGTGGTGGAGGGCAACGCCGTGCTGGTGGGCCTGGTGCGCACGGCCGCCGAGCGCGACCGCCTGAGCCAGTCCGCGCACGACGCCGGGGCCGCCACCGTGCGCAACTACGTGCGGCTTCTGGCCGCGCGGTAGGTTCCTTCCACACACATTTCGGCCCAAAAAAAGCGGCCCCGCCAAACCGGCAGGGCCGCCCTTCTGTTTCGCTCTTGCTTACCGGTTTACTGCGCTGCTGGCGGCGTGACCGAGACCAGCTCCCAATTGTCGATGGTGTTCGAGCTTCTCCACTTCACCTTCACGCAGTGGCCGATCTCCGGCGCGTACCAGCAGGCTTTTCGCCCCGAGACACGCCTGAACGCAATGTCGTCCCGATCACATAGGCATCAATCGTTCCTGTTTGCACCGGTCAAGTACTTCATTAAGATTTGCGAAGGTCTCGTTACGTATCTTCTCTACATATAATGCTTCTTTAAAATCAAGAACAGCCTTGTCTACGCGCTTGAATCTGTCTGGCTCCACTTGCAAAGCAAATGAATTCACCTGCCTTTCCCAGAACCACTCCGCGGAACAGAATTGGATATATTCCGGATTGACAGTCTCAAGTTCTTTCAGCGCCTCAAACAGCCTTCGCCCCAAAGCACTGTTCTCGATACAGAGCGCAACGTAGGCAATCCTGTACTCCACCTTGGCGGTAGAACCTACTATTTGAAATGACTTGAGATCGTACGCTTCTTTCTGCCCGTTGCAGGAAAAATGCCCATAACAACTTTGCATGGTGAAGCAATACGGCAATGTATTGAGTCCATTAACGAGGCCGATTATTGGGACGTCAATCATGTCGTCGGTGAGACAGCACAGTGCGTTATGCCTTTGCGCTCGATAATGCGAATTTTCCGCAAAGTCCTTTCGTGCAGTGAATGTTTCCAACTCACCAGATCCTATTCAAGGCATGCGCAAACCAGACTTTGCGGTTCTTGCCGACGCCGGGCCTAGGGCCTGCAGCCGCCGCTCCCGCAGGCGAAGATGCGCTCGATGACCTTCAGGACCTCCAGCCCGTCCTCGCCGGTGATGGGCGCCGGCGTCTTGTGGCGCACGGCCGCGAGGAAGGCCGTCAGCTCCTCCTTCACCGGCTCGCGGTAGACCATGGGCCACTCGCGCACGGAGTAGCTCTTGTCGTAGGTGGAGAACTGGCTGTATTCCTTCACGTCCTGGGTCACCAGGTCGGCGGCGATGAACTTCGACTTGGCCGCCACGCGGATCTTGCGCGACTTGTACGGCGTCACCCAATTGGTGTTCACGTTGGCCAGCACCCCGTTGGCCATCTGCGCGGTGATGAGGGCGTTGTCCTCGTGCCCGCCGGTGCTCGAGGTCATGACCGCGTACACCTGGCTGAACTCCGAGCCGGTCAGGAAGCGGATCAGGTCGATGTCGTGGGAGCCCAGGTCGCGGATGACGCCCACGTCCTGGATGCGCGGCGGGTACGGCCCCACGCGCTCGATCTGGATGGAGATGACGTCGCCGCTGTCGGCGCCCACCAGTTCCTTGACGCGCTGCACCGCCGGGTTGAAGCGCTCGATGTGGCCGACCATGAGCGGCACGCCCGCCGCCTTGGCCGCGGCCACCAGCTCCGCGCCCTCGGCCGAGGTGGCGGCCAGGGGCTTTTCGATGAGCAGGGCCGCGCCGCTGGCGATGACCTTGAGGCCCACGGCGTGGTGCAGGCTGGTGGGCACGCAGACGCTCACGGCGTCCAGGCCCCTGGCCAGGAGGTCGTCCAGGTTGGTGAACGTGGGCACGCCGAAGCGCGCGGCCACCTCGTCCAGGGCCGCCTGGTCCGTGTCCACCACGCCCATGACCTCAACCCCGTGCATCTCGCTGTAGTTGCGCAGATGCACCTTGCCCATCCAGCCCAGGCCGATGACGCCGACTTTCTGCATGTGTGCTCTCCCGTTGCATGTGCGGATCCGCCCGCTCTGCGGGCTGCGGGTTTCGTACATGCTCCGCCCCGGCAATGCAACCGCCGCCCGGCTTGCCCACCTGGGCGATTCACGCTATCCCCAGGCCATGAACATCCCCACCAATCCACGCGGCCCCGTCTGGATCAGCGCGGGCGAGGCCTCCGGCGACATCCACGCGGCCTCGCTCTTGTCCGCCCTGCGCGAACGCGAGCCCGACCTGCGCGCCATCGGCATGGGCGGCCCGGCCCTCTCGGCCGCCGGCTGCGACGTGCGCTTCCCCATGCGCCTCATCTCGCTTGTGGGCCTCACCGAGGTGCTCTCCGGCCTGCCGCGCATCCTGAAACTCCTGGGCGAGGTCAAGGACGCGCTCATCCGCACCAGGCCCCGCGCCCTCATCCTCATCGACTGCCCGGACTTCCACTTCCGCGTGGCGCGCATGGCGAAAAGACTCGGCATCCCGGTGTACTACTACGTGAGCCCCCAGGTCTGGGCCTGGCGCTCCGGGCGGGTGGAGTTCTTGCGCCGCTTCACGCGCCGGGTGCTGTGCATCCTGCCATTTGAAAAAGGCTTCTACGCCGGGCGCGGCATGGACGTGGACTACGTGGGCCACCCGCTCATGGACCAGATGCCCCTGGCCGAGCTGGACGCCCTGGCCCCCGACCCGAACCTGCTGGGCCTGCTGCCGGGCAGCCGCCGCAAGGAGGTCAGCGCGCTGCTGCCGGAGTTCGCCCGCACGGCCCTGCTGCTGCGGCGCGGGCTCCCGGACCTGCGCGTGGCCATGGCCCGGGCCCCGGGGCTGGAGCCGGAGTTCCTGCGCAGCTTCCTGCCGCCGGAATTGCCGGTCACAATCTTCGAGCCCGGGGAGCGCTACCGCATGATGCGCCTGTGCCGCGCGCTGCTGGCGGCCAGCGGCACGGTGACGCTGGAGGCGGCGCTCATCGGCACGCCCCTGGTCATGTCCTACCGCTTCTCGCGCCTGAGCTACGCCATCGGCAAGATGGTGGTGAAGGTCAAGTTCGGCAGCCTGCCGAACCTCATCCTGGACCGCGAGGTGTACCCGGAGCTCATCCAGGACCGGGCCAGGGCGGAGCTCTTCGCCGCGCGCCTGCGGCCCTGGCTTGAGGACCAGGGGGCCAACGACGCGGCGCGGGCGGACCTGGCCGACCTGCGGGCCAGGGTGGGCGGGCCGGGCGCGGCGGGCCGCGCCGCGGAAATCATCCTGAACGACATCCGCGCCCTGGGGCGCTAGAAAAAGGACACACATGGAAGCCGTGCGCGTGTACGCGGACATCCAGGGGCTCTCGCCCGAGGCCTATGAGGAGATCCGCCAGTCCATGCCCTTTGACCAGGTGGTGTACAAGGACCGCACCCTGGGCGTGGACTTCGAGGGCCACTACATCGACGTGGAGCCCTTCCTGAACGACGTGGCCCGGCTCCTGGACGAGGACGGCTGGGGCAAGCTCGACTACATCGACCAGATCGACTACGCCCTCACGCGCTATGTCATCAAGAAGGGCGAGGTGCGGGCCGTGAACGTGATGCTGGACAACGTTATGGAAGGGGCGAGGTAGGCATGAGGCTCATCGGCAATCTCATCTGGTTCCTTTTCGGCGGGCTGCTCATGGGCCTGGGCTGGTATCTGCTGGGCCTCGTCATGTTCATTTCCATCATCGGCATCCCCTGGGGCCGGGCCTGCTTCATGCTCGGGAGCTTCTGCCTGTGGCCCTTCGGCCGGGAGATCGTGAGCCGCCGCGACGTCACCGGGCAGGACGACATCGGCACCGGCACGCTGGGGCTCATCGGCAACGTCATCTGGTTCTGCTGCGGCGGGGTCTGGCTGGCCATAGGCCACCTGGCCTCGGCCCTGGCCTGCTTCATCACCATCATCGGCATCCCCTTCGGCCTGCAGCACCTGAAGCTTGTGGGGGCGAGCATGGCGCCCATCGGGAAGACGGTGGTGGAGAGGGGATAGGAGAGGGAAGGTGAATTTCAATAGATTTTTGCTATGGCAATGTGCTCGATTGCATAAATTCCCCGCTTCAAGTATCTAGCCATATCGTCGTAGCAATATCGTCTTCGACTCAGCCGTAAGACCAACCGACATCAAAATGGCGAGGCAGCAAATGTTTAAAAGTGAAATTCGCGACAGTACGATTAACGCGCTCCTCGAAAAAGCTAGCGGCAGAAAGTACGGGCAGTATCTTGCGAAGGTCATTCTGAAACGAATTCGTGGCTTCTCGAATGAACCTGTCTCTTTTGATTTTCCTGTTACAGCACTGATTGGACCAAACGGTGGCGGGAAAACAACAATCCTTGGTGCCGCTGGCTGTGCCTATAAGAATATCAGCCCAGGCATCTTCTTTGCAAAAAGTGGTAAATATGATGAAAGTATGCAAGACTGGTCAATTGAATATGAATTAATTGACAGAAACATTACAAGCAAGGATTCTCTACGGCGTACAGCAAATTTTAGAAACCGTCGGTGGAAAAGATATCCAATAGATAGGGAGGTTTTGCTCTTCGGTGTATCTAGAACAGTTCCTGCGAATGAACGTAAGGAATTATTACGTTGTGCATCGAGTAGCTTCTCAGTTCCAGAAGCACATATTGAGGAACTGACCGATGCAGTGCACAGCGCAGTCTCTCGTATTCTTGGAAAGGACATTAGCGGCTACAAGAAACTCAAGATAGACAAGGCCGGGAGAGTCGCCTTGCTTACCGGGAAAACAAAAAGTGGAACTGGGTACTCAGAGTTCCATTTCGGTGCAGGAGAATCAAGCATCATCCGGATGGTATCAGAAATTGAGCTCGCCAGAGAGCAAGCTTTGGTTCTCATAGAAGAGATCGAGAACGGACTACACCCTGTTGCCACAGTCAGGATGGTTGAGTACCTCATTGATGCCGCTGAGCGCAAAAAAATACAATGCATCTTTACTACGCATTCAAATGATGCGTTAAAGCCTCTACCAAAAAAGGCGATCTGGGTCGCAGTTCAAGATCGCATTTTCCAGGGGAAACTTGACATCAAGTCTTTGCGCGCAATTACGGGTCAAATCGAAGCGAAGCTTGTCTGCTTTGTAGAAGACGCATTCGCAAAAGAGTGGGTTGAGGCAATGCTGCGACAAGCGTGCGGAGTTTCCATTGGCAGCATTCAAGTGCATGCGATGGAAGGTGATGGAATTGCAGTTGCAATCAATAGGAACCACAACAAAGACCCATCAATTACTGTCCCTTCCATATGCTACATCGACGGCGACTCCAAGCAAGATGCCCCCGAAGAGAACAGAATATACAGACTGCCAGGAGAATCGCCAGAATCGTACATATTTGACAAAATCATGGAGACATGGGGAGCAATAGGCGGAAAGCTTAGCGTAGCACTTCTTCAACGCTTTGAAGACACTGACCGAATCAAATCTGTATGTGAAGAAATTCGATTACTTTGCATGGATTCACACCTACTATTCTCCCAGATAGGTGAACGATTGGGGCTAGTCCCTGAAGCAACTGTAGCTGCAGCTTTTGTAAATATTTGGGCGCAGGCATACCCTGATGAGGTCAACGCCATACTTGAACCTGTTCGTAGCGTACTGCCAACCGAGTCTGACTAAGCAAGCCCAAAGCGAGGTCAGCAACAGAGATGCCCCCCCCGCCCCCCCAACGAACAAGGCCCCCACGATCGCTCGCAGGGGCCTTTCGTTTTTCCGGCGCCGTCAGGGAAGGCGCGCTACACGTCCGCGCCTTCGGGCACGGTTTCCGTGTTCAGCAGGCCCGCGCGCTCCAGCAGGTGGAAGACCAGCGACAGGAGCATGCCCACCACCGTGGCCAGCGCCATGCCCTTGAGCTGCACCGTGCCGAGCTTCACCGCCGCGCCGCTGATGCCCACGATGAAGGTGATGGCCGTCAGGATCAGGTTGATGGGCTTGGAATAGTCCACCTTGGCCTCCACCAGCATGCGGATGCCCGAGGCCGCGATGACGCCGAACAGCAGGATGGACACGCCGCCGATGACCGGGGCCGGGATGGACTGGATGAAGGCGGAGAGCTTGCCGATGAAGGCCAGGGCGATGGAGATCACCGCCGCCCCGCCGATGACCCAGACCGAGTACACGCGGGTGATGGCCATGACCCCGATGTTCTCGCCATACGTGGTGGTCGGCACGGAGCCGAAGAAGCCGGAGAGCACCGTGGACACGCCGTCGCTCATGAGCGAGCGGTGCAGGCCGGGGTTCTTGATCAGGTCGCGGTCCACGATGTTGCCCGTGACCACCAAATGCCCGATGTGCTCGCTGATGACCACCAGCGCCGCCGGGATGATGATGAGCACGGCGTTCAGGTCGAACCTGGGCACGTACACCGTGGGCAGGGCCAGCACGGGCGCGGCCAGCATGGCGTCGAAGGTGACGATGCCCAGGCCGAGGGAGGTGGCGTAGCCGGCCAGGATGCCGATCAGGACCGGGATGATGGCCAGGAAGCCCCGGAACAGGAGCGAGCCGAAGGCCACGGTCAAGAGCGTGACCATGGAGACGATGATGGCGTTCATGTCATAGCCGCCGGTCTTGGCGTCGGGCATGATGCCCGCCATGCCCGTGGCCACGCTGGCCAGCTCCAGGCCGATCAAGGCCACGATGGGCCCCATGGTGGCCGGGGGCAGCACGGTCTTGATCCAGTCGGACCCGAACTTCCAGATGATCAGGGCCACCAGGATGAACACGCAGCCCGAGGCGATGAACCCGCCCAGGGCGAAGGAGTAGTTGCCGCCCCAGAGGGCCTGGTTGGCGCCCAGCACCACGAACACCGGCGAGAGGAAGGCGAAGCTGGAGCCCAGGAACGCGGGCGCCCTGCCCTTGCACAAAAAGAGGTAGATGAGCGTGCCGATGCCGTTCATCAGGAGCACGATGGAGGGATCGATCTTGAACAGGGTGGGCACCAGGACGCTCGCCCCGAACATGGCGAAAAGATGCTGGAAGCTTAGGGGGATGCCTTGAAGGAAGGGGACCTTCTCCTCGACCTGGATGATTCTCCTGCTCATGTCTTGGCTCCGTGTGGGTTGTATGGGCCGTCAGGGAAAATCCCTATTTGGTGCCGAAGATCTTGTCGCCCGCGTCGCCCAGGCCGGGCAGGATGTAGCCCTGCTCGTTCAGGCGCTGGTCGATTGAGGCGCAGTAGATGTCCACGTCCGGGTGCTTTTCGGTGATGCGCCTGAGGCCCTCGGGCGCGGCCACCAGGAACAGGCCGCGGATCTGCCTGCAGCCGGCCTTCTTCAAGAGGCCGATGGTGGCCTCCAGGGTGCCGCCCGTGGCCAGCATGGGGTCGAGGATGATGGCCATGCGCGCCTTGATGTTGCGCGCCAGCTTCACATAGTACTGCACGGGCTCCAGGGTCTCCTCGTTGCGGTAGAAGCCCACCACGCTGACCTTGGCCCCGGGCACCATGTCCAGCACCCCGTCCATCATGCCCAGTCCCGCGCGCAGGATGGGCACCACGGTGATCTTCTTGCCCTTGATGCGCTCGGTCTCCACCTCGCCGGCCCAGCCCTTGACCAGGCGCTTCTCCACCTCCAGGTCCTTGGTGGCCTCGTAGGTCAAAAGCCGCGCGATCTCCTTGGTGGCGTCGCGGAACAGGCTGGTGCTGACGTCGTGCTTGCGCAACAGGCCAAGCTTGTGCCTGACCAGGGGATGCTCGACCACATAGACGGCCATGGGGGGTCTCCTTCGCGTTGGGGGCGGCGCTGAATTTTGCAGCCGTGCCGTTGTAGAAAGCTCCTGGCTTCAGGTCAAGGGGGGGCGGGAGGAAACAGGGGTATTTCGGAAAAGCAGGCGGGCGGTCTGCGGGATCGCCTTTGATTTCTCCGTGTTGGTGCGCGCTGTTGCCTTGCGCGCGGGCCAAGTCTCAGATACGTCATGACCTATCTTGCGGAGCGCAAAGGAGCGGGCATGTCACCAGCGGACTTTTGGGTTGTCGTAGCCGCCATTCTTACAGCCACCATTGGATTGGTCAACCGGCACAGGATCCAGCGCTTTTTCCAGCGGAACTTCTCTCCGCTGCGCCTTCCGGCCAGCGACGGCTTCACGGTCCTGGTGGCGGACCTGGAGCGCGACCCGGACTGCACGCGCACCAACCATCTGGTGGAGGCCCTGGGCAAGCTGGGCGGCTTCCACGTGCGCACCACGGCCACGGTCCTGACCTGCGCGCCCGTAGCCGGGGACCTGGCCGGGGCGCAGGCCCGCCTGCGCGACAGGGCCCAGGCCCTGCTGCGCGAAAACAGCGCGGACGTGCTGGTCTGGGGCCGCCACTACGAAAATACCTTCCAGCTTGGTTTTGTCGCCCGCCAGGGCGACGCCCAGGCCGAAGCCGGGCTGACGGGCTACGACATCAAGCCCGACTTCACCCTGCCGAACGAACTCACCGCCGGGCTGCGCGCCCTGCTGGAGCTCACCATCCTGACCAGCATCCGCCCTGCCACCAAAGAAACTGGCACCTACCTTGTTGATAAAATTCGGCCACTGGTGCTCAGGCTGGAGGCCTACCTCATCGGCACAGAGAACGTGAAGGGAGCAACGGACCTGACCGAGGAGCAACTGGCCACGGCCTGGCACTCCCTTGGCCTGGCATATTCCACCCTCGGCCAGCAGGCCGGGGACAACGACGCGCTGGGGCAGGCCCTCGACGCCTATCACAAGGCCTTGGCCCACATTTCACGGGAAGCGCAGGCAAAGACATGGGCCAGGACCCAAGGCAATCTGGCGGTTGCACTGCGAACGCTTGGCGAGCGCGAGAACAGCACGACGCGACTGGAGGAGGCTGCAGGCGTCTATCGCGAGATTCTTGGAGTGTTCACACAGGAGGCCGCCCCCCTGGCCTGGGCCACGACCCAGAACAACCTGGGCAATGCCCTGGCTATTCTTGGCGAGCGCGAGAGCGGCACAGAGCGCCTGGAGCAGGCCGTGCAGGCCTATGCGGAGGCCCTCAAGGAATACACCCGCCAACGCGCGCCCCTCAGCTGGGCCACGACCCAGAACAACCTGGGGACTGCCCTGTGGAGCCTTGCGGAAAAGTCGCAGGACCCGGCCCAGGCCCGCGAAGCCCTGAAGCATTACGAGGCCGCGCACGGGGTCTTTTCCCAGGCCGCGCCCTATTATCGCGAAGTCGTTGAAGGAAATATGCGCAAGGTGCAGGCGTTCATCGATAAGCTGGAAAAGGGGCGCTAGCGCCGCCCGCGCGCAGCCGCCCCCGGCCCTGCCCTGCGCGCTTCTCCGCCCGTGCCTCCGCCCGTGTTTCCGCCCGTGTTTCCGCCCGTGCCTCCGCCCGTGCCTCCGCCGCGCGCCCCTCCCAGAGCCCATCCGCGTCCTGCATGCCCGGACTTGTCCTGCGCGGCAGCTCCTGCATTCCAGGACCAGCGCGCCAGGGGCCCTGGCCCGTCCGGGCAATCCCCTTGCATTCCAGCGCCTTGCCCGACCGCCTCCCTTGGCAGGCTTCTTGATAGGCCAGGGGCCTGGGCCTCTTGACCGACCACTGTCCCGACGACCCCGGCGCGGCCCCTGCGCCGATGATGAGCGAGGTGCGCATGAACATGCCGGGAACGGACCCTGTGCCTGCGGAATGCCGGGGGCTGGACCTCGACAAGGCCGCCCTGCGCCTGCCCGCCAAGATGGGCGCGCTGTTCCTGGCCGCCGGGGAGCAGCGCCTGCGCGAACTGGACCAGGCCATGGCCGAGGGCAGCGCCAGCGCGGTCATGGACGCCGCCCATTCCCTGGCCAGCCTGACCGGGCTGGTGCCGGTGCAGGCCCTGGCGTCCTACGCCCGGGAGATCTACGCCGCCGGGGAGCAGGGCGAGCTTTCGGCCGCCAGCCACGCCCACCAGCGGCTGCGCATCGTCATGAGCTGGATCTTCGCCAACCTGCGCAGCCGGGGCCATGAGACCAATGCTTCGTGACGATTTGCTTGAATCCGGACCCTTGGGTATGGTGCGGGCAGGATTTCCTCCTGTCGCCCGCGACACCAACCCCGAGAACCATGTGAGGCCGCCTGTGACCAGGGTCTGCATCATCGACGACGACGAGTTTTTCGGACGCCTGCTGGCGTCGCTGCTTTCCGGCCCGGAGGTGGAGACCGCCGTGGCCCGGGACCTGGCCCAGGCCGAGGCCCTCCTCGCGGAGTCCGACTTCGACGTGGTCTTCCTCGACGTGCGCCTGCCCGACGGCAACGGCCTTGACCTGGCTCCGCGCATCAGGGAGCTGCCCTCGGCCCCGGAACTCATCATCATGACCGGCCTGGGCGATCCCGACGGCGCGGAGCTGGCCATCCGCAACGGCGCCTGGGACTACATCCAGAAGACCGGCTCGCCCGAGGGCCTGCAGCTCTCCTTCAAGCGCGCCCTGGAGTTCCGCAGGAACAAGCAGTCCGCGCTGCCTGTGGAGCGGCGCGGCATCGTGGGCGAAAGCCCGCGCCTCACGGAGTGCATCCGCCAGATGGCCACGGCCGCGCGCAGCTCGGCCAACGTGCTCATCCTGGGCGAGACCGGCACCGGCAAGGAGGTCTTCGCCCGGGCGGTGCACGCGGGCAGCCCGCGCCGGAACAAGAACTACGTGGTGGTGGACTGCGCCTCCCTCCAGGAGGCCCTGGTGGGCAGCGACCTCTTCGGCCACCGCAAGGGCGCCTTCACCGGCGCGGTGTCGGACAAGGCCGGGGTGCTCCAGCGCGCCGACGGCGGCACCCTGTTCCTGGACGAGATCAGCGAGCTTTCGCTGGAGCTGCAGAAGAGCTTTCTGCGCCTGCTGGAGACGCGCACCTTCCGGCCCCTGGGCGACACCAGGGAGCTGCGCCTGGATTTCCGGCTGGTCTGCGCCAGCAACAGGAGCCTGGCCGACATGGTGGCCGCGGGCACCTTCCGCGAGGACCTGTTCTACCGCATCCGCGCCTCGGTGCTGCAGCTGCCGCCCCTGCGCGAGCTGGGCGAGGACATCCCGGCCATCGCCGCGCACCACCTGGAGCGCATCTGCCGCGACTCCCGGCTGGGCCAGAAGACCCTGTCCTGCGACCTCAAGGGCTTTCTCAAGGAGTATGCCTGGCCCGGCAACGTGCGCGAGCTCATCCACGTGCTGGAGGCCATGGTGGCCAGCGCGCCGGACGAGGAGATGCTCTTGCCCGCGCACCTGCCCCAGGAGCTGCGCATCCAGATGCTGCGCGCCCGGGTGGGGCGCTCCGGCCAGGCGCCCGGCCCCGGCGCTCCGGCCCGGGACGCGGGCCCCCTCGGCAGCTGGAACGAGTACAAGAAGCAGGAGCAGGAGCGCATCGAGGCGGCCTACGTGGACGGGCTCATCAGCGCCAGCGGCGGCGACCTGCGCCAGGCCATGCTGATTTCCGGCCTGAGCCCCTCGCGCCTGTACGGCATCCTGAGCAAGCACGGCCGCTCCCTTGGCGGAAAGGCCGGCGGCCGGGGCCAGAAGGAGGCGCACGGCCGGCAGACCAGCCCGGACAACGGCTCCGCGCCGGAGGAGGCGCAATGACCCGGCGCGGCGGCAGCCCCAGGCCGCAAGCATATTTTCCGAACGCCATGCAGAGCGCCCGCGGCCTGCCGCGGAGGGTCAGTGGTGACCTCCGCGACATCGTCTGGCCCATCCTGACGACGCCCGGGCGCCTCTCCATACGAGGCCGCGCATCCTCCCCCCCGCGCGGCCTCCTCCCCTCCAGCCTCCGGCGGGCCCTGCGGTCCGCCGGAGGCTCAAGGGGAACCACGCTGCCCGCGGCCGGGCCCAGGAGCCGGACATGAGAAACCTCTTCTTCAGCTCGCTGCGCAACAGCCTGGTCACCCTCGTGCTCCTCGCCGTGCTGCCCGCCCTGGGCGTCATCCTCTATTCGAGCCTGGAGAACCGGGCCAGAGCCATCAGGGATGCCGAGACCGAGGCCCTGCGCGTGGTCCAGTTCCTGGCCAACGAGCAGCAGCTCATCACCATGCGCGCGGAGCAGCTGCTGTCGCTCCTGGCGCAGATGCCCCAGGTCAAGGCCAAAGACGGCCAGGCAACCAGCGGCATCCTGCGCAGCATGCGCACGCGCAGCGCCGTCTTCGCCAACATCGTGGCCGCGGACGCCGAAGGCCGGATCTTCGCCTCGGCCCTGCCGCTGGACCGCGCCATGCGCCTTTCGCGCGGGCAACTCTTTGACCAGACCATGGAGAGCGGCCAGTTCACCGTGGGGGACTTCGACCTGGGGCTGCCCGGCACGCCCTCGGAGCCGCTCATCCATTATTCGTACCCCATCAGCGGCCCGGACGGCCAGGCCCAGGGGGTGCTGACCACGGCGCTGCGGCCCGACCGGTACGAGCGCATCTTCAACGTCGCGGCCCTGCCGCCGGGCTCGGTTTTGTCCATCGCCGACCAGAAGGGCACGCGCATCTACCGCTATCCGGCGGCCGAAGCCACCAGCCCGCCCGGCCACAAGCTCGTGGTGGACCTGTGGAACGTCATCAGCGGCCATGACGCCCTGGGCACGGCCACGGTGCCCCTGGCCGACGGCGTCGTGCGCATCGTGGCCTATGCCCAGCTGCGCCTGCGCCCGGAGGCGCAGCCCTATCTGTACATCTCCGTCGGGATCCCGCAGAAGCAGGCCCTGGCCGGGGCCATCGGCGCCCTCTACCGCGACCTGCTGTTCCTGGCCGGCGCCGCGCTGCTGGCCCTCCTCGTGGCCTGGGTGGTGGGCGGAATCGTCATCAGCCGCCCCCTGGAGCGCCTGGCCGAGGTGGCCACGCGCCTGGGCGGCGGCGACCTGGACGCCCGCAGCGGCGCCCCCGAGGAGTTCGGCGAGTTGGCCCTCCTGGCCAGGACCCTGGACAACATGGCCGAGGCCCTGTCCGAGGACATCACCGCCCGCGAGGCCGCCGAGGCGGAGCTGCGCAAGGGCGAGGCCCTGCTGCGCATGATCCTGGAGGCCCTGCCCCTGGGGGTCTGGATGTCCGACCACACGGGCCGCATCCTATACGTCAACGAGGCCAGCCGCAGGATCTGGGGGCCGCAGGGCGACGCCATGCCGGACCTTGCGGACGGGCTGCAGGCCTGGAGGCACAAGTCCGGCGAGGCGCTGCCCCCGGAGGACTTCGTTTTGGCGCGGGCCATAGCCGACGAGGAGCCGCCGCCGGAGCAGGTGCTCGACATCGAGGAGCCCGGCGGGACCGGGCGCGTGGTGGTCCGCTGCGCCGCCATCCCCATCCGCGACGGGGAACACGGCCTGCGCGCCGTCATCGTCGTGCTGGAGGACATCACCGAGCGCACCCAGCGCGAGCAGGCCAGGGATTCCGTGGAGCACATCCTGCGCCACGACCTGCGCAGCCCGCTGGTGGGCTTCATGAGCCTGCCGCAGCTGCTGCTGCCCCAGCCGAACCTCACCGACGAGCAGCGCGGCTGGCTGACCCGCCTGCACACCTCGGCCGGCGGCATGCTGCGCATCCTCGACGCCTACCTGAAACTTTCGCGCATCGAGCGCGGCAGCCTCATCCTTGAGCCGGTCCAGGCGGACCTCGTACAGCTGGTGCAGCTGGTGCGCGAGGACCTGGGGCACCTGCCCCAGGCCAGGAACAGGCACGTGCTGGTGACCCTGGGCAAGCTTCCGCTGCCCCCAGGCGCGCAATTGCCCCTGCAGTGCGAGGAGACCCTCTGCGCCACCATGCTCTCCAACCTCGTGAAGAACGCCCTGGAGGCCTCGCCCGAGGGCGGCGTGGTGGAGGTCGACCTCCAGGACCTGGGCGAGACCGTCAGCGTGTCCGTGCGCAACAAGGGCGAAGTGCCCCGGGCCATCCGCGGGCGCTTCTTTGAAAAGTACGTCACCGCCGGAAAGGAGAACGGCACCGGCCTGGGCGCCTATTCGGCCAGGCGCATCGCCGAATTCCACGGCGGCGGCATCGGTCTCGACTGCTCCGTGCCCGGCCAGACCACCGTGGCGGTGCGGCTGCCCAAGATTCCGCCCGCCAGGGACGGGCGCCGATGAAGGCCTTCCCGGCCCTGGCCCGCCTGGCGGCCGCGCTGCTCTTGGCGCTGCTCCTGGCCGCCCCCGGCCTGGCCCTGGAGGCCGCCGGCGCGACGACCGGGGCCCCAGGCGCTTCCGACAAGCACGCCAAGGCCCCGGCTCCCGGGCCCGGCAGCGCGGAGCCGCCCGCCGGAAGCGTATGGACCGAGCCCAGGACCGGCATGATCTTTTGCTGGGTGCCCTCGGGATGCTTCGTCATGGGCAGCCCCGAGAACGAGTTCGGCCGCAACCTGGACGAGGGGCCGCAGCACGAGGTCTGCCTGGCCGGCTTCTGGCTGGGCCAGACCGAGGTCACCCAGGGACAGTGGCGGGCCATCATGGGCAACAACCCCTCGCTCATCGCCAATGGCGCTGACTACCCCGTGGACCAGGTCTCCTGGGACATGGCCAAGGCCTATGCCGCGGCCCTGGGCAAGAAGACCGGCGGGGGCTTCCGCCTGCCCACCGAGGCCGAGTGGGAATACGCCGCCCGGGCGGGCACCCGGACGCCCTACGCCTTTGGCGAGGCCATCTCCCACGACGAGGCCAGCTTCGAGAAGCGCTACAGCCTGCCCGCCCAGCCTGCCGTCTCCAAGCGCAAGTCCCGCAAGGGGCGCCGCAAGGCAAGAACGGCCGCGCCCAAGGTCAGGATCTGGCCCAACATGCACACCAACGTGGCGGGCAGCTTCCCGGCCAACGCCTTCGGCCTGCGCGACATGCACGGCAACGTCTGGGAATGGTGCGAGGACGTCTACGACGCGCGGTACTACGCCAGGTCCCCGCGCGAGAACCCGCTCAACGACGGCGAGGGTGACGCGCGCGTGCTGCGCGGCGGCTCCTGGGTGACCAAGGCCGAAACCCTGCGCTCGGCCAACCGCAGCCGGGGCTGGCCCGACCTGCACACCGCCTTTTACGGCCTGCGGCTGGTGCGCCCCGCCGCGCAGCCCGGCCCCGCCCTCCCCCGCCCCTGACCCTGGGCCGCGCGGCCCGCAGGCAGGGGATGGGCCTTTCCGGGCCACATGCTGCCCTCAACAACCGGGCCGACGCGCCCCTGGGAGCTCTCCATGTTCACACTGCAGGACCCTTTCCATGACCTGCTGCTCGCCGCGGCCCTGGCCCTGGGCCTCGCCCTGGCCGCACTGCTGGTCCACGCCCTGGCCCTGCGCCTCTTGCGGCGCATGGCCGCAAGCCGGGACGAGGGGTTCTGGGGGCCGGCCCTGGAGCTGGCCAAGGGGCCCACCCGCCTGGCCGCCGTGCTGCTGGCCCTGGCCCTGGCCCAGACCGCCCTGCCCCTGCCGGATTCCGCCCGGATCCTGGTCCAGAAGGCCCACTCCCTGTGCTGGATCGGCGCCTGCTCCTGGCTGCTGTTCGCCACCGGGGGCATCTTCGCCCTGTGGCTACAGCGCTCCTACGACATCCGCTCCGGGGACAACCTGCACGCGCGCACCCGGCTGACCCAGATCCGCATGTTCCGGCGCGTCTTCTCGGTCGTGGTGGCCGTGGTGGCCCTGGCCGCGACGCTCATGGTCTTCGACGCCACGCGCAGCATGGGCGCCAGCGTCCTGGCCTCGGCCGGCATCGCCGGGGCCGTGGCCGGCCTGTCGGCCCAGAGGTTTTTGTCCACCATCTTCGCCGGGATGCAGATCGCCATCACCCAGCCCATCCGCCTGGACGACGTGGTGGTGGTGGAGGGCGAATGGGGCCGCGTGGAGGAGCTCACCCTGACCTACGTGGTGCTGCGCATCTGGGACCAGCGCCGCCTGGTGGTGCCGGTGACGCACTTCCTCGACAAGCCCATCCAGAACTGGACGCGCTCTTCCGCCGAGATCCTGGGCAGCGTGTTCCTGAGCGTGGACTACCGCGCCCCGGTGGCGGCCCTGCGCGCCGAGCTGGAGCGCATCTGCCGCGAGGAGGCCGGGGAGCTCTGGGACGGACGGGTCTGCGGGCTGCAGGTGACCGATGCCGGGCCAGCCGTTCTGACCCTGCGCGCCCTGGTCAGCTCAAGGGATTCCTCCAGCAATTGGGACCTGCGCTGTCTGGTGCGCGAGCAAATGGTGTGCTATGTCCAGAATGCTCATCCCGGGGCCCTGCCCCTGGCCAGGGTTTCCCTGCATGAGCCAAGGCAGCTGCACGCCAAGGAGCCGGAACATGGGTAAACGCGCCGCCGAGGTCCTCGACGAGACCTGGTACAAGGACGCCGTGATCTACGAGGTCCACGTGCGCTCGTTTTTCGACTCGACCCAGAACGGCCACGGCGATTTTCCGGGGCTCAAAAGCAAGCTCGACTATCTGCAGGACCTGGGCGTGAACGCCCTCTGGCTGCTGCCGTTCTACCCCTCGCCCCTGCGCGACGACGGCTACGACATCGCCGACTACTGCGACATCCACAAGGACTACGGCACACTGGCCGACTTCCGGGCGCTGCTGCGCGAGGCCCACAGCCGGGGCATCCGGGTCATCACCGAGCTGGTCCTGAACCACACCTCGGACCAGCACGCCTGGTTCCAGCGCGCGCGCCGGGCCAAGCCCGGCTCCCCGGAGCGCGACTTCTACGTCTGGAGCGACACCCCGGAAAAGTACGCGGGCACCAGGATCATCTTCAAGGACTTCGAGACCTCCAACTGGAGCTGGGATCCCGTGGCCGGCGCCTACTACTGGCACCGCTTCTACAACCACCAGCCGGACCTGAACTTCGAGAACCCCCAGGTGGAGGCCGAACTCCTGCGCGTGGTGGACTTCTGGCTGGCCATGGGCGTGGACGGCCTCCGGCTCGACGCCGTGCCCTACCTCTACGAGCGCGAGGACACCAACTGCGAGAACCTGCCCGAGACCATCGGCGCGCTGAAGAGGCTGCGCGCCCATGTGGACGCCAGGTTCCCTGGCCGCATGCTCCTGGCCGAGGCCAACCAGTGGCCCGAGGACGCGGCCCGCTACTTCGGCGAAGGCGACGCCTGCCACATGACCTTCCACTTTCCGCTCATGCCGCGCATGTTCGTGGCCCTGGAGATGGAGGACCGCTCGCCCATCGTGGACATCCTGGAGCAGACCCCGGAGATTCCGGAAGCCTGCCAGTGGGCCATCTTCCTGCGCAACCATGACGAGCTGACCCTGGAGATGGTCTCCGAGGAGGAGCGCGACTTCATGTACCAGGTCTACGCCCACGACCGCCGGGCGCGCATCAACCTGGGCATCCGCCGCCGCCTGGCCCCGCTGTTGCGCAACGACCGGCGCAAGATCGAGCTCATGAACGTGCTGCTCATGACCATGCCCGGCTCCCCGGTCATCTACTACGGCGACGAGATAGGCATGGGCGACAACTACTACCTGGGCGACCGCAACGGCGTGCGCACGCCCATGCAGTGGAGCCCGGACCGCAACGCCGGGTTCTCGCGGGTCAATCCGCAGCAGCTCTACCTGCCCGCCGTCATCGACCCGGAATACCACTACCAGTCCGTCAACGTGGAGAACCAGCAGCGCAATCCCTCCTCGCTGCTCTGGTGGATGAAGCAGCTCATCGCCCTGCGCAGGCGGCACAGGGCCCTGGGGCGCGGCGGCATGCGCTTTCTGCGCCAGGACTCGCCCAAGGTCATCTCCTACCTGCGCACCCTGGGCGAGGAATGCCTGCTGGTGGTGGCCAACCTCTCGCGCCACCCCCAGGCCACCCGCCTGGACCTCTCCACCCACGCCGGCCGCACCCCGGTGGAGGTCATGGGGCGCACGCGCTTCCCCGTCATCACCAGCGCGCCCTACCCGTTGACCATCGGGCCGCACGGCTACTACATCCTGGAGCTGCGCGTCCAAAGCCAGCCCCACGGGCCGGACCGGCCCTATCCGGTGCTGCGGCGCCAGGATTCCGGCGGCTGGCGCTTCCTGGACACCAGGCTCAAGACCACCCTCCAGGGCGTCATCCTGCCCGAATACCTGCGCCGCAGGGCCGAGGAGGCCGGCACCGGCCCGCAGATCATCTCCACCACCCTGCACGACGTCCTGCCCGTGGGCACCGCGCGCGCGCCCTCCTGGATCGGCGTGCTGGAGGTCAAGTTCGCCGGCGGCGGCAGCGAAAGCCGGACCCTGCTGCTGTCCTTCGTGGATGCCGAGCAGGCCCGGCACATCGCCCGGGAGGAGCCCGGCCGGTACATCTGCACCCTGGGCAGGCCGCTGGACGAGGCCGGCGCGGCTCCCGCCCTGGCCACGGGCAAGGACGAGCTGGAGGGCGCCCTGGTCGAAGGCGCCGAGGAGCGCCGGGCCCATGCCGGGCTGCTGCGGCTGTTCACCCAGCGCCGCCGCATCCGGGGACGCGATGGCGAGTTCGTGGTGCTCCAGGGCCGGCTCGGCAAGAAGATCCGCATGCTCGTGGACCAGCAGCCGGAGTCCGAACTGGTGCCGGACGTCTCCGCCAATGCGCTCATCGCCTATGGCCGCCAGGCGCTGCTGAAGATCTTCCGGCGCACCGCCGAGGGCGGCAACCCCGACCTCGAGGTGGTGCGCCACCTGACGGAGACCGTCGGCTTCAAGCACACGCCGGAGTTTTTGGGCGCGCTCCAGTACCTGCGGCCCGGCCACGAGCCCGTGGTGGTGGCCATGCTGCGCGGGTATGTGCAGAGCGAGTCCACGGCCTGGGACATCTGCGCCACGGCCCTGGGCCTCTACTTCCACCGGGTGCTGGCCGAGGAGCAGGAGCTGCCGCCGCCCAGGCGCTCGGCCACGGCCCTGGCCACGGCCCCGGGAGCGGAGGACGCCCTGGACCTGGCGGAGGGCATGCCCGGCCACATCCTGCCCGACGAGCACAGCATCGCCGTCATGGCCCGCATCGGCCAGCGCACGGCGCAGATGCATCTGGCCCTGGCCCAGGACTCCGAAGACCCGGCCTTCGCCCCGGAGCCCTTTGACAAGACCTACCGGCGCGCGGTCTACCAGGACGTTTTCGGCAAGACCCGGCGCATCCTGGACCGCCTGGAGCAGGCCCACCCGTCCCTGCCGCCCCAGGAGGCCCTGCTGGCGGAGCAGGTCCTGGCCCTGCGCGAAGGCCTTGCCGACAGGCTGCGGCGCTTCCGCGACACCCCGGTCCAGGGCCTCAAGACCAGGATCCACGGCGAGTACGATCTGCGGCACCTCCTGTTCACCGGCCGCGACTTCATGATCGTGGACTTCGAGGGCCGCACCACGCGGTCGCTCTCGGCGCGCCGGCTCAAGCGCTCGCCCCTGCGCGACGTCTGCGACCTGCTGAGCGCTCTGGGCCATGTGGCCGAGGCCGGCCTGCGCGACCACTGCAGCATCCGTCCCGAGGACGAGCAGCGGCTGCGCCCCTGGGCCGAGCACTGGCACACGCGCATGGGCGGCCATTTCCTGCGCAGCTACCTGGAGGCCGCAGGACAGGCCGGGTTCCTGCCGCAAGACGGGGCCGATCTCGACCTGGTGCTGACGACCTTCCTCCTCGACCAGGCCTTCTTCGCCCTGGGGCGGGCCCTGGAGCACTGGCCCGGCGGCCCCGAGCCCGGCTGGGAGGCCTCGAACCTGTGCGGGCTTTTGCGCAACATGCTTTGGCTCTTGTCGCACCGGGGAGCCCAACCAGAGGAGGAGCGGACATGAAGGAATGGACACAGCTTTTACGCTCCCGGGAATACCGGGCCCTGCTTGCGGCGCGGCGCAAGCTGCTCATGCTCGACTACGACGGCACTCTGGCCCCCTTCACCGCCGAACGCCACAAGGCCCTGCCGTACCTGGGCGTGCGCAGGCTGCTGGAGGGCCTGGCCCGGAACGACGCCTGGCGCGTGGTCATCGTGTCCGGCCGCTCTGCGGCGGATGTGGCGGGCTTCCTCGAACTGGAGCGCAATGTCGAAATCTTCGGCTGCCACGGCGGGGAGCACCGCGACCTTGCCGGCCTGCTGACGCGCCTGGAGCTTGCGCCCGGCCTGGAAAAGGCCCTGGCCGACGCGCGCTTCTGGGCCGAGGGTCAGGGCCTGGGCGAACACCTGGAGGCCAAGCACGGCTGCCTGGCCATCCACGTGCGCGGCCTGCCGCCGCCCCGCGCGGCGGAGATCGTGGCCGAGGCCAGCCGGGTCTTTGGGCTCATCGCCCATGCGGCGAAGGCAGAGGTGCTGCCCTTTGACGGCGGCGTGGAGATCCGCGCCGGGGCCTTCACCAAGGGCCGCGTGGTGCAGCGCCTGCTGGCCGAGGAGACAGCCCTTCACGGCAGCGGGTTCGCCTCCGCCTACCTGGGCGACGACCTCACCGACGAGGACGCCTTCCAGGCCCTGGGCCAGGCGGGTCTGGCCCTGCTGGTCGGGCGCAAGCACAAGCCGAGCCGGGCCCAATACCTGCTGCACCCGCCCAGCGACCTGCTGGAGTTCTTGCAGTCCTGCCTCCTTTCCGGGGCCGTTTCCCAGGGCGCGGAGCAAGGCCCGGCCGACAAGCGGGGCGCGGACAGGGAGCCGGGCCGGTCGGGGCAGATGCGCGGGCGGCTGCTCGTGGTCTCCAACCGGCTGCCCGTGACGCTCAAGCGCGAAGGCGACGCCTGGACCGTCAAGGCCGGGGCCGGGGGCCTGGTCACGGCCCTGGCCCCGGTGCTGCGCGACCGCGGGGGGCTGTGGGTGGGATCCTCGGGGCAGGAGGGCGGGGGCGATCCTTCCGCGCCCTTTGCCAAATTCTCCAAGGAGGCCGGATACGGCCTTCTGCCCATCGAACTTACGGAGTCCGAACACCGCAACTATTACGAGGGCTTCTCCAACGAGATCATCTGGCCCCTGTTCCACGACTTCCAGTCGCGCTGCAATTTCGTGCCGGACTACTGGACGAGCTACCTGGACGTGAACAGGAAATT
Source organism: Pseudomonadota bacterium (assembly GCA_018822105.1). Classification (GTDB taxonomy): domain Bacteria; phylum Desulfobacterota; class Desulfovibrionia; order Desulfovibrionales; family Desulfovibrionaceae; genus Humidesulfovibrio. The sequence goes on from JAHJLB010000033.1 coordinate 83,796, forward strand.
CGCCCGCACCGTGGCCCAAAGCTCGCGCCCCGACGACTACGTCTGGATACACGACTACCACCTCATGCACGTGGCGCAGTTCCTCAAGGAGCAGGGGACGGACAGGCGCTGCGGCTTCTTCCTGCACATCCCCTTTCCGGCCCCGGACATCTTCCTCAAGCTGCCCTGGCGCAAGCAGGTGCTCCAGGCCCTTCTGGAGCATGAGCTGGTGGGCTTCCAGACCCTGTCCGACCGCAGGAACTTCGTGCGCTGCCTGCGGGTGCTCTTCCCGCGCACAGAGGTCTGGGGCCGGGGCTCCGTGGTCACCGTGGGCGCCAACGAGCGCAGCGTGCGCATCGGCAGCTTCCCCATCAGCATCGATTACGCGGCCTTCGCCCGGCAGGCCGCACGGCGCGACACCGCCGCCGCCGCGGCCAAGATCCGGGCGGCCTTCCCGCAGCGCAAGATCGTGCTGGGCGTGGACAGGCTGGACTATTCCAAGGGCATCCCGGAGCGGCTCCAGGCCTTCCGGCGGGCCCTCATCCGCTATCCCGAGCTGCGCGGGCGCGTCAGCTTCATCCAGGTGCTGGTGCCCAGCCGCGAGGGCGTGGGCGAATACCAGGAGCTGAAGAACGAGATCGAGCAGCTGGTGACCCAGATCAACGGGGAATTCACGCAGCCGGGCTGGGTGCCCATCCACCACCTCTACCGCAATCTGCCCCGGGCCGAGCTGGTGGCCAACTACCTGGCCGCGGACATCGCCATGGTCACCTCCCTGCGCGACGGCATGAACCTGGTGGCCAAGGAGTATTGCGCCAGCAACACCCCGGAGACCGGGGCGCTCATCCTGAGCGAGTTCACCGGGGCCGCGGCCCAGTTCCAGCGCCTGGGCGCGTTCCTGGTGAACCCCTACGACATCGACGAGGTGGCCGACGCCCTCAACGCCGCCTGCCAGCTGCCGGTGCTGGAGCGCAAGATGCGCATGCACAAGCTGCGCGACAACGTCCGGCGCTTCAACATCTCCGTCTGGGTGGACTCCTTCCTGGGCGCGGCCTTCTCGCGCAACCTGGACGACTTCACGCACCAGGAGACCGTGCAGTTCCATGAGAAGGAGCCGCTCACGCCCGTGGCCTATTGACCAACTGCGGCGCGCGCGCCCTCGGCGATCATCTGGCACACCTGTGAGCGGCTTACGCCCAGGGTGAAGGCCGCCTGGGTCATTGCGGACACAACGCGCCCGCCGGTGCCATTCCAAAAGAAAGGGGGCGTTCCTGGAGCCATGGGCAGGCCACAGGTTGGGAATAGAATTGGCAACCAACTCGAATACAAAGAAAAAGCGGTTAGGTCTGGCACCTAACCGCTTGATTTTGCTCTGGCGTCCCCAAGGGGATTTGAACCCCTGTTAACGGCGTGAAAGGCCGTCGTCCTGGACCAGGCTAGACGATGGGGACTTTTTGATTGGCTGGGGGACGAGGAATCGAACCTCGATTGGCGGAGCCAGAACCCGCAGTATTGCCTTTATACGATCCCCCAGCACGTTGCGAGGAGCCCTGATACAGATTTCCGGGGTCGCTTGTCAACCCCGAACTTCCGGCTCCGCGCGGAAATCTACAGCGCGCGCGCCAGGCGGCGGGAGCGCTTCTTGAGCTTGTTGATCTTGCGGCGCAACTTGGTGCGCTCCTGGCGGGCCTCCACGGTGCCCTTCTGCACACGCATCTCGCGGATGGTCTTCTTGATGGTGAAGATCTGGTCCTTGTACGGCGACACGCCGCCCTCGCCGTCCACGATGCCGAAGACGTCCTTGACGGCCTTGACCAGGTCGTCCTTCTGCATGCCGCTGGCCCCGACGATGGAGGGGATCTTGGCCACGATCATCTGGCGCAGTTCCTTGGCGGTCATCTTGTCCAGGGACTTGGTGAGGCCCAGGCTCTCAAAGGTGATCTCGGTGACTTCCTGACTCATTTTCTTCTCCTTGACGCCCGGTTTGGGCGAGTATTCGCATTCTGATCGGCACTCGGTGCGGCGCTCGGCGCGGCGCCCTCGGTGAACCACTTGACATAGGCCAGGTAGCAGCGGCCCACGGGAGAATCCGGGTCCAGCTTGCCCACCAGGCCGCCGAGACTGGGAGGTCTCTTGAGCCTCTGCGGCGGAGCCTTGGGCCCCTCCTTTTGGCTTTCGCCCAAAGGAACTCTGCCACCTAGCAGCTCGAAGCGCACCTTGTCAAAGACTTCTTGCCCCAAAAATCCATTCACCCGGGACAGGATCTCCGGGACGAAATACGTGAGCTCCTGGGCGGCGATGGCATCCTGGGTGTGCAGGATGAGCGTGCCCTCCCTGTGCCCCAGGGGCTGGGCCAGCTCGGCCACCTCCGGCCCCACCACCTCGGCCCACGCCGGCCACAGGCGCACCAGGCGCAGGCCGCCCTTCTTGTCGAAGCGCGTGAGGGAGCGCAGCAGCGTCTCGCCGAACAGGCGGCGGTGGCGCGACTCCCGTCCGGGGTGCTGCATGCGGCGGCGCGCCCTCACGGGCGGCTCCGGCGGGGAAGATTGCGGCGTGCGCGCTCGTGCTGCATCCCCCCTTTCTATCCTCAAGCGGAAGCGGACGCAAGGACCGCCGCGGCCGCGCCACCGTGCGCCGCCCCCCCCTTCTCGCCTGTTGCCGCCCGGCGCGTGATCTGATATCCAGCCTGATTCGCGTCCACCAAGCGACACACCGGAGGTTCCCCCATGGCCAAGAAGCCCAGCAACAGCCCCGAAGAACTGCGCCTGGAGGCCCTGAACACCGCGCTGAGCACCATCGAGCGCAAGTTCGGCAAGGGCTCCATCATGCGCATGGACGACGGGTCGGCCCTGACCGCCATCCCGGTCATCCCCACCGGCTCCATCGGCCTGGACCTGGCCCTTGGCGTGGGCGGCATCCCCAAGGGACGCGTCACCGAAATCTACGGCCCGGAATCCTCGGGCAAGACCACCCTGACCCTGCACCTGGTGGCCGAATGCCAGAAGCGCGGCGGCACCGCGGCCTTCATCGACGCCGAGCACGCCCTGGACGTGGGCTATGCCCGCCGCCTGGGCGTCAAGACCGAGGAGCTGCTCATCTCCCAGCCGGACTTCGGCGAGCAGGCGCTTGAAATCGCCGACCTGCTCGTGCGCTCCGGCGCGGTGGACCTCGTGGTCATCGACTCCGTGGCCGCCCTCATCCCCCAGGCCGAGCTCGAGGGCCAGATGGGCGAGACCCAGGTGGGCGGCCATGCCCGGCTCATGAGCCACGCCCTGCGCAAGCTCACCGGCACCATCCACAAGTCCCGCGCGGTGGTGGTGTTCATCAACCAGATCCGCATGAAGATCGGCATGACCGGCTACGGCAGCCCGGAGACCACCACCGGCGGCAACGCGCTCAAGTTCTACGCCTCCATCCGCATCGACATCCGCCGCATCCAGAGCCTCAAGGACAAGGAAGAGGCCTACGGCAACCGCACGCGCATCAAGGTCGTCAAGAACAAGGTCGCCCCGCCCTTCCGCGAGGCCCTGGTGGACATCCTCTACGGCACGGGCATGAGCCGCGAGGGCGAGATCATCGACCTGGGCGTGGAGCACAAGATCATCGAGCAGAGCGGCTCCTGGTTCGCCTTCGGCTCCGAGCGCCTGGGCCAGGGCAAGGAGAACGTGCGCGCGCTTTTGGCCGAAAACGCCGAGCTGCGCCAAAAGATCGAGGACAAGCTCCTGGAGCACCTGGGCATGACGCCCCCGGCCTTCATCCCCGCCGCGGCCGAGCCCGCGGAAATGGACGAGATGTAGCCGCGGCCCCAGCCTAGGGCACACCGGGCCGCCACCACCTTCCTTTTGGAGAATCAAACCCGCATGAACGCCGCAGAAATCCGCTCCCGCTTCCTCAAGTACTTTGAGCAGAACGGCCACACCGTGGTGGAGAGCTCCACCCTGGTGCCCAAGGACGACCCCAGCCTGCTGTTCACCAACGCGGGCATGGTCCAGTTCAAGAAATGCTTCCTCGGCCAGGAGAAGCGCCCCTACTCCCGCGCCTGCACCTCCCAGAAATGCCTGCGAGTGGGCGGCAAGCACAACGACCTGGAGAACGTGGGCCGCACCGCGCGCCACCACACCTTCTTCGAAATGCTCGGCAACTTCTCCTTCGGCGACTACTTCAAGGCCGACGCCATCCGCCTGGCCTGGGACTTCATCACCAAGGAGATCAAGCTCCCCAAAGAGCACCTCTACGTCAGCATCTACAAGGACGACGACGAGGCCGGCGAACTCTGGCAGAGCGTGGCGGGCATCGCTCCAGAGCGCATCTACAGGCTCGGCGACAAGGACAACTTCTGGTCCATGGGCGACACCGGCCCCTGCGGCCCCTGCTCGGAAATCTACGTGGACCAGGGCGCGGACATGGCCTGCGGGCCTGACTGCGGCATCGGCAAATGCGACTGCGACCGCTATCTGGAGATCTGGAACCTGGTGTTCATGCAGTTCGACCAGGCCGCCGACGGCACCCGCACCCCCCTGCCCCGCCCCAGCATCGACACGGGCATGGGCCTGGAGCGCATCGCCGCCGTGTCCCAGGGCAAGCGCTCCAACTTCGAGACCGACCTCTTCCGCCCGCTCATCTCCTTCGTGGCCGACAAGGCCAAGGTGAGGTACCGCGCGGACAAGGAGGTGGACACCGCGCTGCAGGTCATCGCCGACCACAGCCGCTCCATCGCCTTCCTCATCACCGACCAGATCCTGCCCTCGAACGAAGGCAGGGGCTACGTTCTGCGCCGCCTCATCCGCCGGGCCTTCCGCTTTGGCCGCCTCATGGGCCTCACCGAGCCCTTCCTGCACGAGAGCGCGCGCCAGGTGGTCAACCAGATGCGCGACGCCTACCCCGAGATGCTGAGCAACCAGGAGTTCATGGCCCGGGTCATCCGCGAGGAGGAGGAGCGCTTCTCCCAGACCCTCGACAAGGGCCTGGTCATCCTGGAGGACGAGATCGCCCGGCTGAAGGAGCTGGGCGAGACGCGCATCAGCGGCGAGTTCGCCTTCAAGCTGTACGACACCTTCGGCTTCCCCCTGGACATCGTCAACGACGTGGCCGAGAAGCAGGGAGTTTCCGTGGACGAGCCCGGCTTCACGGCCTGCATGAAGGAGCAGAAGGTCCGGGCCAAGAGCGCCTGGAAGGGCTCCGGCGAGAAGGACGTGGCCAGCATGTTCCAGGGCCTGCTGGAGGCCGGGGTCAAGACCCGCTTCAGCGGCAACGCCAGGCTGGAGGACGAGGGCCGCATCAACGCCCTGCTGGACGACGAGGGCGAACCCGTCGAAAGCCTTGCCCAGGGCCAGGGCGGCTGGCTGGTGACGGCCTCCACCCCCTTCTACGGCGAGTCCGGCGGCCAGGAGGGCGACCTGGGCGAGGTCTCCACCGCCACGGGCGGGGCCGACGTGCTGGAGACCCTCAAGCCCGCAGGCGACCTCACGGTGCACAAGATCTTCGTCAACGAGGGCGAGCTCACCCCCGGCCAGACGGCCTCGCTCACGGTGAACGCCCGCTCGCGCATGGCCACCTCGCGCAACCACACGGCCACCCACCTGCTGCACGCCGCCCTGCGCCAGGTGCTGGGCGCCCACGTGAAGCAGTCCGGCTCCCTGGTCGGGCCGGAGCGCCTGCGCTTCGACTTCACGCACATCGCGCCCCTGACACCGAGCGAAATCGCCAGGGTCGAACAGATCGTCAACCGCGCCATCCTGGACAACATCCCCGTGGGACGCGACCTCGTCTCCCAGAAGGAGGCCGTGGCGCGCGGCGCCATGGCGCTGTTCGGCGAAAAGTACGGCGACACGGTGTGCCTGGTGGAGGTTCCGGGCGTGAGCATGGAGCTTTGCGGCGGCACGCATCTGACCAACACCGGCCAGGCGGGCAGCTTCGCCATCCTGTCCGAGACGGGCGTGGCGGCGGGCATCCGGCGCATCGAGGCGGCCACGGGCTGGAACGCCCTGAACCACCTGCAGACCCTGCGCCAGGAGATGGCCGAGGTGCAGGGCGTGCTCAAGGCGCGCCCCGACGAGGTCGCCGCCCGGGCCAAGGCCCTGAGCGCCCAGGTCAAGACCCTGCAGAAGGACCTGGAGCGCCTGCAGACCAAGCTGGCCTCCGGCGAGGGCGGTACGCGCATGGCCGAGGTGGAGGACATCGGCGGGGTCAAGGTCCTGGCCGTCAAGGCCGAGACGGCCTCCATCAAGAGCCTGCGCGAGCAGATGGACGCCCTGCGCAGCAAGCTGCCCTCGGGCGTGGCCTGCATCGTCGCCCCCACCGAGGACGGCAAGGTGGCCGTGCTGCTCGCGGTCAGCAAGGACCTGCACGCGAAGTTCACCGCGCCGCAGCTCATCAAGGACGTGGCCGCCCTGGTGGGCGGCAGCGGCGGCGGCCGGCCGGACATGGCCCAGGCCGGCGGCACCGACGCGGGCGGAATGGACAAGGCCCTCGCCAAGCTGAAAGAGCTGGTGGCCGGGGCCTAGGAAGGTTTTCCGGGGCGTGCCCGGCAAAAAAGGAAGCGGATTTTCATTGACAGCCGCGCGTGAACCTCGTAAGAGCCCTGTTTCCAGTTTGGAGTGAAGGAGTTGACCCAATGAATACGTATAGTCCTGTCCCCGCAGACCTGAAGCACGAATGGTTCGTGGTCGATGCCACGGACATGGTGCTGGGCCGCATGGCCACCGCCATCGCCCACCGCCTGCGTGGCAAGCACAAGCCCGGTTTCGCCCCGCACATGGACGGCGGAGACTTCATCGTCGTGGTCAACGCCACGAAGATCAAGGTCACCGGCGACAAGCTGAACAAGAAGATGTACTACAAGCACACCTTGCACCCCGGCGGCCTCAAGTCCCGGACGCTCAAGGTCATGCTGGAGAAGAACCCGGAGCTTGTCATCATCCAGGCCGTGCGCGGCATGATGCCCAAGAACCGGCTTTCTCGGCAGATCATCAAGAAGCTCAAGGTCTTCGCCGGCCCTGAGCATACCCACGAGGCCCAGAAGCCCCAAGCTCTGGCCCTGTAACCTCCGCATCAGGAGTTGATCCATGCTGGATTCAAATTACGGTACCGGTAAGCGCAAGAACGCCGTGGCGCGCACGCGCATCTTCCAGGGCACTGGCCAGATCGTGGTCAATGGTCGTCCGTACGAGGACTACTTTCCCCGCAAGACCCTGCAGATGATCGTGCAGCAGGCCCTCAAGCTCACCAAGACCATGGACAAGTTCGACATCAAGATCAATGTCGCCGGCGGCGGCGTGTCCGGACAGGCCCAGGCCGTCCGCCACGGCATCTCCCGCGCCCTGCTCGAGATGGACCCCGAACTGCGCGGCACCCTGAAGCGCGCAGGCTTCCTGACCCGCGACGCCCGCAAGAAGGAACGCAAGAAGTACGGCCAGAAGGGCGCCCGCGCCCGCTTCCAGTACTCGAAGCGTTAGGCCGCACGGCTCGACCCTCTCCCTGCCCCCCCGGGCCGGCGCCCCCAAAAGGTGCCGGCCCTTTTTCAGTTTCAGCCCCCGGCGGCCGCAACCGCAGCATCCTGTTGCGGAAATCCCGTCCGCGCCCTTGACGCGCAGGCGGAAAAAGTGGGAACTGTATCGGACCTTGCCCCAGGGAGATGCGGATGCCCCAGAAGACAAAAAATGCCGAGACCGACCCGAGGGTTGCGGCCATAGCCGAGCTCGTGGCAGCGAAAAAGCTTGCGGACGCCGAGGCCCTGTACGCGGAGCTCAAGGCCCTGGCCCTGGCCGCGCCCAAGGACCCGGCCCGCGCCCAGGCCCAGGCCCAGGCCGCCGTCCAGATCATTCTGCTACAGGGCTATGACGTGGGCCTGGAGGATGTGCAGGGCCACTTCCAGGACGTGCTGGCCCTGGCCAAGGCCTGGCCCAAGGATGCCGCCATGGCCCTGGAGCTCGCCAACGCCTCCTACAGGCTCATCGGGCACTACGACAACGCGAAGCAGCCTGATAAGGCCGCCGCCCTGTACGCGGAGTTGCGGGAACTGGCCCAGGCCCACCCCGGCGACGCCCGCTTGACCCTGGCCCAGGCCAAGGGGGCGGCCAACCTCACCAGCGCCTATGCCAACGCCAACAACCCGGACCAGGCCCGGGCGGTCTACGACGAGCTCAAGGCCCTGGCCCTGGCCCAGCCCGGCAACGCGGAGATGGCCTTGCGGCAGGCCAAGGGGGCGGCCAACCTCACCAAGGCCTATGCCGAGGCCAACAACCCGGACCAGGCCCGGGCGGTCTACGACGAGCTCAAGGCCCTGGCTGAGGCCCAGCCCGGCAACGCGGAGCTGGCCTCGTGCCAGGCCTCGGGAGCGGTCAACCTCACCAGGGCCTATGCCAACGCCAACAACCCGGACCAGGCCCAGGCGGTCTACGACGAGCTCAAGGCCCTGGCTGAGGCCCAGCCCAACAACCAGGCCCAGGCGGTCTACGACGAGCTCAAGGCCCTGGCTGAGGCCCAGCCCAACAACCAGGCCCAGGCGGTCTACGACGAGCTCAAGGCCCTGGCTGAGGCCCAGCCCGGCAACGCGGAGCTGTCCTTGTGCCAGGCCATGGCGGCTGAGAATCTCGGCTTGGCATATTTCCGTGTCCCTGACCTTGCAAAGGCGCTGCCCTGCTTTGAAGAGTCCGCCGCCCTTTGCGCTTCCTTGACTGCGCCCGGGGCCCAGGAGTACCGCGCAAAGATCGCCCGCACCCTGGCCATCGCACGCGGGAGGATGGGAACAACAGCGCCCGCGCCCAAACCGCCCAAATCAGCCAAACCGCCGGCCAAGCCGGCCAAACCGCCGGCCAAGGCCGCCGCCGCAGAGCCAGGGGCCAAGGCCCCCAGCCCGCCCGAGTCGGAGGACGCCGCCCTTGGCGCGGCCGCCAGCGCCCCCAGCACCCACCGCATCGAGCTGCAGACCAGGCTGGTCGATGTCATCAATGAGTTCCGGCCCCAGAAGTCCAGGTTCACCACCCAGATGAAGGCGCGCAAGAAGCGCGTGGTGGCCTTCCTGGAACCCAGGAGCCTGTTCGCTCCCCAGGCCTCCGTGCTCCTGGTGCTGCGCAAGTGGAACTCCTTCACGCCCATCATCATGGACGGCGACGAGTCGGACCGGGGCGGCGGCTACTTCCTCTTCCACCAGGGCATCGGCCTGGTCATGGATCCCGGCTACGACTTCATCGAGCAGTTCCACTACGCGGGCGGGCGCATCCACGACATCACCCACATCGCCATCACCCACGCCCACGACGACCACACCGCCCAGTTGGAGCAGCTTTTGACCATGCTGCACCAGTACAACGAGCAGAACGCGGGCGCGCCCAAGAAGGTGACCCTGCTCTTGAACCACAGCGCCATGAAGAAGTTCTCCGGCTTCCGCCTGCACAAGGACTGCGCCTACGTGAAGCGCGTGGTCTGCCTCAACGCCCCCGAGGTCGGCACGGGCGCTGCGGCGCTGCCGCTGCAGAGTGGCCAGGCGGAGCAGGTGCAGACCCTGCGCCTGCACGACGACGGCCAGAGGGCGGAGCTGGAGCTGACCGTGCTGCCCGCCTACCACGACGACGTCTTCAGCGCCGACTACGCCGTGGGCCTGGGCCTGAGCATCCCGGCTGGGGAGGTGCGCCGCCGCATCCTGCTCACCAGCGACACAGGCCTGTTCCCGGCCAAGTATGAGAATGGCAAGGTGGCCACCTACGCGAACCCGCCCTTCGAGGGAGTAAAGCGGGTGCGCGAGGACGAACCGGGGCTGGCCGTGCACAAGCGCTACCCCAAGCCCTTTGACGCCGCGCCGGACCTGCTCATCCCGCACATCGGCTCCATCAAGGAGTATGAGTTCGACCCGGATCCCTCCACGGACATGCCCATGTTCTACCCCAACCACCTGGGGCTGCTCGGCACGGCCACCCTGATCATGGAGCTGGAGCCCACGGCGGTGATTCTGAGCGAATTCGGCTCCGAGCTGCGAGACTTCCGCATGCACATCGCCCTGCTGCTGACCAGGGCCCTTGAGCACACGCATCCGCACATCTTCCCCGGCGACAGCACCATCGTCTACAACATCCCGGACGGCGCCTTCCTCTGCCACGACGATTGCCAGTTCCACCAGCCTGCGGACATTGAGGCCAAGGAGGTGGAGGACGATCTCATCGGCCTGTTCCTCAAGGGCAGCTCCTCGGCCTCGCTGAAGAAATTCCGGTCCAGCCTGAAGCTGCTGCGCGACAGCAACCAGAAGGAAGAGGCGGTGCAACTGCCCTTCATGCGCCCACTCCCGAGCTGAGCCCGCGCCCCCTGGCCCGGCGTTTTAGGGCTGGCGGCCAGGGGGCGCTTTGCCTTAGGATGCCCCCATGCTGCCCCTGCGTCCCAGACTGCGCACCGCCCTGCGCCCGCCCTGGCCGGACCTGTCGCCCCTGGTGGACGGCCAGCCCGCCGGGCGGCTGCCCCAGGCCCAGGCCCGGCTCTGGAGCCTGGTGCTGCGGGCCCGGCGCGTGCCGCACCGCGTGCGCCAGCTGCCCGGAGGCTACACCGTGCAGGCCCCGGAGCGCTTCCTGCGCCAGGCCGTGGACGAGATCACCCTGTACCAGCGCGAGAACATAAGCCCGCACCCGGACATCCCCCTGCTCCCGGTGGAGGAGCGCTCGCGCCCCACCGTGGCGGCCATGCTGGGGCTCTGCGCCTTCTTCGTCCTCACCCACCGCCCCTGGCCGGACCTGGGCTGGTATCCGCAATACTGGCACAGCGTGGGCGCGGGCGACGCCGGCCTGATGCTCGCTGGCCAGTGGTGGCGCATGTTCACGGCCCTGACCCTGCATGCGGACCCGGCGCACGTGGCCAGCAACGCGGTCATCGGCGGGGCCTTTTTGGTGCTGCTGTCGCGGCGGGTGGGTTCGGGCGCGGCCTGGCTGCTGGCCGTGCTGGCCGGCGGGCTGGGCAATGTGCTGAACGTGCTGGCCCACGGCCCGGCGCACCTGTCCGTGGGCTTCTCCACGGCGGTGTTCGGCGCTGCCGGGGCCCTGGCCGGGCTCAAGGCCGTGAGCGGCGAGAACACCCTGGCGCAGGTCCACAGCGGCGCGCGCGGCTGGCTGCTGCCTGTGGCCGCCGGCCTGGCCCTGCTGGCCAGCCTGGGCACGGCCGGGGAGAACACGGACATCGGCGCGCATTTCTTCGGGCTCCTGGCCGGGGGCCTCATCGCCCTGCCCGCGGGCATCCTGGCCGTGCGCCACGGCTTCCTCCACGCGGCCTGGGGCCAGGCGGCCAACCGGGCCTGCGGGCTTCTGGCCGGACTGCTCCTGGCCGGGGCCTGGGCCTGGGGCTGGTTGTCCGGCTGGCCCGGAAGCCCGGCCTGACGCTAGGGCTTCCCCGCCTGGGCCGAGGCCACGCAGCGCACGAAGAACTCGCAGCTCAGATCCTGCCACCAGACGAACCCGTGCTCCACGTCGGCGTACCAGGCCGCGGCAAAGGACTTGCGGTCCGCGCTCCAGATGCGCCGCTGCTCCGGGGCGAAGGCCAGGGGCAGGCAGAGCTGGCGCAGGTCCGGCTCGGGCAGCAACAGGCTCGCCAGCTCCTCGACCGTGGGCAGCCGCCAGCCAAAAACCCCGAAGCGCCCTTCCGCGGCCAGGCGCGCGGCCCGGTCCCGGGCCGCGGCATAGGTCAGGCCATAGGCGCTGCCGCCACGCTCCCAGATGAGCCCGGTGCCCAGGTCGCGCACAAGCCCCTCCCCGGCCGCGGCAAAGCGCTGCGGCCCGCAGCCAGGCGGCCGCCAGAGCTCATCCAGGCCGAAGGCCCGGCGCGCGCCGGCCAGGGGCTGCCG
>JAHJLB010000034.1 GCA_018822105.1 Pseudomonadota bacterium
CCTGGGCCGCGGCGGAGCCGGCCGTCTTCTTGGCGCGCTGGTCCGGGGCGGGGGCCTGGGCCGGGGCCGGGGCGGGCGCGGCCGCCAGGGAGACGCCCACGTCCATGTAGCCCTCGTTGTCCCAGGTGCCCCTGGCCTGCTCGTTGATGTGGAAGTAGAGCGCCCCGTCCTCAGGCGCAGTGAGCCGGAGGGACCTGCCCACGGCGAAGGGCGCGCCCTGCTCCCCGATCCTGGCGATGACCGCCTGGTGGGTCCAGCCCCGGAGGATGGAGCCGCCCAGGTCGAGGCACAGCGGGGTGTACATGCCCAGGCCGTCGGCGTCGGTCCAGTTGCAGCCGGGCCAGGCCCGCCAGCGCCCGCTGGCCGTGATGGCGTAGGCGACGCCCTGCTTCACCAGCACGCCGGAGTTGCGCCAGTCCCCGGCCTGGGCCAGCACCCTGGAGACCAGCTCCGCCGGGGCGCCCGGCTCGGTCAAGTCCACCGAGGTCAGGGGCTGGTCCGTGTACTTGACGCCCGCGCAGGCCGCGAGCAGGAGCCAGGCGGCACAGGCCGCGCAGCGCAGCACGGATGACACGCGCATGAGACGCCTCCCCGCCCCCGGCTGGCGGACGCCAGGGGCTCCTCCTGCTGCGCATAGCAGAAACGCTGCGGAAATCAAGGCCGCCGTCTTTGCCGGACGGAAGTGGGCTTGCGCCGCGGCGCACCCCCTTGCCAGATATGTGTTGTCCGTGTAAAGAGGCCCGGCTGATCCTTGTCACGGCGGCTTATGAGCGCATCCCGCCAACCCGGCACGCACCACAACACATGAAGAGGGTCCCATGAAACGTCTCGCCTGCCTCGCCCTGCTGCTGACCCTGGCCTGCCCCCTGGCCGGCCTCGCCGCCGACCTCCAGGTCAGCTTCGCCGACCCCGCCTGGAACGGGGAGAAGATCCCCGCCGGACAGATCTGCAAGAAGTTCGGCGGCAGCGGCTCCACCCCGCCCATCACCGTGGAGAACATCCCGCCCGAGGCCGACGCCATCGTGCTGTCGTTCTGCGACCGCAGCTACTCCCCCATGAACCACGGCGGCCACGGCGTCATCGCCTACCGCATCGCCCCCGGCTCGGCCAAGGTCGTGGTCCCGGCGTTCCCGGGCGAAACCTTCGACGTGCCCGAGGGCTTCCTCATGCTGCGCAAGCACCAGGGCTGGAGCACTCCCGGCGCGTACCTGCCCCCGTGCTCCGGCGGCAACGGCAACCGCTACGACGTGGAGGTGAGCGCCGCCAAGCTCGAATCCGAGGACGGCAAGTCGCGCAAGGAGCTGGTGACCAAGAAGCTCACCCTCGGCTACTACTAGCCCGCCGCAGTTCGAATGGCCTCGGGGCCTCCGGCGCGCCGGGGGCCCCGTTTTCGTTGCCGGGCCAAGGCGGGCGCCGGGCCGCTACCCCTGCGGGTCGTCCTGCGGGTCTCCCTGGGCCTCGCCCGCCGCCAGCGCCAGGCCCAGGGCCGCGCGCACGCTCTCGATGCCCCGCGCCTCCACGAAGCGCGCCGTGCGCTGGCATTTCCTGGCGTTCCGGGCGTAGTGCTCCAGCACCCGGCCCACCAGGGCCAGGGCCTCCTCCGCCGCCAGCCCGGAGGCCAGCTCGTCGCCCACGCGCGGGCGGCCCCCGGCGTTGCCGCCGAAGACCACGGTCCAGCCGCTTTTGCGGCCCACCAGGCCGATGTCGCGCAGGTAGGACTCGCCGCAGCACATGGGGCAGCCGGACACGCCCACCTTGACCTTGGCCGGCAGCTCCAGCCCGGAGAACAGCTCCTCCAGCCGCGCCCCCAGGCCCAGGGAGTCCTGCTGGCCGTAGCCGCAGGCCGCGGTGCCGGGGCAGGCCTGCACATAGTGCACGCCGTGGCGCACCGCCCGGCCCTCGCCCAGGCCCAGCTCCGCCCAGACCTCGGGCACGTCCGCGGCCTTGATGCCCACCAGGGCCACGCGCTGGCCCGAGGTCAGCTTGGCGATGGGGATGTCGAAGCGGCGGATGGCCCGGGCCAGGGCCTCCAACTGGTCGGCGGTGATGAGCCCCGAGGGCAGGCGGGGCACGATGGCGTAGGAGTCGGCCCCGCGCTGCGGGATGGCCCCCCGGGGCACCGGCGGGCCGGGGTTCTTTTTCAGGACGGCTTTCATGGCGCTGGTGCTCCTTTGCTGAAGGGCTTTCTTTGACGGGAACGGCCGCGGGGCGCGGCGGCGGCGCCGGCCCCAGGCCCAGTGCTAGCCCAAGCGCCGGGGCAACGCCTTGACTTGGGTCAGGCGCGGGCGCAGCGGGCCAAACCCTTTGCGGACCTTGCCAAAAGCCGGCATTCGGGCGAATATGCGCCTCGGCCCGGGCGCAACCGGGACAGGGAGGACACCTCATGAGCGGCTGGAAGGATTTCATCAGCGATGTGGCAGGGCTGCTGGCCCGCACCGAGACGCACACCCACGGGTCCGTGCGCGTGGACGTGGAGCAGGCCTTCGCCCTGTGGGTGGGCTGGACCCTGGCCACCCGGGCCGTGCACGGCACCGCCTATTTCGCGGGCAACGGGGCCAGCGCCTCCATGGCCTGCCACTTTTCCGCCGACCTGGCCAAGAACGCGCGCGTGCGCACCCAGGTCTTCACCGACCCCTCGCTGCTGACCGCCCTGGGCAACGACGTGTCCTACGAGCAGGTCTTCGCCGAGCCCCTGGCCTGGTTCGCCCGCGAGGGCGACCTCCTCGTCACCGTGAGCAGCAGCGGCAACTCGCCCAACGTGGTGGCCGCCCTGGCCGCTGCGCGCCGCCTGGGCGTGCGCTCCGTGGCCCTCTCGGCCATGCGCCCGGACAACCAGAGCCGGCACCTGGCCGACCTGTCGGTGTACGTGCCCGCCCTGACCTACGGCCTGGCCGAGACCTGCCACGCGGCCATCCTGCACCACTGGATGGACCTCATGGAGGCCGCCCCCCGCTAGCCTGCGCCAGGGGGGGAAGACGTTTTCCGGCGCTTTGGCGGTCCCGCCATCCGTTCCCTCCCGCGCGGACGAAAGCCCCGAACCCCACGCCCTTGCGCAGCTCCTGGTTCGTGGCCGGCGCGCCCCAGGGCCAGGGCGTGGGGCGCCGGATGTCCGCGCCGCCTTACGCCGCCAGAATGCTTCCTCGTCATGTTTTCAGCGATTCCGAATGCGGGCAGGGGCAGCGCCTCCGGCGGCCGGGGGGAATGATTCCCCCCGGACCCCCGCGTCCGTCCGCCGCCCCTGGCCCCATCCCTACCCCCTGGCCTGCCTGGCCTGCCTGATCTGCCGCACGGCCTCCACGGGCCGCAGGTAGTCGCTGGGCAGCCCGAAGAGGCTGGCCGCGTGCCGGGCGATGGCGTCGGGCTCGAAGTTGTCCAGCAGGTGGAAGGGGTCGCCCTGGGCCAGGAGCGGCGCGAGGTAGCGCACGGCCTGGTCCAGGTTCTGGGCCTCGGCCTGGCGCTGGGCCCGGGCGATGGGCGAGGCGTAGTCCACGTGCAGCGAGCCCTGGGGCAGGCTTTTGGGCCAGGGCGGCAGTTCGCCCTCGCGCAGGAGGATGTTGAACACGCGTTCGATGAGCGGGGCCAGGAACTCGGCCTGCATGCGCCCGAGGGTGGGCCCGAGGACGCGCATCTTCTCGCTCTGGCGGATGAGGGCCTCGGTGGCCGTGGCGCGGGCGGGCTCCGGGGCCAGCTGGTCGGCCAGGAAGATGCGCCGGATGCTCTGCCTGCGGCGTTCGGTCATGGCCTCGATGGCCGCCAGGTCCACGCGCACGGGCAGGGACTCGATGCGGTCGTGGGAGCCGGCGCGGTAGTAGGACAGGCCGCCCGGCCCGGAATGGATGGGGCCCAGGAACCCGTCGTCGGGCACCATGAGCGGCGGGTCGGACATCTTTTCCGCAGCCATGAGCGCGGTGCGGCTCATGGCGTTCAGCACGCGCACGTCGCTCAGGGCGGTGAGGCCCGGCCCGCGGCCATAGGCCTCGCCAGGGGCCTTGGCCCAGCGCGGGCACATGTAGGGCATCTCCAGGTAGCCGGATTCCTCCAGCAGGTGCCGGGTTGCGGCCTCCACGTACAGGCTGGCCAAAGGAAAGTCCCGGCTGGCGGGGCTCAGGGGGTCGCGGCCCGGGCGCGGGAACACGGCGTGCAGGATCTCCACGCGCTCCTCCGGGCTGTTCTCGGCCTGGCGGCGCACCTCGGCGGAGCAGTCCCGGCCCCACTGCCGCCAGGCCTGGCGGGCGGCGAGGGAGTAGCGGCGGATGATGCAGTCCACCACGCCGCGCGCGTCCTCGGCCAGGTAGACCTCGCCCACGGGCCGCGCGCTGAAGCGCACCACGCAGTCCGGGTCGGCCTCCACGTGCATGACGGCGGTGCCGAAGAGGCAGAGGTCGAGGTAGAGCTCGTGGACGCAGGCCTGGAAGCCCGTGGCCTCGGTGTTGAACACGGCGAGCAGGCGCTCGCGGCAGTGGGCCAGAAACCGCCGCGCGCCCTCGTCGTCGGGCGCGCCCCGGCCCAGGCGCAGGTCGAACCAGGGCAGGGCGGGGTTGGTCAAGAGCCCGCCCAGGGCCGAGGCCAGCAGCTCCAGGCTGTGGGCCGGGGTGGAGTCGAACACGGCGTCGTCGTTGGCCGCGCCGGGCTGGCGCTGGCCCAGGGCCGGGGACTTGCGCGGCATGATCTGGGAGGCCAGCTCGGCCCAGAGCGGCAGCCAGTGCGCGCGCGCGGCCTCCATGCCGGACAGGCGCGAGAACACGTCCTCCACGCGCTGTTCCGCATGGGGCTGGGGTTCGGCCGGGGAGCCCGGCTCCGGTGCGGTTTTGGGGGTGCGCTTCTTCATTGTCCGAGCTTCTCCTTGAGTTGCGAGGTTTCCACAACGGGCGCGCCCAGGGTCTGGGCCCTGGCCTCCTGGCCGGCCAGCTCGGCCCGGCGCGCGCCTCTGGCCTGGTCCAGGAGCTGGGCCTCCTGGCGTCTGCGCTGCTCGCGGCGGCCCTGTTCGGCCAGGGTCTCGGCCTCCTTGGCCGCGCGCGCGGCCTCGGCGGCGCGGACTTCGGCCGCGGCCTCGGCCTCCGCGGAGCCCTGCTTCTGCCCGGAGCCGCCCAGGGCGCCCACCGCCATGGTGGTCAGGGCGGCCTCAGGCCCGCCAAAGATGAAGCTGGTGATGACGGGTATGGGGCTGAACCCTCCTCCTCCGCCCATGATGATCCTCCTTGCTTCAGGTTGCGGCCCGGCGGCTGCCGGGCCTTGCCGGAAGTATACACCGGGTTTTGGGCCCGGGCGTTTTGGGACGGTTTTTGGCCGGTAAAAGGACAAAAATTCCGTCTTGACAGGGTTTGGACGGATGGCTGCGGCAGGGCGCGGAAAAGGGAAAAAGGGCCGGTTGCAGCGGCCCTTTTTCGGGAGGAGGGAGGAAGGGATCGAGTCTGGCGGCGCCGGAGGTCTAGTCAAGGCAGGGGGGGGAGGAGGGGTGTTCGTCTCCTAGGCCCTCGGCGCGCGCGCAACTTGACAGGGAGGGAGCACCTCCCGTGCCAAGACAAGGATGCGCTTGAAATCGAGGCTGTTGCGCCATTATGCGCCCGGCTGCGGCCCGGGCTGGCCGGGCGAATGTGCAAGGGCATGCACAAAAGTGCAGGGGCTTGTGCAGGGCCTCCTAGCCCCCGGCCCCGCTTCCGGCCCCGCTTCCGGCCTCCACCACCGCGTGGCCCGTGATCTTCTTGGCCCGGTACATGGCCTCGTCGGCCTGCCGGGCCAGGGTCTCCGGGGCCTGGGGGGCGGCCAGGTCCAGGGCGGCCAGGCCCAGGCTCACGGTCACGGCCAGGTCCTGGCCGCCCGGGGTGGCCCGCCGGGCCTCGAAGGCCTTGAACAGCCGCGCGGCCACCTCGCGCGCCGCCGTGAGCCCCACGCCCGGCAGCACGGCGCAGAACTCGTCGCCGCCCACGCGGGCCGGCAGGTCCTCGGCGCGCAGGGTGGCCTTGAGGGCCTCGGCCAGGGCCTGGAGCACGCGGTCGCCCTCCTTGTGCCCAAGGCTGTCGTTGACGGACTTGAACCCGTCCAGGTCCATGTAGGCCATGGTCAGGGGCTGGCCGCGGCGCGTGGCCAGGGAGATCTCCCGGCGCAGGGACTCGAAGAGCGAGCGCCGGTTGGGCAGGCCGGTCAGGGGGTCGTGGCTGGCCTGCTCGGACAGCTGCCGGGTGCGCTTGGCCACCTCCTGCTCCAGGCCCTGGGCATAGGTCTCCAGCTCGGCCTTGCCGCGCTCCACCTGGCCCACCAGGGCGTGGATGTAGGTGTCGAAGACCAGGGACAGGTCGAAGAGCAGGACCTTCTCCAGGGCCCGCATAATGGGCAGGCAGGCCCCGCATTCCCCGCCCGCCGCGGGTCCGCCCAGGCGCCCGCGCAGGATCTCAAGCAGGATGCGCACCGCGGGCACGTAGAGCTTGGGCGAGACGCCGATGCGGTTGTGCACCAGGCCCACGCGCAGGCGCGAGAGCACGTAGATGTCGTCGTACAGGCCGCCGAACAGGGCCAGCAGGTAGTGGGCCATGTGCTTCTTCAGCCGGGCCAGGGTCTCGGCGTCGCCGATGAGCTGCTCGATCTCCGGGGTCTGGACCTGGTTTTCGTAGAACTCGTCCACGATGTCCTTCAGGTCCCGCTCCACGGTGTCCTTGGCCCGGGCCAGCAGGGCCTCGTCGTCCGGGGTGATGCCGAAGAGCTCCTTGCGCCGGGCGATGTCCAGGGCGGTGATGCGCAGCTGCTCGCCCAGGTTCTGCTGGGTGATCTTCATGGGCGGCCTCCAGGGGCTTGGGGGATCTCGCCTGCTCCGTACCGGGAATAGGCCGGCGGCGCAAGGCGCGGGGCGCAATTCCGGCGCAGGAGGGCGCCTAGGCCGCGGGCAGAAGCTCCAGGGGGAATTCCGTGCGCGCCGCCTCGAGGAAGCGCAGCACCTCGGCCCGGGCCCCGGGCGCGAAGCGCAGGAGCAGGGTCTCGCGGCCGGCCTCGTCGGCCCCCAGGGAGCTGAACAGGGCCAGGCCCTCGTTGGCCTCCAGCAGGAAGCGGAACATGGCCACGTCGGACCGGGCCAGGCGCACGTACAAAGACCCGGAGCCGCAAACCAGCGGGCGCATCAGCCCAGCTCCCCCACGCCCCGGCCGGGAACCTGGCCGAGCATCTGGCGCACCTCGCGCAGGATCTTCTCGCGCTGCAGGCGCACCTGCTCCGGCAGGCGCATGATCATGTCCAGCTGGCGGGTGTGGATGATGAGGTAGCCCAGCACCCTGAGGCGGTCCATGAGCTCCGCCGTGGGCAGGCCCTCCACCCGGGCCAGCAGCGCGTCCTCGCGGGCCTCCAGGGAGAACCCGAACTCCGCCAGGATGGAGGACACGAACTGGATGCGCCGCGCGCGCCGGGTCACCTCGGCCGCGCCGCCCCGGAACTGGAAGCTGACGAAGTTCTCCCGCGCCCGCTCGCCCACCAGGGCCTCGATGGTCACGAAATGGTAGCCGAAGCGCGAGGACAGGGAGACGTACGACTTGGAGAGCAGGATGTGGTTCTGCACTCCGAAGTCGAAGCCGCCGGTGATGGAGATCTCCGGGTTGGTGGTGCTCTCGTACATGATGGACAAAAACCCGCGCGCGTCCACGGGCGGGGGCCCGGCCCAGGGAAAGGCGCTGATGCCCGCCCACACGGCCTGGAACGGCGGGCAGCTGATGTGCTCCAGGCGGATGAACCTGCCCTCCGGGGGCGCGCTGAAGGCGTCCTCCAGGTTGATGAGCCACCACTGCATGGCCGAACCCCCGGCCCAGAGCTGCTTGGCCTGGCGCTCGGGAAAGTCCTGCTGGCTGCGGCCGAACTCGAACATGGCGTCCACGGCGCGCTGGTGCGCCAGGCGCGCCACGTCGCGCACGGTCCTGCAGTTGGCCGCGCGGAAATCCGGGTCCTCGGGCGGGGGCAGGGTCAGGGGCGAAAGCAGGGCCATAAGCTCGACCAGGCACCGGTGCACCGGGGTGCCCTCCATGTGCGAGCGCAGCCCCGTGGCGGCCTCGGGCGCGGCCGTGGCAGCGCCGGGGGCCGGGTCCTCCTCGTCCGGGGGTGGCAGGGGACCGCAGCGCAGCACCATGAAGCCGCCGTCCTGGGCCTTCACCCACTCGAACAGGGCCGGCGCGCCCAGGCCCCGCTCCAGCCGCCGCGACAGCTCGGCCAGGCCCCGGGCCTCCTCGGGCGTCAGCCCGGCCACCCGGGCCGAGTCCTCGGGGTCCGTGCTGCGGCAGGCCCCGCGCAGGCGCTCGGCGCTCCAGTCGGGCACCAGGGCCTGGTCCAGCTCGGGGTCCGCGCCGGGCTCGGGGCCGGGCACGGCCAAAACGCCCACGCACAGCGCAACGTCGATGTCCTGGATGCCGCGCATGAGCCTGCGGCGCATGGCCTGCACGGAATACTTGCCCGCCAGGGCGCGGCGGTAGGCGTCCAGCAGCCCGGCGCAGGGCACGCCGAACTGCGCCGGGTAGACCCCGGTGAAGCCCTGGCCCTCGCCCATGGTGCAGGGCAGAAGACAGAGGTGCGTGCAGCCGCAGGCCGCGGCCAGGACCTCGCAGGCCTGGGTCAGGGCCTTCTCCAGCGCCTCGGGCAGGGGCGCGGCCATGATCAGGTCCTGGATCTCGCGGCTCATCAGCGCCAGGGAGTGGGCGTCCGGGCCGAAAAGCGCCGGCGCCGCGTCCGCGTCCGAGGCCGCGGAGGCGTATACGGACTGCATGCGCCGGGCGATCTCCTCGCGCAGGCCCTCCTGCCCGGCAAAGGCCTCGTAGGCGCAGGCCCCGATGGCGAAGCCCTCGGGCACGGGCAG
The DNA here is from genome assembly GCA_018822105.1 of Pseudomonadota bacterium. GTDB lineage: Bacteria > Desulfobacterota > Desulfovibrionia > Desulfovibrionales > Desulfovibrionaceae > Humidesulfovibrio. Next base: position 8,822 of record JAHJLB010000034.1, read on the forward strand.
GCCCAGGCGGTTCTTGACCTCGCCCAGCTCGGCCAGGCGCGCGCCCACCTGGTCGGCGGCCGCCGCGTCCACGCGGCAGAGGTCCGTCACCAGCTCGCCGCAGGCCGGGGCCTTGCGGCGGCCCAGCACCGCCTCGACCTCGGCCAGGATGGCCGCGAAGCGCGCGGACAGGCGCTCCGCGGCGCCCGCGTCCAGGGTCTTCAGGTGGGAGAGCATGCGGAAGGCGTTCACCGCGGCGCTGGTGGTGCCCGCGCGCAGAAAGACCATGCCGAAGACCCGGCCGTCGGTCTTGGCGTGCTCCATGTCGGCCAGGATGGACAGGAGGCGCTTGCCGGAGGTCAAAAGCAGGCGGAAGTTGGTGTGCTTGCGGCGGAACTCCGCGCCCAGGGCGGCCGCAGCCCGGGCGGCCTGCTCGGGCGTGGGTTCCGGGCCGGCCTCCTCCCGCAGGAGCAGGGCGCGCAGTTTCGCCAAAAATCCGGCCACACACACCTCCATTGCGGGCCTTCATAGCCCTGCGGACAGCAAAAGGCAAACGCCCCCGGAGGGTTGGTCCTCCGGGGGCGCGAAACGCATGGAATGCACGGCCGGGAAGGCTGGCCGACGCTTCCGGGGTCATGCAAAGGGCGCCAGGACACCGGAAGCGGTCGCCCGGCTAGGCCTCCTTCTTGATCTTGGGCTTGCTCATGCCCAGGCCGATGCCGGCGAACATGTCGAAGATGGCGTAGCCGTACCACATGGTGTAGACGACGTAGAACACCAGGAGGCCCACCAGGGGCAGGACGTTGTCCAGCACCTTCTCGCTCTTGATGCCGTAGAAGTTGTAGCCGGGCTCCAGGCCGCGCTTGTTCACCTGGCCCACGACCTTGGCCTCATTGATGAGCTTCTGCTTCTGCAGGGGCTTGATGGAGGCGTCGAGCACGGCCCACCAGGCCTTGGCGATCTGCTTCTCGGCGTCCTTCTCGGTGAGGCCGTAGCGGTCCGCCACGGCCTGGCCGCGGTCGTTGAACAGGTCGTCGGCGTCGGCCAGGGCGGCGGCGAGGATGGTCCCCAGGTCGCCGGTGTAGGTGACGGCGCCGTCCTTGTACTCGGCGGTGGCCCCGGCCTTGGCCAGGTTGGCCACGGCCCGGGAGGCGACCTTCTCGTCCTTGACCTTGGCGGTGATGGTCAGCTGCTTGCCGTTCATCTCCAGGGCCTGCTTCTGCACCCCGGGGATGAAGTAGCTGGAGCCCTTGGACAGGCGGTTGAACATGTTGTCCGCCGCGTCCAGCCCGTTGCCCGCGCCGCCCCAGATGGGCAGGAAGAGGGACACGAAGATGCACAGGAACGTGGCCATGAGCATCAAGCCTTTGTTGAAGAGCTTTTGGTTGGTGATAATCATGGTTTAAGCCTCCTGACGCAGCTTGCCGATGTTGCCGAAGAACTTGCTGAAGATCCACAGGCCGAAGCCGGCCACCACGATCCAGAAGACGATGTTGCCCACGAACTCGATGCTGTTGCACAGGCCCATGTCCAGCTTGAGCATCTCCAGCTCCACCAGCTTCTTGGGCAGCACGGAGATGCGGTTGATGAAGCCGGCGATGATGCTGATGGCGTAGAAGCCGCGGATGTGGATGCCCTTGACCACCTTGGTGGTCAGCGCGCCGACCTGGATGCCCAGAAGCGAGCCGATGAGCATGCCCATGGCCAGGGTGTAGAACACGTAGCCGTAGATGGCGTACTGGCCCACGGCCGCGAAGCCCGCGGTGAAGATGATCTGCAGGATGTCGGTGCCCACGGTGGTCATGCTGGACACGCCGAAGATGTACACGAACATGGGGAAGGTGATGAAGCCGCCGCCCACGCCCATGATGGCCGCCAGGATGCCCACCACCACGCCGCCCGCGGCCACGATCCAGCCGGAGATCTGCTTGCCGCCGGGCACGAAGTCCTCGTCAAAGGTGATCATGGGGGCCAGCTTGAGGTTCTGCAGGGTGGTGGCCAGGCCCGTGGTGCCGCTGGGGCCGCCGTGGGCGTCGCCGCCGGAGTCCTTGCCGCCCGCCTGCTTGCGGGTGGTGGCGATGAAGTCGAACAGGGCGTAGAAGCCCAGGAGGCCCAGCAGCACCGCGTAGATGGAGCTGATGAACATCTCCGAGAGCAGGGGGTCGGTGTCGTACAGGGTCTTGTTGATCCAGCCGCCGATGATGGTGCCGCCGCCGGAGCCCACCAGAAAGGCGATGGCCAGCTTGGTGGACACGTTGCCCAGCTTCTTGTGCACCGCGGTGCCCATGATGGCCTTGGCGAAGATGTGGAACAGGTCGGTGCCCACGGCCAGGATGCCCTTGACGCCGGCGGCCATGAGGGCCGGGGTGATGATGAAGCCGCCGCCCGCGCCGATGCAGCCGGTGATCAAGCCCGCGGCCAGGCCCACGAAGATGGAGACCACGAAGATCTGGGTGGTGTAGAAGGCCGGCGCGTAGGCCGTCTTGCCGCCGATCATGTCCGCCGCGAAGGCGAAGTTGATGAGCAGGATGGGCAGCACCATAAGCCCCAGGATGGCCAGTTTCTTCCTGCTGCGGACAATGGACAGGGACATTTCAATGTCCCACTTGGCGTGCGCGGCGCTCGCCTGCTTGAGGAATTCGAAGACGTCTCTACCGAAGCCCATCAATCTCCCCTCCGAGTAAAAGTGTTGTCGTTTTTCCGCAGCCGGCCTGTGCAGCCGGCCCCGGCTCGTTGCCCCACCGAAAAGGGCGCCCCCGGCTACGCGCCGGGGTTGCCCTTGAGTGCCTTGTGCTCGCAGGCGTCCTGGAGCTTGAACACCAGCTCCTCGATGTCCACGGGCTTCATGAGATAGTCGAAGGCGCCCAGCTCCAGGCCGCGCATGGCCGTCTCCACGTGGGCGTGGCCGGAGAGCATGAGCACCGCCACGCCGGGGTGGCTGGCCGCGATGTGCTTCAGGGCCTCGATGCCGTCCATGCCGGGCATCTTCACGTCCAGCACCACGGCGTCGAGCTCGGGGTTCTGCTTCATCCAGGCCAGGGCCTCCGCCGCGCCGCCGGCGCAGCTGGCCTCGATGCCGCGCCGCGCCAGGCGCTTGGCCAGGGTCTCGCGGAAGTCCTGCTCGTCGTCCACCAGAAGTACCTTCATGCCCCCTCCCAAACCTTCAGCGCCGCGCGCACGGCCCGCCCCAGCTCCCGGGTGTCGGCCTGCTTCTCCACCACCAGGGCCCCGGGCGCGTCCCAGCCCCCGGCCGGGGTCTCGGCCTCGGGGAACACGTGCAGCACCAGGGGCACGCGGGCGGCTATGCCGGCCAGATGCCCGGCCAGGCTCGCGTCCGGGTGCAGGGCCTCGGGGTCCAGCACCACCACCTGGGGCGGCGCGTCCGAGTCCAGGCAGGCCTTGAGCTCCGCGGCGTCGCGCAGGGCCTGGGCGGCATAGCCCTGGCCCGTGAACTCCCGGCACAGATACTCCCGGACGTGGTGGTTTCTGTCCAGAATCGCCAAGCGTGGTCGTGCGTCCGTCGCCATGCCCCTGCCTCCGGTTGCACAGGTCCCAAGGCAAGACCCGTGCCAGTCCGGGCGAATGCCCAAACGGCCAGATTATAATAATATAATCCAAGCGGCCCCGGCGGCTGTCCAGGGCCTTTCCATCTCCCGGTGTCAGGTATCTTTACAGTCCGTCAGGTTGGGAGGAGCCGGGCAACGTGGGGGGTTGACTTTTCAAGACGACCGGTCTAGTCGAAGCCCATGCGCGAGACCACCAGAAAGGACGACACCCGCCAGCGCCTCATTGAGGCCGGGGCGGAGATCCTGCACCGCCAGGGCTACGCCGGCACGGGCATCCAGCAGGTGCTGGACGCCTGCGGGGTGCCCAAGGGCTCCTTCTACCACTATTTCAGGAGCAAGGAGGATTTCGCCCTGGCCGTGGTGGACTTCCACGCCGGGCGCATGGTCAAGGGCGCACGGGCCCTGTTCGCCGACCCGGCGCGCACGCCCCTGGAGCGCTTGCGGCATTTCTTCGCCTATTTCCTGGGCTGTTTCGCGGACCAAGCCCACCCCCTGGGCCAGTCCGGCTGCCCCATCGGGAACCTGGTGCAGGAGCTCGCAGCCGGCAGCCCCGTGTTCCAGCAGCGCCTGAACGAGGTGCTCTGCGACCTGGAGCAGTGCATGGCGGACATGCTGCGTGAGGCCCGCGCGGCCGGGGAAACCAACGCGCGGCTGGACCCGGAGGAGACCGCCCGGTTCATCTCCAGCAGCTGGCAGGGCGCCATCCTGCGGGCCAAGGCCGCGGGCGACTGCTCGCCCCTGGTGCGCGCCCGCGACTTCATCCTGCAGATGCTCGCGGCCAGCTGAGGCCGCGGCCTGGCCCTGGGCGGGCTGGAAGCATTCCACCCGGAGAAGGCCTTGCCGCTGCGCGTATCTAATAGACCGGTCTATTCGGCAGAAACGGCCCAGGCGGGCCCTCAGGCCATGAACCTACAACCCACAGGAGAAAGACCATGTTCCGACTGCAGACGACCCCCCAGGACCAGCTCACCGGCAAGGCTGCGGAGCTCTTCGCCATGTTCCCCCCGCAGCTTGGCGTGCCCGAGCCCCTGCGGCTGCTTTCCGCCAGCCCCGGCCTTGTGGGGGTGAAGGCCGCCGCCATCGAGTACTACCGCAGCCACGCGGACCTGGGCTTTGAGCTGCTGGCGGCCATCCGCCACCTGGCCGCGAAGCAGTTGGGCGCCCCGGCCTGCGTGGACTTCAACGCCAGGCTCTTGCGCGCAGCGGGCCTGGACGACGCGGAGATCGCCGCCCTGCCCGAGTCCGGCGGGGGGTTCAGCGCAGCCGAGCGCGCCCTGCTGGCCTTTGTCCTGCGCGCCCTGGCCCGGCCCGAAGACGTCACCGGCCAGGACATCGACGCCCTGCGTGGCCAGGGCTGGAAGGACTCCGTGATCCTGGACGCCGTGGCCCACGCGGCCGACATGCAGACCCCGGCGCTGCTGCTGCGGGCCTTCGCCGACTAGGCCTCCGGGCCGGGCTGGTCCTGCCTGGGGAGATGGCTGTTGCGCTGGGTGAGCATCCAGCGCTTCAGGTCCTCGGGCAGGGCCCGCCAAGACCCGGACCCGCCGCGCCTCCAGGCCGGCAGGTCCAGCTCGGAGACCAGCCGGTTGATCTGTTTGGGGTTTTCGCCCACGGCTTCGCAGATGGCGCGCGCGCCCTTGATGCAGATGTCCATGCCCTTCTCCGTGCTCTCTCAAGGTTTAGTCGCAGGGGGCGAACCCCAGGCCCGGCAGCTCCTCCCGGGTGACCAGCGGCAGCCCCAGGCAGGGGCTTTGCCGGCAGTGGCCGCAGCGGAAGGCGTAGTCCGCCTCGGCCGCATAGCCCCCGCTGGAGCCGAGCCTGCGCCCGTGCAAAATGCCCGTGCCGCGGCAGTGTTCGCAGGGCACGGGCCGGGGCGGCTGCTCGCGCAGGGGCGGCAGGTGGGCCAGCAGGGCCCGGGGCAGGTTCTTGGGAAACTGCTGCTCCTGGGCCTTCAGCTCCGCCGCGGCCAGGTCCAGGTCCGCGCCGCCGGGGTGGCGCGCCACCATGGCGTACCACAGCTCCAGCTGCTCGGGCTGGGGCTCCTTGTGGTTGAAGTACACGCTGAGGTGCCGCACCAGGGCGGCGAACTCCTGCCGGGTCATGGGTCCTGACCCTCCTGCGCGGGCTGGGCGCTCGCGCGCAGCCACTGGTCCACGCCGGGCTCCGGCCGGGCGTCGTCCAGCCAGCGGCGGCCCAGAAGCCAGTTGGCGGGGCTGGGGATGTAGCGCCCGGCCTCGCGGGTCCAGGCCGCGGTCCTGGCCTGGCCGGCCACGGCGGCCAGCAGCACCGGAAGCGGCGGCAGCTCCTCGGCCATCTGCGCCCAGGCGGCGCGGGCCGCGGCCTGGGCCGCGCGCTTGGGATAGCTCGCCAGGAAGCGCTCCAAATCCCCGGCCCGCACGGCAAAGGCCGCAGCGCCCCCGCCCCTGTCTTGGCCCTTGTCTCCCTGGTTGCCCTTCTTCTCCTCTAAAGAAGGCCCGCCCGCGGCCTGCCCCAGGCCTGCCGCGCGGGTGTCCCCCGGCGTGCCGGCCAGCGTGCCCTGGGCCTCGGGCCGCGGGAAGTCCGGCTCCGCGCCCGGGCGCTGGTATTCTTGCCATTTGACAATACGCACGCGCGTGCCCCTGGCCGTGCCCTGGACCTCCAGGCAGCCCACGCGCCTGCCCAGGGCCAGGCAGCTGCGCGCCTCCTTCTGGGAAAGCCCGGTGCCGGCGCTGATTTCCGCAAGGGTGACGGCCAGATCGCCTGGCTTCAGGCGCACCGGGGTGCGGCCCAGGAGCACGGTGCGCTCCTTCCAGGAGGCGCGCAGCAGGCACCAGGACCACAGCCTCCAGAACTTGGCGTCCTGCCAGACCAGGGAGTCGAGGGACTTGCGCCAGAGGAGGATATAGCCATTGCTCATGCAAATATTTTGTCAAACTGACATTCGATTGTCAATACGCTATGAAGCAAAATTTGTGGACATGGCTAAATTTTGGCGTAGTGTTGTGCCACTCGACCAACACGTGCGGCCCCGCGGCGCACAAACACAGGGGGGGACCGCCGTGGACTTCACCAGCAACCTGCGCGAAATGCTCTGGAACCAGATCGGCGACAACCGCCCCTACGCCAACCGCAAGCGCATGGCGGACTCCCTGGGCATCGACCCCTCTCAGCTGAACCGCTTCATGGAGGGCGAGCGCGGCCTGTCCGTGGAGTCCATCGGCCGCGTGCTGGACGGGCTCTCGGCCAGGATCGTGCTGCCCGGAGCCCCGGAGGCCGAGGGCGCGCGGGAGGTCTGTTTTGTCAGCCCGCGACATTCCGGCGTCATGCACGGGGCCAAGCCCGCCGCCGCCGAGGACTACCTCGCCGTGCCCCTGGCCTCCGAGCCCGTGGCCGCTGGGCCGGGCCTCATCCCCGAGGACCAGATCAAAAGCTGGGTGCTGGTCTGGCGGCACCACGAGTCCGTGCGCTTCCGCAACGACCTCGTGGCCGTGGAGATCGGCAAGAACCAGCTGTCCATGACGCCCACCCTGCACCCCGGCGACATCGTCCTGGTGGACCGGGCCGAGCGCTCGCCGGACCCGGCGGGCAAGATCATGCTCGTCTGCGAGCCCGGACCCGAAGGCGGCTGCGCGGTCAAGCGCGTCTGCACCCGCCACGTGGACGGCGACATGGAGCTCGTGTTCTACTCCGACAACTCCCGCGAGTACCCGCCCTCGGTGTTCCGCCTGAACCGCGACTATGGCGGCGAGCTCTCCCACGCCATAGCCGGCCGCGTCATCTGGGCCTGGAGCGACATGACCCGCAAATAGCCCGGGCCGCCGCAAGGCCTGGAATCTTTGCGCTGGTTTTTCGGGAGAAAACAGGGCATAGACCCAGAAACCCTACGGCGCAGCAGACCCTCGCGAGGCACATCATGAAGTGGTTCAGCAGTTTCTTTTCCGACAACTCGGACAATTCCTCCGGGGAGCTCAACGCCTTCCTGGGAACCGGCACGCATTTCACCGGACATCTGCAGTTCGAAGGCTCCGTGCGCATCGACGGGCATTTCCAGGGCACCATCAGCAGCCCCGGCACCCTCATCCTGGGCCACGAGGCCGTGGTCAAGGGCGAGATCAACGTGGCCACCCTGAACACCAACGGAACCCTGGTGGGCACCGTGCGCGCCAGCCGGCACGTGCACCTGCACGAGCACGCCGTGTTCGACGGCACCCTGGTCACCCCGGCCCTGGGCATGGACCACGGCGCCATCATCAACGGCACCATCGAGATGAACCGCAGGCCCCAGCCCGTGGAGGGCGCCGAGCAGGCCGAGGCCGTGGAGGGCCAGGACCTGCCCACCCTGCCCAACAGCGCGCGCGCGGCCATCGCCACGGCCCCGGCTGAAGGCTGCTGCACCGACACGGCCCCGGACGCCTCCCAGAACGAGGACGGCGGCTAGAGGGCCAGAAACCCCACCGGGGCTCCGCCCCGGAATCCCACCGGGGCTCCGCCCCGGAATCCCACCGGGGCTCCGCCCCGGAATCCCACCGGGGCTCCGCCCCGGGACCCCGCCGGGGGCCTGAGGCCCCCGGACCCCCCCATGGGCGCCGAAAGGGCCGGTTCAGGAAGACTGAACCGGCCCTTTCGGCGTGCCTGGGGCCGGGGAGGGCGGGCCTATTCGCCCAGGAACTCCAGGCAGAGGATGAAGGGTTGGTTCTCGCGGTTGTAGAAGCGCGTGGAGATGGTGCGGGCGGGCACCCGGGCGTGGGCGGAGATGAACGGCGCCGAGACGAACTTGTCGAAGCCGCTCTTGAGGTGCAAAACGTCCTCGCGGATGCTCAGGTCCTCGCCCTTGCCGCCGCCGGGGCCCAGCAGCGGGGTCTCGGCCGCCAGGCTCTTCTTGAAGGCGCACGGGGTCAGCTGCACGCCGTCCTCGCTCAGGACATAGGCGCACAAAAGGCTCTCCTCGGCCTGGGCGATGCGCTCGGCCACGCCGGCGAAGTCCTGGGCGATGCTCTCGCCCATCTTGGCGGCCACCTTGCGCAGGGTCTTGTGGTAGTCCTCGAAGCGCCTGCGCTTCTCGCCCACCTCGGCCTGGGAATGCTCGCGGAAGCGGCGGTTGACCTCCTCCACCTTGACGAGGAAGGCCCGGATGGGGTCCTTCTCCTGGCTGTCCTTGTCCTTGGTGTAGAAATAGCCCTGCTGGAGGTTGACCCCCCAGTCCAGGAGCCGCACCGCCTCCTCCTCGCTCTCCACGTTCTTGGCCACCACCGTGCTGCCGGTGCGCTCGGCCAGGCGGCACAGGGCGGCCACCATGTCGCGCTTGAACTCCTTGCCCGCGGTGTCGGTGTAGGCCACGCGGTCGATCTTGATGTAGTCGGGCTTGAGGGCGAAGATCTCCTCGGTGGGGGCCGAGAGCCCGTCCATGGCGTCGATGGACAGCTTGAAGCCCTGGGCGCGGTAGAACTGGACGAAGCGCGCGATCTCCGGGCTGCCCAGGCCGGTGCGCTCCAGCTCGATGGCCACGCGCCGCCCGGCCAGGCCGATGGTCTCGCAGATGGCCGACAGGTGCCCGGGCTTTTCCGCCGCGGCCACGCCCTGGGCGTCCACGTTGAGGAAGAGCATCATCTGCTGGTGGCGCTGGGCGATGGGCCGGAAGGCCTCCAGGGCCTTGCGCCGGCACAGGCGGCACAGGCGCAGCCGCAGGGAGGCCTCCCAGGGCTGGGCGAAGAGGTCCAGGGCGTCCAGGCGCGCGCCCTCCCCGCTGACGCTGCGCGAAAAGGCCTCGAAGCCGAGGATGGACCTGCCGCGCACGTTGACCACGGGCTGGAAGAACACGGCGATCTGCTCCTCGGCCAGGACCTTCTCCAGGACCGAGACGGGCGCTGCGGGAGCGGGGCGGAAATCCTGTGGCATGGGCGCTGGCCTCCGGTGGGCGGGTGCGTATGTCCGCCCGCCGCACCCTGCGTATATCGGGTTGTGAAGCGCCAGACAACAAAATTGAGTTCCATCTCTTGATCGCCCGCAATATGCTGTACATTGGTCGGATCCTGGGGTATTTCATGTGAGTTGGAAAATGTTTCAGCAGTAAATCCAACACCACATAGAGGAGCGTGGAAGTGAGCAAGGCGGAACTGGCCCTGGACGCAGTGGACATCCTCGCCGTGGACGACGAGCCGGTGAACCTGCTGCTGCTCTCCGGCCTGCTCCGCCGACAGGGGATCAACCTCGTCACCGCGCGCAGCGGCTTCGAGGCCCTGAAGCTTCTGCCCAGGCACGACTTCGCGCTCATCCTCATGGACGTGATGATGCCCGGCATGGACGGATTCACCACGGCCGAGCGCATCCGCGCGGACGAGGCCACCCGCCACATCCCCATCATCTTCGTCACGGCCATCAGCAAAGAGCAGCGCCACGTCTTCAAGGGCTACGAGGCCGGCGCCGTGGATTACCTCATCAAGCCCTTCGAGCACGATATCCTGAAGAGCAAGGTCCAGGTCTTCGTGGACATGCACCGCCAGCGCCAGGCCCTGCAGCGCACGGGCGCGGCCCTGGAGCAGACCGTGGCCGAGCTCAGGACCTCGGCCCTGGCCCTGACGGACAGCCGCGCCCGCTTCCAGAGCCTGTTCACCTCCATGTTCAACGGCTTCACCCTGTGCTCCGGCGTGGACGCACCGGGCCGGCCGCTGGACCAGTGGCGCATCGAGGAGATAAACCCGTCCATGGAGCAGATCCTGGAGCGCCCGCGCGAAGAGCTGCTGGGCAGGACCATGGGCGAGGTGCTGCCGGACCTGGAAGGCTACTGGAGCGACTTCGCGGGGCAGGTGGCGCGCTCCGGCCAGCCCGCCCAGTTCGAGGGCTACATGGCCGAGCTCAAGCGCTGGCTGCGCATCTCGGCCTACGTGCCCGGGCCGAACCTCATCGCCCTGGTGGCCGAGGACCTCACCGCCCGCCACCAGGCCGAGGAGACCCTGCACGAGCGCACCTTCCAGGACCCCCTGACCGGCCTGGCCAACCGCGCCCTGTTCCTGAACCGCCTGGACCAGGCCATGGAGCGCTCGCGCCGCAGGCTCAACTACCTCTACGCCGTGCTCTTCCTCGACCTGGACAGCTTCAAGCCCATCAACAGCAGCCTGGGCTACGCCGCGGGCGACCAGGTGCTGCGCACCGTGGCCGAGAGGATCCAGGGCGTGGCCAGGGGCCTGGACACCGTGGCCAGATGCGGCCCGGACGAGTTCGGCCTGATCCTGGAGGAGCTGAAGAACTCCGGCGAGGCCCTGCGCGCGGCGCGGCGCATCAACAAGGCCCTGGCCCTGCCCCTGGAGATGAACGGGCACCAGCTGCACTTCACCGCCAGCGTGGGCGTGGTCCTCGGCCCGGCGGACTATGCCCAGCCGGAGGAGCTGCTGCAGGACGCCGGCCTGGCCATGGAGCAGGCGCGCGCCCTGGGCGGCGGCAAGGTCAAGGTCTTCAAATGGGCCATGCGCAAGCGCGCCCAGTACGCCCTCACCGTGAACCAGAGCCTGCACAACGCCCTGGAGCGCAAGGAGTTCCGCCTGCACTACCAGCCCATATTCAACCTGGCCGGCAACACCCTGGCCGGGTTCGAGGCCCTCATCCGCTGGCAGGTGGAGGACCGCCTGGTGCCGCCCAACGATTTCATCCCCCACGCCGAGCAGACCGGGCTCATCGTGCCCATCGGCGCCTGGGCCCTCATGCAGGCCTGCCTCCAGGCCGCCCAGTGGGAGCGCGACTTCGCCCTGCCCAAGCAGTTCAGCATCGCCGTGAACCTTTCGGCCAAGCAGTTCGCCCAGCCGGACCTGGTGCGCCACCTGACCCGGGTGCTCGAGGAGACGGGCCTGGCCCCGGAGCGCCTCAAGATCGAGATCACCGAGACCCTGGTCATGCAGAACCCCGAGAGCATGGTCCAGAAGCTGCGCAGCCTGCGCGAGCTGGGGGCCAAGGTCAGCATCGACGACTTCGGCACCGGCTACTCCTCCCTGGCCTATCTCCAGCGTTTCCCCATCAACACCCTCAAGGTCGACCGCAGCTTCGTCTCGGACCTGGACGCCTTTGAAAACCTGGTCATCGTGCGCACCATCGTTAGCCTGGCCCACAACCTGGGCCTGGACGTGGTGGCCGAGGGCATCGAGACCGAGCGCCAGCGGGCCTTCCTGGCCGAGCTGACCTGCGAGTGCGGCCAGGGCTACCTGTTCTCCCGGCCCCTGCCCGAGGACCGCGCCCTGGAGATGCTGGGCGTGTGCTGCCCGAAACAGGGCCCGGCCAGGGGAGACTGACGTGGCGGCCGAGGCGCCCAGAATCGCGGACCCTGCACCGCAGCCCGCCGGGCATGCGGCCCGGCCCTTCTCCAGCCTGCACACCCTGCTCATGGCCCTGGTGGGCGTGGCCCTGGTGCCCGTGTTCGGCCTGTCGCTCTGGAGCCACATGGCCGAGCGCGACCACGAGCGGAACATCGCGGTGGAGCGCGCGGCCCACACCGCGCGCATGATCGCCGAGGATCTGGCCAAGGAGACGCGCAACACCCGCCTGTCCCTGGAGCTCATGGCCGCAAACCCCCGGCTCTGGGGCTGCTCCGGCGGGCCCAAAGGGGCCGTCTGCGGCCAGGAGTTGCAGCGCTTCGCCAGCCTGGCCCCGGAATATCTGAACCTGATCCTGGTGCGCATCGGCGGGGGGGTCCTGGCCTCGGCGCGCCCTGTGCAGACCCAGGCCCTCGCCATGAACACGCAGGCCATCGCCGACGCCCTGCACGGCCAGCCCTTCGCGGTCAGCGTGAACAGGCAAAAAGTGGCCGAGGGCGATCAGGCCGACGCGGTGGTGGTGACCTACGCCGCGCCCGTGCGCGAGGCCAGGGACGGCGCGCCCCTCGTGCTGGCCGCGCAGGTTGCCCTGGTCCAGGCCCCGCAGAGCGCGAGCATGGCCGGATTGCCGGAGGGGACCAGCGTCATCCTTGCGGACCTGAGCGGCCGCGTCCTGTTCCGCGTGCCGGATCTGCCGAGCGTCCTCGGGACCACCCTGCCCAGAGACCACGCCGAGCACATCCGCAACCGGTCGCCCGAGGTCGCGGGCTGGTCTGTCGGCATGGATGGGATTGAGCGCTACTACGTCCTGCGCCGGCTGGACATCGGCAGCGAGGCGGTCTGCTACGTGCGCGTGGGCATCCCCAAGCGCGCCGTGTACGCCGAGAGCACAGCCAAGCTCACGCGGCAGACCGTGATGCTGGTGTTCATCACGCTGCTGGCGCTCCTGCTCACGCGGCTCTGGGCCGGGCGCCACCTCCTGGGGCCGGTGCGGCGGCTCATGGGCGCCGTGCACGCCCTGGCCGCCGGCGACTTCAGCGCGCGCGCGGGCCTGGACCCCAAGGCCCCCGGGGGCGCCGGGGAGCTGGGGGAGCTGGGCCGCACCTTCGACCACATGGCCGCGGACCTGGAGCGGGCCCAGGCCGAGCAGGAGGCCTCGCGCCGGGCGCTTTTCGAGAGCGAGGAGCGCCTGCGCGCCGTGTTCAACGCCTCCTCCGACGGGCTGCTGCTCCTGGTGCCCGACGGCCGCGTGCTGTCCCTGAACGAGAGCGCTGCGGCGCGCCGCAACACGACCCCGCAGAAGCTGGTGGGCAGGAACATCCTGGACCTCATCCCCGAGTACGTGCGCAACGGCCGCCGGGAGCGTTTCGAGGAGGTGGCGCGCACGCGCGCCCCCCTGCGCTTCGAGGAGGAGCGCGAGGGCCGCACCTACGCCATCCGCCTCTACCCCATCTTTGCCGAGGACGGCTCCGTGCGCCAGATCGCCAGCTTCTCCCGCGACATCACCCAGCGCCGGCTGAACGAGCAGGCCCTCCTGGCCGCCAAGGAGGCCGCCGAGGCCGCCAGCCAGGCCAAGGACGCCTTTTTGACCAACATGAGCCACGAGCTGCGCACGCCGCTGAACGGCCTGTACGGCATGCTCCAGCTCCTGCACGCGGGCGAGCTGCCGCCCCAGCAGCGGGAGTATCTGGACTATGCCCGGCAGTCCGCCCAGACCCTCACCGACCTCATCAACGACATCCTGGACCTGGCCGCCCTGGGCGCCGGGACCATGTCCTTCGAGCACGAGCCCTTCACCCTGGCCGCCGTGCTCGCCCCCCTGGGGGCGACCCTGTGCTACGCGGCCGAGGCCAAGGGCCTGGCCTTCTCCCTGGAGGACCAGCCCGCCGTGGTGGACCAGGTCCTGCTGGGCGACGCCCAGCGCCTGGGCCTGGCCCTGCGCCACCTGCTGGAGAACGCGCTGAAGTTCACCCATGCGGGCGGCGTGGCCCTGCGGGCGCAGGTCTCCTGCCGCAATGAGGGCGACTGCACCCTGCGCATCCAGGTGGCCGACACGGGCATCGGCATCGGGCCGGAGCAGCTGCGGGAGATCTTCGAGCCCTTTGTCCAGGCCGATGACCCGCTGACCAAGCGCTACAAGGGCACGGGCCTGGGCCTGGCCATCGTGCGCGAGCTGGCCGCCAGGATGGGCGGCCACGTGGAGGTGGAGAGCAGGCCCGGCGCGGGCAGCACCTTCACCCTCTGCCTGAGCTTCCAGACCCCGCAGCACGCAGCTTCCGCCTAGGCCCGCCTCCGGGGCGCGGCCCGCTTGCGGGGAGCGCCTTGATGCGATAGGACTCGCGCATCTTTCCTGTGCCGCCGCGCCGGGCCCCCGGGGCCTTCACGCGGCCTGGGGGCCCATGCGCTACGTCGGCATCTTCCTCGTCTGTCTCGCGTCCATCGCCTTTGAGATCTTTCTCGTGCGCCACTTCGCCATCACCAACTGGTCGGAGTACGGCTACTGGGTCATCTCCATGGCCATGGCCGGCTATTCGGTCAGCGGCGTGGTGCTCTGCCTCTGCGGCGGCTATTTCCAGCGCCGGGCCGGGGCCTTCTTCTACGGCCTGCCCGTGGCCATGCTCCTGCTTCTGTCCGGCGGCTACGCGGCCCTGGGGCTCATCCCCTTCAACCCCCTGGAGTTCCAGAACGAGGTGCTCTGGGCCGGGCAGCTCGTGAACATCGGCAAGTACTACCTGGCCCTGTTCCCCTTCTTCTTCGCCTCCGGGCTGTATGTGGGCCTGTCGTTTCTGGCGGGCCAGGAGAACATCCCCAAGGTCTACATGGCCGACCTGGTGGGCGCCGGCCTGGGCGCCGCGGCGCTGCTGCTCTGCATGTCCCTGGTGCATCCCTTCCACGTGCCCCTGTTCCTGCTGCCGCCGCTCACCCTGGCCGCGCTGACCAGCCTGCCGCGGATCCCGGCGGCCAGGCGGGCCGCTCTGGCCGCCCTGGCCCTGCTGGCCATGGCCGGGGCGGGCTGCGTGGTGCTCCGGCAGAACAACGCCTCCTTCAGCCAGTACAAGCCCGTGTCCGTGGCGCTGAACGTGGAGGACAACCGCGTGCTCAAGGAGGTGCGCTCCGCGCGCGGGTACTACATGCTCCTGTCGAGCTACCTGGAGCGGCACGACCCGGACCTGTCCAACAACTACGAGCTGCTGGGCGCCGGCGGGCCGCCGCCGGCCCTGGGCCTGTACCGCGACGGCGAGCGCCTGGCCGCCCTCCCGCGCGAGGGCGCCGTGGACACCGGGTACCTGGGCGCGGCCCTGGACTCCCTGCCGTACCTGCTGCGTCCGCAGGCGCGCGTGCTCCTGGCCGGGGGGCGCGGCGGCTTCCGCCAGCGCGAGGCCTTGGAGCTCGGCGCGGCCCGGGTGGACACCGTGGAGAGCGACCCCGTGCTCCTGGCCATCCTCGAGGCCCATGCCCCCTCAAGGCCGCCCACCAGCTACGCCCTGCGCCTGCCCCTTGCGCAGGCCGACCCCCTTGCGCAGGCCGGGCCGGATGCCGAGGCCGGGGCCTTCGCCCCTGCTGAGCCCCCGGCCCCCGAGC
>JAHJLB010000005.1 GCA_018822105.1 Pseudomonadota bacterium
CGCGCCCCGGCCGCCGTGCTGCCGGCCTTGAGCAGGAGCACGGGCTTCAGCGCCGAGACCTCGCGCGCCGCGGCCATGAACTCCCCGCCGTGCTCCACGCTTTCGCAATAGCCCAGGATCACCGTGGTCTGCGGGTCCGCGCCGAGGTAGCGCAGCATGGCGGCCTCGTTCAGCTGGGCCTTGTTGCCCAGGCTCACGAAGCGCGAAAAGCCCATGCCCAGGCTCATGGCCCAGTCCAGCACGGCCACGCACATGGCCCCGGACTGGGAAAAAAATGCCACCCCGCCCGCTTGCGGCTGGCCCGTGGCGAAGCTGGCGTTGAGCCCGCAGGAGGTGCTCAGGCAGCCCAGGGAATTGGGGCCGAGCAGGACCATGTTCGCCTCCCGCGCCAGGCGCGTGAGCTCCATCTCGGCGTCAAAGCCCAGCCGCCCGGTCTCGCGGAAGCCCGCCGCCAGCACGATGGCCGCGCGCACGCCCTTGTCGGCCAGGATGCGCATCTCGTCCAGCACCTGCTCCCGGGGCAGGCAGACCACGGCCAGGTCCAGGCCGTCGGGCAGCTCGGCCGAGGAGGCCACGGCGGGCAGGCCCAGGATGTCCTTGCCCTGCAGGGCGGCGGCGGGATTGACGGGATGGACGCGCCCCCTGTACCCTGCGGCCAGGATGTTCTCCAGCACCATGCCCCCGACCTTGGCGCGGCTGCGCGAGGCCCCCACCACGGCCACGGCGGCGGGGTTGAACAGGGGCGAGAGGTCGAGGGGCTGCTGGGACATGGAATCGAGCCTCTTGGGAGCGTTCATGGACGAAATTCTCACGGCAGTACAGGAAGACATCCACTATCGTTTCCAGCAAGTCAAGCTGCTCGAACTGGCGCTGGCGCACAGCTCCTGGGCCAACGAGCGGGGCTGCCCGGGCGAATCCAACGAGCGGCTGGAGTTCCTGGGCGACGCCGTGCTGGAGCTGTGCGTGACCCAGGAGGCCTACGAGCGCTATCCCGACGCCGACGAGGGCCTGCTGACCAAGGTGCGCTCGAAGCTGGTGAAGACCGCCACCCTGGCCGAGGTGGGCCGCCAGATCGGGCTGGAGCGGCGCCTTTGCCTGGGCCGGGGCGAGGAGGCCCAGGGCGGGCGCGGCCGCGACGGGCTATTGGCCGACGCCCTGGAGGCCCTGCTCGGCGCGGTGTTTCTCGACGGGGGCTTTTCCGCCGCGCGCGAGCTGGTGCTGCGCCTGCTCGGGCCCCGCTTTCCCGAAACCGCCGCCGCTCCGCCGGCCAAGGACTTCAAGAGCCGCCTGCAGGAGATCACCCAGGAGACCCACCGCGAGCGGCCGCAGTATGCCCTGGTGGAGTCCAGCGGGCCGGAGCACAGCAAGATCTTCGTCGTGGAGGTGCTGCTGCCGGACGGCGCCCGCTTCCGGGCCGGTGGCGGCAGCCTGAAGAAGGCCGAGCAGTCCGCCGCGGCCGCGGCCCTGGCCCACCTTTCCACGGCGCAGGACGCCGGGACCGCCCAGGGGCGGCCTGGGCCGGCCGGAGGGGTCACGGCGCCGGATTCCTGATCCAGTCCGTGATCAGGCGCACGGCCTCCTGCTCCATGCCGATGTACCCGTGGTGGTGCAGGGCCTCGCAGGGATCGCCCGCTGCGCCCTCGCCTCCATCCACCAGAATGAACCGGCGCACCGGGGCGTTCTCCAGCCAGCCCACCATGCGGGCGGCCTCGGACGGGACGCAGAACCTGCAGCCATCCTGGGCGTGGTGCAGCACCAGCACCGGGATGCGGATGGCCGCCAGGTCCTGGGTCGGCACCGCGCCGGTCTTCTGCCGGCCGGTGATGCTCGAGGTCAGCACCACCCCGGCAAGGTCCTGCGCGCCCGGGGCGATGGCCGCCGCCGTGGCCGACACCGTGCCCATGCTCGTGCCCACCAGCCACACCGGCAGGCCGCTTGCGGCCTTGAGCTGCCGGACCACGCTCCGCAGATCCTCCAGATGCTCAGCCCCCAGCCTGTCCTGGGCGCTCAGCCCATATTTCTTGTCCGAGGGCAGGCCCAGCACGGCCACGTCGAACCCTGCCTGGGCGAAGAGATCCCGGCTGCGCACCAGAAAATTCCGGCTCGTGGGTTGGCCGTCCTCCAGGCGGCCCATGCCGCCCTGGCCGCCGGAGAGCAATAGCAGCGTGGCCACGGAGCCAGGCCGTGGCATGAGATACACGGGCATCTGCACGCCGGGCCGGGTTTCCAGGCGCAGCACGGCGTCCTGCGCCCGGGCCAGGGCGGGGATGAGCAGAAACAGCACGACCAAGGCCAGCACACGCCGCATGGGTCTTCCTCCTCGCGCCGCCGGGAGTGGCGGCCTTGCGCCGAAACATACCATGCCCGCCCGGCCAATGGAAGATGCGGAAAAGGCCGGAAGGGTCGCCCCTTCCGGCCTAAAAGCCGTTGCCTATGGATCCTGCCGCGGCTAGCCCTGGATGAGCTGCATGGCCATCTTGGGCAGGGAGTTGGCCTGGGCCAGCATGGCCACGGCCGACTGGCTGAGGATCTGCTGGCGGGTGAACTCGGTCATTTCCTGGGCCACGTCCACGTCGGAGATGCGCGACTCGGAGGCCTGCATGTTCTCGGCCTGGATGGACAGGTTGGTGATGGTGTTCTGCAGGCGGTTCTGCAGGGCGCCCAGGCTGGCGCGGATCTTGTCCTTGGAGATGATGGCCTGGTTGATGGCGTTCAGCGTCTGCTGGGCCAGCTCCTGGGTGGAGATGGACTTGCCGGCGTGGTCCGCCGCGGTGTTGTAGAGGGCGTCCGTGCTGTCGTACTTGTGCCCGGCCAGCTGGCCGATGCCCAGGGCCGAGGCCGTGGAATTGCCCATGGACACGTAGTAGTAGTCCTCTGAGGAGTCGTTGCCGGAGCCGAAGTGGATCTTCAGGGCGCCGATGGAGTCGATGCCGTTGCCGTTGTGCGTCACCGAACTGCCGGAAAGATGCCCGTTCAGCATGTGGATGCCGTTGAAATCCGTGGCGTTGGCGATTCGCGTGATTTCCGAGCACATGGCCTGGTACTCGGAGTCGATCATCAGGCGCTGGTCCGAGGAGTAGGTGCCCGTGGAGGCCTGCATGGCCAGTTCCTTCAGGCGGATCAACTTCTCGTCGATGACCTGCAGCGCGCCGTCGGTCACCTGGATCATCGAGATGCCGTCGTTGGCGTTGCGGATGCCCTGGTTCATGCTCTTGATGTCCGCGCGCATGAGCTCGCGGATGGCCAGGCCGGCGGCGTCGTCGGCGGCGGTGCCCACGCGCAGGCCCGAGGACAGGCGCCTGGTCGAAGTCGCCAGGGAGCCGTAGGCATTCTGCAGGTTGCGGGTGGCGTTCATCGCCATCAGATTGTGATTGATCACCAAAGACATGACGGAAACCTCCTTGTTCGAAAAAACATTCCCTTTGGCCGACGAGAATGCACAGGCCATGCCAACAGATATTTCTCAAGTCATTCAGAATTGTTACGCGTATCGAAAGTGTCTAGAAAAAGACTCGAAGCTCTGGAGGGGAGAGAAATTCCTGCCGCCGCGTCAGCGCCTTGTCAGGCCGCAGCCAAACCCCGGCGCAGCAATCCCCCGCGCCGAACCTCGACAACCAGACGGACTGCATGTATGACAGCAGCATAAAGATCGCCGTGGTCTGCACTGCACCAAGGCCGCAGACCGCCCAGCCGGGAGAAAGAAATGCTGCCCACGCCTCCGAAATTCGACCAGGACCTGCGCGATTTCCTGGAAACCCAGCACGGCTTCCTGGTCATGCTCTCCGACGACCCGCTCTTTGTGCGCACCGTGCGCACCACCATACTGAAGACCCTAAGCATCAAGGCCGATTGCCTGGAGGTCTACCAGGACGCCGGCCAGGCCCTGAAGAGCGTGCGCGACCACCTGGGGCACAAGTCCCCGGTGCTCGTCCTGGCCGACCGCATGCTGCGCGGCGCGCCGACCCTGGAGTTCATGCGCGGGCTCAAGGGGGCCTTTGCCGAGGCCAAGATCCTGGTCATGACCCAGGAGACCAGCAAGGACGCCCTGTCGCAGCTCTATGAGATCGGCGTGGACAGCGTGCTGACCAAGCCGGTGAGCGTGGACACCCTCATCGAGAAGATGGCCGGGGCCATCAAGCCCCAGGGCAAGCTCAGCCAGCTGGTGCAGGAGGCCAAGCGCCTGCTGGAGCTGGGCGAGACGGACAAGGTCAAGCAGATCAGCGCGGCCATCCTGAAGGTCAAGGACAAAAGCCCGGTGGCGCTCATGCTCCTGGGCGACGCCCTGCTCATCGAAGGCCGGCGGGAGGAGGCCATCCAGGCCTACGAGGCGGCCCACCAGGGCGCCACCCTGTACCTGGAGCCCTTGAAGAAGCTGGCCTCCGTGCACCAGGGCGAAGACGACGACAACTACCTGCACTACATGAGGAAGCTCGACGTCATCAGCCCCTTGAACACCGAGCGCAAATGCGAGATCGGCAAGGTCTACGTGCGCAAGAAGGACATGGACAAGGCCGAGGTCTACTTCGGCGAGGCCATCGCCAATGCCCAGCGCGAGGCCTCAAGCTACGTGGACCGCATCGTCACCGACATCGCCGAGAGCGTGAGCGAGTCCTCCCCGGCCATGGCCGAGAAGTACTACTTCAAGATCCTGGAGATGAAGGGCGACAACCTGAGCAAGGAGGACATGGCCACCTTCAACCGCCTGGGCATCGCCATGCGCAAGCAGGGCAAGTGGCAGGAGGCCATCGACAACTACAAGAAGGCCCTCACCGTGGTCCCGGACGACGAGCGCGTGCTCTACAACATGGGCCTGGCCTATGCCGACGGCCAGCAGCACAGCCAGGCCGTGGAATGCTACGAGCACGTGCTGCGCACCGACCCGGAGTTCCACCGCACCGCGGCGGTGGTGGCCTTCAACATGGCCAGCGCCTACCACCTGTCCAAGCAGGACGACATGGCCCGGAAGTTCCTGCTGACCGCCCTCTCCATCGACCCGAACCACGCCAACTCCACGAAGCTGCTCTCCAGGCTGGACGCCGGGGCCTGACCCCCGCGGCAAGCGCCCTTCAGCGCCCGTCCCGGCAATAGCCCATGGCCTGCGCCGCCCCCAGCCTGTGGCACGCGCCCAGGCGGCAGGCCGAGGCGTAGTCCGCGCACATGCCAACCATGTCCCCGGCCTGGGAGCGCGACACCCCGCGGTTCGCCAGGGCCACGGCCGAGTCCGGCTCCAGCTCCAGCGCCCGCGTGAAGTCGGCGATGGCCTCCTGGTAGCGGCCCTGCTCGTCCAGGGCCACGCCCCGGTTGATGCGCGCCGGGACGTTCTCCGGCTCGGCCTGCAGGACCAGGGAGTACCCGGCCTCGGCCTCGCCGGCCTGGCCCAGGGCAAAGGCCTGGTCGGCCCGGGCCATGAGGGCCGGGACGTGCCTGGGGGCCAGGGCCAGGGCCGCGGCAAAATCCTCTGCGGCCCGGGCCTGATGGCCCAGCGCCCCCAGGGCCTGCCCGCGCTCCGTGAAGGCGTCGGCCAGGGCCGCCGGGGGCAGGTCGCGCCGGAGGAGCATCAGGCGGTTCAGGGCGGCCACGGCCTCGGCGTTCCTGCCCAGCTGGCGGTAGGCCAGGGCCCGAAGGGCCAGCTCTCCGGCCTCGTCCGCCGGGGTATCATCTGCGGGCGCACCGTCTGCCGCGGCCTCAACCCCGCCCCGGGGCGCATCCAGAACCTCCAGGGCCGCAAGGGGCCCGCCCCCGCCCTCGTGGCGCAGGTGGAAGGCGGCCAGGACCAGCCGGGAGCCCTGCCCCGCCGGGGGCGCCTGCGCGGCGGAAGCGGCCAAGAGGCCCGAAGGCCAGGCGCAGAGCAGTCCCAGGCAGAGCAGAACGGCAAGGGCGGGCGCGGCGCGGCGCTGGGGCATGGGGCACCTCGTGCGCACAGGGTAGACGCAATCCGGCCCGGGGGCAACAGCCCTTGACAGGGCCGCGGCTGGACGGCACACACAGACGTTCCCTCAACCACAGCCCCGCGAGGTCTTTGTGTCGCGCAAGACGCTTCTGGCCGCTGCCCTCTTCGCCCTGACCTACGTGGGCTGCTTCTATTTCCGCATCTACGTGGTGGACACGCCCGTGGGCGCTGGCGGCGGCGACGCCCTGCTCATGGCCCTGCGCCAGGGCGTGCTCTGGGGGCAGCTCCACGACGCCTGGGGCCTGTCGAGCCTGCTCTTCGGGGCGCTTACCCTGCTGGTGAGCGGCCAGGCCCTGGTCCTGCTCTGGAGCTTCTGCACGGCCATGGCCCTGTGCAACTACAACGTGGACCTCGGGGCCATCGGCTTCGTGCTGGGCTTCCTGCGCCTGGTCCGGCTCTAGGCGACCTCCGGCCGGGGCCGGCCCGGTCCAGCCGACGACAACGGCCCGGCAGGAGCGCATCCCGCCGGGCCGTTGGCATTGCATTCTATATTGTTCCGGGGCCTAGGCCGCCTTGCGGTGCCAGAAGCCCACGGCCAGGCAGAAGCCCAGGGACACCACCACCACGGCCAGGGCGTTGGGGCCCGGCCCGGCGGGTGAGCTGGCCCAGCCCATGTTGTGGGCCAGGGCCCCGGCGGTGAGCATGCCCAGCACGAAGGAGGCCGCGTCGCCGCTGCCCTCGCCCGCCAGGATGAGCTGCCGGCCGGGGCAGCCGCCGGCCAGGCTGAAGGCCAGGCCGGCCACAAGCATCCCCAGGTAGTTCCACAGGGAGGCAGTGTGGGCCACGGGCTGGCCCTCGAAACCGGGATGGAACTGCCCGAGCACGAGGTTGCCGACCAGGGCCGCCAAAAGGAACATGGCCACGCCATAGATCAGGTGCATCTGACGCCGGGTGAACAGCTCACGCAGGGAGCCCACGGTGCAGAAGCGGCTGCGCTGCGCCAGCACGCCGATCAAAAGCCCGCCGCCCAGGGAGGCCAGAAGCGGCGCGTGCGCGGCCCCAGGCCCCTTGACCGAGGACCAGAGCCAGCCCAGGCTGCCCGTGGCCGGGTCCGGGGACAGGAAAAGCCTGGCCGCCAGCAGGCCCGCGGCGACCAGGGGCAGCATGAGGCCGGAGAAGGTGGACTGGGCCTGGCTTGCGGGCAGGGCGAAGCCGGACTTGGCGAAGCGGTGCCCGAGGTAGATGCCGGACAACAGCCCGGCCAGGCCGAACAGGGCGTTGCCGTCGCCACCGGCCAGGCGCAGCAGCACGCGCCAGGGGCAGCCCAGGAACACCAGGGCCCCGGCCATGGCGCTCATGCCCAGGAAGAAGCGCAGCACCGGCGCGGACCCGGCGCGGGAGCGGAACTCGCCGCCAAGCAGGGCCGCGGCCAGGGAGCCCAGGACAAAGGCCGGAATCTCCGGCCGCAGGTACTGCACCGGCGCGGCCCGGTGCAACCCCAGGGCCCCGGCCATGTCGCGCAGGAAGCAGGCCACGCACACGCCCATGTTGGCCGGGTTTCCGGCATATTGCAGCAGCACGGCGCACAGGCCGATGACGGCCCCGGCCAAAAGTATCTCGCCCTTGCCCGCGAACAGGCCCTTCCTTGCCTCCATCTTTCCCCTCCTCGTTGATTCTCAGCGCCCGCAACAAGCGCAACAAAAAACATGCGTCAATACAAATTGTTGGTGTTTTGGCTATGCTCCATCCTTCTATTTGTCAAATACGATCCATCTATGCAAGACTTGGCACAACGCCGCGCATTCCCGCTGGATTTTTCCCCCGTCCTGGGGCAAAATGAACAAGGCTCCCCCCCTCCAGATGGAGGTGCGCCGCGGAGCAGGAGGAGGACATTGTGCGCCTGACCACCACCCTTGCGATGCTGCTGTCGCTCCTGCTCCTGGGCGCAGACGCGGCCGCCCAGCCCAGGACCAGGACCCTGGTCTTCGGACGCAGCGCCGACGCCACCTTTCTCGATCCCGCCAAATTCCTGGACAACGAGTCGGCCATGGTCATCGAGAACGTCTTCGACGGCCTGGTGCGCTACGCCGACGACTCCACGCGCATCGAGCCGGCCCTGGCCGAGGCCTGGAGCGTCTCCGAAAACGGCCTCGCCTACACCTTCCGCCTGCGCCGGGGGGTGAGCTTCCACGACGGCAGCCCCATGAACGCCCAGGCCGCGCAGTTCTCCCTGCTGCGCAAGATCGACCCGGCCCACCCCTATTTCCGGTCCCAGTTCAGCAAGATGGACCCCAGCCTGGGCGGCGTGCGCGCGGTGGAGGCCACAAGCGAGCACAGCCTGCGCATCACCCTGAAGGCGCCCGACCCCCTGTTCCTGAACTCCCTGGCGCGGCATTCCTGCTACATCGTGAGCCCGGCCGCGGTGCGCGCCGCGGGCGACGGATTCGACAAGCTCCCCGTGGGCACCGGGCCCTTCGCCTTGGAGTCCTGGATCAAGGGGGAGCGCATCATCCTCAAGGCCAACCCCAGACATTTCAGCGGGGCGCCGAAGATCGACACCCTGGTCTTCAAGGTCGTGCCCGACCCCGAGGTGCGGCTGCTGGAACTGCGCGCCGGCAGCATCCAGGCCATGGACGGCCTGACCCCGGGGCAGCTGGGCGAGGTGCGCCGCAATTCGGCCCTGACCCTGGACGGCAAGCCTGGAATGAACGTGGGCTACCTGGCCATGAACACCGAGCACGCGCCCCTGGACAACCCGCTGGTGCGCCGGGCCATCGCCCACGCCATCAACCGCCCGGTCCTGGTCAAGTCCATCTTCCAGGGCATGGCCACCCAGGCCCTGACCCTGGTGCCGCCCAACATGCCGGGGCATGACGCCAAGGCCCCGGACACCGCCTACGACCCGACCCAGGCCAGGAGGCTGCTGCGCCAGGCCGGGCTGGCCCAGGGCTTCGAGACCACCCTCTGGGCCATGCCCGTGTCCCGCCCGTACATGCCCCAACCCGACAAGATCGCCCGCTTCATCCAGGAGAACCTGGCGGCCGTCGGCATCCGCGCGCGCATCGTGACCCACGACTGGGCCACCTACCTGACCAAGGCCTACTCCGGGGAGCACGACCTCTGCCTGCTGGGCTGGATCAGCACCGGCGACGCCGGCGAGATGCTGGAGCACCTGCTGGACCGGGACAACGCGGTGAAGCCCCACGCCAGCAACATCAGCTTCTTCCGCGACCAGCGCGTCCACGACCTCCTGGCCCAGGCCAAGGCCACAGCCAGCCCGAAGGCCCGGGAGGAGCTCCTGGCCCAAGTGCAGGAGATCGCCGCCCTGGAGCTGCCCCTGCTGCCCCTGGCCCACGCCAGCCAGTTCCTGGCCCGGGCCAAGAACGTCCAGGGCATCGTCAACCACCAATCCGGCGTCATCCGCTTCGCCAAGGCCAGCATCCGATGAGCGCCCCGCGCGGCCTCGCCGCCGTGACCCTGGCCCTGGCCCTGCTGACGGCCGGCCCCGCCCTGGGGGCCGACGCCCACGCCACCCTGACCCTGGTGCGCGGCGGGGACTCCGTGACCCTCGACCCGGCGCGGGCCAGCGACTCGGAGTCCGCCCTCGTGACGGGCCAGATCTGCGAGGGCCTGGTGCGCGTCAAGGACGGCTGCCTGCAGGTGGAGCCCGCCCTGGCCGAGTCCTGGACAGTCTCGCCCGACGGCCTGGCCTGGACCTTCCGCATCCGCAAGAACGTACGCTTCCACGACGGCAGCCCCATGAACGCCCAGGCCGCGGCCATCGCCATCATGCGCCAGGTGGACCCCGCGAACCCCTATCACGCGCCCGGCATGTACACGGCCAAGGCCCTGTTCGAGCATGTGGCCGGGGCCGAGGCCCTGGACGAGACCACCCTGCGCATCCGCCTGAACCGGCCTTCGGCCTCCCTGCTCTTCTCCCTGGCCGCCTCCCAGGCCCCCATCCTGAGCCCGCAGGCCCTGGAGAGGTGGGGGGCGGACATCGGCAGCCACCCCGTGGGCACCGGGCCTTTCCAGTTCCTGGAGTGGCGCCGCGGGGAGTCCGTCACCCTGGTCCGCAACCCGCACTACTGGGGCGGCGCGCCGCGCCTGGAGCGCCTGGTGTTCCGCACCATCCCCGACGCCGGGGCGCGCTTCCTCGAGTTCCAGACCAGGCGCGCCGACGCCATGACCGGCATCCCGCATTCGGACCTGCCGCTGCTGGAGAAGATGCCCGGGGTGCAGATCCTGCGGGTGGCCGGGCTGAACATCGCCTACCTCGGCATCAACACCCAGCGCGGGCACTTCCGCCGCACAAACGTGCGCCGGGCCGTGCTTCTGGCCCTGGACCGCGAGGCCCTGGCACGGCTGGTCTACGGCCAGTCCGCCGTGCCCGCCGCCGCCCTGCTGCCGCCCGCCCTCATGGACACCGGCTTCGTGGCCGACGAGGTCAACGCCAAGGGCGACCTGGCCCAGGCCCGCAGGCTGCTGGCGCGGGAGGGCCTCTCCGGGGGCTTCGGGGCCACCCTGCAGGTCATGGACATCCCGAGGCCCTATCTGGCCGAGCCCCGGCGCATGGCCCAGGCCATCCGCCAGGCCCTGGCCGGGCTCGGCATCCGGGTGCGCATCGTCACCGTGCCCTGGGCGGACTATGTGGCCCGGGCAGGCCAAAACGAGCACGACCTGATCCTGAGCGGCTGGACCTTCGACACGCCCAACCCCCATGAGTTGCTGCGCTACAAGCTGGGCTGGGACTCCAGCGGCAACTTCTCCCGCTGGCGCGACGAGCGCTTCCAGGCCCTGGTGAACCAGGCCGAGGCCAGCCGCGACGAAGGCGAGCGCAACACCCTCTTCCGCCAGATCCTGCGGCTCGTGGCCGCCGAGGCCCCGGCAGTGCCCCTGGCCCATGTGCGCGACACCCTGGCCGTGCAAGACTCCATCAAGGGCGTGACCCTGCAGCCCACCGGCGGCACCATCCGTTTCGCCAAGGCCTACAGGGAGCCCTAGCCGTGCCTCTGAAGCCGCGCCTGCCCCGCCTCCTGCGCAGCTCCGTGCGCAACCGCCTTGTGGCTGTGTTCCTGCTGAGCATGGTGGCCACGGTGTTCCTGGCCACCGTGTCCAACATGTACATCCACCTGCGGCGCATGGAGGCGGACTTGAACGGCCAGACCCTGGCCGCCCTGCGCGAGGCCCAGAACTCCCTGCTGCGGCTCTCGCGCCAGGCCGAGACCACGGCCCGCCACCTGGCCGGCCTGTCCGAGATGCGCGGCGGCATCGGCTCTCCGGCGCTGGCGGGCCTCCTGGAGGAATCCCGCTCCCTGTGGTTTCTGGGCCTGGTGGAGGTCTTCGACATGGCCGGGCGACGCATGGCCGCCTCAAGCTCCGGCGACCACCTGACCCTGGGCTTCGCCACCGGGGAGGACAACCCGGCCCTGAAGAGCGCCTTGGAGCTTTACGGGAGCACGGACTATTACGCGGACCCAAGCGGCCTCTGCATCAAGGCCTTTGCCCCGGTGCTGGCGCCTGGCACCATGCAGGTCCAGGGCGTGGTGGTGGTGACCTACCCCGTGGGCAACACCCAGCTGACCATGCTCAAGGACCAGGTGCGCGCCGACTTCGCCCTGCGCTGGAACGAGTCCGAGCGCGTGGCCAGCTCGCTCATCGACGGCCAGGGCGCAGCCACGGCCTCCGGCCTCGGCCTTCCCCCTCCCGCGGACGTCAAGGACGAGACGTCCCTGGGCATCCGCCCCGGCCCCGGCGGCTCCTACGCCATGGCCGCAGGCCCCCTGCTGGACAACCAGGGGCGCCCCGTGGCCACGCTCATGGCCCTGATCAGCGACGAGGACATCCGCCAGGGCTTCCGCGACACCTCGCGGATGGTGCTCTACTCCGTGGCCCTGGCCCTGCTGCTGGCCCTGGGCCTGGGCATCCTGCTGGCCAATTCCTTCACCAGGCCCATCCAGACCCTGCGCGGGGGCATCCAGTCCCTGGCCCTGGGCCGGCTCAACACGCGGCTTGCCCTGGCCCGGGAGGACGAGCTGGGGCAGCTGGCCCAGGGCTTCAACGAGATGGCCGAGCACATGGAGGCCGCACGCAACGGCATCATCGGCGCCCTGGAGATCAAGGAGTCCTACGCGAGGGAGATGGAGGCCAGCTTCGAGAAGCTGGCCCGGTTCAACCAGGAGCTGGAGAGCCTGGTGGAGCAGCGCACCGGCGAGCTGACCCAGCGCAACCGCTCGCTGACCCGCGAGATCGAAGAGCGCCACCACGCCGAGAGCATGCTCAAGGAATCCGAGCAGCGCTTCATGGACATCCTGGAGTTCCTGCCCGACGCCACCTTCGTCATCGACCGCCAGGGCCGGGTCATCGCCTGGAACCGGGCCATCGTGGAGCTCACGGGCGTGCCCGCCGAGCAGATGCTCGGCCAGGGCGACCACGAGTACTCCCTGCCCTTCTACGGCGAGCGCCGGCCAGTCCTCCTGGACCTGGTGCTGGGCGACGACCCGGACCTGGAGCGGCTGTACCCCGGCGTGGTCCGCGTCGGCAACACCCTGCGCGCCGAGTTCGCCGTGCCCAGCCTGCGCGGCAGGCCCGTGCACCTCTCCATCATCGCCACCCCGCTGTTCAACGCCGGGGGGGAGCTCATCGGCGCCATCGAGAGCCTCCGCGACGTCACGGAGCGCGTGAACACCCAGAAGAAACTCCGGCACCACGCCCTGCACGACACCCTTACCGGCCTGGCCAACCGCGCCCTGTTCGGCAACCGGCTGGACCACGCCCTCAAGCGCGCCCTGCGCGGCCCGGACCACCGCCTGGCGGTGCTCCTGCTGGACCTGGACCACTTCAAGCGCATCAACGACACCCTGGGCCACCTGGCCGGTGACGCGCTGCTGACCACCGTGGCCCGGCGGCTGGAGGCCGTGGTGCGCGACGTGGACACCGTGGCCCGCCTGGGCGGGGACGAGTTCGTGGTGCTCCTGGACGGCATCGCCGCCCCGCGCGACGCCATCCACATCGCCGGGCGCATCCTGGAGGACGTTCGCCACCCCGTGCAGGTGGGGGAAAGCGAGATCCACACCTCGGCCTCCCTGGGCATCGTCTTCTCCTCCGGGGAGCATGAAAGCACCGAGGACCTGCTGCGCGACGCGGACATCGCCATGTACCGGGCCAAGGACCTGGGCCGCGGCCGCTACAAGGTCTTCCACTCCGGCCTGCGCGCCAGGGCCATGCACCACATGACCCTGGAGACCGAGCTGCGCCGCGCCGTGGACGAGGGCCAGTTCGAGCTGCGCTACCAGCCCATCCTCGAGATGCGGGAAGGGGCGCTCATCGGCTTCGAGGCCCTGCTGCGCTGGCGGCACCAGGAGCGCGGGCTCCTGCCTCCCTCGGAGTTCCTGGCCGCCGCCGAGGACAGCGGCCTCATGGTGCCCCTGGGCCGGTGGGTGCTGCGCCAGGCCTGCCAGGACGCCGCCGCCTGGACCAGGGCCAGCGGCCTGAAGACCACGCCCGCCCTGCACGTGAACCTCTGCGGGCGGCAGTTCAGCCAGAACGACCTGGTTGAGACCCTGACCCTGGCCATGAGCGCCGCGGGCATCGGGCCGGAGGGCGTTCTGGTGGAGATCACCGAGTCCGAGCTCGTGAACGACCCGCGCACCGCGGCGCACAGGCTCGGGCAGCTGCGCCAGTGCGGGGTGCGCGTGGCCCTGGACGACTTCGGCACCGGCTACTCCTCGCTCTTCTCCCTGCAGCAATACGCCATCAACGCCCTCAAGGTGGACATGCGCTTCGTGGCGGGCCTGGGGCAGGGGCTGCAGAGCCTGCGCGTGGTGCAGGCCATCGTCTCCCTGGCGGCGGGCATGGGCATGGACGTGGTGGCCGAGGGGGTGGAGACGCGGGAGCAGCGCGACCAGCTTCTGGCCCTGGGCTGCACCCTGGGGCAGGGGCATTTCTTTGCCGAGCCCCAGCCCCTGGCCGAGGCGCTCAAGCTGCTTGACCGCGACTGGAGCAGGGGCACGGGGGACTAGGCGGCCGGCGCCGCAGCATCCTCCGCCGGCAGGCGCACGGTCAGGGTCGTGGCCTCCGGCTCCGAGACGTCCAGGGCGATGCTGCCGCCCAGGGTGCGCACCATGAGCCGCGCCGAATAGGTGCCCAGGCCCGTGCCGTCCCGCTTGCCCGAGGTGGAATACTTCTCGAAGAACCGCTCGCGGACCTCCAGGGGCACGGCCCCGAAATTGCGCAGGCTGATCACGGCCTCCGCGCCTTCCCGCCACAGCCGCACCAAGACCTCCATGCCCGTGGGCGAGGCCTCGGCCGCGTTCTTGAGCAGGTTCGCCAGCACCGTGTCCACGAGCCTGCGCTCGCCCAGGACAAGGAACGGCCCGCCGCCGGCCGGCTGCTCCACGCGCAGCCGCAGCTCCTTGTCCTCCACCAGGGGCCGCAGCTCGGCCCGCAGCTCCTCCAGCACCTGGCAGACATCCACCGGCTCCGACTCCAGGACATAGCGCCCGTCCTCCATGGCCCGCAGGTCCATGGACAGGCCAACGAGCCCCAACAGGCGCTGGGTCAGGGCGCGGAGCTCCCCCAGGACCTGGGTCTGCTCCGCGTTGAGCGGCCCCAGCATCTCCAGCAGCTCCGCCGCATTGCCCATGGCCCCCAGGGGGCTCTTCAGGTCGTGGCGGATGATCTTCTCCACATCCTCGCGCAGGTCCTCGGCCTTCTTGCGCTCGCTGATGTCGCTCACCGCGCCGAGGTAGCCGACGACCCGGCTCGCGCCGTCGCGCAGGGGGCGCATGAGGAAGGAGACCCAGAGCACGGCCCCGCGCGAGGTGCGCAGGCGCACCTCGGCCGAGAACTCGCTCCGCCCGCCCAGAGCCTTGTGCCAGCCCTCAACGAATCCCGGGCGGTCCTCGGCATGGATGCAGGCCAGCCAGTCCGCGCCCAGGAGCTGCTCCAGCGTCCGGCCGGTCTGCCGCAGCAGGCGCTCATTGGCGAAGGTCAGCCGGCCCTTGGCGTCGGTCTCGAACACGCCCACCGGAGACTGGTGCACCAGCACGGAATAGCGCCGCTCGCTCTCGCGCAGGGCCAGCTCGCCGACCTTCTGGATGGTGATGTCGCGGCCCATGCCGACCACGCCGAGGCAGACCCCGTCTTCATCGATGACCGGGGCCTTGACCACGTTGACCCAGATGTCGCGCCCGGCCCGCTGGAAGCGCTGGGTGAAGTTCACCGGGCCCTGGGTGGACATGGCCAGCTGGCCGGTGGACTGCTGGATGTGCAGCTCTTGTGCGCTGAACGCGGCGGAGAGCGGCTGGCCCAGCAGGGCCTCGCCGGGCTTGCCCACCAGGGCGCAGAAGGCCTGGTTGACCTCGCGCAGGAGGCCCTCGGCATCGGTGACGTAGATGCTGTCCTCGGCGGACTGGAGCATGGCCCGGAGCAGACCCTCGGACTTGCGCAGCCTGGCCTCGGCCGCCCGTTGCTCGGTGTTGTCGTGGGTGATGAAGACCACGCCCAGGCAGTCCCCCTGCCCGTCGATGACCGGGGCCTTGTGCACGCAGAGCGAGCGCAGGCCCTCGCGCGTCTCGAAGCGGCTCTCGTAGACCATGGACGCGCGTTCGCTCATGGCCCGGCGGTCGCTCTCCACATGCAGGGCGCTCTTGCGCCGGTCGAAAAAGTCCGCGCTGGTCCGCCCCAGCACATCCTTGCACTCCAGGCCCAGCAGCCGGCAAAAGGCCGGGTTGGCCTCGCGGTAGACGTGCTCGCGGTCCTTGAAGCCGATACCGTCGCTGGCGGAGTCCAGGATGGCCCGGAGCAGGCTCTCGCGCTCGCGCAGGGACTTCTCGGCCTGGACGCGCGCGGTGATGTCGTGGACGATGACGAAGATGCTGGCGCGGCAGCCCGGCCGGCTGATGAGCGTGGCGTGGACCTCCACGTCGCGTTCCTCCCCGCTCTTCAGGCGGTGGCGGCTGGTGAAATGCCCGCCCCCGGTCTTGCGGATGCCCGCCAGGAGGCTCTTCACCGTGCGCCCGGGCAGGAGGGACAGGCTCTCCACGGGCTGCCCCACCAGCTCCCCGCGCTGGAGCCCGTAGAACAGGCTGGCCGCCGGATTGGCGTCCTGGATGATCCCGGTCCGGGGCTCAAGAAGGTACATGACCGCCAGGCTGGCCTCAAAGGCCGTCTGGAAGGCGCTGCCGCAGGTTGCGCTGTCGTCCTGCGGGACTGGTGGAGGGTCGGCGGGCGGCTTTTTCGCGCTCATGGGTTCTGGTGCTCCATGCTTCTGGATACCTGTCCCCAAGGGCCGTGTAAAGGGGGGGGACCGCTTTTGCCGTTCACTCGGCCCTGGTCAGGGTGGCGCTGTAGAAGAACTCGCCCGTGGGGGTCTCCGGCCCGGTGGACCAGGTGGCGGCCAGGCGCGCGGCGGGCTCGGACTCAAGGAAGCCGGACACCTGGCGCTGGTTCTCGTCCAGGTTCATGGTGCAGGTGAGATAGCAGAGCATGCCGCCCGGGGGCAGGGCCGCGAAGGTCTGGCGCAGCAGGGTCGCCTGGGTGCGCACCAGGTTGGCCGCGTCCTCGGGCGTTCGCTTCCACTTGATGTCCGGCCGCCGCGAGAGGGTGCCCAGGCCCGTGCAGGGCGCGTCGAGCAGGATGCTGGCCGGCCGCACGCCTGCCGGAAACGGCGCGGGTTCGTCGGCCCGGGCCCGGAAGACCAGGAGCCGCCCGTCGGCGGCGAAGGGGGCCAGCTCCCGGGCAAGGGCCTTGAGCCTGCCCTGGTGGGTGTCGCTGGCCAGCACCGGGGCCAGGCCCGCCTCCAGCAGCAGCCGGGTCTTGCCGCCCCGGCCGGCGCAGGCGTCCCAGACCGGGGCGCTCCAGCGCGCGGGGGAAAGGGCGGCCAGGGTCTCGCGCGCGGCGAAGCTCTGCCGGTACAGGGCGGAGAGCTCCAGCGGCGTCAGGGCCAGGTCCTCGGCCAGGGCCGCCAGGGACGTGCCGGCCTGGAAGGCCAGGCCCAGCCCGGAACGGCCCACGCACAGGGGATGCCCGGCCAGGCGGTCGGCCAGGAGGCCGGCCTGGGCCCCGCCGCCGCCAAGGTCAGCCCCGAGGGCCCTGGCGTCCACGGCCAGGCCCACGGCGGGCGGCCTGGCCTGGGCCCGCAGAAAGCGCGCCACATCCTCGCGCGGGTACTGCTCCAGCCACAGGCGCACGATCCATTCCGGACAGGAGTAGAAGCGCGAGAACACCTGGGCCTCGTCGCGCGCGCCCTCCCGGTAGGCGTTGATGGTCCGCGCGGCGTCGCCCAGGTCCGACACGCGCCGCAGCACGGCGTTGAACAGGCCGGAGAGGTGCGCGCGGGTGTAGGCCTTGGCCCAGTCCACGGCCCAGTTCACGCTGGCGTAGGCCGGCACCCGGTCCAGGTGCATGATCTCGTAGGCGGCCAGCCCCAGGGCCAGGGCGGCCTCGTCCGGCAGCCGGCGCTTGGGGTCGAGGAACCGCCCGAGGATCGCCTCGGTGCGGCCCTTCAGGCGGCAATAGCCGTAGACCAGTTCGGTGACCAGGCCGGCGTCGCGGTCCGACAGCGGGCCGGCCTGGAGGGTCGTGTCCAGGGCGGCCTGGATGTCGCGGCCCTCGAACAGGCAGGCGGACAGACAGTCCAGGGCTGCGGCGCGGGCCGGAGGCAGTGCGGCCACTGTATCCCCCTAGCGCTTGCGGCGCCGGCGACCGGGCTGCCCCTCGCCACCGGCGCTCCGGGGCGGGCCGCCGGCCTGGCCG
>JAHJLB010000035.1 GCA_018822105.1 Pseudomonadota bacterium
CAGGCGCGGGCTCGGGCGCGGGGGCCTTGGCTGCGGGCTCCGGAGACAACGCGCTCCTGGTCTCCATGGGCATGGGCTTCTCGTGCACCCCGCCTTCCACCCCGGAGCTGCGGTATTCGCGCACGGCGCTGCCCTTGGCCGGCGTTTCGTTTTGGCTTTCCTCCCTGCGCTCGGCCTCGCGGCGGGCGGCGGAGGTCTCCCTCTCCAGCTCCTCATAGCTCTTCTGGCGCTCCCCCTGCCGCCAGTCGGCCAGCACCTCGGGGGTGATGAAGATCATGAACTCGTCCTTGAGGTCGTTCTTGGCCTCGCTCTTGGCCAGCCAGCCCAGGCCGGGCACGTCCTTGACCCCGGGGACCCCGGCCTCGCGCAGGGAGTTGCGCAGCTTGGACAACCCGGAGATGACCACGGTCTCGCCGTTTCTGGCGATGAGGGTGGTCTCCGTCTTCTTCTTGATGATGTACGGGTTGCCGGAGACCACGCGGGTGCTGTCCACCTCGTCCTTCTGGATGAGCACCTGGAGCTTGATGAACTCCTCGTCGATGATGTGCGGGGTGATCTCCAGGCGCAGCACGGCGTCCTGGAAGGCCACGGAATAGGTGGCGTCGGCGCCGGTTCCGGAGATGGTCTGGTAGGGCACGCGCTCGCCGGACTCGGTGTAGGCCTTCTGGTTGTCCATGGTGGCGATGGACGGGCTGGAGATGATGTTCAGCTTGTTGTCGTTGGCCAGGGCCTGGAGCTGCATCTCCAGGATGTTCGCGCCGTATCTGCCGACCATGAGGCCCAGGTTGGCGCCGGTCTGGGTGCTGACCACGGAGCTGGCGGGGAAGCGCATGCCCATGCCCTGGTTGGCGATGCCCGAGCCGAGCACGCTGGTGTACTTGCCGTCGAAGGTGCCCGCTCCCGTGCTGGTGCCGCCGGGAATGACGTAGACGTTGCTGTTGTTGCCCCCGCCGATCTTGTTCTGGGTCAGGCCGCCCCACATGATGCCGAGGTCGCGGGCCACCTCCCTGGTGGTCTCCACGATGTGGGCCTTGAGCTTGACCTGCGCGCGCGGGGCGTCGAGCTTTGCCAAAAGCCTGCTGATCTTGGACAGGTCCTGCTCCACGCCCTGGATGATCAGGGAGTTGGTCAGCTCGTCCACGTACACGGAGCCGATGGGCTTGTTGTCCTTGTTCTTGGACAGGGAGCCCTCCACGGTCTTCTGCAAGAGCTTGGCGTCGGCGAAGCGCACCTTGGCCACGCTGGTGACCTGCGGCTCCTCGGCCAGGGCAGCGGTGCGCTCGCTCTGGGTCTTGCGCTTGATGCCCTCCAGGTCCAGGGCGCCCTGGAGGTCCGTCTGGGCCATGACGCGCAGGGTGTCGCCGTCGAAGCTGTAGGTGAGCCTGTTGGCGCTCAGGATGGCCCGGAAGACCTCCTCCCAGGGGCGCTCCACGAAATTGACGTTGAGCACGCCGGCCACGCCGGGGCTGACCACGATGCTCTTTCCCGCGGCGCGCGACAGGGCCTGGAGCACGGCCACCACGTCGGCGTTGTGCATGCGCAGGGACACGCGCGTCTGCGGCAGCGCGCGCTGGCTGTCGCGCTTGGCCACGTCGATGAGCTCCGGCCGGTCGATGACCACCGGGGGCTCCGCGAGCATGAACTGGCCCCGGGGCGAGTGGCCCTGGGCCTGCTTTTCCATGGCCTTCCAGGTTTCCACGGAATCCTCGGTGGAGCCGACCTTGGGCTTGCCGCCGGAGGCGCAGGAGAGCAGCAAGGAGCAGAGCGCCAGCATCAGGAGGGCCGGGTAGGTGATGGGCTTTTGCTTCATCTTTTTTTGACCACCCGTATGCGGATCTTGTCCGTGTCGTCCTCGACGAGGGGAACGCGCCTGGTGAGCCTGCGTCCCGTGGAGCCATCCGTTCGCTCCAGCACAACGAAATTCTTGTCTATCGCCTGAACGCGGTAGCCGCCCTCGGCCAGCTCGTCGCCGCTCGCATATTCCACGCCGTTCACCACCGCATATGTCTTTTGGCCAAGCTTCATGTAGCCGCTGTAAACAAACTCCGCGCTGCCGCCGGTCCCGTCCGGGCCCGGGCCCTCGTCGGCGCTGATGCCGCCGGTGCCGCCGAAGAAGGGGTTGCCGGGGCTCTTCTCCAGCAGCAGGCCGATGCGGTAGACCTGCTGCGGGGTGAGCTTGGCCTGGTCCACGTTCTTGTTCACTTCCTCCACCAGGGCCTTGCTGGCGGCGGTGGTCGCGGCCTTGGGGGCGGTGCCCTTGGGGGCGGAGAAATACATGAAGCCCGCCGCCGCCAGGGCCAGGGCCATCACCCCCAAGAGTTGCTTTTCCCGCTTCTGCATGCGCCCTATCCTGCCCGCGCCCGCGCTAGTTCGCCAAGGCGATGCGCAGTTGGAGGAACAATTCCAGCCGACCTTCCACAGCCCGCAGCTCCACGCGCTCCATGCGCGCCAGGGACGGCATCCGGGCGAGGCTCATGAGCAGCTCGCGCATGCCTTCCATCTGGCCGGAAAACACCCCCTGGGCCTGGATGGACGAGGGGTCCTGGCCCAGGGAGGCCGCGTTGAGCGTCACATCCAGGGGCTCCACGCCCACGGCCCGAGCCATGTGCGAGATCTGCTCGGGCATGAGGTAGACCCGGGTGCGCGGCACGGGCTCGGCCTTGGGCACATTGAGCGCGCCGAGGCTGGCGTTCTGGTTCATGCCGGCCATGCTGGCCCAGGCGGGCATGAGCTCCATCTGGCGGCTGGCGCGCTCACGGGCGTCCGCGAGGTCGCCTTCGAGGCGCACCCGCGCGTGCAGGGGCATGAAGACCAGGACATACAACGCCGCCAGGAGCACCAGCAGGCCCAGGCCCACGCGGAGGGCCAGGTTGCGCATCTCCGGGGCCAGGGCGAGCTTCAGGTCCATGTTGAAGGCCATCAGACCACCCCCATGTGCAGGACGAAGTGCAGCACCTGGCCCTCTGCGCCCAGGTCCTTCAGCCCTGTCTGGTGCACCACGGGCATGCTGAACAGCGGCGAGGACTGCAGCTCGATGATGAACCGCGACAGCGTGGGCTCAAAGCCGGCCTTGTCGCCCAGGATGACGCCTTCAAGGGTCAGGAGGTCGGCGGCCTGGACCTTGCCTTGGGCCGGCGGGGCGGCCGGGGCCGACCCAGGGGCCGGGGCCGATCCAGGGGCCGGGGCCGGGGCGGCCATGTCCAGGGTCATGTTCAGAATCTTGACGTTGGCCGGGGCGCGACGCGCCAGCTCGGCCAGCACGGCCGGGGCCGTGAAGCGGCCCGCAGCCGCCCGCATGGTCTCCTGCCGGGCCTTGAACTGGGCCACGGAAAGGGTCAGGGTGCTCTCGTCAATGGCCGGCCCGAAAGCGGCCAGCCGGCTTTTCGCCAGGGCCAGCTCCTGGCGCTTGGCCGCATTGCCGTGCTCCAGCCACTGCCCGGCCGCGCCCACCAGCAGCAGGCTGGCCGCCAGGCCCAGGATCAGGCTGCGGGTGACGGTCCTGCGGGACTGCTCCGCGCCGCGCTGCTTGAAATTGCGCAGCAGGTTGATGCCCTTGTCCGGCTCGGAGAAGCTGGCCGCGATGGCCGGGGCCAGGGCCATGCGGTCCGCCTGGGACACCACGCCCGGCTTGGCGGGCAGCATGGAGGTGGCGTCGAAGGCCGCGTGGGGGTAGCCCAGCAGGCCCGCCAAGGCCTGGAGCAGGCCTTGCGAGCCGAAGACCCGGCCGCTGAAGTGCACGACGTCGCACCGCTGCTGATGCGTGGTGGCGAAGTACTCCAGGGTGCGCTCCACCTGCTTGGCCAGGCGGTCCAGGGCCGGGGCGATGATCCCAAGGAGCTTGGACTCGTCGGGAATCTGGGCGGGGCTCACGTCCGCCGGCGCCGGAGCGCCCATGAGCACATGGCGCAAGACACCCTTGGCCTGCACCGCGTCCAGGGGCAGCAGCACGGGAGGCCCCTGGGGCCCCGAGGCGCGGGGCGCGCCCGGCTGGGGCAGCTCCAACTCCTCGGTCTGGGTGGCCTTGGGCTTGGCAAGCTCCTGGAAATGCTCCACCAAAGCCTCGGCCATGCTGTCCGTTCCGGAGCGGATGAACCGGCTGAAGCGCAGCCGGCCCTCCTCATACAGGCCGATGATGGAGAAGTCCGCCTCCACATGGATGTTCGCCGCCAGGGAAAAGCCCTGGGGCGCGCCCGGCAGCCGGTAGAGGCGCTGCATGGCGCTGGGGGTGGTGGTGATGCCGTCCAGGGGGCAGCCGGCCTCCCGGAAGGCGTCGCGCAGGCGGTCCACGTCCACGCGCCGGGCCAGGCAGGTGAGCACGTCCAGGCGCGGCTCGCGGGAGTCCCGGGTCGGCCCCAGGACCACGTAGTCCAGGATGTACTCCGCCTCGGCGAACTTCTTCTCCTTCTGCTGGGTCCAGTACACTGCGGCGTTGAGCTTTGCGCCGGAGAGCTTGGGCACGGTGAGGACGTTCAGGTCCAGGTCCTGGGTCCGCAGTACGGCCCAGACCTTGGCCCTGGACGTCTTGTCCCGGACGCTCTCAAGACAGGTGCGCAGGAAGGCGGGAAAGCCCTTCTGCCCGAACGCCTGGTCGGGCCCGAAGGGAAAGCGGACGGCGAGCTTGAGGCTTCCGCCGGAGACCAGGGCCAGGCTCAGCCGTCCGGCGCTCATGGCCACTCCGAGCACGGCGGTCTTGGGACCGGCGCCGAAGGACAGCTGGCGGTTGAGCACGTTCTGCTTCGCCGGGGAGGCGGTTCTGGAGGGCGCGGGCATGGGTATGGACGAGAGCGCGGACACGGGGTCTGCGCCGTTGGCGGGCTTGGTTTCGGCCTTGGGCCTCTTGTCGGCGGGCTTGCGCAGGGATGTAAAGGCTTCTCCGCTGCGGATGGAGCGCAGCAGGTTCTCAGTGGAGGAAAGCCTTTCCTTCAGATTCACATCGACCCCTGTAGTCCCATCAAACACCGTCCGGTCCGCGCCAGGCAAGGCCTGACAGACCACCGACGCCTGCGGGACAAGGGTTGTCCCGGCACCTGGGCGCGGCTTGTTTGGACGAATGCGCGACTATTTCTAAACTATTTCCAGTTTAAGTGTGAGTATTAGTGCTGCCGGGGGGAACATGTCAACACAAATCGCCCGCGAATCGGCCTCTGAAGACAAATTCCGGCCCCGCGACCACGACCGGCCGAAAGAATGGCCCTGATTTACAGCAGGCATAAAGTGCAGTAAGAATCAGTCCGAAAAGCAAGTGCAACCGAACCTTCCACAGGGGGGCGCATGGCCCAGACCAACATACTGCTCGAATCCGGCACCAATGAGCTGGAGCTTGTGGAGTTCTTCATCGACGAGGGGACGGACGCGGCCGGCAATGCCTACCGGGGCTACTACGGCGTCAACGTGGCCAAGGTGCTGGAGATCATCCGCATGCCCAGCGTCACACAGCTGCCGGAGATACCGCACCCCTCGGTGCGCGGGGCCTTCAACCTGCGCTCGCGCATCATCCCCCTGGTGGACCTGTCCCTCTGGCTGGGCAAGGGCGCTTCCGAGGTCAAGGACAGCACCAAGGTCATCGTCAGCGAGTTCAACCGCATGATCTCGGCCTTCATGGTCTCCGGCGTCACGCGCATCCACCGCCTGAGCTGGACCCAGGTGGAGGCCCCGGGCAAGCACCTGAACGAATACTCCGGCAACTCCGTCACCGGCGTGGTGCGCTTCGAGGACCGCATCCTCCTGGTCCTGGACATGGAGAAGATCCTGGCCGACCTGAACCCGAGCCTGGCCATGAAGATCGAGGAGTCGGCCATGGCCTCCATCGAGGATGCCAAGAGGCCCTCCAAGAAGGAGCACTTCCGCGCCCTCATCGCCGACGACTCCACGAGCATCCGGCGCATGATCGGCACCATGCTGGAGAAGGCCGGGTTCGAGGTCACCCAGACCGTCAACGGCCAGGAGGCCTGGGATACGCTGGTGGAGCTGAAGAAGCGCGCCGCCGAGGAGGGCCGGCCCATGTCCGAATACGTGGACATCCTGATCTCGGACATCGAGATGCCCATCATGGACGGCCACAACCTGACCAAGCGCGTCAAGGACGACCCCCTTCTGAAGGAGATCCCGGTGATCCTCTTCTCCTCGCTCATCACCGACCGGCTGCGCCACAAGGGCGAGAGCGTGGGCGCGGACGACCAGATCTCCAAGCCCAACATCACCGACCTGACCCGCCGGGCCTTTGAACTCATCGCCAAGCACCAGAACATCGAGCTCTAGCGCGGCGCCCGCTTTTTCCGCCAACGACAAAGGCCCGCCCCCGGAGAACGGGGAGCGGGCCTTTGTCGTTGGCTGGCGCTGGCGGCCGGCTAGCCTTCCGGCTCCTTCACCCAATCGCAGTCCTTGTTCGGGCAGGCGATGTGCCGGCCCCTGGCCTTGGTGTTCTTCTCCACCAGCACCGCCCCGCCGCACTGGGGGCAGGGGCCCGGCAGCGGGTGGTCCCAGAAGGCCTGGGTGCATTCCGGATACCTGCTGCAGGAGAAAAACACCTTGCCCCCGCGCGAGCTCTTCTCCACCAGCTCGCCCGTGCAGCCCTCGCGCGGACATTTCACGCCCGTGGGCAGGGGCTCGGTGTGCTTGCACTTGGGGTAGCCCGTGCAGGCGATGAACCGGCTGCCCTTGCGCGCGGTCTTAACCACCATGGGCTGGCCGCATTCCGGGCAAGTGCCCGCGCTGATGACCTGCGGGGCGGCCAGGACCTCGATGGCGCCCGCTTCCGAGCGCGTGAAGTTCTTGATGTTCTTGCACTTGGGGTAGCCCGTGCAGCCCAGGAACTGCTCGCGGGTGCGGCCCTTGCGCGGGGTCTTCACCGCAAAGGGGCTGCCGCACAGGTCGCAGAGGATGTCCGTGACCTCGTCGCGCGCCTTGTCGCTGGGCAGGATGCTCCCCTGCTCGTCGCGGGTGAATTCCTTGATGTTCTTGCAGTCCGGGTAGCCGGAGCAGCCCAGAAACTCGCCCATCTTGCCGAACTTGACGTGCATGGGCCGGCCGCACAGGTCGCAGGCCACGCCGGAGTCGATGGTGGCGCGCTCCATCTCGGCCCCGGCGAGCTTGAGCGCCGGAATGAAGTCGGCCATGAACTCCTCGATGACCGCGGCCCATGTGCGCGAGCCCGCGGCGATCTCGTCGAGCTTGCGCTCCATGCCCGCCGTGAAGCCGATGTCCATGAGCGTGGCGAAATGCGCCACCAGCTTGTCGCTCACCGTGCTGCCCAGTTCCGAGGGCGCGAAGCGCTTGTCCTCCATGGCCACGTACTCGCGGTCCTGCAGGGTGCTGATGATGGCGGCGTATGTGCTGGGCCGGCCGATGCCCTGCTCCTCCAGCGCCTTGACCAGGGTGGCCTCGGTGTAGCGCGGGGGCGGCTGGGTGAACTTCTGCTCGCTGGTGAGCTCCAGGAGCTGCAAGGCCTCGCCCATGTCCAGCTTGGGCAGCTGCTCCGAGCCGTCCTCGACCACGGCGTCCGGGTCCGGGGCCTCCAGGCCCTGGACCTTCAGAAAGCCCGGGAAGAGCAGGCGCTCGCCCTTGGCCCGCCACAGGGTCTTGCCGTTCTTGGCGGTGACGGTGGTGTCGTGGAAGCGCGCGTCGGACATCTGCGAGGCCACGAAGCGCCGCCAGATGAGCTGGTAGAGCCGATACTGGTCCGAGGGAAGGAAGGCCTTCACGGCCTCCGGCGTCAGGGCCGCGTCCACGGGGCGGCAGGCCTCGTGGCCGTCCTGGGCGCCGCCCTTGCTCTTGTGGACCTTGACCTTGGCGGGCGCGTAGGCGTCGCCATAGCGCTGCAGTATGAACTCGCGCGCGGCCACCCTGGCCTCGTCGGCGATGCGCACCGAGTCGGTGCGCATGTAGGTGATGAGCGCCACCGTGCCCTTTTCGCCCAGCTCCACGCCCTCGTAGAGCTTCTGGGCCGCGCCCATGGTCTTCTTGGCCGGAAAGCCCAGGGCCCGGTTGGCCACCTGCTGCAGGCTCGAGGTGGTGAAGGGCGGCGGCGGGCTCTTGGCGCGCTCCTTCTCCTCCACGGACGCCACCGTGAACGTCCCGGCGCGCACGGCCTTCTCCAGGGCCTCGGCCGCCTCCCGGCTGCCGATGTCCTTCAGCCCCGGGGCCACGGTCTTGGCGCCGACCTTCCAGAGATCGGTGCGGAAGGGCGGCGGGGCGGCGCCCGCAAGCCTGGCCTTGAGCGCCCAGTGCTCCACGGGCTCGAAGGCCCGGCGCTCGCGCTCGCGGTCCACGATGAGCCGGAGCGCCACGGACTGCACGCGCCCGGCCGAGATGCCGCGCTTGACGTGCTTCCAGAGGATGGGCGAAATCTTGTAGCCCACCAGGCGGTCGAGCACTCTTCTCGCCTGCTGCGCGCCGACGAGGTCGTCGTTGATGGGCTTGGGGTGCTCCAGGGCCTCCTTCACCGCGCGGGCCGTGATCTCGTTGAACTGGATGCGGCTGACGTTGGTGTTCTGGCCCTTGATGAGCTCGGCCACGTGCCAGCCGATGGCCTCGCCCTCGCGGTCCGGGTCGGGCGCCAGGTAGACGTGGCGCGCGGCCTTGGCGGCCTTGCGCAGGCGGCCCACCACGTCCTCCTTGCCCTTGATGATCTCGTAGCGCGGGGCATAGCCGTTTTGTTCGTCCAGGCCCATGTCGCCCTTGGGCAGGTCGCGCACGTGGCCCACGGAGGCCTCCACGACGTAGTCCTTGCCCAGGAATTTGCCGATTGTCTTCACCTTTGCGGGTGACTCAACGATGATGAGGTCTTTGGTCATGATGGGGGAGGCTATAGCCACCCCTTGGCGGGATGGCAAGGGGCGATGTGGGGCGAGGGGAATCCGGGCAGGGGCTTGCGGGCCCGGGCCCGGGGGCATATATCCGCAGCAATGGCAGTTGCCTGGAAGGAGGGCCTATGGCGATCATGGAGCGCGCGGACCTTGCGTTCGCGGACAAGTATGGCTGGACAGCGCTCAAGGACGACGACCCGAAGATCACCGGCGAGCCCGACAGCACGCCCTTCAACCGCAAGGAGGGCCATGAAGTCCTGGCGCTCATCAACCGGTTCATGGCGAAATACAAGTTCCGGCAGAAGACCTCCGGCCAGAAGGTCGAGCGGCTCATAGCCAAGCACCTGCCCATCGCCCTCAAGACGCAGCGGCTGGTGGAGGACTGGCTGGTGGCCAACTGGGAGGAGTACGACTAGGGGGCGGGGCGGAGGAAGCGGGTGCTGGTGTCCGTGCCTTTAGGCAAGGGCGAACTGACGCAGGGTGAGCTGGCGGGGTGGCTGCGGGGTAGAGGGTAAGAAGGGCGACCGGAGTACGTTGCATCTTCAAGAGGGCTATCGTACAAAACGATATCGGAATAGGCGTGTGGCCCCTCAGCTAACTACCGGAGGTAGCATGGACTTTCCTGCCCGGCTTCAGGAACTGGCCGAAAAAATCCATCAGACGAAAGAGCTTGTTCAAACGGAGCAAGCAACCAAAAGCGCGCTTATCATGCCTTTTCTCCAATTGTTGGGCTACGATGTGTTTAATCCTGCTGAAGTTGTGCCAGAATACACAGCGGACGTTGGCATAAAAAAAGGTGAGAAGGCCGATTTCGCCATTCTGCGCGACGGACAGCCCGTCATGCTCATCGAGTGTAAATGTTGCGGTGCCGCCCTCGACGCCGGAAAATGCAGCCAACTGTTTCGATATTTTCACACAATACCCACCGCACGTATCGGCATCCTCACCGACGGCATACGATATCTCTTTTTTGCAGATCTAGATAAGCCAAACGTCATGGATCAGCGCCCGTTTATGGAGTTCGACATGCTCGCCCCGGACAAAGCGCTTGTTTCGGAACTCCTCAAGCTGACCAAAACAAATTGGGACATGGCGGCCACACTCTCCGCCGCAACCGAACTCAAATATACCACTGCACTGAAGTCCGTACTGGCTGCTGAACTCTTAAATCCTGGCGATGATTTGGTGCGTCTGCTGGCTAACAAAGTCTACGACGGCACAGTTACAGCAAAGATTCGTGAGTTGTTTTCTGGATTGACGCAACGGGCGTTCCAACAATTAGTAAATGACATGATCAATGACCGCTTGACATCAGCCATGATTGTGCCCTCAAAACTACAGGACACTACCTCACAAACAGAGAACACCGAGCGACAACCAGAGGAGCCCCTGCGCAAGGTCCATACTACGGAAGAGGAACATGAGGGCTTCCACTTGGTGAAAGCCATCCTACGCCGCACCGTGGACCCCAAACGTATTATTATGCGCGATAACCAGAGTTATTGCGGTGTGCTTCTTGATGACAACAATCGCAAGCCCCTTTGCCGTCTTCATTTCAACGGGAAACAAAAATATCTTGGGTTGTTTACGGCAGATAAAACCGAAGAGCGCGTTCCCATCGCAACCATAGATGACATTTACACCCACGCCGACAGACTGAGGGAAACTGTAGGGTTCTACGGCTGAGCAGAAGTCCCGCCCCCTTACAACCCCAAAAAGCCCCCGGCGTCTCCACCGGGGGCTTCCGTTTCCTCTCTCCGCCTCAGTCCGCTACAGCTTCTCGCCCAGCGCCGCAGCCAGCCCCGGAATGGTGTAGTCCTCGGGCTGGATGTGCGGGGTGAAGCCGTAGCGGGCCAGCGTTTTCGCCGTCACCGGGCCGATGCAGGCGATCTTCACGTCCGGGTAGGCGCGCAGGGTCTCGGGCGAGAGCAGCGTGAAGAAGTTCTCCACCGTGCTGGAGCTGGTGAAGGTCAGGGCCTGGATCTTGCCCTTTTCCAGCGCCGCCAGGATCTCGGAAGAGTCCGCCTGGGTCAGCCTGGTCTCATACACGGGCAGGATGCGCACATTGGCGCCGGCGCGGGCCAGCTCCTCGGGCAGGACTTCGCGGGCGACTTTTGCCCGGGGAATGAGCACGTTCTTGCCGACGATGCCCAGGTCCAGAAGCCCGGCAACGATCTCCTCGGCCACGTACCTGGGCGGCACAAAGTCCGGCACCACGCCGCGGGCCTTCAGCTCGTCCGCCGTGGCCGGGCCGATGGCCGCCACGCTGATGCCGCCGAGCGCCCGGCTGTCCAGGCCGATCTCGGCCAGCTGCAGCCAGAAATGCCTGACCCCGTTGACCGAGGTGAAGATGAGCCAGTCCACCGCGCCCAGGCCCAGGATGGCCTGCTCCACCTCGTCGTAGTCGTCCAGGGGCTCCACCGTGATGGTGGGAAACTCGAACACGCAGGCGCCCATGTCCCGCAGCACGTCGGAGAGGTCGCTGGCCTGCTCGCGGGCGCGGGTGACGACCACGCCCTTGCCCAAAAGCGGCTTCTGCTCGAACCAGTTGAG
This sequence comes from Pseudomonadota bacterium, assembly GCA_018822105.1. GTDB lineage: Bacteria > Desulfobacterota > Desulfovibrionia > Desulfovibrionales > Desulfovibrionaceae > Humidesulfovibrio. The sequence continues at coordinate 11,358 of JAHJLB010000035.1, forward strand.
CTTGGCCGCAAGCCCGCACACGCCGCCCACGATGATGATGCTGGGCGCGGCGAACTTGCGCCGCTCGGCCTCGGCGGCCACGTTCTCCAGGGTCGAGACCATGGACTCCTGGTTGCAGCGCGTGCCCCAGCGCACCAGGGCCACGGGGGTATCCTTAGAGCGGCCGCCGGCCATGAGGTTGCCCGCGATCATGGGCAGGTTCTTGACGCCCATGTAGAACACCAGCGTGCTGTTGCTCCTGGCGTAGACCTCCCAGTTGTGGCCGCTCTCCTCCTTGGTCGGGTCCTCGTGCCCGGTGATGAAGCAGACGGATGTGGTGTGGTCGCGGTGGGTCACCGGGATGCCCGCATAGGCCGGGGCGGCCACGCCGGCGGTGACGCCGGGCACCACCTCGAAGGCGATGCCCGCCTCCACCAGGTCCTCGGCCTCCTCGCCCCCGCGGCCGAAGACGTACGGGTCGCCGCCCTTCAAGCGGGCCACGGACTTGCCTGCCTTGGCCTTGTCGATGATGAGCTGGTTGATCTGGTCCTGGGGCAAGGTGTGGTCTCCGCCCTTTTTCCCCACATAGATGATCTCGGCGTCCTTGCGGGCGTACTTGAGGAACTCCGCGTTGGCGAGGTAGTCGTAGACCACCACGTCGCAGGTCTCGATGAGGTGCTTGGCCTTGATGGTCAGCAGGCCCGGATCGCCGGGGCCCGCGCCGATGAGGTACACTGTGGACATGAGGGCTCCTAGTCGCCGTGTTGTTTAGTGGCCGCGGGCTCGAAGAGCATGACGCGGCACTCGTTTTCGCACACGGGCTTGTGCTCCACCCCGCGCGGCACGATGAAAAATTCGCTCTCGCCGATGACGACGTTCCTGTCGCGCAGGGCGATGGTCAGCTGGCCTTCCAGCACCCAGAACAGCTCGTCCTCGTGCGCATGGGCGTGCCACTCGAACTCGCCCTTGAGGCGCACGAACTTGACCAGTTGCCCGTTGAGCTCGCCGGCCATGCGCGGCTTCCACAGCCCGTCTATCTGGGCGAACTCGCCCGCCGCGCTCACCGTCTCCCGCAGCATGCCCAGGGCTCTGGCGTCGGCCAAAACCACGCTGGTCTCCACCTGCCGGGCCGGGATGTTCCAGTAGGTGCGCAGCAGCTTTTCCTTTTCCGTCAGCGAGGTCAAGGCGAAGCCGTGCTTGCGGTAGAAGCCGATGGCCCAGGTGGCCGCCGCCCAGGTGCCCATGAGCATGGGGCGCCGGGCCAGGCCCTTGAGGTGTTCGAGCAGCCGGCCGCCGATGCCCTGCCCGCGCTGCGTGGTGCGCACGTAAGCGTGGCGGATGAGGGTCACGTCGCCCGCCGGATTGCCCACGTCCTGGATGCCCATGACGCCGACCAGGGTGCCGCCGACCTCCGCCCCCCAGAAGCGCACCCCGGCGGCGATCTCCGCGCGCAGCTCGGAAAGCGGCATGTACGGCTCGTGCCAGCGGTCCGCCGGGATCTTGCCCTTGTAGGCCTGGGCGGCGTCGCAGACGATCTCGGCCATGAGCGGCTCGTCCTCTGGCGTGCAGGGGCGGATGACGACGGTGTTGATCATGGGGCTTACGCCTCCTCGTCCAGGGCGCTCTTCAGGCGCTCCTGCAATGCGGCCAGCTTGGCCTTGGCGTCTTCCAGGCCCGCGAGCTTCTCGTTCTCCGCGGCCACGATGTCCGCCGGGGCGTTATTGGCGAAGCCCGGCGCCGAGAGCTTGCCCCTGAGCGCGGTCAACTGCTTGTCCAGCTTGCCCAGCTCCTTGTCCAGCCGGGCCACCTCGGCCCCGAAGTCCACGACGCCCTTCAGGGGCACGAAGATGCGGCTGCCCTCCACCACGGCGGTGCCGCTGGCGCGCGGGCCGGTCCTGCCCGGGCCCATGTCCGCACCGTCGATGCGGGCCAGCTGCCGGATGAGGTGCACGTTGTCCGTGAGCACGGCCTGGGCGCCGGGGGCGGCGTCCGCGGTGTCGATGATGAGCGAGAGCTTCTTGGCCGGGTCGATGGTGAGCTCCGTGCGGATGGTGCGCGTCGCCCCCACCACGCCCTGGAAGAAGGCCATGTCGCGCGCGGCCTGGGAGCTCTTGAGCTGCGGGCGGCGCTCGGGATAGGGCTGCAGGGCCAGCTCCTTGTCTGCAACGCCGGGCAGCACGCTCCAGATCTCCTGGGTCACGAAGGGCATCACCGGGTGCAGCAGGACCATGGTCTCGGAGAGCACGGTCAAAAGCACCCTGCGCGTGGCGTCCCTGGCCGCCGCGTCCTCGCCGTAGAGGTCGCCCTTGGCCATCTCAACGAACCAGTCGCAGAACTCGTTCCAGATGAAGCGGTACAGGCTCTGGGCGATGTCGTTGAAGCGGTATTCCAGGGTGGCGCTCTCCACCTCGTCCTTGAGCTCCTCCAGGCGGTGCAGGATCCAGCGGTTGGCCAGGGGGGCGCTTACACAGGCATCCTCCAGGCTGACCCCCGGCGCGCCGCCGTCCTCCGGCATGTTCATGAGGGCGAAGCGGGCCGAGTTCCAGATCTTGTTCACGAAGTGGCGGTAGCCCTCGATGCGCTTCTCGCTGAGCTTGATGTCGCGGCCCATGGCGGCGAAGGCCGTGAGGGTGAAGCGCAGGGAGTCGGTGCCGTATTTGGCGATCATCTCCAGGGGGTCGATGACGTTGCCCGTGGACTTGCTCATCTTCTTGCCCTGCTCGTCGCGCACCAGGGCGTGGATGTACACGTCCCGGAAGGGCACCTGCTTTTCAAAGTGGATGCCCATCATCATCATGCGCGCCACCCAGAAGAAGAGGATGTCGAACCCGGTGACCAGCACGCTGGTGGGATAAAACGCCTTGAGCTTGTCCGTGTCCTCCGGCCAGCCCAGGGTGGAGAAGGGCCACAGGGCCGAGGAGAACCAGGTGTCCAGCACGTCGTCTTCCTGGGCCAGCTCCCCGCCGCATTTGGGGCAGCCCGTCTTCAGGTCGGCCGGGTCCTCGGTCTGGACGATGAGCTCGCCGCAGGCCTGGCAGGTCCAGGCCGGGATGCGGTGGCCCCACCAGATCTGGCGGCTGATGCACCAGTCGCGGATGTTGTCCAGCCACTCGAAGTAGGTCTTCTCCCACTGGGCCGGCACGATCCTGGTCTGGCCGGGCACGGCCTCGCGCGCGGCCTTGGCCAGGGGCGCCACCTTGACGAACCACTGCTCGCTGACGTGGGGCTCGATGACGGACTTGCAGCGGTAGCACTCGCCCACGCTGTGGTCGTGCTCGGCAATGTCCGCCAGAAGGCCCAGGGCCGTGAGGTCCTCCACCACCTTGTCGCGGCAGGCGCTCTTGGAAAGCCCCTGGTAGGCGGACGGCGCGTTCTCGTTCATCAGGCCCTTGTCGTCGATGACGGCGATGACGGGCAGGTTGTGCGTGCGGGCCAGGGCCCAGTCGTTCATGTCGTGGGCCGGGGTGATCTTGAGCGCGCCCGTGCCGAACTCCATGTCCACGTAAGCGTCGGCGATGACCGGAATCTCTTTGCCCACCAGCGGCAGGGTGACCATCTTGCCCACGGCCTGGGCGTAGCGGGGGTCCTCGGGGTGCACGGCCACGGCCACGTCGCCCAGCATGGTCTCGGGCCTGGTGGTGGCCACCACGAGCTCGCCGCTTCCGTCGGCCAGCGGGTAGCGTATCTGGTAGAGCTTGCCCTTCCTGGGGGCGTGCTCCACCTCGTCGTCGGCCAGGGCCGTGTGGCAGCGGTTGCACCAGTTGACGATGTAGTTGCCCTTGTAGATGAGGCCCTCGCCGTACAGGCGCACGAAGACCTCGCGCACGGCCTTGGAAAGGCCCTCGTCCAGGGTGAAGCGCTCCGCCGTCCAGTCCACCGAGGCGCCCATGCGCCGGATCTGGTTCAGGATGCGGTCGCCGTACTCCTTCTTCCACTCCCACACGCGCTCGATGAACTTCTCGCGGCCCAGGTCGTCGCGCTTCTTGCCCTCTTTCTTGAGCTGGCGCTCGACAACGTTCTGGGTGGCGATGCCGGCGTGGTCCGTGCCGGGCACCCAAAGCACGCTTTTGCCCTGCTGGCGCATGAAGCGGCAGAGGATGTCCTGCAGGGTCAGGTTGAGCGCGTGGCCCATGTGCAGCGCGCCCGTGACGTTGGGCGGCGGAATGACGATGGAATAGGGCTCCCGCCCGCCTTCCAGGACGGCCTGGGGGTCGGCCCTGAAGGTCTGGTTGTCTTCCCAGTGCTTGCCCCAGCGGGCTTCCACGTCGGCAGGCTCGTAGCCCTTGGGCAGGGTGGCGTCGGACATGTGGCAGGTCTCCTTGGCGCTCGCACGCGGCGGTGTCTATTGTCGATGGCCCGCTTGCCAAGGGGGGCCGGGCGCGGATAGGGTGCCGGAAACCTTGGAGGAGCGGAGCATGGCGCGCGTGTTCGTCTTGTGGGATGAATCGCACCTGTGGGGGGTGCTGGTGCTGCGGGCCTTGCGCGCGCTGGGCACACCCCACGTGATTTTACGCGCACATGACATAGCCGAGGGAGCGCTCGCTGGCAAGTCCGCCCCTTTCGGCGAATTCAGGGGGGGAGGAGCCCGCTCAGACACATCCGACACCCCCAGCCTGCTCATCGTGCCCGGCGGCTGGGCGCGCGGCCGGGCCGAACGGCTGGGGCCTGCGGGCATGCAGGCCGTGCGCGACTTTGTGGCCGCCGGCGGGGCCTATCTGGGCTTCTGCGGCGGGGCGGGCCTGGCGCTGACCGGCCCCCGGCGGGAGGACTCCCTGGACCTCTGCCCCTGGGGCCGCATGGGCTTTGCCGGGCGGCTGCAGCATTTCCTCTCCGGCCCTGTGCGCCTGCGCTGCGACCCCGCAAGCCCCCTCGGCCCGCCCGGGACCTCCGACATCCTGGCCCCGGTCTGGTGGCCCGCGCAGTTCGCCCCGCCGCCCGCCGGGCGCGACGACGGCGGCGTGCGCGTGCTGGCGCGCTATGCGGGCCTGGGAGACGACTTCTGGGTGGCGGACCTGAACCTGGCGCTTCTGCCCGAGGAGACACTCACGGACTGGGAGAACCTCTACGGCCTGCAGATCCGCCCGGACTTCCTCCAGGGCCGCCCGGCGGTCATCTCCGGCTCTTACGGCGCCGGGCGCTACGTGCTGTCCTACCCGCACCTGGAGACCCCGGACTCGCCTGAGGCCAACGCCTGGCTGGCGCACCTGCTGCGGCAGTTGACCGATGGCGGAGCGGCCCCCCGCGGAACCGCCGCGGGCCTCATTCCGCCCTGGCAGGCGGGCCAGGACCCCTGCCTGTGGCCCGACCCGTCCCTCGTGGCGGCGAAAAAAGCGCTTTTGAAAGCCATCGCCGTGGGCGAGAGCCACCTGCTCCTGTTCTGGCGCAACCCGTGGCTTCTGGGCTGGCGGCGCGGGCTGCCCGGACCGGGCATCAACAGCGCCTACGCCCTCATCTGCGAGGGCCTGGCCTGCCCGACCCCGGCCCCCGGCAGCCCCGCCGCAACATACTGGCAAGAGCACGGGCCGGAATTCGCGCGCCTGGCCGAGTTGTTCTGCTCGGCCCTGTCCGGGCTGCTTCTGGCCGAGAGGCTGGACATGACCGTGCGGGCGGGGGGCGGGGTGGACGGCGCGGACGAGACCTTCAACATGAGCCTGCGCGAAACGCGCCGGGCGCTCTTCGGCGCGGCCCCGGCCCTGGGCGGGCTGTGCGGGGAGCTACTGGGGCGGCTGGAGGAGCTCTGCGCCAGGCTGTGGGCCGGGCCGCCCGACGCCTAGGGCATTGGCCTGGCAAAATTTCGCCGACCGCCGGGAGCCTTGAGCACCGAGCCGGAGCGCACATGATACCTCGTGAATCCTCGCAGCGCCTTGACCTCATCCGGTTCCCGCTCATCGTGGGCATCGTGTTCCTGCACAACTACGAGGCCAAGGTCGCCCTGAGCGTCGGGGACATGGGCATCGCCCAGCCCCACCAGCTCGAACACTTCGTCCGGACCCTCATCTCCCAGGGCCTGGCGAGGGTGGCGGTGCCGTTCTTCTTCCTGATGTCCGGGTATCTGTTCTTCGCCGGCGCGGCGTTCTCGAGACACGTCTACCTGAACAAGCTTTGCACGCGCGCCAGAACGCTTCTGCTTCCCTTCCTGTTCTGGAACCTCCTGACGCTTGCAGTCGTCGCCCTGGCCCAGGCGCTGCCCGCGACGCAGGCGTTTCTTTCCGGAAACAGCGCGGCCATAGCGGGCTACAGGCCCCTTGACCATGTCGCCGCCATATTCGGCATCGGCAGATACCCCATAGCCTACCACCTCTGGTTCATCAGGGACCTCATGATCCTGGTGCTGCTCGCGCCAGCCATACACTACGCCAACAAGATCTCCGCGGCAGTGCTCCTCACGACATTGGCCGTCTGCTGGCTTGCGCCCGCCTGGCCCTTCGACGCCCCCCGCACGGACGCCGCGCTGTTTTTCTGCTTCGGCGCCTTTCTCGGCTCCAGGGGGTACGACATCTTCCTGTTCGACAAGTTCTGGGCCATATGCGCACTGCTGTACGTCCCCCTCGTCGTCTACCATTCCATCGTTCCGGAAAGCATGGTTCCCCTGTATTCCAGAAAAATCGAGGTGACCCTCGGCATGCTCGTGGCCATGTTCCTCACAAAGCGCGCCGCGGCTGCGCCACGCGTGAAAGAGCTGCTGCTCTCCCTTAGCGGCGCGAGCTTCTTCGTCTATGCCAGCCACGAGCCGCTTCTGACCATCTCCCGCAAGGTCGCTTACAGATACCTGGCGCCGGAATCCTCCCTGCTGTCGCTGAGCCTGTATTTCATGATCCCAGCGGCGGTAATCGCCTTCCAGCTGCTCTTCTACCGCAGGCTTGCCGCGTGTTTTCCGGGCTTCGCCAGCGCCATCACAGGCGGGCGCAAATGAGGCCGGCGGCCCCGGGCCCGACAAACCAAAAGCCCCCGCCTCATTGCTGAGCCGGGGGCTTTTCCTTCCCTCCGTCCGTCCGCCCGCCTAGAACCACCAGTAGTAGATGACGAGCACCAGGATGACGTTGAACGGAATGACGATGTACAGGATCAGGTCGCGCTTGTTCATGGCTCCCCCCTTGGCCCCAGGATACAGCATTGGCGCCAGGAGGCAAGGGGGGGGCGCGCAGGAAGCCGGATCGCCCCGGGCGCGTTCGGGGCGAAATACGGCCCCCGCTCCGGTCCGGGGCGGGGGCCTTGTCCTGCGCGGGCCGGGCTGGGGCCTAGGCCAGGGCCTGGGCCGGGGTGATGGCCGGGATGCCCAGGGCCTCGCCCACGGCCGGGCAGGTGAGGCTGCCCTTGCAGGTGTTCAGGCCCAGGGCCAGGGCGCCGTCCTCGCGCAGGGCGTCCAGGCCCTTGTTGGCCAGCTTGAGGGCGTAGGGCAGGGTCTGGTTGACCAGGGCGAAGGTGCTGGTGCGCGGCACGGCGCCGGGCATGTTGGCCACGCCGTAGTGCACCACGCCGTCCACCACGTAGGTCGGGTTGTCGTGGGTGGTGGCGTGGATGGTCTCCACGCAGCCGCCCTGGTCCACGGCCACGTCCACGATGACCGCGCCCTCGCGCATGGTGCCGATCATCTCGCGGGTGATGAGGTGCGGGGCCTTGGCCCCGGGCACCAGCACCGCGCCGATGACCAGGTCGGCCTCCCTCACGGCCGCGCGAAGATTCGGGTCGCTGGAGGTCATGGTCACGATGCGCGAGGCGAAGATGTCGTCCAGGTACTGCATGCGGGCGTGGTTCACGTCGAACACGGTGACGCGCGCGCCCAGGCCCACGGCGATCTTGGCCGCATTGGTGCCCACCACGCCGCCGCCGATGATGGCCACGTTGGCCGGGGCCACGCCCGGCACCCCGCCCAGGAGCATGCCGCGCCCGCCCTGGCTCTTCTCCAGCGCGTGCGCGCCCACCTGGGGGGCCATGCGCCCGGCCACCTCGCTCATGGGCAGGAGCAGCGGCAGGGAGCAGTCCGGCAGCTGCACGGTCTCGTAGGCGATGCCCGTGGTGCCGGAGGCCAGCAGGGCCTTGGTCTGGGCCTCGTCCGCGGCCAGGTGCAGGTAGGTGAACAGGAGCAGGTCGCTGCGCAGGAAGCGGTACTCCGCGGCCATGGGCTCCTTGACCTTGATGACCATCTGCGCGGCCCAGGCCTCGGAGGCCGTCTCCACGAGCCTGGCGCCGGCGCTCGCGTACTCCATGTCGGACAGGCCGGAACCCAGGCCCGCGCCGCGCTGCACCAGAACGATGTGGCCGCGCCGCACCAGGGTCTCCACCGCTCCGGGGGTCATGGACACCCGGTTCTCCAGCGTCTTGATCTCCTTGGGGATGCCGATGATCATGGCTGTTCCTCGCTTTTTGTTTGGGTGTTCTCGGCGGTCTTCGTGTTTTCGGCAAACCAGGTGCGCGCGCCCCGGGGCAGGGGGATCCATTTGCGCCGCGCCTTCATGACCACAAAGGACTCGCTGGAGGCGATGCCGCCCACCCCAGACAGGTCGCGGTCCAGAAAGCCGTAGAGCCCGGAGATGTCCTCGCCGAGCACGATCTCCACCAGGATGTCGTAGCGCCCGGTGACCACGGCGGCCCAGTTCACGTCGGGCAGATCGGCGATCTCCGTGAGCTTCTTGTCCAGCTGCATGTGGCTCATGAGCTTGATGCCCACCAGGGCCACGGTGAGGCCCTTGATCTGGAAGGGGTCCACCATGCCGGCCACGCGCAGGAGCCCCTGGCTGATGAGGCTTTTCATGCGCGTGCGGATGGTGGGCGCGGTGACGCCCAGGCGCTCGGCCAGCTCGCCCGCGCCGGCCTGCCCGTCCTCGGCCAGGGCGGCCAGGATGCGCCGGTCTGCCGTGTCCAATATTTTCACCATCCGCGCATTCCTCCATTTAAAATTTTGCATTCCGAAAAATTGCACTTAATAAATATTGCATCCGCATAATATATGTCAAGAGGAAGATCTTCTGACCTTCATCCCGCCTGGCGGGCGCGCCTTGTGGGAGGTGCGCATTTGGTGTAGCGTTCCTCGGACCCCTGGTCCCATTCACCCTGTCCAAGCTCAGGAGGCTACCTGTGGCGCCCGAAGTCCGTCTGCTTTCCGTGGCCGAAATCGCCCGCAGGCTGGGTGTGCCTGAATCCACCGTGCACTACTGGAAGAACCGCTTCGCCCAGCACCTGCCCAGCCAGGGCTCGGGCCGCCAGAAGCGCTTCCGGCCCGAGGCCGTGGATGTGTTCCGCGTCATCGCCGAGATGTTCAGCCTGGGCCACAGCACCCAGGACGTCATGGAGACGCTGGGCAAGCGCTTCCCGCTCACCGCCGCCCTGGACGGGGACGCCTATGCCGCCGGGTCCTTCAGCGAGACGGGCGGCTCCTTCGCGCACCGCGACCCGCCCCAGGAGCACCCCGCCATGGCCGACACGGCCCTGCGCATGGCCGCAGCCATGGGCAAGGAGATGGGCCTGGAGATCGCGCGCAGCATCGGCGAAGGCCTGCGCCAGCTGAGCCGCGGCCCGGCCCAGGACGCCCTGGACGCCGGGGAGGGCGCGCCCGCCCTGCCGTCCCTGGACGCCGGGCAGCTTGAAGCCATCAGGTCCGCCGTGGACCTGAGCTGCTCGCGCATGGACGCCCAGTCCGGCGAGGTGGAGCGCGTGGCCCAGGAGAACGCCGACCTCAAGACCAAGCTCTCCGTGCTGGAGGCCGAATTGATCCGCCTGCGCAAGGACCGCCGGGAAATGGAGAAATACCTCCTTGACAAGATAAAGAGCATGGCTACCTAATCCAGGTCGGGGGACGCCACACCCCCCGCAAGACGGCCTTCTCTCCTCCATTAGCCCTGCCAAGGCCCCGCTTTTTGCGGGGCCTTGTGCGGTTGAAAGACCATCTGCAAGGAGATCCACATGACAGCACAGGCGACCTACGAATTCAAAGCCGAGATCAAGCAGCTCCTCGACATCCTCGTCCACTCCCTCTACACCGAGCGCGAAATCTTCCTGCGCGAACTGGTCTCCAACGCCTCCGACGCCTTGGACAAGCTGCGCATCATCAACGCGACCTCCGATGCGATCAACGCCGAGGCCGCCGGCGACGACGAGACCCCGCTGGAGATCCGCATCGAGACCAAGAAGGACGGCAAGCTCCTGGCCATCTCCGACAACGGCGTCGGCATGACCGAGGCCGAACTGGTGGAGAACATCGGCACCATCGCCCATTCCGGCTCGGCCAGCTTCCTCAAGGCCCTCAAGGACTCCGGCGCGGCCAGCGCCGACGGCATCATCGGCCGCTTCGGCGTGGGCTTCTACTCCGTGTACATGGTGGCCGAAAAGGTCACCATCACCACGCGCAGCTACCGCGAGGACGCCCTGCCCGTGGAGTGGACCTCCGACGGCCAGGGCTCCTACACCATCCGCGAGCTCACCGGCGACGAGGCCGCGGGCGTGGTGCGCGGCACCAGCATCGAGATCGCCCTCAAGGACGACCTGGCCGACCAGTTCACCGACGCCGAGGGCCTGCGCCACATCATCCGCAAGCACTCCAACTTCATCGGCTTCCCCATCCTGGTGGACGGGACGCGGGCCAACACCGTGCCCGCCCTGTGGCGCGAGCCCAAGTTCCAGATCACCAAGGAGCAGTACAAGGAGTTCTACTCCTTCCTCACCTACGACGCTGATGAGCCCCTGGACACCCTGCACCTCTCCGTGGACGCCCCGGTGCAGTTCAACGCCCTCTGCTTCATCCCCAAGAAGAGCAAGGACTTCGGCGGATTCGACCGCGAGGACTGGGGCCTGGACCTCTATGTGCGCCGCGTGCTCATCCAGCGCCAGAACAAGGACCTCATTCCCCAGCACCTCATGTTCGTGCGCGGCGTGGTCGACACCGAGGACCTGCCCCTGAACATCTCCCGCGAGACCCTCCAGGACAACCTGCTCATCCGCAAGATCAACGCCACCCTGACCAAGCAGGTTCTGGCCCACCTGGAGAAGATGGCCGAGGACAAGGCCTCCTACGCCGAGTTCTGGCGCGAGCACGCCCGCGTGTTCAAGGCCGGGTACATGGACTTCGGCAACCGCGAAAAGTTCGCCGGGCTGTTGCGCTTCAACTCCAGCTCCTGCGAGAGCGCCGAGGAGCTGGTCTCCCTGGACGACTACATCAGCCGCGCCAAGGTGGACCAGAAGAAGGTCTACTACGCCTTCGGCCCCAGCCGCGAGGCCCTGAAGCTCAACCCGCACCTGGAGATATTCCGCAAGAAGGGCGTGGAGGTGCTGTTCATGTTCGAACCCATCGACGAGTTCGTCATGGACGCCCTGCGCAAGCACAAGGACTTCGACCTGACCCCGGCGGAAATGGCCAAGCCCGAAGACATGGCCGCCCTGCCCGACGTGGAGCCCGCCGACAGCGCCGAGGCCCAGGCCGCGCCCGAGAAGGACGCCCTGGACGCCCTCTTCGCCCGCGTCAAGGACATCCTGGGCGACGGCGTCACCGAGGTCCGCGCCTCGGCCCGGCTCACCGGCAGCCCCTGCTGCCTGGTGAACCCCGACGGCCACACCACCTCCAGCATGGACAAGATCATGCGCGCCATGAGCCACGACGCCAGCGTGCCCAAAAAGGTGCTGGAGCTGAACCCCAAACACGAGCTCATCCGCAACCTGGCCGACCTGAACCAGGCCGACCCGGCCGACCCCTTTGTGGAGCAGGCCGCGCGCCAGCTCTTCGAGTCCGCGCTGCTGCTCGAAGGCTACCTCACCGACCCCCACGCCCTGGTGGGGCGCATCCAGGACCTGCTGGCCAAGTCCAGCGGCTGGTACGCCAAGGCCAGGTAGAAGATCTGCCTTTGGCGGCTGGGGGGGGCTTGAAGCCCTCCAGCCGCGTTGATTCGGCCAGGGGGCTCCTGCCGGCGCAAGACCGCCGGCAGGAGCCCCTCGGCTTTGGAGGAACCGGGAGGAATCGAGGGGGGGGTGAAGCAGGAGCCCAGGGTCATTGCGGCGCGGCGAGCGGGGGCCAGGGGAGGTTCTTGGCCCTGCCCCCGGCTCAGGCGCCCAGCACCTGGGCCAGGGCTTCGATGATCTCGATGAATTCCAGTGGCTTGGAGATGGCGGCGTTCATGCCGGCCTCGAAAAAGGCCTTCTGCTCGCTCAGCTGGGCATAGGCCGTGAGCGCGATGATGGGGATGTTCGGGTCGAACAGGGAGCCGTCGTGGCTGCGGATGCGCCGCGTGGCCTCCACCCCGTCCATCCCCGGCATCTGGATGTCCATGAGCACGGCGTCGTAGGTCCCGGCCTCCAGCAGGGCAAGGACCTCCAGGCCGCTGACGGCGGTGTGCACCTCATGCCCGGCCCGTTGCAGGAAGCTCCTGGCGGCCAGCTGGCTGACGAGGTTGTCCTCGGCCAGGATCAGGCGCTGGGGCCGCAGCCGGGACTTGCGCCTGTGCTGGCCGGGCCGTGCCTTGGCGGACCGCTCGGGCTGCTCCAGGCGCAGGGCCAGACTGATGCTTGTGCCCAGCCCCTCGGCGCTGGTCAGGGTGATGCCGCCGTCCATGAGGGCCACCAGCCTCCGCACGATGGCCAGCCCGAGGCCCGTGCCGGGGAAGCGTTTGGTGAACACCGGCTCGGCCTGGGTGAAGGGTTCGAACATCTCGTCCTGGCGGTCCTCGGGCATGCCCACGCCGGTGTCGGTGACGGTGAGCAGGAGCACGCATCTGCCCCCGGCCTGGGGCAGGCCCGCCGCCTCCAGCACCACTTTGCCCTCTGCCGTGAACTTCACGGCGTTGCCCAGCAGGTTGAACAGGATCTGGCGTATCTTCCCCGGATCGCCCAGCAGGGTCTTCGGCAGGCCCTTGGCCACGTCCACCGACAGGCTCAAGCCCTTGCTCCGGGCCTGGTCCTCGAACACCGCGGCGCAGGAGCGCACCAGCAGGGCCGGGTCGAAGAGCTCCTCGGACAGCTCCAGGGTGCCGGACTCGATCTTGGAGAAATCCAGGATGTCGTTGATCACCGAGAGCAGGCTGCGCGCCGAATAGGCGGCCTTGTCCACATACTCGGCCTGGCTTGCGTCCAGGTCCGTGGTCTGCAGAAGCTGGACCATGCCCAGCACCCCGTGCAGCGGCGTACGTATCTCGTGGCTCACGTTGGCCAGGAACTCGCTCTTGGCCCTGCTGGCGGCCTCGGCGGCGTCCTTGGCCTGGTTCAGGGCCTCCTCCGCGCGCTGGCGCTCGCCGATGTGCCGGGCCTGCTGCACGTTCTTCAGGGCCAGTTCGGAGAACTGGTCGGCCATGCGGTTCAGCGCCGTGCCCACCTCCGCAAAGCGCTGGCGCTCCATGACCGGCACGGACTCCAGGCACTGGCGGTACACCACGGGATCCAGCCCGAAGGTCGAGGCGCCGGCCATGAGGTCATCCAGGGCCACGTCTGCCGGCCGCACCTGGCAGACGAACCACTGGGCCAGGACCCGCGAGCCCTCGCGGATGGGCGCCACGCCGGTGAGCAGCCCGCTGGAGGCGCAGATGTGCGGGCCGGGCAGGGCCCCGGGGCCGATGAGGTTCCTGGTGGCGTCCGCGCAGCCCATCTGCCCGTGGGCGGAATTCTGGATGAGCTGGCACAGGCGGCTGGGATTGCTGGGACGGGTCAGCGGCGCTCCCTCGGGCGTGGTGATGAGCGAGGCCACGCCCACGGCCTGGGCAAAGGCGTCCTGCACGGCCTGGATGTCGTCCAGGTCGAAGAGATCGGTGAAGGAGAGGTCCGGGCTTTCCCCGGGCGGGCTGGTCACGGCCAGGAGCCGGCCCCGGATCACCTCCTCCATGCGCTTGCGCTCGGTGATGTCCTGCACGGCCAGCATGGCCCCGTATCCGGCCAGGGGCAGGGGCGCGGCCGTGCCGGCGATGCAGCAGTGCGTGCCGTCGGCCCAGCGGACGAGGTGCTCCCCCTGGACCACCTTCTGCTCTCGGAAGGCGCGCACGCTGATGTACTCCTCCGGCTTCAGCGGCGTGACGCCGTCCAGGTGCAGCACGGTGAAGCCGCGCTGCTCGGGCAGCAGGCCCAGCAGCCCCTCGCGCGGGCAGCCGAAGAGCGCCTCCGCCGCGCGGTTGATCTCCAGGAAGCGGCCCTCCGCGTCGGTGACGGCCAGGCCCAGGGGCAGGCTTTCGAACATGACGCGGTACTTCTCGCGGCTTTCGCGCAGGGCGGCCTCGGTGGCCTTGCGCGCGGTGATGTCCGTCATGATGCCCACGATGCCCTCGGGCCGGCCCTCGGCGTCATGGTACAGGGAGCGGATGAAGAGCATGTCGCGCAGGCGGCCCAGGCCGTCCCTGGCCTGGGCCTCGAAGACCTGCTGGCCGGGCTGGGCGTAGAGCTGGGCGTCCATCTCTTCAATGCGCCGCACGAGCTCCGGCGCGCCGAACTCATTCAGGGTGCGGCCCAGGATCTCCTCCGGGGGGCTGCCCACAAAGTCGCACAGGGCCCGGTTCACGCGCACGTAGCGGCCCAGGGTGTCCTTGGCGAAGATGGGCGTGGGGTTGGAGTCCAGGAGGGCGCTGGTGAAGCGGTGCTGGGCCTCGCGCTCGCGCTCGGCCCGGCGCAGCTCCGTCAGGTCCGTGGCCGCGGCCAGAAAGCCCGTGACCCGCCCCTCGGGATCGCGCAGGCAGAGCCAGTCCACCTTGAGGTCGGCCGCGCCGCCGTCCAGGCGGTCCAGGCGCAGCAGGGCCGAGCCCGGCTCGAGGGAGCCGTCCGCTGCGGCGGCCAGAATGCCTTCGACGGTCCTGCGCGCCTCCGGCGCCCCGGCCAGGTCCAGCACGCTGCGGCCCGGCAGGCTGCCCCTGGCCGCGCCGCTGACCACGTAGCTGCCGGGATTGGCGTAGACGATGCGCCCGGCGAGGTCCACCTCCACCACCGCGATGCTCAAGGCCTCCAGAAACGACCGGTAGCGGTGCTCCGAGGCCCCGCGCAGGGACTCCGCCCTGCGGCGGCGCAGGATGTTCACCCACAACGCCGCGATGGTCGCGGCCATGAAGGCGGAGACCGCGCCCGCCAGCAGTATCCAGACCCCGTACCGGTCCCACAGCCCCTCGGGCCTGTTCAGGACGATGCTGCCCTGCGGGAGCCGGCCCAGGGCAAACCCCTGGCGCGCAAGCTCGCCGTAGTCGAACATGGGCGCGTTGGGGCTTTGGGTGAGCACCGGGATGTCGTCCACGGGCTCGCCCGCCAGGACGCGCGCCGCAAGCGCGGCCATGGCCCGGCCCTGGTGCACGCCGCTGACCATGACCCCGCCCACGGTATGGTGGCCGAGGAGAAAGTCCCAGACCCCGAAGACCGGCTGCGGGGTCTGCCTGCGGATGAAATCCTGGGACTCGGCGAGGCTCATGGCCTGGCCGTCGGGGTCGCGGAAGAGGCCCATGTTGAGGATGGCCGAGTCCGAGGAAAGGGTGGAAAGCACCGAGGCCACCTCGCCGAAGGGCAGGCCGGCCAGCTCCAGCACCTCCACCCGGCCCAGGAAGGGCTGCACGGCCTGCATGGCGTTCCTGCGGTTGTACCTGCCGGTCTCCGTGGCGTCGGTGATGACCACCAGCCGCCGCATGCCCGGCATGAGCCTGAGGGCGGCCTCGATGGTCCCGGGGATGTCCACGGCCTCGGACACGCCGGTGTAGCCGCGCTGGCCCCCCAGGCGCTCCGGCCGGAAGTCGTTGATGCCGCAGAAGACCACGGGCACGTCGGGAAAGAGTTGCCCGCGGTGGGCCAGCAGGAAGTCCAGGGCGTTGTCGTCGCTGGCCAGGATGAGGTCGGGGCGCCGCCCGGCGTATTTGCCGGCGTAGAGCCCCGCCAGCGGGCCAAAGGCCTTTTCCGGGGCCTGGCGCTTGGTGTCCATGTACTCCACGTATAGCTCGGCCCGCGGGGCCAGCTTGGCCAGGGCCTCGCTCAGGCCGGACTGGATGTTGTCCGTCCACTGGTAGCCCTGGTGGTAGGAGTGCAGGACCAGGACCCGCTGCGGGGCCTGCGCCGGGCTGGCCACGGGAAGGCAGGCCAGCAGCAGGGAGGCAAGAAGGGCGACCAGAAGGGCGCTCAAGGGGCGGCGGCCAGGCGGCGCGCAACGGGCGTATGGGCGGTCGGCTTTGGGCATCAGACGCTCTTTCAGGATGCAGGATCCTTCCATCGCCGGGGCACGGCGAAGGGCAGTCTGACAAGCATATACATGGCCTCCGGGGTGTTGTCACCCCCGCCAAATACGTATCTGGAGCGGATCAGGCCTCCGCGCGCGGCCTCAGGCCACGGGCAGGCGCACGAAAAACAGGCTGCCCGTGCCGGAGGCCTCGTCCGCCGGGGACTGCACCCAGACCTCGCCGCCGTAGTTGCGGGCGATGTGCCGGCAGATGGCCAGGCCAAGGCCCGCGCTGCCGGCGCCGTCCACGTTGTTGTTGTCCGCGCGGAAGAAGCGCTCGAACACGCGCCCCTGGTCCGCGGGGCTGATGCCCGGCCCCTGGTCCTGGAAGCGCAGGGTCACAAACTGGCCGTCGGTGGCGGCGCTGATGCGCACGGTGGTGCCCTGCGGCGAATACTTGATGGCGTTGTCCAGCAGGTTGTCCGCGATCTGGAGCAGGCCGTCGTCGTCGGCGGCCACGTGGGGCATGTTCTCCGGGTATTCCTCCAGGGCCAGGGTGATCTGCTTCTCATCCGCCGCGAAGGCGGCGTTCTTCAGGGCGTGCTCCAGGCTCTGGGGCACGTTGGCGTCCAGGTCGCGCTGGCGCTTTCCGCCGCGCTCGCTCTTGGCCAGGGCGAACATGCCCGAAATGACCTTGGTCATGTGCACGGCGTTGGCCCGGATGATCTCCAGGAACTCGCGGCGCTTGTCCTCCTCGGCCGGGGGCGCGTCGAGGAGGGTCTCCGCGTAGCCCTGGATGCTGGTCAGGGGGGTGCGCAGCTGGTGCGAGGCATTGGCCACGAAATCGCGCAGCACGCGCTCCACGCGCTTCTGCTCGCTGTTGTCGTGGAAGATGAGGATGACCCGCGGCCGGAACTTGTGGTCGCGGAAGGGCACCACGGTCATCTCCGCGTAGTGGCGCTCCTTGAGCTCGATCTGGCGGGTCACGTGCTCGGTGGTCTCTTCGGCCATGAGGGTGTCCACCAGGTTCTGGATCTCCAGGGACATGGTGGCCTCCAGCGGGGCGCGGCCAAGGAACTCGTGCGCCCGGGGGAAGATCTTCGACAGGGCCGGGTTCACGTGCAGGATGCGGCCCGCGGTGTCGAGCACCATGACGCCCTCGGTCATGCCCTCGAACATGGCCCAGAGCTCGCCGCGCTGGTTCTCGATGACCTTCACGTTCTTCTTGATCTTCTTGGCCATGCGGTTGATGGCCTCGGCCAGGGGCTGGAACTCCGCCGCCGGGTAGAAGAGGATCTTGCGCCGGTAGTCGCCGTCGCCGATGGCCTGGGCGGCGTCCGTGAACTGGGCGATGCCCGCGGTGATGGTGCGCGAGAGGAAATAGAGCAGCGCGCCGGAGCCCAGCAGCAGCGGGATCACCGCCGCCAGCAGCGCCCAGCGCATGCGCTGCACGTGGGTGCGCACCTCGCTCAGGGGCGCGGCCAGGCGCAGCACCGTCTCCGGGCCGCCCGCCTCTGCGGGCAGCTTGCGCGCCATGTAGATCATGTCGCTGCCCAGGGTGGAGCTGTGGCGCGTGGCCTGGCCCACCTCGCCGCTTAGGGCGGCGGCCACCTCGGGCCGGGTGGAGTGGTCGTCCATCTTGCCCAGCTCGTCATAGGGCTGGGAGGAGTCGGCCAGGACCTTGTCGCCCTGGATGAGGCTGATGCGCATGCCCATGCTGGCGGACAGGGAGTGCAGGAAGTCCTGCCGCTCGCGCGGCTCCTTGAAGGGCCCGCCGCGCTCCAGCACCCACTGCACCGTGTCCAGGCGGGTCAGGGTCTGGCGGTCGAAATCGCGTGAGGTCTCCTCGTCCAGGGTGGCGCTGTAGCGCCAGAAGGCCAGGGCCAGGCCGACGATGAGCACGCCCCAGCCCCACAACAGCACACGCATCTGAATGGATTGCACTCTGGGCATGAATATTCCTTCCCTTGGCCCGGCCGCAGGCGGTCGGGGATGCGAAAGCCCTGTCAAAAGGGCCGGTGTTCAGCTGCTGTGGCCTGGAGAAAGGGTGCTGTAGCCCACCACCTGATTGCGGCCGCCGGTCTTGGCGGCATACATGGCCTTGTCCGCGGCCAGCACCAGGTCGCTGGTGGTCTGGCCGGGCGCCAGCTGGGCCACGCCGATGCTCACGGTGATGCTGATGGGTGCGATGGGGCACGGGCCTTCGCACTGGGGCACGAAGGGGCATTTGGCCACGTCCTGGCGGAGGACCTCGGCCCGGGCCAGGGCTTGCGCCTCGTCCATGCCCTCGCAGAGCACCACCAGCTCCTCCCCGCCGAAGCGGGCGGCATAGCCCGAGAACTGCAGGGAATGGGCCGAGACGATGGCCGCCAGGACGCGCAGCACCCCGTCGCCCATCACATGCCCGTAGGTGTCGTTGACGGCCTTGAAATGGTCCACGTCGAGGAACATGAACGAGAGCGGGCGGCCCTCAAGCGTCGCACGCTCCGTGGCCTCGCGCATCTGGGCGTCCAGGGCGCGGCGGCTGTAAAGCTCGCTCAGGAGGGTGTCGAAATTCGCGGTGCGCTCCATCTGGTGCGCGCGCTCCTCCCAGACGCGGGCCTCCGCGCGGGCCTGGTCCACCATCTCCGTGATCATGCCGCGCAGCTTGCGCACGACCTCGTCCTTGCTGCCGGCCGAAATGATGGACCGCTCGGTGTCCGCGCCCATGCGCTGGATGTTGCTCTCCCGGACCTGGGTGCTGGCCTGGATGTCCTGCACCAGGCGGCTCATCTCGCTGTACAGGGCGGTTGCGCCCTCGCGCTCGGCCTTGAGCTGGTTGCGCAGGTCGTCGACCTTGGCGTTGTCCAGCAGGAACTCCTGTATGCCCTCGACCACGCTGCGGAAACGCCCGCGGTCCAGCGGCTTCTTGCCCATGCGCCTGAAGACGCCGATCTGCAGCGCGGCCTTCTGGTCCTCGGTGAAGAGGTCCATCTCGGCCACAAGGTTGCGCGCAAAAAGCACCACGGCCATCCAGTCGGCATCGCCGGCCACGCCGAAGGGCTCCAGTATTTCCCTGATCTTCTCTAGCCCGTTGCCGGGCTTCACGCTCATGTCCTGACTCATTTGCACCTCTCGGCAACATATAGACCATCGCCGTGACAAATCCAAGGGAGAAACCTCCGCTCAGCCGGCCTGGACCTGCCAGAGGAACAGGCCCGTGGCCTCGTCGAACCCGCGCGCCAGGTCCGCGCCGGGCACCGGCAGCAGGAAGGCCTCGGCCGCGAACACGGGGCAGCCCTCCAGGGCGTGGCCGCCCAGGCAGGAGCCGTCGGGCTTGGACAGGGTCAGGTGCAGGTGCACGAAGACCTCGCCGTCCTTCAGGCTGACGTTGCCGGCGCCGCAGAGCACCTCGCAGTGCCCGGGCAGCTCATAGGACTCGTAGCGGCGCTCGTCCTGCAGATAGTAGCCGAGCCTGGCGCATTCCAGGGCGCCGATGACCTGGACGGCGGCCTTGGTGATGCCGCGCGTGGCGCAGGCCTCCTTGAGGGCGGCCAGGAGGTCCGCGCCCTTGGGCAGGCGCACGAGCACGGGTTGGGTCTGGGGCATAAATCACCTCGGGGTTGGCGGTCTGGGCGCGGCGCGCCGCAGGCATCTTAGCCCCGGGGGGGCGGAGGCGTCAACGCCGGAGGCCGCATCTGGCTTGCCTGGGCGCGGGCGGTCGGGTACAAGGCGGGGCCATGAACGCCTTGCCCCTTGGCCGCGACGGCCTGAATTTCCTTGCTGCCGCAGCGCACCGCTACCTGTTCCGCGTGGCGCCCCTGCCCCATGCCACAGGCACGCTCTCGCTGGCGGCGGCAGCGGGCATCGCCCGTTGCTCCGCGGAGCTGCTGGCCGAGGGCGCGCTGCTGGCCGGGCTGGGCCTGGCCCTGCCCGCCTCGGGCTGGTTCTGCCTGGGGCTGCTCTGCCTGGCCGATGGCCGCTGCCGCTACCGCGAGTACCAGCGGCTCAAGGGCATGATGTCCCGCTGGGGCTTCCATCCCCGGATGCTCAGGCCCGTTTCGGCCTCGCGCTGCCAGCGCGACGCCGCCCTGGCCGCCGCGCGCGACACGGGGCACCTGGGCCGCACGCGGGCCCACTTCCACGCCCGGGGCTACCGCTGGTGGCACCTGCTGCCCGACCACACCGCGCGCAACCCCCTGCGCTTCCTCGACCCGGCCTTCCTGCGCGTCACCTTCCTGCCGGGCAAGGGCGCGCCCGGCCTCACTCCCCGATGATCTTGACGAGCACGCGCTTGGCGCGGCCGCCGTCGAACTCGCCGTAGAAGACCTGCTCCCAGGGCCCCAGGTCGAGCCTGCCGCCCGTGACGGCCAGCACGGCCTCGCGGCCCATGACCTGGCGCTTCAGGTGCGCGTCGGCGTTGTCCTCGCCGCCATGCCGCGGGTCGTTGTGGCGATACTGGCCCACGGGCTCGTGCGGGGCCAGGCGCTCCAGCCAGGCCTCGTAGTCGTGGTGCAGGCCGGGCTCGTCGTCGTTGACGAAGACGCTGGCGGTGATGTGCATGGCGTTGACCAGGCACAGGCCCTCGGCGATGCCCGAGGCCTCGATGGCGGCCTGGACCTGGGGCGTGATGTTCACGAACCCGCGCCGGCCCGCGATGTTGAGCCAGAGCTCCTGGCGGTGGTGCTTCATGGGCCGCCTCCGGCTTCGGGCGGTTGCCTTCCTGGCCCCGCTGCCCTATCCTGCCGCCATGTACGGCGACGATGAATTCTATTCCCCCAGGGACCCCGGCCTGCCGCCGCTCTCCTGCGTGGGCTGCGGCTGGTGCTGCCTGGACAACCCCTGCGAGGTGTCCCAGGCGGTCTACGGCTACACTCCGCGCTGCCCGGCCCTGGAATGGACCGGCGCGCGCTACGTCTGCGCCTTGGTGCTGCGGCCGCAGGCCGGCGTGGACCTCGCGCCCCTGTTCGTGGGCCAGGGCTGCTGCGCCCGGCACAACGCCTGGCGGGACGCGGTGCAGGAGCGCCCCTAGCCCGCGCGAGCAGCCCCTACCTGCGCACCGCCACCCGGAACTCCTTCTGCACCATCACCTGGCCCTCGAAGAGCAGCTCGATGACGTACTCGCCGGGGACCAGGCCCTCGGGCGTGTCGAAGCTCCACACCGCGTGCTCCGGCTGGCCGATGACCCGTTCGAAGGTCGCCGTGCTGCGGGTCATGGCCTCCCTGGTCTCCGGGTTGACCATCTCCGGGTGGCGCACGGCCACCTCGATGGGCACGCTCGCGCCCTTGGGCGCGCCGCGGAGCACGTACTTCATGCCGATGCTGGTGCCGAGCCGGGCGTCCACCAGGGTGCTCTTGCGCACCAGCTTGAAATCCCGGGCCCGGTCCTTGATGCCGTCGGCGATGGTGGGCGACTTCTCGCGGCTCTGCACCGTGGAGGTGTAGATCCCGAACTCCAGCACCTTGATGCCGGTGACCTTGGGCGGGGCAGGCTGTGCGGCCTGGGCCTTCCTCTGCGCCTTGGCGGCGCCGGCCGGGGCGGCCAGGGCCAGGGCCAAAAGCGCGGCCAGGGCCAAGACCAGCAGGCCTGTTCGTGTCTGTTTCATGGCGTCCTCCTTGCAGGTTGAGCGGTGTTGCCCCGCGTTGTCCGGCGCGGGCCGGGATGCCGGGGCGCCCCTGGAAGGCCGGCGCAAAGTCCTGAACCATGCGCCAGGGCTCGTGCGCCCTGCTCGGGGCTGGTGCAGACGGGCGGGTCTTTCTCCCCGGCGGCGGCCTGGGGCAAAAGGCGCTCCCTGGGGCCGGCCCTAAACCCCCAGGCTCTGGCGCAGCGCGTCCAGGCGCAGATGCTTGGCCACCAGCTCCGCGCCCTGGCGCACCTTCACGGCGTCGCGCATCTTGTGGCGGGTGAGCAGGTTCTCCATCTTCTTGGCCACGGTGAAGGTGTCCTCGCGCACGATGATGATGGAGGTCTCCATGACCTCGGAACGCGTGAGGATGACGTCGTTGGGGTACAGGTTTCCCGTGAGCACCAGGCAGGGGCAGTCGCCCTCCAGGGCCACCAGTTGCACGTCGGAGCGGTCGCCGCCGACGATGACCGCCGCGTTCTTCTTCTTGCGGAAGTGCAGCATGAAGTTCTCCACCTGCATGGTGCCGATGAGGAACTGCGAGACCACGCGGTCGGTCTTGTGGTGCGCGCTGATGACCTTGCCGCCCAGGCGCGTGGCCAGGTCGCCCACGGTGATGGAGCCCATGAGCGGGTCGCGCGGGAGGATGCCCAAGACCGGGATGCCGCGGCTCTCCAGGAACGGGGCCAGGTGCCCGGCCACCTCCTCCAGGAAGGCCGGGGGCACGTCGTTCAGGATCACGCCCGCCAGGGCCGGACCCAGCTGCTCGCCCAGCATGAGCAGCAGGTCGTAGTTCAGCTCCTTTTCGAAGCGGTCGATGACCACGGCCTTGAAGGCGCCGCCGCTTTGGCCCAGGGCCTTGACCATGCCCACGGCGTCCAGGCCGGAATACTTGCCCGAGTACATGCTGCCGCTGCCCGCCACGAGCATGACGTCGCGCCCCTGGGCCAGGCCCTGGTAGGCACGGACCACCTGGCCCATGAGCCCGCCGTCGGCTATGCCCGGCAGTCGGCCCTCGAAGGCGTCCATCTTGAAGTCGTGGGTCACCACCACCGGGGTCATGGCCTGGCCCGTGTGCGCCGGGTCCCCGTCCAGGCCCAGGGCCGCGCGCACAAAGAGCGCGTCCTCGTCGGCCAGGCCCTGGGGGGTCTCCACGGGCATGGCCCCCACGGGCTTCATGTAGCCGATGGACAGGCCGGCCTTCTGGAAGGCCAGGCCCAGGCCCACGGTGACGGTGTTCTTCCCGGAATAGCCCGAGGTGGAGCCGATGTAGAGTCCGGGCATGCCGCCCTCCTTCAGGTGTCGTCTGATGTTGTCGCTTCAGCCCAGGGTCAGGCGCGCCCCGGCGATGAACACGCCGGAAGGCCCGGCCAGCACGGGCGAGAGTTCCACCCCGGCCAGCACCGGCAGGCGCAGGGCCAGGCGCGAAAGGCCAAGGAGCAGCCGCTCCAGGGCGCTCAGGGAGACCACCGCGCCGCCGCGCGCCCCGCGCAGGAGCGGATAGAAGCGCACCTCGCGCAGCATGGCGCGCGCGTCCTCCGGGGCCATGGGGGCCAGCCGGTGCGCAACATCCCCCAGAAGCTCGCTCGACACCCCGGCCAGGCCAAAGGATACCAGGGGGCCGAACTGCGGGTCGCGGGTGAAGCCCGCCACCAGCTCGAAGCCGCCTTCTCCCGGCTGGGCCGGGGCCGCCTGCACCAGGCAGCCCGTGACGTAGGCCTCCGGCCTGAGGCGCGCGGCGCGGCTGGTGAGGGCCAGAAAGGCGCGGCGCACCGAGTCCTCGTCCTCCATGCGTGGAAACCCTGCGCCGGGCCGGACGTCCGACCAGCCGCCGGACCAGCCGGCGGACCAGGCCCCCGCGGCCGGGCCGGAATCGGGCGTGGCCAGGCGCAGGGACACGGGCAGGCCGATCTCCCCGGCCAGGCGCACGGCCTCGGCGCTGGTGCGCGCCAGGCCCGTGGTCAGCACCGGCAGCCCGGCCGCATGCACCGCCTCCAGGGCCTCCACGCCGATGATCTCGATGAGGCCGCGGGCCTTGGCCGCCTCCACAATGAAGCGCGCCTCCTCGTCCCAGGGCGCCTCGCAGGAGCCGCCGCCCGCCTGGGCGTCCTGGCCGTCGCAGGACAGCGGCGGCGGCGGGGCCTTCTGGAGGCGCCGGGAGCGCAGATACAGGGCGTCCAGGGCGTCCACGGCGGCCTCGGGAAAGTCGAAGCAGGGGATGCCCGCGGCCTGGAGCAGCTCGCGCCCGGCGCGCACGCTTTCGCGGCCCATGAAGCAGGCGGCCAGGGGCTTGCGCCGGCCCTGGGCGTCGAGGTTCTCCGGCCCCTGGGCGATGTCGATGACCGCGCGGGCCGTGGCCTCGGCCTGGGCCGAGGCCGTGGGGGTCAGGATCACCAGCAGGGCATGGGTCTGGGGGTCCGCGGCCAGGGCGGCCAGGGCGGCGCGGTAGCGCTCGGGCCCGGCGTCGCCCAGGATGTCGACGGGGTTGTAGGCCGAGGCGAAGCCCGGCAGGGTCTCCGCCAGGCGGGCCAGGGTGTCGGCGGACGGGCGCGGCAGGGACAGGGAGCTCCTGGCGCAGGCGTCCGCGGCCAGGATGCCGGGGCCGCCGGAATTGGTGAGGATGGCCAGGCCGCCGCCCCCCGGCAGCGGCTGGGTGGCGAAGGCCTGGGCCAGGCCGAAGAGCTGGGCCGATTCCTCCACCTGCAGCACCCCCGACTGGAGGAAGGCCGCGCGGTAGGCCGCCGGCGAGCCCGACA
>JAHJLB010000036.1 GCA_018822105.1 Pseudomonadota bacterium
CGCTGCGCCCGCGACATCGGCGCCCGGGGCTTCCCGGTGCGCGTCCTGGTCGTCCCCACCAACGAGGAGCTGGAGATCGCCCGGCAGACCATTGCCGTGCTGCAGGCCCGCTAGCACCATATCGGCTGAGACCCCGTGCGGATGGTTGTCCGCCGCGGGAAGCGATGGATAACCATTTTGCAAGGAGGATTTTCATGGACCCAATGGTGGCTCAGGTTGTTGCAACTTGGAAACAGGTCTACACGCCCATCGGCGACGGCGGGTACATCCTGCCGGCGCTGGTGGCGGGCATCCCGCTGTACATTCTCTTCTACATGCTCGCAGTGAAGCGCGCCAAGGGCCACTTCGCGGCCGGAGCGGCCCTGCTGGCCGCCGTGGGCATTTCCGTCGCCCTGTGGGGCATGCCCGCCAAGCTGGCGGTCTCGGCCACCCTCTACGGCGCGGCCATCGGCCTGTTCCCCATCTGCTGGATCGTCATCACGGCCATCTGGGTCTACAACATGACCGTGGAGTCCGGGCAGTTCGAGGTCATCAAGACCTCCCTGGCCTGCGTCACCGAGGACCGCCGCCTGCAGGCCATCCTCATCGCCTTCGCCTTCGGCTCCTTCATCGAGGGCACCGCGGGCTTCGGCACCCCGGTGGCCATCACCGCGGCCATGCTCGTGGGGCTGGGCTTCAACCCTCTCTACGCCGCGGGCCTGTGCCTCATCGCCAACACCGCGCCCGTGGCCTTCGGCGCCCTGGGCATTCCCATCATCGCCGTGGCCGAGCTGACCAAGATCGATCTCATGAAGATCAGCTCCATCGTGGGCCGCCAGCTGCCCTTCCTGTCCATCCTCGTGCCCCTGTGGCTGTCCGTCACCATGTGCGGCTTCAAGCGCTCCCTGGAGGTCCTGCCCGCCATCATCGTGGCCGGCGTGTGCTTCGCCGGCTCCCAGTTCGTGGTCTCCAACTACGTCGGGCCCATGCTGCCCGACGTCATCTCGGCCATCGTGACCATCGTCGGCATGTTCGCCTTCCTCAAAGTCTGGAAGCCCAAGACCATCTGGCGCTTCGCCGATGAGCCTGCTACCTCCGGCCCGGCCATCTGCCACTACAGCCCGGGCCAGGTCCTGCGCGCCTGGATGCCTTGGCTCGTGTTGGCCGTCGCTGTCTTCATCTGGGGCCTCAAGGACGCCCAGGCCATGTTGAACGTCGTGACCATGAAGCTCGACTGGCCCTCCCTGCACAACCTGGTCATCAAGACCGCCCCAATCGCCGCGGACAAGGCCTACGGCGCGGTGTACAAGTTCAACTGGCTGTCCTCGCCCGGCTCCGCCGTGTTCGTGGCCGGCCTCCTGTCCATCTTCGTCCTGCCGAACTACGGTCCGGGCAAAGCCTTCGGCTGCTTCTTCCGCACCATCAAGCAGCTGCGCTTCCCCATCGTGACCATCGCCATGATCGTGGGCCTGGCCTACATCATGAATTACTCCGGCATGAGCTCCTCCCTCGGCCTGGCCTTCACCCTGACCGGCTCCTGGTTCCCGTTCTTCGCGCCGATCATCGGCTGGCTGGGCGTGTTCCTCACCGGTTCCGACACCTCGTCGAACCTGCTCTTCGGCAGCCTGCAGCAGACCACAGCCCAGCAGATCGGTGTTGACCCGGCCCTGTGCGTGGCGGCAAACTCCTCGGGCGGCGTCACCGGCAAGATGATCTCCCCGCAGTCCATCTCCGTGGCCACCGCCGCCGCGAACATGGTCGGCCAGGAGGGCAACCTGTTCCGCTTCACCCTGAAGCATTCCATCGGCATGCTGCTGGTGGTCTGCGTGCTCACCTACCTGCAGGCCTACACCCTGAGCTGGATGCTGCCGTAACCCCAAACCCTCAAGCCTCTACGGAGCCGGGCCGCCCATGATTGGGTTGGCCCGGCTCCAGCACAAATTTACGGCTCGCCCCAATATGGGCGGCCGAACCCGGCGGATGAAGGCCGCACAAGCGCCGCCGCCAAAGCCTGCAACGGGAGTTACGAGGTGCGACCATGAACGACAAAGCGCGACTTGCGGATCTGATGGCCGAAAAGGCCGGGCTGGTCTCGGCCATCGTGTCCCGGGTGAAGTCCCTGGACGAGGCCTTCGCCTACACCCTGGACGTGTGCGACAAGAAGGAGGCCTGCCAGCTCCTGCCCTCCGGCTGCGAGTCGGACCTCTCCGCTGGCGCTGGCGCGCTCTGCGACGCCAAACTCGGCAAGATCATCGCCGCGCCCGGACTCCCCGCCGAGGCCGTCAAGGCCCTGGGCGAGGCCTGCGCCGGGCGCGGGGTCGGGTTCATCACCCAGGGCATGCGCTCGCACCTGGCGGGCATCGACATCGGCTTCACCATCGCCGAGGCCGCCATCGCCGAGACCGGCACCTTCGTGCTCGACTCCAGAAGCGAGGAGCTGCGCCTGGCAACCATGATCTGCGAGGTGCACGTCTGCGTGGTGCCTGTGTCGGCCATCCGCGAGACGAGCTTCGAGGTGGAGGATCATTTGCGGGAGCTGTGCCAGGACGCGCCCGGCTACGTGGCCTTCATCACCGGGGCCTCGCGCACGGCGGACATCGAGCGCGTGCTGGCCATCGGCGTGCACGGGCCCCTTGAGCTGCACATCCTGCTTCTGGAGGACTAACCCATGCAGAACGCACGCGATCTCAAGGAATACAAGGGCGAGCTTTCCGGCGCCCTGGGCAACGAGTTTCTGCGCACCGCCATGGACAACTTCGCCATGGCCTACCGAGTCAGCCGGGCCAAGGCCTTTGCCGGCATGGACGTGGACGGCCTGGTGCGCGACATCGCGCAGGCCAAGGACCAGGCCATGGCCCGCATGGACGAGCTCTTCGAGGAGTTCAAGACGCAGGCCGAACGCCAGGGCGTCACCGTGCATCTGGCCAAGACCGGCCAGGAAGCCAACGAGATCATCGGCCGCATCGCGGAAAAGGCGGGCGTCAAGCGCATCGTCAAGAGCAAGTCCATGACCGCCGAGGAGACGCTCTTGAACCACCACCTGGAGGATCTGGGCCTGGAGGTCACGGAGACGGACCTCGGCGAATGGATCATCCAGTTGCGCCATGAAGGCCCGACGCACATGGTCATGCCCGCCATCCACCTCTCGCGGTACCAGGTGGCCGAACTCTTCAGCGAGGTCACCGGGGCCAGGCAGGAGGGCGACATTCAGAAGCTGGTCAAGGTGGCCCGGCGCGAGCTGCGCGCCAAGTACGCCCAGGCCGAGATGGGCATCTCCGGCGGCAACTTCGCCATCGCCGAGACCGGGACCATCGCCCTGTGCACCAACGAGGGCAACGCCCGCCTGGTGACCACCCTGCCGAGGGTGCACGTGGCCCTGGTGGGCCTGGACAAGCTCACCCCGACCCTGACCGACGCCCTGCGCGTCATCAAGGCCCTGCCCAGAAACGCCACGGGCCAGGCCATCACCTCCTACGTCACCTGGATCACCGGCCCGGGCGAGTGCCAGAGCTCCCCGGACGGCAAAAAGGAAATGCACGTGGTCTTCCTGGACAACGGGCGCCGCAAGCTGGCCAAGGACCCGGTGTTCTCCCAGGTCTTGCGCTGCGTGCGCTGCGGGGCCTGCGCCAACGTCTGTCCGGTGTACCGCCTGGTGGGCGGCCACCAGTACGGCCACATCTACATCGGGGCCATCGGCCTCATCCTGACCTACTTCTATCATGGCCGCGAGAAGGCCAAGAACCTGGTGCAGAACTGCATCAACTGCGGGGCCTGCAAGGCCGTGTGCGTGGGCGGCATCGACCTGCCCCGGCTCATCAAGGAGGTCCACGCGCGCATCCAGGACGAGGAGGGCCATCCGCTCCAGAGCCAGCTCCTGGGCATGGTGCTCAAGAGCCGCAAGATGTTCCACGCCCTCCTGCGCTCGGCCAAGGCCGTGCAGAAGCCGGTCACCGGCGGCACCCCGTACCTGCGCCACCTGCCCATGATCTTTGCGCGCGGGCAGGGGTTCCGTGCCCTTCCGGCCATCGCCGAGACTCCCTTCCGCGACCGCTTCGAGTCCATCAAACCCAAGGTCAAGGGCCCGAAGCTCCGCGTGGCCCTGTTCTCCGGCTGCGTGCAGGACTTCGTGTACCCGGAGCAGGCCGAGGCCGCGGTGAAGATCCTGGCGAAGCACAACGTGAGCGTGGACTTCCCCCTGGACCAGTCCTGCTGCGGCCTGCCGGTGCAGATGATGGGCGAGCGCGAGGCCAGCAGGAGCGTGGCCGCCCAGAACGTCCGGGCCTTTGACCTGGACTCCTGCGACTACATCCTGACCCTGTGCGCCTCCTGCGCCTCGCACCTGAAGCACGGCTATCCCGAGATCCTGGGCCCGGACTGCGAGGGCGACCCCGGGCTGGCGGCAACGGTGCGCCAGTTCGCGGACCGGGTCATCGACTTCAGCTCCTTCGTGCACGACGTGCTCCAGGTCGAGCCTGCGGAGTTCCGCGCGGACGGCAGGAAGGCCGCCTACCACGCGCCTTGCCACCTCTGCCGCGGCCTGGGCGTCACCAAGGCCCCGCGCGAGCTCATGGCCACGGGCGGGCTGGAGTACCTCCCGGCCGAGGAGGAGGACGTGTGCTGCGGCTTTGGCGGCACCTACTCCATGAAGTTCCCCGAGCTCTCGGCTGAGCTGCTGAAGAAAAAACTTGCGAACATCGAGAAGACCGGGGCAGAATTGCTGCTCACCGACTGCCCGGGCTGCATCATGCAGCTGCGCGGCGGGCTTGCGACCAAGGGCAGCCCCATCAAGGTGCAGCACGTGGCCGAGGCCCTGGCCGAACGGCTCAGGTAGGGTTTGAACCGCAGCATTCCGGAGGATGATATTTTGAAGGACATACGCGTGAAGGCCCGCGAGCTCATGGCGGGCTATTGCAAGGTCTGCCCCATCTGCAACGGCAGGGCCTGCGCCGGGGAGGTGCCCGGCATGGGCGGCCTGGGCACGGGCGCCTCGTTCATGAACAACGTCTCGGCCCTGGCCTCCCTGCGCTTCAACATGCGCCTGATCCATGCGGCGGAGACGCCGGACACCTCCACTGAGGTGCTGGGCCGCACCCTCTCCATGCCCGTCCTGGCCGCGCCCATCGGCGGGGTCTCCTTCAACATGGGCGGCAAGATCGCGGAAGCCGAATACTGCGAGGCGGTGCTCGGCGGCTGCGTGGACCAGGGCGTGCTCGGGTGCTGCGGCGACGGCGTGCCGCCCGTCATCCACGAGTCCGGCTTCGAGGCGCTGAAGGCCCTGGGCGGCGCGGGCATCCCCTTCATCAAGCCCTGGGAGGACAAGGAGCTCTTCGAGAAGCTGGACAAGGCCGTGGCCACCGGAGCGGGCATCGTGGGCATGGACATCGACGCCGCCGGGCTCGTGACCCTGCGCCTCATGGGCCGCCCCGTGGGTCCCAAGACCGTGGCCAAGCTTCGGGACATCATCCATCATGTGCCGGCCAGGTTCGTGCTCAAGGGCGTCATGACCCCGGACGACGCCAAGCGGGCCGTGGACGCCGGGGCCGCGGGCATCGTGGTCTCCAACCACGGGGGGCGCGTGCTGGACCACACGCCAGGCACCGCCGAGGCCCTGCCCGCCGTGGCCGCCGCGGTGAAGGGCCAGGTCGCCATCCTGGTGGACGGCGGCGTGCGCACCGGCGGCGATGTGCTGAAGATGCTGGCCCTGGGCGCGGACGCCGTGATGATCGGCCGGCCCTTCTGCACCGCCGCCCTGGGCGGGGGCAGGGCGGGCGTGGCCAAGTACCTGGAGCAGGTCCGCGGCGAGCTGACCCAGGCCATGATCCTCACCGGCTGCGCCAAGGTGTCCGACGCGGGCCGGGACATTCTGTTCGGCGCCTAGCGCCGGGCTCATTTGCGACAGGAAGGGGGCAAGCCGGATGATCAAGCATATCGTGATGTGGACCCTGAAGGACGAGGCCGAGGGCGCGGGCAAGGCCGCCAACGCCCTGCGCATGAAGGAGCTTCTGGAGGCCCTGGGCGGCCTCATCCCCGTCATCCGGGAGATCGAGGTGGGCGTGGGCGTGTTCGCCGCCAGCCCGGCCTGCGATGTGATCCTGTACTCAGCCTTTGCCTCGCGCGCGGACCTCGACGCCTACCAGGCCCACCCGGAGCACCAGAAGGTGGTGGCCTTCGTGAAGCAGGTGGCGGCCTCGCGCAGCGTGGTGGACTACGAGATCTGACCGCGGCGGGGCGGCTCACAGCAAAGACGGCCCGGCTTCCGGGCCGTTCTGCGTTTGGCCGCCGGCTGTCCGGGCCGTCTTGACGCCCGGGCCGAAAGGCGACAAGTGTTGAGGGCAGAAGTACGCGGAGGTGCGCATGCCGTTTCGCAGGAAGAAGATCTCCGTCATCGGCGCAGGCCAGGTGGGCGCCACCTGCGCGCTCATGGCCGCCAGCCGCGATATGGGCGATGTGGTGCTCCTGGACCGCTCCGAGGGCACGGCCAGGGGCAAGGCCCTGGACATCCTCCAGGCCGGGGCGGTGCAGCTTTTCGACGGCACCGTGCGCGGCACCGCGGACTACGCCGACACGGCGGGCTCCGACGTGGTGGTGCTTGCCGCGGGCTCCCCGCGCCGGCCGGGGCTGAGCCGCGACGATCTGCTCGCCGTCAACGCGGGCGTGGTGGCTTCCTGCTGCCGCGAGATCAGGCGCACTTCCCCCGAGGCCGTGGTCATCGTGGTAACCAACCCGCTTGACGCCATGGCCCATGTGGCCAAGCGAGAGCTTGGCTTCCCGCGCGAGCGGATACTGGGCATGGCCGGGGTCCTCGACTCCGCGCGCTTCCGCGCCTTTGTGGCCGAGGAGCTCTCCGTCAGCGTGCGCGACGTGCAGGCGCTGGTGCTGGGCGGGCACGGCGACAGCATGGTGCCCATGCCCCGGCACTGCTTCGTGGGCGGGGTGCCGCTGATCCAGCTCCTGGCCCCGGAGCGCATCCAGGCCCTGGTGGAGCGCGCAAGGCGCGGCGGCGACGAGATCGTCGGCCTGCTCGGCACCGGCTCGGCCTTCTCCGCGCCTGCGGCCAGCATCGTGCAGATGGCCGAGGCCGTGCTCAGAAACCAGCGCCGCATCCTCCCCTGCGCGGCGTGGCTGGAGGGCGAATACGGCGTCACCGGGCTCTTTGTCGGCGTGCCCTGCCTGCTGGGCGGCGGCGGCCTGGAGCGGGTCTGCGAGATCGAACTGGACGCGGCCGAGCGCGCGGGGTTTGAGCATTCCGTGGCCCGGGTGCGCGCCCTGGTGGACGACCTGGCCCGCCTGGGGCTTTAGCCTGTCCGCGCATATGAGAACCTCCGCCGCCGCCTGCCTCTGCCTGGCACTGCTGTTCTCGGCCAGCCTGCTTTCGCCCCCGGCGGCCCGGGCCGAGCCGTTCCGCAAGAACGTCCTGTACCTCAACTCCTACCACAACGGCTACGCCTGGTCCGACGACATCCTGACGGGCCTGCGCTCCTTTTTCGCCGAATCCGGCTACGCCGTGGACCTGCAGATCGAGTACATGGACACCAAGCGCTTCGCCACCCCGGAGCGTGAGAAGGCCTTGTTCGAGTTCTACCGCGAGAAGTTCAAGGGCTCGCGCTTCGACATCATCATCTGCTCCGACGACTTCGCCTACAATTTCATCTTGGACCACCAGGACAGGCTTTTGCCCGGACTGCCCGTGGTCTTCTGCGGGGTCAACGACTTCCGCCGCGAGCGCCTGAAGGGCCATGAGAACACCACCGGAGTGGTGGAGAACGTGGACTTCGAGGCCACCCTGCGCCTGGCCGCGCGTCTGCACCCGGACCTGCGGCGCATGATCGTCATCGGCGACCGCTCGGTCACCGGCGCGGCCATCCAGGGCCAGATACGCGAGGTGGCCCCGAGGCTTGAGGGCACCCTGGACCTGGAGTTCTGGGACGACCTGCCCCTGGACGAGATCCTGGGGCGTCTGAGCGCCAGGCCCAAGGACGCCATGCTCTTCATCATTCCCATCTACCTGGAGCGCGGGGGCAAGCTCTATTCGGCGGACGAGGTGCTGGGCCTGATCTCGGCTAACGTGTCCATGCCGGTCTACAGCTGTTGGCGCTTCCTTCTGGGCCACGGCATGGTGGGCGGGCGCCTGCACAGCGGCGTGGACCACGGGCGCATGGCCGCGCGCCAGGCCGTGCGCATCCTGAGCGGGGAGCGGCCCGCCGATGTCCCCGTGGTGGAGCATTTCGACGATCCCTACGCCTTTGACTACGACGTGCTGAAGCGCCTGGGCATCCCCGTCTCCTCCCTGCCCGACGGCAGCGAGATCATCAACGAGCCCTATGCCTTCTACACCATCAACAAGGGCCTGTTCTGGACCATCATCACCAGCATGGTGGTCTTGATCTTCATCCTGGTGCTGCTGGTGGCCAGCATCGGCCAGCGCCGCCGCATCCAGGAGCGCGTAAACGACCAGCTCTCGTTCCTCAAGATCCTCATGGACGCCATTCCGCTGCCCATCTATTCCCTGGGCCGCGACGGGGCCTTCCAGGACTGCAACAGGGCCTTCGAGCGCTTCTTCGGCACCACCCGCGAGGGCATTGCCGGCAGGCTTCCGCAGGCCATCGGCGATTCGGCCGTGGCGGGTGCGGACTGCCTGCGCGACGAGGTGGACCGCCAACTGCTCTCGGCCCCCGGGGCGCGGGTCTACGAATGCACGCTGGACGCGGCCCACGGCGGGGAGCGCTCCATGATCGTGAGCAAGGCCACCTACCTGAACGCCAAGGGCGAGACCATGGGGCTGGTGGGCGTCCTGAGCGACGTCACCGGCCTCAAGCGCGCCGAGGAGGAGCTGCGCCAGGCCGAGGAGAAGTACCGCGGCATCTTTGAGAATTCCGTGCTGGGCATCTTCCGCGCCGCGCCGGACGGGACGCTCCTCGACGCCAACAGGGCCCTTCTGGACATGCTGAACCAGGATGACCTGGCCGCCCTGCGCGAGATGGGCGCCGGCTTTCTGGCCGGAGAGGGCGCCGAGGCCTGGCTGGCCGCCGCGCCCGGCCCCGGCGGCGCCGCGGGCTACCGGCGCGAGATCCACCGCCCGGACGGGGCGCGCATGGCGGTGTTCCTGCACATCCGGGGCGTGGCCGACATGTCCGGGAGCCTCATGGCCTACGAGGGCATTGTGGAGGACATCACCCAGCGCGAGGAGGCCGAACGCGCCCTGCACGAGTCCCAGCGCATGCTCCTGCAGTCCCAGAAGATGGAGGCCATCGGTACCCTGGCTGGCGGCATCGCCCACGATTTCAACAACATCCTGACCAGCATCCTGAATTCGGCCGAGCTGGCCCTGCTCGACGCGCCCGAGGGCTCGGAGATGGCCGGGGACCTCTTGCGCGTCCTGCGCGCCAGCCAGCGCGGCAGCCAGCTGGTGCGGCAGATCCTGGCCTTCAGCCGCCCGTCCCAGGCCGGATTCGAGGCCGTGAACGTGGCCGAGGTGGTGCGCGAGACCCTGTCCCTGCTTTCGGCCTCGCTGCCGCGCAACATCATCGTGCGCGAGGACATCCGCCGCGACCCGGCCCTGGCCCTGGCCGACCCCATCCAGCTGCACCAGGTGTTCCTGAACCTTTGCACCAACGCCTTCCAGGCCATGCGCGAGGTGGGCGGCGACCTGCTTCTGACCCTGCACGACGAGGCCTTGGACGTCGCCGCCGCCGAGCCCCTGTCCCTGCCGCCGGGCCGCTACCTGCGCCTGTGCATCAGCGATACCGGCCCAGGCATCCCCGAGGACATCCTGGACAAGATCTTCGACCCCTTCTTCACCACCAAGGGCAAGGCCGAAGGCACCGGCCTGGGGCTTGCCGTGGTGCATGGCATCATCACGGCGCACAAGGGCGCGGTGGTGGTGTCGAGCATCCCCTGGGAGCGCACCAGCTTCGACATCTACCTGCCGCTTCTGGAGCGCGCCGGGGCCGCGGCCCCGCGCCAGGGCGAGCAGGTGCGCCGGGGCCAGGGCCGCATCCTCTTCGTGGAGGACGACCAGGACCAGCTGACCACCATCCCGCGCGTCCTGGAGCGCCTGGGCTACGAGGTCACGGCCTCGCCCTCGGCCACCGAGGCCCTGCGGCTGCTGAGCGGCTCGCCCGGCGCCTTCGACCTGGTGCTCACGGACTTCGACATGCCCGAGGTCAACGGGGTGGAGTTCGCGCGCAGGCTCTTCGCGGAGCACAGGCACCTGCCGGTGGTCATGGTTTCCGGGCGGCTGTACGCCGGGGAAATGCCTGCGGACCTGCCGCCGAACATCCTGCGGGTGCTGGCCAAACCCTACAGCCAGGGCGCGCTTTCCGAGGCCCTGGGCGGGATACTGGCCGCGGGCTAGCCCCCGCGCCTCGGATCCGCAGGGTGCAGCCCCTTGGGGATGATGCAGGAAGGGGGGCGCCGGCAGGCCGCGCGGCACCGGTTCGGCCTGGGGATATTGGGTCTTGGGGGAGCCGCTTTTGCGCGGCCTGCCGGCGCCGATTCCGGGCCGGCCCCGGGCTGGAGCCCGCCTCAGTCCGCGGGGTCCAGCTCGCGCAGCCGTGCTTCGGCCTGCTCCCAGCGGGCAAAGGCCTCTTCCAGCTCCGCCTCCATGGCGATGAGGGCGTTGCGCGCGGCGGTGACGGCAAGGGGGGCCTTCTTGTACAGCTCCGGGTCCGCCAATTGCGCCGAGGCGCTGGCGATGTCCGTCTCCAACTGCTCGATGCGGGCCGGGAAGGCCGCCAGCTCCTCCTGGAGGGACTGCTTTTCGCGCTGGTCCTTGAAGCTCAGCTTGCGCTGCCTGGCCGCCCCCCCGTCCTGGGCCTCCGGCTGCTTGACCAGGGCGGGCTTCCCGCCGGCCTTGCCTGCGGCCTTGCCCGCCGCCGGGTCCGTGGCCGCGGGGCGCTGGCGCAGCCAGTCGTCGTAGCCGCCCACATATTCCGCGACCTCGCCATCGCCCTCGAAGACCAGGGTGCTCGTGACCACGTTGTTCAGGAACGCGCGGTCGTGGCTGACCACGATGAGGGTGCCGGCATACTCCATGAGGCGGTCTTCCAGAAGCTCCAGGGTCTCGGCGTCCAGGTCGTTGGTGGGCTCGTCCATGACCAGCACGTTGGAGGGCCGGGTGAACAGGCGCGCCAGCAGCAGGCGGTTGCGCTCCCCGCCGGAAAGTACGCGCACCGGGCTGTTGGCACGGTCGGGGGAGAACAGGAAGTCCTTGAGGTAGCCCATGACATGGCGGGAGCGGTCCCCGATGGTGACCACGTCGTTGCCGTCGGCCACGCTCTCGCGCACGCTCTTGTTGGGGTCCAGCTCCTCGCGGTGCTGGTCGAAATAGGCCACCTCCAGGTTGGTGCCCAGGCGCACGGTGCCCGTGGTGGGCCGGAGCTTGCCCAGCAGCACCTGGATCAGGGTGGTCTTGCCCGCTCCGTTGGGGCCGATGAGGCCCAGCTTGTCGCCGCGGATGATGGACAGGTCGAGGTTCTGGAACACCGGCCGCTCGGCCGCGCCCCAGGAGAAGGACACGCCCTGGGCCTCCACCACCAGCTTGCCCGAGCGCTCGGCGTTCTGGACGATGATGGTGGCGTTGCCCGAGCGCTCCCGGCGGCTGGCGCGCTCGTCGCGCAGCTTCTTGAGTTCGCGCACGCGGCCCTCGTTCCTCGTGCGGCGGGCCTTGACGCCCTGGCGCACCCAGACCTCCTCGCGGGCCAGCTTCTTGTCGAACTCGGCCCAGCCCTTTTCCTCGGAGGCCAGCAGAGCCTCCTTGCGCAGGAGGAAGGTGTCGTAGTCGCAGGACCAGTCCGCCAGCTTGCCCCGGTCCAGCTCAATGATGCGCGTGGCGATGCGCCGCAGGAACATGCGGTCGTGGGTGATGAAGATGAGCGTGCGCACGTGGCGCAGCAGGAAATCCTCCAGCCAGGCGATGGAGTCGATGTCCAGGTGGTTGGTGGGCTCGTCCAGCAGCAGCACGTCGGGATTGCCCACCAGGGCGCGGGCCAAAAGCGCCCGGCGCTTGAGCCCGCCGGAGAGGTCCTCGAAGCGCGCGTCGGCATTGATGGCCAGACGCGAGATGGCCGCGTCCACATCCGAGAGCTCGGTCCAGCCGCCCAGGTCCGAAAGGGCGGACTGGGCCTCGGACAGGCGGTCGGGGTCGCCGCTGGCCAGGGCGTTGTGGTGGTCGGCGATGCGCCGGCCCATTTCGCCCAGGCCCTGGGTGACCACCTCGTACACGGTGCCGTTGAGCACTTCCGGGACCTTTTGCGACAGGCGGGCCACGGTGAGGCCCACGGACCGGGCGATGTCGCCGCTGTCCGGGGTCAGGTCGCCGGAGAGCAGGCGCAGCAGGGTGGACTTGCCCTCGCCGTTGCGGCCCACGAGGCAGACGCGCTGCCCCGGCTCGATCTGGAAGGATATGCCGTCGAGCAGCTTGGGGCCGCCGAAACTCATGCTCAGATTGTTTACGCTGAAGAGTGCCATGCACGGGTTCGTATGCTGGAGCAGCCGATGGGTCAAGGAGTGTTGCGCGCGGAAGAACCCGCAGGGCCGGAAGGCAGCCTGCGCAACGGCACCCTGTGAAGGCGCGCCCGTCTGCGGACGCGCTGCGGGCTGGAGCCTCAGCTGGCGCGGGTCTGGTCCGGATGCGCAAGATACAGGGCCG
The DNA here is from genome assembly GCA_018822105.1 of Pseudomonadota bacterium. GTDB lineage: Bacteria > Desulfobacterota > Desulfovibrionia > Desulfovibrionales > Desulfovibrionaceae > Humidesulfovibrio. Next base: position 12,629 of record JAHJLB010000036.1, read on the forward strand.
CGCCATGGGCGATGACCCCGGGGTTGGTGAAGTCCTCGGGCGAGGAGATGGTGCTGCCGACGGTGTAGCGCATGGCCTCCAGGAACAGGGCTGCGCCGCCCTCGTGGCGCTGCTGCATGGCTTGACCCAACTGCTCGCAAAGGTAATGCGCGCAGCGCGGGGATTTGAAAAGCCGCAGGGTGCAGCCGTCTTCGGCCAGGCAGCTGCAGTAGCCCGGCCGGATGCTGCGCTCCCGCCCGTTGTGCGCCGATTCCAGCTTCTGCATCCTGCCGATGACGTGGGCCATGTGCAGGGCCGTGGGGGAACCCTGCGCATTCATCAAGTCGGTCATGTTCAGGATGACGAAATGGTCCCGATTGCAGCAGCCGGCGGGCGGGTTTGGGCAATGCCCGGCGCAGTAGGCGCGCGGCCCGGACTCCAGGATGATGTCCAGCTGGCGGATATACAGGGTGTAGGCGATGACCTGCCGGCGCACGGCGCACTTCAGGGCGCCGAGGTGCCCGCTCAGGCTCTCGATCTGATTGCTGGAGCACTGCTCCGTGAGGAAGGGGTAGGCCTTTGGCCCCAGAGCCTCCAGGTCGCCGTCCACGCCGGAGTGGTCGGGCTGCTCAAGGATGCTCAACCAGTGGTCGATGGGCATGGCGTCCTGCGGGTTCACGGCAAGGCTGGCGAGCGGGAGTACCAGCCACAGGTGCCATTTCAACAAGGCCTTAGTCTTGTTCGGCCGCGCCTGGCAAGGGGGCAGGTCAGAGGCGCGGTGCGCCATTGCCGCGCAGCCGGGGCTGTGCGCGGCGGGCCTTGTATGAATTGTTATACGTATGCGCAGGCTCTGCGCTGTTGCCGGGAGGAGGACCGCAAAACGCAGCTTGTCGTAATATCGGAATATATTTTGCGCGGTCCTGATGGGGGCAGCGCTCGCCATGGGCCAGTATCCTGCCTGCGCCGCTCTGCTGCTGCGGCCGCGAGGCTGGCGAATGTATAATTGTGGTGCCCTGCGGATGATGGCTTGGGGGGCCGCGTTTCGCATATATATGTTTACGCCGGGACTAGTGTGTCATACACTCCGCCTGCGAAAAGCGATCAGTCCTGGACATGTTCCATCTGGATGGTATAGATACGTATGAATGGAATCTTTGGCTTTGTCCGGTCTGGCTGCGCCAGATGTTTTGGAGGTGGTGGATGCGGCAGACCTTGAGCGGCCCAGCCGAAGCGCCGGCGGACGCCTCTGACGACTGCGCGGCCCAGGTCAGGGTCTGCAGGGATCTTGCGGACTACCAGGGTTTCCTGGAGGACTCCCCGGACGCCATGATGATTTCAGAGGTCACGGGCGTCATCCGCGCGGTGAATCGCTGCTTTTGCGCGGAAACGGGTTTGACGCGCGAGGAGCTCATCGGCAAGACCGTGGCCGACCTGGGCTTCTACCCGGACATCACGCAGCGCGACCGGTTGTTCGTCCAGCTCAAGGCCAATGGCCAGGTGCGTGAGTTCAAGGTCCGCCTGCGCTCAAAGGTTCTTGGCGAGTTCGCGGGCCTGGTTTCCGCCTCGCTCATCGTGCTGAACGGCGAAACCCTGCTCCTGAGCACAATCCGCAACCTGAGCGACCTGGCGGCCGCCCAGGAGGCGCTGCGCAAGAGCGAGGAGCTGCTGCGCGGGGCCTTCCAGGCCAGCCTGGATCCCATCTCCCTTTCCACGACCACTGGCGAGTTCGTGGAGGTCAACGAGGCCTTCTGCGAACAGTACGGGCTCGGCCGCGAGAAGATCATCGGCCGGACGAGCCTGGAGCTCGGGCTCTGGCGTCAGACTGCTCAGCGCGAGTCGTTCATGGCCGCCCTGGCCGCCCAGGGCTCGGTGCGCTACTTCGAAGCCTCCCTGGTCGACCGGCAGGGGGCCTCCCGGCCGTGCCTGCTCTCCGCCCGGATCACGGTTGTCGGCGGTGTGCCCCTGGTGCTCACCGTGGCCAAGGACATCACCAGGCTCATGGAGGCCGAGGACTCCCTGCGCCGGAGCGAGGAGTTCTTCCGCACCCTGATGCACGGCGGCGTGGATCCGGTGGCCCTGGCGGAGCCAAACGGCACCTTCGTGGAGGTCAATGACGCCTTTGCGGAGCTGGTCGGCTATGCGCACCAGGAGATCATCGGCAAAAACGCCACCCAACTGGGGCTCTGGCATGATCTCGCCCAGCGCGACGAGTTGCGCCGGATGATGGCCGAGCAGGGGGCCATCCACAACTATGCCCTGACCGTGCGGCGGCAGGACGGCTCCCTGCGCCACTGCCTCATCTCCGGCCGGCGGCTGACCATCGGCGGGCGCGAGATGCTCTATTCCTCCACCAAGGACGTCACCGAGCTGCGCGCCATCGAAGAGGCGCGCCGGGCCGGGGAGAACCGCCTGCGGACCCTGGTGGACACCGCCCTGGAAGGCGTCCTGATCGTGGGCGCGGACGGGCACATCAACTTCGTCAACGCGCGCATGTGCGAACTTCTGGGCCGGGCGCAGCAGGCCGTGCTGGGCCGCAGTCCGGCGGACTTCGGCATCCCGGCCAGCCTGGACCCCATGTGCCCGCTGCCCGAGGACGGGCGCAGGCCCTCCCAGGACGTACAGCTGGCCAGGCCGGACGGCACCTCCTGCTGGACCATCATGAACGACACCCCGCTCATGGCCGAGGACGGCGTCTGCATCGGCGCCGTGGGCCTGTTCACGGACATTTCCCAGCGCAAGCAGATGGAGGAGGATCTTGTCCAGGCCTGCATCCGGGCCGAGGCCGCGGACAAGGCCAAGAGCGAGTTCCTGGCGAACATGAGCCATGAGATACGCACGCCGCTCAATGGCATGCTCGGCATGCTCCAGCTCATGCAGTACAACAACTCGGCCAAGGAGCAGGCCATCTACGTCAGCAACGCGGTGGGCGCGGGCCACAGGCTGCTCTCGCTGCTCAACGACGTGCTCGACTTCTCCAGGATGGACGCCGGCCAGGTCCAGTTGCGTTGCGGGCTGTTCAAGATGTCCAGGCTCTTCGATTCCGTGGCGGCCCTGTTCGAATCCGCCGCGGCGGCCAAGAAACTGGAGCTGGCCTTTACGCTCGACCCCAGCGTGCCGGAATATCTCCTGGGCGATGAAGCCCGCATACGGCAAGTGCTGTTCAACCTCGTGGGCAACGCGGTCAAGTTCACCGCTTCGGGCAGCGTGCGCGTGCAGGCCTGGGCCAAGCCCGATGAACGGCGCGGCCCTGGCGGGGTCCGGCTGTACATGTCCGTGACCGACACCGGCATTGGCATCCCGGATGACAAGATCGCGCACGTGTTCCGCCGGTTCACCCAGAGCGACGGCACCTTCACGCGCGGCTACGAGGGCGCCGGGCTGGGCCTGGCCATCGTGAAGCGCATCGTGAACCTGATGCAGGGCGGCATCTCCGTGGAGAGCGAGGTCGGGGTGGGCACCGCCATGAACCTGCACCTGCGTCTGGACACGATGCAGCCCGTCGTCCAGGAGGCGGACCGCGAAGGCGTCGTCCATGCGGACGGGGCGCCGACCCTGCGCATCCTCCTGGCCGAGGACGACCTCACCAGCCAGCTCGCCATGCGGGTCATGCTGGCGCGCCTGGGGCACCAGGTGGCCTTTGCGGAGGACGGCCGCAGGGCGCTGGAGGTCTTGCGGACGGGTGATTTCGACTGCATCCTCATGGACATCCAGATGCCGGAGATGGACGGCGTGGAAGCGACCCGGCTCATCCGCACCGCGCCGGAACTGGCGGACAAGTCGGACATTCCCATCATCGCCCTCACGGCCTATGCCATGACCGGGGATCGGGAGAAGTTTCTGGCGGCGGGCCTGGACGGGCATGTGCCCAAGCCGGTGCGCATGGAGGAGCTGCGTCAGATTCTGGACCGGGTGGTCAGGAGAACGGTCGCTACGGAAGCCTGAGCGGGGTTCAGCCCGTCGGCTTGTGGGCCTGGGCGTACTGGCCCGGGGTGAGCCCCACCACGCGCGTGAAGTGCCGGGTCAGGTGGGCCTGATCGCAGAAGCCGGCGGCGAGCGCCGCCTCGGCCAGGCCGGCCCCGCCGCGCAAGAGCTTTTTGGCCCGGCGCAGCCGCAAATGCGTCTGAAAGGCGTGCGGCGGCAGGCCCAGGGCCCGGGTGAAGGCCCGGTGCAGGGCGTACATGCCCACCCCGCACGTCTTCGCCAGCCCGGCCAGGTCCACGCCTTCCTCCGCCTCTGCCTCCAGGCGCCGTCGGGCAGCCAGGACCGCCTCGGCCAGGGCCGCATTCCCCGCCTCCTCCCGCATTTCTGCGAGCCCGTGCCCGGTCAGGCGCTCCAGGCATTCCGCCAGCAGAGACTGCCGCTCCAGAAGCCCTGCGGGCGCGTCCAGGGCCTCGGCCAGACGCTCCAGCATCTGCGCCAGCACCGGGTCGTCCAGGCGCGGGCCGGCCGGGCGCAGCCCCGCCAGCTCTGGCGGCAGCGCCTCGGGGGCGAGGCTCAGGGCCAGGTAGGAGCAGCCCTCGGCCCCTGCCGGGGCGCAGGCGTGGGCCTGGCCCGGGGCAAGGACGAAGACGGATCCGGGCGGCACGAGGGTCTCGGTTCCGGCAAGGTCCATGCGCCGCGTTCCGGACCGCACCACGCCCAGGACCAGGGAGTCGTGGGCGTGGCGCGCCTGGGTGGCGGGCGAGGCTTGCGCCAGGGCCAGGCAGACGCCGGGCAGTTCCGCCGGGCAGAGCAGCCGGACGTCTCCTCTGGGGGGCCGGCTAGAGCAGCGCGGGCGCGAACTTGGCGAGGATGTAGAGGTCTTCTCCGGCATGGGCCCTCACGCTGTGCGCCATGCCTGGGGGGATGAGCCCGCAGGTCCCTGGCTGGTATGCGGCTTCCCGTCCGCCCAGTGTGCCTACGCCCGCGCCGCGCACAACCTCGTGCAGCTCCAGGTTGCCTTCATGGACGTGGGATGAAAGCTCGGCCCCGGCGTCGATGCGCACCAGATGCGTGCTCATGGCCCCGCCCGTGTCCGCGGCGGTGAGCAGGTGCCGCAGGGCCACCCCGGCGAAGCGCGGATGCGGGTTCCAGGGCCGTGTGGCCAGGTCCGTGTCGCCCTCGGGCCGGGCCAGGCGGCAGGCGCCCACAAGAAAGGCATGGTCGGTGTGCATAAAAGCTCCTTGGTTTGGGGTGGGGGGGTGACTTCCCCGCCCTTCTGCCAAGAAACCGCGCGCCGGGTCTTGAACGTTCTTGCAGGTCCTAGGCGCCGGTGTGCGCCTTGTACGCCTGCACCGTGTTCCTGAGCAGCATGGCGATGGTCATGGGGCCGATGCCGCCGGGCACGGGGGTCATGGCGCTGGCCGTGGTGCAGAGGATCTCGAAGTCGCAGTCGCCCACAAGGCCTTCCTCCACGCGGTTGATGCCCACGTCCACCACCACCGCGCCGGGCTTGACCATGTCGCAGGTGACGAACCTGGGCTTGCCGATGGCCGCGAAGACGAAGTCCGCGCGTCGGCACTGCTCGGCCAGATCCGGGGTGCGCGAGTGGCACAGGGTCACCGTGGCGTCGCCGAAGCGGCCGGGCTGGGAGAGCATGATGGACAGCGGGCGGCCCACGATGTTGCTGCGGCCCACCACCACGGCGTGCTTGCCCTGGGTGGGCAGGTCATAGCGCCGCAAGAGCTCGATGACTCCGGCCGGGGTGCAGGGCGCGAAGCCCGGCAGGCCCTGGGCCAGCCGGCCCATGTTCTGCGGGTGGAAGCCGTCCACGTCCTTGTGCGGGGCGATGCGCTCCAGCAGCGCGAGGCTGTCCAGCCCCTTGGGCAGGGGCAGCTGCAGCAGGATGCCGTCCACGCGCCCGTCGTCGTTGAGCCGGCTGATGAGCTCCTCCAGCTCGGACTGGGCGGCGCTGGCGGGAAGCTGGTGCGCAAAGGAGGCGATGCCCACCTCGGCGCAGGCGCGCTCCTTGTTGCGCACATAGACCTGGGAGGCCGGGTCCTGGCCCACCAGGATCACGGCCAGGCCGGGGGCGCGGCCAAGGCGCGGGGCAAGGGCGGCCACCTCGGCGGAAAGTTCGGTGCGGATGGACTGGGCCGTGGCCTTGCCGTCAAGCAGAATCATGGAGCCTCCGGGCGTCGTGTGGTGCTGGCCGCCGCAAGCGCGACGCCCGGAGGAATTTAGGACAAAGCCCTTTGCTTGTCGAGGGCGCAGACGCCGCCCCGCTAGCGGACGGTGACCTCCACGCGGCGGTTTCTGGGCTCGTGCGGGCTGGCGCTGAGGATAAGGGGGTTGGCCGAGCCGTGGGAGGTGACCTCAAAGATGCCCGGCTCAAGGCCGGATTTGACCAGGAGCCTGCGCACGGTCTCGGCGCGCCGGCGCGAAAGGTCCATGTTGTAGGCCTCGTCGCCGGATTTGCTGGAATGCCCCACCACGGCGATGTCCTGGGTCTTGCGTTCGGCTGCGCTGGCCAGCACCGTGGGCAGCAGCGCCTGGGACTCGGAGGTGAGCTGCACGGAGTCGCTGACGAAGTAGAGGATGAACTTCACGGGCCTGGAGGGCATGGCGCGCTGGGCCGGGCCGAAGAGCTGCTCCTGCTCAGCGGGGGAGAGGGTCTCCGGGGCGCTGGGCGCGGCCTTGGGCGAGAGGCGCGTGGCCGTGCCCGCCTGGGCCAGGGTCTGGCTGCCCAGGTCGTTTTGCACCACCACGCTGCCCACGTGCCCGTCCGGGTCCGGCAGCAGAAGCACCACGTTGCGGTTCTTGCCGCAGGCGGAAATAAGCAGCACCGCCACCAGGAAGGAGAGCAGGCGTTGGCTGGACATCTCAGCGGCCCTCCGCGTTTTCCGGTTCCTCGTCCACGTTGACCAGGATGTGCGTCCCGCGGATGCCGATGGTGTAGCCCGCGGCCATGAACTGCATGGTCTCCGGCGACAGCTTGGCCATCTCGCCCGTGGTGTAGGCCATGGAGCCCTTCTTGATGCGGATGAGCGAGGCCAGGGCACCCTTTTCCGGCGCGAACAGGAAGCGTTCCACCACAAGCCTGCTGGACGGGCCGAGGGACAGGGTGGAGTTGTCGCGCAGGACGAGGCCCAGGCTGGCGGCGGCGCTGGTGGTCAGCACGTCCTTTTCGTAGATCTTGTCTCCGGCCTTCAGGGCTGTGGGCGCGGCCCCGCCGCGGGCCACCTGGGCCTCGCCGGCGAGGGATTTCACACTCCCGGCCGGGGCGTCGGCAGCGGCAAAGGCGGGTGGAACGGCAGCGGCCAGCAGGGCGGCCAGGGCAAAAGCCATGTAAGCGGAGCGCAGGCAGGCATGACGCATGAGGAGTCCTCCATACGTAATGCCTACGCAAAAACGCAGCCGTGTCAACAGAAATATGGATTATGAGCGCGGACCGTATCCAGGCCGCCCCTAGCCAAGCCACCAGCGCAGGAATTGCGGCCCGGCCAGGAGATAGCCCAGGGCCCCGGCGCACAGGAAGGGGCCGAAGGGCAGGGCCGTGCGCAGGCCGTCCCCGCCGCCATCCCGGGGGGAGCGCCGTGCGGCCGCGAGCCCGGCGGGCAGGGCCAGGAGGGCCCCAGCGAAGAGGGTCAGCGGCACGGCCGCGGGCCCGAGCAGCGCCCCCGCCAGGAGCATGAGCTTGGCGTCGCCCAGGCCCAGGCCGTCCACGCCCCGGATGCGCCGGTAGGCCCAGGCCAGGAGCCACAGCCCGCCGCCGCCCAGTAGCGCGCCGAAAATAGCCGCCCGCCAGCCTATGCCCAGGGTGTGCAGGGGCGGCAGCAGCGCCGAGGCCAGGAAGGCCGCCGCCGCGCCCGGCAGGGTCAGCGCGTCCGGCAGCAGGAAGGTCTCCAGGTCGATGAGCGACAAGATGAGCAGCAGCGTGGCGAAGCCCACGGCCACAAACCAGTGCCAGGTGGGGCCGAAGAGGGCGGCCGCGGCCAGGCAGAAGGCCGTGCTGGCCAGCTCGGTCAGGGGATAGCGCAGGGGGATGCGTTCGGCGCAGAAGCGGCAGCGCCCGCCCTGGAGCAGGTAGCCCGCAAGGGGGATGTTCTCGCGCCAGGTGAGGGTGTGCCCGCAGGCCGGGCAGAAGGACCTGGCCGGGCTGGTGAGGCTGCCGCCCCGGGCCAGCCGGTGGCCGGCGCAGCTGGCGAAGCTGCCGAGGGCCAGGCCCAGCAGGGCGGACAGGAGTAAAAACAGGTTCAGGTCCACGGGTGCGGGTCTCCCTTGCAATCTGCGTCCGGGCTTGAAGATCGGGGCGATCTGCTGCATGATGCCAGAAGCCGCTGGGAAAGCTTCGCCCGGGCAGCCTCAAGGCGGAGCTACCGCATTTCTCCCGGCCCCACAAGCGCCCCCACGTGAGGAGTACCGCCCCATGATCCAGAGTCCCCGCTTCATCCCGGCCATGAGCGCCGACGAGATGGCCGCCCTCCAGCAGGACGGCCTGAAATGGACCGTGCACCACGCCTACCAGGGCAGCCCCTTCTATCGCCGCCGCCTGGACGAGGCGGGCGTCCATCCCGGCGACATCAGGCACTTGTCCGACCTGGCGAAGCTGCCCTTCACCACGGCCTACGACCTGCAAGACGAGTACCCCCTGCCGCTTTTGAGCGTGCCCGAGGAGCAGGTGGTGCGCATCCACGGCTCCAGCGGCACCACGGGCAAGCGCAAGATCCTCTCCTACACCCGGAAGGACATCGGCGACTGGGCGGACATGTTCGCCCGCTGCTACGAGCTGGCGGGCCTGACCGAGCTGGACCGCGTGCAGATCTGCGTCGGCTATGGTCTCTGGACCGCCGGCGCGGGATTCCAGCTGGGCTGCGAGCGCTTCGGGGCCATGGCCCTGCCCGTGGGGCCGGGCATGCTCGACATCCAGCTGCAGATGCTTACGGACCTGGGCTCCACCTGCCTGTGCTCCACGGCGAGCATGGCTCTGCTTTTGGGCGAGGAGGTGGAGAAGCAGAACCTGCGCGGCAGGATCAAGCTCAAGCGCTCCATCTTCGGGGCCGAGGCGCACACGAAGAAGATGCGCCAGCGCTTCGAGGAGGCCCTGGGCGTGGAGCACAGCTTCGACATCTCGGGCATGACCGAGATCTACGGACCAGGCGCGGGCATCGAATGCGAGGCGCACCAGGGCATCCACTACTGGGGCGACTACTACATCCTGGAGCTCATCGATCCGCGGACGCTTGAGCCCACAGCCCCCGGCGAACTGGGCGAGATGGTCATCACCTCCCTGCGCAAAGAGGCCAGCCCGCTCCTGCGCTACCGCACCCGGGACATGACCCGGCTCATCCCCGGCCTGTGCCCCTGCGGCTGCTCCATGCCCAGGCACGAGCGCATCCAGGGCCGCAGCGACGACATGATCATCTTCCGGGGCGTGAACATCTACCCCGGCCAGGTGGCGAGCGTGCTGGAGCGGCATCCGCAGATGCAGTGCGAGTACCAGATCTCCCTCTCCCGCTCCGAGGGCCTGGACCACATGGTGGTGCGCGCCGAGCGCCGCGCCGAGACCCCGGAGGCGGAGTCCGGCGCTTTGGCCCGTGCCGTGGCCGAGGACATCAAGAGCCAGATCCTGGTGACAGCCAAGGTGGAGATTGTGCCCCCCGGCACCCTGCCGCGCAGCTTCGCCAAGACCCGGCGGGTCATCGATGACAGGGAGAAGGACTGAGCGGGAGCAGGGGCCAGGTGCCGGGTCATCACCAAACCTTAGGAGGGCAGCCATGCCGAGCCTCGACGCCTTAGCCGACCGGCATGTGGTCATCGACCGCCGCAAGGGCCACTACCTGTGCTTTCCGGACGTCCTCCTGGCCGACGACGGGCGGCTGCTCTGCGCCTACAACGAGTTCGACCGCCACGTGGGCACGCGGCGCAGGCTCCTCCTGCGCGAGAGCCCCGACCTGGGCCGCACCTGGGGTGCCGCGCGCATCCTCAGCGCAAACGATTCGCACTGCCCGCGCCTGTCGCGCGTGGGCGACGGGAGCCCCGGCGTCGGGGGCGGCCTGCTGGTCCTCAGCGACGACGCCGGGGCCACGCTCTTCTGGAGCGCGGACCAGGGCCGCTCCTGGGCACCGCAGCAGGGCCAGGGCCTGAACCACGGCCTGCTGGACCGCATCCTGGAGCTGGACAACGGCACGCTCTTCACCACCGGGCACCAGCACCGGGGCAGCCAGGCCCAGCCGCGCATCCGCCAGGCCCCCACGGAGCAGATGGCCTACCTCTCGCGCACCCTGGGCAAGACCTGGGAGCCCTATTCCGTCATCGCCAGCGAGAAGTGCCTGGTGCTCTGCGAGGCCTCGGTGGTCCGCCTGCCCCAGGAGCTGGTGGGGGGGCCGCCGCGCCTCCTGGCGCTCCTGCGCGAGAACTCCTTCGTGGGCGAGCCCATGTACTGCTGCCTGAGCGAGGACGGCGGGGCCACCTGGGGCGAGCCAAGGCCCACGCCGCTCATCGGGCACCGGCCCACCCTGGGCTGGACCGCCAGCGGCCGCCTGCTGGTCACCTACCGCGACGTGGGCCCGGACCCCGGCACCAAGGCCTGGCTGGGCAGCCTCGAGGACCTCTGCTCGGACTTCGAGGTCCACGGCCTGCACCCGGCGCCGAACAATCCGCGCCTGACGAGCCGCGGCCTTGTGGTCAAGAACGACGCCTGCGTGCCCACGGCCGAAAGCTCCCCGGTGCGCTACCTGCTGCGGCCCCTCACCGACCCGGCCAGCGCGCGGGCGGTGTTCGAGGCCGAGGTCAAGGTGCAAAGCGCCGACGTCAACGGCTGCGGCATCCGCCTGGGCCTGTGGTGGAAGCTGTACCCGGACTGCCTGGTCCCGGACCTGGACGACGCCCTGCCCATCCCCTGGAAGCCGGGGCGCTTCCACACCGTGCGCATCGAGTACGAGCCCGGCCTGTGCCGCCTGTTCGTTGACGGCAAGGCGCGCGGGGAGTACCCGGTGGACCGCATGAGCGGCGAGACGCGGCCCATCCTGGTGGGGGCCATCGTGCGCCGGGGCGACAACGCCTGCGAGGCCGTGTGGCGGCGCATGTCGCTCATGACCGAGGAGCCGCGCCTGAACCGCAGCTATGCCTGGTCCTGGGACCACAAAAGCGGGCTGTTGCCCGACGAGCACATCAACCGGCGCGTGCTGGAGCTGAAGAACGACCGCCAGGCCAACCCGGCGGACTTCGGCTACTCCGGCTGGGCCGAACTGCCCGCCGACGCCGAAGGCCCGCGCTTCTTCTGCAGCTACCACCACGGCGGCGGCGACGCGCCCGGCTACACCCCGGGCGAGAGCGCGCAGGTCATGGGCACCACGTTTTACGAGAGCGATTTTGGAGCGAACGAGTGACCACCATCCCCGTCATCAGCCCCGACTGGCCGGAGTACGAGCTCATCGACTCCGGCGATTCCCGCAAGCTGGAGCGCTTCGGCGGCGTCCTCATGGTGCGCCACGAGCCCAAGGCCTGGTGGCGGCCCGCCCTGCCCGAGGCCGATTGGGCCGCGGCCCACGCGGCCCAGGACGAGGAGGGCCGTCTCACGGTGGCGGGCAGGCCGCCCCGCGCCTGGCCCCTCTCCCTGGACCTCCCCGGCGGCTGCGCCATCACCCTGGAGGCGCGCCTGTCCGAGACCTCCCGGCACATCGGCCTGTTCCCGGAGCAGGCCCCGCACTGGCGGCTCATCGCCCGGTTGGGGGCCCAGCTGGGCCTGGAGATGCGCGCTGCGGCCAAGGCTTCGGGCCAGGCAGCGGGCGAAGCCCGGCCAAGGCTCCTGAACCTCTTCGGCTACACCGGGGCCGCCAGCCTGGCCGCCCAGGCCGGGGGCTTCGCCGCCACACACGTGGACGCCTCCAAGCCGGCCATCGCCTGGGCCAGGCGCAACCAGGAGCTTTCCGCCCCGGCCAATCCCGGTGCGGCGGGAAATCCGGTGCGCTTCCTCTTGGACGACGTGGTCAAGTTCGTGCAGCGCGAGATCCGGCGCGGCAACCGCTACCAGGTCATCCTCCTCGATCCGCCGTCCTTTGGCCGCGGGCCCAACCGCGAGGTCTGGAAGGTGGAGGGCATGGTGCGCGACCTTTTGGCCGACTGCCGCACCCTTTTGGCCGACGACGCGCGCCTGCTCCTGCTCACCATGTACAACATCGAGGCCTCGGCGCTCATGCTCGGCAACCTCATGCAGGATGTCCTGCGCGGAATGCCCGGCGCCATCAACGTGGGCGAGCTGGCCGTGCCGCACACCGCCCCCGGGGCTTCGGCGCGGTTCCTGCCGCGCTCCATCTTTGCCAGGTGGGAGCGCTAGCGGCCGTGGCGTCAGGGGCTTTGCCCCTGGACTCCGCAATGAGGGGAAGGCCTCCGCCGGCCAAAGGGGCTGAGGCCCTCTGGACTCCCCATTTGGCTGCGGCCTGTGCTGCGGAAACCGGCGCACAGGCCGCAGCGAGCCAGCGAGGGGGGCCGGGGAAAATCATTTCCCCCGGCGGGGCCAGGGGGCAGCGCCCCCTGGATGTCTCTTGAATCTGTCGCCCAGGAGTGGAGCATGATCATCAGCACCAGTCTGCCCGAGAAGTACCTGGCCAGTTTCACCGACGGCGCGCACCATGCCCTGGCCGACACCACCCCGGAGCACGGCGGGCGGTCCCGGCGGGTTCCGACCCCACGACCTGCTGGAGGCCGCCGTGGCCAGCTGCCTCTGCATCGTGGTGCGCATGGCGGCGGACAAGCGCGGCATCCCCCTCGCCGGGGTCCGGGCCAGCGTGGCCGTGAACCGCGACGCCAAGGACGAAAGCGTGTTCGAGTACTCCCTCGAGCTTGAGGGCGATCTGACGGCCGAGCAGCGCACCCTGCTGCTGCGCGCCGCCACGGCCTGTCCGGTGAAGCGGACCCTGTCCAGACGCATCGCCTTCCGCGCGCTGGAATAGCCGCCCCGGCCAGGGCCGCTCCGCGCGCCGCTTGAGCTTGCACCGGGCGCGTGGTAGCAGTCCGCCACCCGACCCTCTGGAGAAACGGAAACCCATGCCCTTCGCCACCCTTTTCGCAATCGCCCTGGCCCTGGCCATGGACGCCTTTGCCGTGTCCCTGTCCACGGGCATCTGCCTGTGCCGCGTCAGTGCGGCCCAGGTGCTGCGCATGGCGGGGGCCTTCGGGCTGTTCCAGGCCGCCATGCCCGTGGCCGGCTGGGTGCTCGGCCTTTCCGTGCGCGCTTCCATCGAGAGCTACGGCCACTGGGTGGCCTTTGGCCTCCTGGCCCTGGTGGGTGGCAAGATGCTCTGGGAGGGCCTTCGGGGCGGCGGCGACGCGGCCTGCGAGGAGCCCAGGGATCCCACGCGGGGCATGCGGCTGCTGGTGCTGGCCGTGGCCACCAGCATCGACGCCCTGGCCGTGGGCCTGTCCTTTGCCGTGCTGAACGAGCCCATCTGGCTTGCGGCTTTGGTCATCGGCGCGGTAAGCTTCGTGCTCACGGCCCTGGGCATGAAGATCGGCTGCCTGGTCGGTCGGGTGGCCGCCCTGGGCCGCTTTGCCGAGCTCCTGGGCGGCCTGGTGCTGGTGCTCATCGGCCTCAAGATCTTGTACGATCACGGATCGTTGCCGATAATATCCTGACAGGCCCCGCGTGTCCGCTGGGGAATGCATTCCCACCGGGTGCTGCCGCCAGCCGCAAGACTTGCCGCCAAATGGGGATTCCAGAGGGCCTTGGGCCCTTTGGCCGCCGGAGGCCACCCCCTCTTTCCGGGGCTTATCAGCCGCCGGTGGCGCACTTGTAACCCAAGGACCAGTATGCTTCGTCTGACCGACATCCGCCTGCCCCTGCCTGATGGACCGGCCCATGCCGAGGGCGAGCTGCGCGCCGCCGCGGCCCAGCGCCTGGGCGTGGCCGAGGCCGACCTGGCCTTTTTGCGCGTGGCCCGGCGCAGCCTGGATGCGCGCAAGAAGAACGCCGCAGTGTTTTTGTACAGCCTGGAGGTGCAGACGCCGGACGAGGCGCAAGTGCTGGCGGCCTGCGGGCCGGGCGCGGGCGTGGCCCTGGCCGTGGAGCAGCCCTTCCGGTTCCCGGTGCAGGCCCCGGCGGCGCTTTCGTCCCGGCCCGTGGTGGTCGGCGCAGGCCCCTGCGGCCTGTTCGCGGCCCTGGCCCTGGCCCAGGCCGGGTTCGCGCCCTTGGTGCTGGAGCGCGGCCAGGCCATCGAGGACCGCGCGGCCAGCGTGGACGCCTTCTGGCGCGGCGGACCGCTGGGGCCGGAGTCCAACGTGCAGTTCGGCGAGGGCGGCGCGGGCGCGTTTTCCGACGGCAAGCTGACCACGCAGATCAAGGAGCGCCGGGGCCGTTGCCGCAAGGTGCTGGACGAGCTGGTGGCGCACGGCGCGCCGGAGGACATCCTCTGGCAGCAGCGCCCCCATGTGGGCACGGATCTGCTGCGCGGGGTTGTGCTGGCCTTGCGCCGGAGCATCCTGGCCCTGGGCGGCGCGGTGCGCTTTTCCTCGCGGGTGGACGCCCTGGCCGTGCGCCAGGGGCGCCTGGCGGGCGTGGTCCTGGCGGACGGCTCGGAGATTCCGGCCCAGGCTGTGGTTTTGGCCGTGGGCCACAGCGCGCGCGACACCTTCGCCATGCTGCAGTCGGGGGGCGTGCGCCTGGAGCAGAAGCCCTTTGCCATGGGCTGCCGCGTGGAGCACCTGCAGGGGGCCATCAACCGCGCCCAGCTGCGCGACCTGGCCGGGCACCCGGCCCTGGGCCCGGCGGACTACAAGCTGGCGCACCAGGCCGTGAACGGGCGTTCGGCCTACACCTTCTGCATGTGCCCCGGCGGCTCGGTCATCGCGGCGTCGAGCGAGGAGGGCGGGGTGGTGACCAACGGCATGAGCCTGCACGCGCGCGCGGCGGCCAACGGCAACAGCGCGCTCTTGGTGAACATCGGGCCCGAGGACCTGGGCAGCGCCAACCCCCTGTCCGGCGTGGAGTTCCAGCGGCGCTGGGAGCGCCTGGCCTTTGAGCTTGGCGGGCGGGACTATTCGGCCCCGGCCCAGACCGTGGGCGATTTTCTGGCCGGCCGGGCCTCCCAGGCCTTCGGCGCGGTGCGCCCGAGCTTTGAGCCCGCCGTGCGCCCGGCGGACCTTGCGCGCTGCCTGCCGGACTTCGTCACCACCGCCCTGCGCGACGCCCTGCCGGCCTTTGACCGCAAGCTGCGCGGGTTTGCCGACGCCCAGGCCGTGCTCACGGGCGTGGAGACGCGCTCCTCTTCGCCCCTGCGCATCCTGCGCGGGTCGGACATGCAGAGCGTCAGCCTGCCGGGCCTGTTTCCGGCTGGCGAGGGGGCGGGCTACGCGGGCGGCATCGTGTCCAGCGCCGTGGACGGCCTGCGCGTGGCCGAGGCCGTGGCCTTGAGCCTCTGCGGCCTGGCCGTGGGCGACCTGGAGTCCCCCCATGCATCCTGACCTGGACGGACACCTTTTCCCCCTGCCGGCCGTCCTGCCGGACTTTATGCGCCAGGGCGAATTCACGGGCCATCTGGCCGCGCCGGGCTTTCTGACCGAACTCCTGGAGGAGCTGGGCCTTGATGGCGCGGGCGGTCCGGGGCACCTGGTCTTCGGCGACCTCGTGTTCACGATGAGCCGGGCCGAGCCCGCCGCCTGGGCGCAGAACACCTGGCTGGACGCGCGGGTGGTCCAGGCGGCGAGCATCGGCCAGGGGGCCAAGGCCCTGCGCGACCTCCAGCGCAACTGGTGGGGGCATCCGGTGCGCCTGGCCCGCCGCAGCGCGCTCATCACCGAGAAGCTGCCCAGGGTCTCGGCCAGGGCGCAGGTCTTCGGACAAGCGGCGCCCACGGCCCCGCTGGGCTCGTGGACCCTGTGGGACGAGGGCTGGCTCATCGCCGCGCCAAGCTGCACGAGCCCCTATCCCGATGGCCAGCCGCAGTTCGTGGAGGACCGTGAGAGCGCGCCCAGCCGGGCCTATCTCAAGCTCTGGGAGACCTTCACGCTGCTTGGCGTGGCGCCCGGTCCCGGCGAGCTCTGCCTGGATCTGGGGTCCAGCCCCGGAGGCTGGGCCTGGGTGCTGGGGACTCTCGGCGCGCGGGTGTTCAGCGTGGACAAGGCCCCGCTGGAGCCGCGCATTGCAGCCATGCCGAACATTGACCACTGCCTGGGCAGCGGCTTCGGCCTGGACCCGCTTGCGGCGGGCACGCCGGACAAGCCCGTGGACTGGCTGTTCTCGGACATGGCCTGCTACCCGGAGCGCCTGCTGACCTTGATCGGGCGCTGGCTGGCGGCCGGCACCTGCCGCAATTTCGTCTGCACGCTGAAGTTTCAGGCCGAGACGGACCATGCCACGGCGCGGGCCTTTGCGGCCATTCCCGGCTCGCGCCTGCTGCACCTGGCCCACAACAAGCACGAGCTCACCTGGGTGCTTGTGCGCTGAGGCATTGCCCGGGCTGCGCCGCAGGGCCAAGGAAAAGACCCCGGTGGCCGTCCCCCGGGGTCTTTGTGTTCTTTGTGTTCTGTTGCGGTCCGGCTAGCCGTAGATGCCCATGAGATAGGGCACCCCGATGACCAGGAGCGCGGCCAGGAAGATGGCTCCGAAGATGAATCCCTGGAGCCAGAAGTCCTTGCGGGAGATGAATCCGCTACCGTAATAGATGGGGCTGGGGCCTGTGGCGTAGGGCGTGATGATGCCCATGATGCCCAGGCTGACGCAGAGCAGCATGGCCAGGAGCTTGATGTTCACGCCGGGGATGACCGCCGCCGTGGTCAGGAACACGGGCAGAAGCGCCGTCACGTGTGCCGTGATGCTGGCGAAGAGGTAGTGCACCACGAAGAACAGCACCAGGAGCATGACCACGATGGTCAGGGGAGAGTACGCGGCCATGGCCCCGGCGCTGGTGCTGGCGAACCACTTCAGGAAGCCGACCTTGGCCAGGCCGTCGGCCAGGGTCACAAGGGTGGCGAACCAGAAGAGCACGTTCCAGGCCTGCTTGTGGCCCAAGAGGTCGTCCCAGGTGATGACGTCCGTGAGGACCATGAGCGTGAGCGCAATGAGCGCCACCAGGGTGGCGTCCAGGTAGGCGCTGCCGAAGATCCAGCCAAGCAGCGCGAAGAGCGCCAGGCCGGCCATGGTCAGCTCCTTGGTGGTGATGGGGCCGAGCTTGGTCAGCTCCTTGGCCGCCCAGACCGGGGCGTCCTCGGAGACCTTCAGGGTTGGCGGATACAGGACGTAGGCCAGCCAGGGCGTGGCCAGGAACAGCGCGATGCCCACGGGCGCGAAGGCGATGAACCACTCGCCCCAGGCGATCTTCACGCCGATGGTCTTCTCCACGATGGACAGGGCCAGCAGGTTCGGAGCCAGGCCAGTGAGGAACATGGAGCTGGTGATGCAGGTGGTGGCCAGCGCCGTCCACATGAGGTAGCCGCCGATCTTGCGCGGTTCGTTGTCCGGAGTGGAACCGTACAGCGAGGGGATGTTCTTGATGATGGGGAAGATGGTGCCGCCGCTGCGCGCTGTGTTGGACGGCATGAACGGGGCCAGGGCCAGGTCGCTTAACGCCACGGCGTAGCCCAGGCCCAGGGTGCGCTTGCCCAGCGTCTTGATGAGCAGGAGCGAGATGCGCTTGCCCAGGCCGGTCTTCTCATAGCCCAGGGCAAACATGAAGGCGATGAAGATCAGCCACACTGTGCCGTTGGAGAACCCGCCCAGCGCCCATTTGATCTCGTCGGCGGGCTTGGGCTTCTTGGATGCCTCCTTCTTCTCCGCAGGCTTCTCGGCAGGCTTGTCTGCGGATGCCGCGGCGGCGTCGGGCATGGCCGTGACGGCCTTGGCCGGGGCAACGGCCGGGACCGCTGGTTTGGCGGCCTCTGCCTTGGCCGGGGCAGCAACGGGCGCGGCGGGCCTGGAGGCGTCGGCGGGCTTTGCGCTCTCTGGGGCCTTCAATCCTTCCGGCGCCTTGGGCGCGTCCACAGGCTTGGCCGCGTCGGTTTTGGGCGCTGGCGGCTTGGGCGCTTCGGACATGGGCACGAGCATGAGCGAGGCGCAGAGCACCACGCCCACCAGGCCCACGGCGGCGGCCGGAATGGGCTCCAGGATGAGCGCCACCACAACGCCTGCGAAGATGGAGAAATATTGCCAGGCGAAGGGCTCCAGGCCCTGCGGCGTGGGGACGGCCCAGACGGCCAGGGCCACCAGGATTGGGAGAAGGCCTTTCCAAAGCTTGCTCACGTTGTCCTCCGGGGTGTTGAGGTGAGGAAAATATAGAAATTACCCCGATGGTTACACGCGTCCGAGAGGCGTGTCTAGAGCTCGCGCGCAGCGCGCCCTCATCTTGTGATCATTCCGGCCAGCTCCGCCGCGTGGTAGCTGCTGCGCACCAGGGGCGCGCAGAACATCCTGGCCACGCCGAGGGAGCGTCCGAACTCCGCCAGGGCCTCGAACTCCTCCGGTGGCATGTAGCGTTGCACGGGCGGATGGCTGCGCGAGGGCCGCATGTACTGGCCCACGGTGATCATGGAACAGCCCGCGCCAGCCAGGTCGCGAAGGGTCTGGCGGATCTCGTCGTCCGTCTCGCCCAGGCCCACCATGAGCCCGCTCTTGGCCGGGATGCCGCGCCTGTCCAGGGCCACGCGGCGCAAAAGCTCCAGGCTCTGGGCGTAGTCCGCCTGGGGGCGGATGGCCGGATACAGGCGCGGGGCGGTCTCCACGTTGTGGTTCAGCACGTCCGGGCCTGCGGCAAGCACCGTCGCAAGGGCCGCGGCGTCGCCCCGGAAGTCCGGGATGAGCACCTCGATGGCGCAGCCGGGCAGGCGCCCGCGCACCTGGCGGATGGTCTCGGCGAAGTGCTCGGCCCCGCCGTCGGGCAGGTCGTCGCGGGTGACGGAGGTCACCACCACGTGCCTCAGGCCCAGCCGGGCCGCGCCCTCGGCCACGCGCCGGGGCTCGTCCGGGTCCAGGGGCTGGGGAGCTCCGGGGGTGATGTTGCAGAAGGCGCAGTTGCGCGAGCATTCCCGGCCCAGGATCAGAAAGGTGGCCACGCTGTTGGAGAAGCATTCCCAGGTGTTGGGGCAGCGCGCGCTCTGACACACGGTGTTCAGGGCCAGGCCGTCCAGCAGGCCCCTGGTGTTGGCGAAGGCCTTATCCCTGGGCAGCTTCACCCGCAGCCAGGGCGGGATGCGCAAACAGGGCGCGGAATTCTCTGGCGAGGACATCCTTCACTTCCTTCATGTCGATGTGCGCGGGAACGGGGCCGGTCTCCAGCACCAGGGAGGTGGGCGCGGCCCCGGCGATGCCGCACAGGGTGATGAAATCAAAGAGGCTCACGTCCGGCCCCACGTTGAGGGCCAGCCCGTGATAGCTGACCCCGCGCCTCACCCCGATGCCCATGGAGCAGAGCTTGCGCGGCCTGGTGCGCTCCCCGGGCCGGGCTGCGGTCCAGACGCCGGGAAAGCCCTCGCGCCGCCCGGCCTGGACGCCGAAATGCGCCGCGGTGCGCACGACCGCCTCCTCCATGTCCGAAAAGAACCTGCGGATGCCGCCCCGGCGCTTGCCCACCCGGAAGATGGGGTAGGCCACCAGCTGTCCGGGGAAATGGCAGGTGATGTTGCCGCCGCGCCTGGTCCGGACCAGCCCGATGCCCTGGCTGGCCAGGACGGCCGCGTCCACGCGCAGGTTCTCCCGCCCGCCCCGGAGCCCCAGGGTGATGACCCGGGGGTGCTCCACCAGGAAGAGGGTTTCCTCCCCGCCCGCCTGCACCTCGGCCAGGGCGGCCAGTTGCAGCGCCTCGGCCGCGCCGTAGGCCATCAGTCCCAGGTCGACGGCGCGCATTTACGCTTTCTTGGCCTTGCGGGCCGCTCTGGAGTCGGCCTTGGGTGCGGATTTGCCGCCCTTCTTGCTCTTGGGCTTGTTGCCGGCCTTGACCGCGGCCTTGCCCGGCTTCTTCTTGGCCGGTCTGTGCGCAGGGGGCCGGCCGGCTTCCTGGGGAGACTCCCCGCTGAACAGGTCCTCCGGGTAGCCGTGGAGGGGAGAAGCGGATTCGGCTGGCCCGTGGCCAGCGGTTTTGCCAGGGCTTTTGTCTCTGGCCGGGTGGCGCTCAGGGCTGGCGGGCTTCCTGGCCTGTCGCGCCTCAGGACTTCCGCCGGCCTTGTCCACGGGCGGCTCGGCGGGCCTTGCGGGCGGCTGGGCCTCTGCCCCAGGTTTGAACTCGGGCCTGGGTTCGGGCCTGGCCTTTTTGGGCGCGGCCTTGGGGCGGGGCTTGGGGCCGCGCTCCAGCGGGCGCTGGGAGGGCAGGCGCGGGGGCTTGCGTCCGGCCCTGGCCGGGGCGGCTGCGGCCTCCGCAGAAGACGTGGGCGCAGGGGGCTCCCAGCCCGGGACCTGGCCCAGGGGAAGCACCAGGGCTCCGGACTTGGCGTCCTTTTCCGGGGCCTCGGGCCAGGCGGCCTCAAGCAGCGTGCCGGGCGCGGGCACCAGGTGCTTGCGCGGCAGGGAAAGCAGCGTCAGGCCGCGCTCGGAGCAGGCATACTGGCCGAAGCGGCGCGGGCCCTCGCCCGTGGGGCCGGAACCGGGCAGGTCGAAGGGGCCGGACACCGCGCGCACGAGGCTCTTGCCAACGGCGGCCTCCAGCTTGCGGGCCCTGGCCGAGAAGTGAAGGAAGCTCAGGCTCACGTTGTCCTTGGCCAGCCGGGCGTCGTCCGACAGGCGCTTGAGCCAGGCCGGGGCAGCCCCGGCGTCGAAATTGAAGTGGCACCAGGCCGTGTAGCCGCGCCCGCTCATGGGGCAGGGGCCGGTGTGCGGGCAGGGGGCCAGCGGGCTCAGCCCGCGGTGCAGCAGGCCGCGCCGCAGGGCCGAGAGGAGGTGCGCCGAGGGCCGGATGCCGGGCTCCACCAGCAACAACTGTCCTGCCGGGGTGAGCTGCGAGGCCAGCTGTGTGGCCAGGGTCTCGGCATCCTCCAGGATGGCGCCCTCGCCCCGGTGCAGCACCTCGTTGAGGGCGTTGGCCATGAGCACCAGGTCGGCCTTTTCGCGCAGGCGTTCATCCAGGGAGCCCTTGACCAGGGTGACGCGCCAGGGGCCCAGGCCGCCCTGTTTGGCGGCCATGCCGTTCAGGGTGTCCAGGCCCAGGCGCATGGGCTTGTGCGCGCGGTCCACGCAGATGAAGTGCAGGGCCCGGCGGCGCAGGTGCGGCCGGGACATCCACAGGGCCAGGGGCGCGGTGAGCGGTCCCGAGCCCAGGTCGATGACCGTGGCCCCGGCCTCGGGGGTGTCGCCGCCGGGATCCAGGGCCAGCCCGGCGAAGAGCACGCCCAGGCGGTAGATGTTCCAGGGCAGGAAATAGCGCATGTAGGCCGAGAGCGCGGCCGGGTCGGACAGGTAGTCGCGCCGCAGCTCCTCGCGTTCGTCGGTGAGCAGGTGCGAGAGCCGCCGGATGTCGCCGGGCAGCTCGTGGCGGTGCTGGCGGCGCATGGGCATGGCCGCGTCCAGGTGCTTGGGCAGACCGGCCAGCAGCGAGAGGAAGTCGCCGCCGGGGCGCGGAAAGAGTTGTTCAGGAGACATGGCGCAGCACCATCCTTTGTACATACAGGGAGCCGAATCCGGGCTCGGAGGCCAGGTCCAGGACGCGGCAATGGCCTGGCAGCGCGCGCACCCAGTCCCAGGCGGCGGCATTGGTCAGCAGCAGGCGCGCCCCGGCCAGGGAGGTGTTGCCCGCGCGCTTGACCCGGTTGGTGAGGGTCTCCGGCAGAAAACCCAGGGTGGCGAGGTCGCGCGGGTCCACGTGCTCGCCCATGGCCCCGGCCAGATGCACGCTCTCAAGGGCGCCCGGGCTCAGGCCCGCCTCGGCCAGAAGGCGCGACAGGGCCAGGTTGAAGGCCGCCTTGACCTTGATGAGCTCCTCCACGTCCGAGGCCGGCAGCAGCAGGCCGGCGCCCAGGTCCAGGGCCTGCTCGCCGTCCAGGCCGACCAGCCTCTGGGCCAGACGCTTGCCCAGGGGCTGCGCGGGTACCACGAAGCGGCCCGACTCGTCCAGCACTCCGGCCCGCAGGAGGGTGGCCGCCAGTGACAGGTAGCCCACCCCGGTGATGCCCGCGTCTTCGCTGGAGCCGTCGACGCCGGGCAAAGGCGGGCGCTGCACGTACTCCGGCCGCAAGCCCACCGGGGTCAGCACAAAGGCGCACACCGCGCCGGGGGCGGCAATGCGGCCATGGCGCAGGCCCACGCCCTCCAGGGCCGGGCCCATGGGCACGCTGGCCAGCAGGTACTCCTCCGGAGAGAGGGCCAGCACGAACTCGCCGTTGGTGCCCAGGTCCGCCAGGAGATACGGATACGCGGGCGGTCCATCGGGCTGGAAGTGCAGGGCGCTCAGCCCGGCGCTCAGGTCTGCGCCCACGAAGGGCGCCAGGAGCGGCGGAATGCGCGCCGGGGGCAGGGTGGCCGGCCGAATGGCCGTGATCTGGCGCTCGTCTCCGCCCGCATAGTCCAGGTGGTAGGGCGCGCGGGCCAGGCCGTCCACGGGCAGGCCCAGCAGCAGGTGCGTCATGACGCTGTTGCCCGCCACGCACAGCCGCGAGACCTTCGCGCCGTGGGCGGCCTCGGCCCCTGTGGCCAGCTCGTGCAGGCGCTCCGCAGCAAGGCGGGCCAGCGCCTCGCGCCCGCCGGGCTTGTCGGCATAGGCCAGGCGCGACATGACCTCGCTGCCCAGGCCCATCTGCGGGTTCAGCCCCTGGCCAAAGGAGAGGGTTTCCCCGGTGAGGGTGGTGGCGGCCCAGTGGATGGTCGTGGTGCCCAGGTCCACGGCCAGGGCCACGGGGCCCACAGTGCATGCGCCCGTGGCCGTGGCCCTTGCGCGGGCCGAGGGCCTGGGGGGGGGCAGCTCCACCCGGCATGGCCGGGCCGGGTGCAGGCAGGCCAGGCGCCAGCCCTGCTCCACGGCCTCCCGGCCCAGGCGGCGCAGCTCCTCGGCGGCCGGGGTAGGGGGGTCGGCAAGATAGCGCACCCGGCACAGGCCGCATTTGCCCAGGCCGGCGCACAGGGGCACGCCGTCCCACAGCCCGGCCAGAAAGATGGCCTGGGCCAGGGTCTGGCCCTCGGCCGGGGCGAGCCGGACCTGGCCTGCGTCGTGGGTCGAGATGTGGATCATGTCCGCCCTCCGTCCGCGAGGTTCTGCTCGGGGTTGCGCGGCAGGCGCACGGTGAAGGTTGCGCCCCGGCCCACGGCGCTCTCCACGCAGATCTGGCCCTTCATGCCGTCCACAAGGTTGTGGCACATGGACAGCCCGAGCCCGGTGCCCTGGCCTGGCGGCTTGGTGGTGAAGAAGGGGTTGAATATCTTGTCAATGTTTTCCGGCGGAATGCCGCAGCCGTTGTCGCGGATGGCGATCTCCAGAACCTCCCCGTCGGCCCTGGCCGAGGCCTCGATGCGCCCGCCGGTGTCCACGGCGTGCAGGGCGTTGGTCATGAGGTTCAAGACCACCTGGCGCAGCAGGGGGGCGTCGGTGCGCAGCTTCGGCAGGTCCGGGGGCAGGGTGCGCACCAGGGTCACGTTCTTGTACGAGGCCTCCTTGTCCACCAGCCGGGCCATGTCGTCGATGAGCCGGGCCACGTCGATCTCCTGGAGCACGGGTTCGCGCTTGCGGGCGAAGTCCAGGAGCTTGTGCGTGATGTTCTTGCAGCGGTCCACCTGGGCGCGTATCTCGCGCAGGGAGTCCTTGACCTCGTCGAAGGCCTCGCCCGTGCGCTGCCCGGCCTCGCCCACAAGGTGCGCCGCCCATTCGGCCTCCTGGGCGATGATGGCGATGGGGTTGTTGATCTCGTGCGCCAGGCCGGCGGAGAGTTCGCCGATGGCCGCCAGCTTCTGCGACTGGATGAGCTGGTTGTTCAGGGCCAGCCCGGCCTCCTCGGCCTTGCTCAGGCGGGTGAGCAGGCTCCGGGCGGAGACGGCGGCGATGGCCAGCACCGCCCCGGCCAGGATTCCGGCGAGCTCGGGGGAGGCCAGGGCGGCCGCCACCACCAGGGCGGCCAGCACGGGCGGCACCAGGAAGTGCGCCCACAGAAGCAGGCTGTGGTCCCTCCAGACCCTGGCGCCAGTGGCCCGGGCCAGGATGCCCGGGGCGTTGGTCCCCGGCTCAGCCTCCCTGCTTGCGGGACTTGGCATTGAGCTCTTTCCTCTCAAAGGCCGTGCGCACCTTGTCCAGAAGTTCGTCGAAGTCTGCGGGCTTGAGGATGTAGTCGTAGGCGCCCAGGTTCATGCCCTGCATGCCGGCCTCCAGGGAGGCGTGGCCCGTGAGCATGATGACTTCCGTGAGCGGGTTCTTCTCGCGGATCTCCCTCAGGGTCTCCAGCCCGTCCATGCCGGGCATGCGCACGTCCAGGATGACCACGTCGTAGTCCTGCGCGGCCAGAAGCTCAAGGGCCTCCTGGCCGCTTCTGGCCGTGTCGATGGGCATCTTGCGGATGCCGAAGCGCTTGGCCATGGTTTCGACGAAATCGCTTTCGTCGTCCACGAGCAGAATCTTGATGTCCATGGGCGCTCCTTTCCCGGCCGTCGGGGCTTTACGCCTTGCGCAGGGGCAGGCTGATGATGAAGGTGGCCCCCTGGCCTTCCTGGCTCTCCACGTTGATCTTCCCGCCGAGCTTCTGGATGATGCTGAAGCTGATGGTCAGGCCCAGGCCCGTTCCCTCGCCGACCTTCTTGGTGGTGAAGAAGGGGTCGAAGATCTTGTCCAGCTTCTCGGCGGAGATGCCCGGCCCGGTGTCGGTGATGGAGATGATGACCTCGTCGGGGTCGTGCACGGCCTGGGTGCGGATGGTGATGCCGCCGTCCTTGCCGATGGCGTCGATGGCGTTGTCGATGATGTTCAGGAACACCTGCTGGAGCTGGGCCGAGTCGCTGGCCACAAAGGGCAGGTCCTTCTGGAAGGCGGTGTGGATCTCGATGGCGCGGTATCTGGCCTCGTTCTCCAGGAAGGTGATGGTCTGGTTCAGGACCTGGTTGATGTCGATGTCCTCGTGGATGGGGTCCATGCGCCGCGCAAAGCCAAGCAGCCGGTGGGTCACGTCCTTGGCCCGGGTGACGTGGTACTCGATCTTGGTGATGGCGTCCTCGTACTCCTTGAAGTTCGGGCTGGCCTTGAGGTCCTCCTCGGACAGGAGGTCGCGCATCCAGCCGGCCTTCTCCTTGATGATGGCCAGCGGGTTGTTGACCTCGTGGGCCACGCCCGCGGCCATCTTGCCCAGGGAGGCCATCTTGCTGGATTGGGTCAGCGAGGCGTTCAGGGTGGCCTTTTCGCGCTCGGAGCGCACCAGCTGGGCGATGATGGTGGTGCTGGTGAGCACCGTGCCCCCGGCGATGAGCAGCAGGCCGCCCGCCAGGATGACCCAGACCAGGTGGCGCGTGCGCTTGAGCGGCATCAGCTCCTCGGTGGGGTCGTCGCGGATGGCCAAAAGCCAGTTCTTGTTCTCCAGCCACGCCAGGCCGAAGAGGTACTGCTTGCCGCCCACCTCGATCATCTCCGAGCGCACGCCGGGAAAGCGCGAGAACGCGCCCAGGTCCATCTTCCCCAGGAGCCTGGGCCCGAAGCGCGGCTTGGACTGGAGGATGTTCTCCGCGTTGAGCAGAAAGGCGTCGCCGTTGGCCCCCAGCTGGTCGCTCTGCACAAGCGAGTCGAAGATGTCCGAGTCGATGGTGGCGCGCAGGATCCAGCTCTTGTCGCCCTCGCGGCGCATGACGGCGATGATGAAGTGGGGGTAGTTGCGCCGGCCCATGAACACGTCGCTGATGTAGATGCCCTTGGCCTGGACCTGCTGGAACCACTCCTCGTCCTTGTAGTTGGCCGTGCGGATGGTCTGGTAGGGACCGGTGTAGACCACGTGGTCGCCGTTGTGGTCGATGATGCCCAGGTCGATGTAGTACTTGGAGCGGGCCTGGAGCAGGGTGAACACGCGCTCGAAGGTCTCCGGCTCCAGGAAGTACTGCAGCCGGTGGGTGTAGGCGATGGCCGTGAGCTGGGAGAGGCGCTCGTTCAGGAACAGGTCCAGGGTGCGGCGCTTGTTCTCGGTGATGTGGTTCAGGTTCTGCAGGATCTTGTTGGTGTGCGAGATCTCGAACTGGCGATAGATGGTGTAGCCCAGGATGAGCAGGGGTATGAGGGAGAACCCCAGGGTGGTGAGGATCATCTTGACGCGGAGCTTGGTGTATCCGGAGCGTTCCAGCATGCCCGCAACCCTTCTCGTCGAAATGTTATGCGCCGGGCCGGTGCCGCCGACAGGCCGGAGGTGGGCTGCGCCAACATGCGTATTTACCTTGTGGGCAAATGATATGCAAGGGATTTGGGGGAGGTGTGCTCCAGGCCCGGGATCAGTATTTCCGCCCCGGGGCGCTTGTCTCTGTGGTGGTTTTCTGAGAAGGGGTGTTCATGGAACAGCGAACAGGCTTTCTCGGCAGGATCCTCCAGGCCTTAAGCGGCGGCGGATCCTGTCCGGCCCCCAGCCAGGACGAGTTGCGCACGCTGTTCTCGAAGCGCTCCCAGGCCTTTGCCCGGGTGCTCGAAGCCAACAGCAAGGCCCTGGAGATCATGAGCGACCTGGAGGAGGCCCTGCGCGGCAGGACCATCTTCGGCATGAGCTTCGTGCGCGCCAGCGCCACCGCCGTGGGCGTCAACGTCTTCAAGCTGGTGCGCGCCCTGACGGAGCTGGAGCCGGGCCGCTACGACGCCCTGTTCGGCAGGCTTTCCGCCATCCAGGCCGGCATCGACGAGGTCTTGTCCCGCCGCTCCCCGGCCCATGACGTGCCATTGGTGCTCTTCTTCGACGAGATCGACCGCCACTTTTCCGACCACACCGGCGGCAAGATGGCCAACCTGGGCGACATGCGCTCGCGCATCAAGCTGCCCGTGCCCGACGGCTTCGTCATCACGGCCAGCGCCTACGAGGCCTTCATGGCCGCGGGCGACCTCCAGGCCGAGATCAACGCCCGGCTGCAGGCCCTGCCCGAGGAGACGGATTCCGAGGGGCTCGACGCGCGCTTCCGCCTGTCCTCGGAGATCCAGCAGCGCATCATGGCGGCCGAGGTGCCGGAGCCGCTGGCCCGGGCCATCTTCGCCGCCTACGACCGCCTCTGCGCCGCGGCGGGCGGGGCAGGCCCGGTGCGCGTGTCCCTGCGCTCCAGCGCCCTGGGCGAGGACGCCGCCGGGACCACCTTCGCCGGGCAGTTCAAGAGCCTGCTGGGCGTCCCGCGCGAGAGCCTGCTCGACGCCTACAAGGAGATCGTGGCCAGCAAGCACACCCTGCACGCCATGAGCTACCGCCTGAACCGGGGCATCCGCGACGAGGACGTGGCCATGTGCGTGGGCTGCATGATTCTGGTGGACGCCCGGGCGGGCGGGGTCATGTACTCCCGCAATCCGCTCAACATGCGCGACGCCTCGGTGGTCATCAATTCCGTCTGGGGCCTGCCCACCGCCGTGGTGGACGGCACCACGCCCACGGACCTCTTCGTGGTCGACCAGGGCGCCGCGCACGTGCGCGAGCGCGTCATCAAGCGCAAGGAAACGCGCACCGTGCCCGACCTGGGCGAGGGCCTGCGCCGCGAGGCCCTGGACGAGGAGCAGGGGGCCAGGCCCTCCATCTCCGACGCCGAGGCCTGCGAGCTGGCGCGCCTGGCCGTGGTGCTGGAGGAGGCCTACGGCGGCCCCCAGGACATCGAGTGGGCCGTGGACCAGGCGGGCCAGGTGTTTCTGCTGCAATGCCGCCCGTTGCAGCAGATGTCCGCGCCGCAGGATCCCGCGGCGGAGGACTGCGCGTCCGCCGCTCTCCCCGTGCCGGGCGCGGAGCAGCTCTTCGCCGGGGGCGTCACGGCCAGTCCGGGCGTGGGCTTCGGCCCGGTGTTCGTGGCCCGGCGCGAGATCGACGCCCTGCGTTTCCCGGAAGGCGCGGTGCTGGTGACGCCCATGGCCCTGCCGCGCTGGGCCGCGCTCCTGTCCAAGGCCTCGGCCCTGGTGACGGAGCAGGGCGGCATCACCGGGCACCTGGCCAACGTGGCCCGCGAGTTCGGCGTCCCGGCGCTCTTCGACGTGCCCGAGGCCTCCACGCGCTTCGTGGAGGGGCAGGGCGTCACCGTGGACGCCCTGGGCCGGCGCGTCTATGCGGGCCGGGTGGAGGAGCTTCTGGCCCTGGCCGAGCCGCCGCCCCCGGTCATGGCGGGCAGCCCGGTGTTCGAGAGCCTGCGGGAGGTTTCACGGCTCATCCTGCCGCTGAACCTCACCGACCCGGATGCTGCGGACTTCCGGCCCGAGAACTGCGCCACCTACCACGACATCACGCGCTACGCCCATGAGATGAGCGTGCGCGACATGTTCGAGTTCGGCGAGCGGCGCGGCCTGGCCAGCCAGGCCAGCAAGCAGCTGGTGTGCGACGTGCCCATGCAGTGGTGGATCATCAACCTGGACGACGGCTTCACGCGCGAGATACCGGAGCGCTTCGTGCGCCTGGCGGACATCGCCTGCCCGCCCATGCTGGCCATCTGGCAGGGCATCTGCGCCGTGCCCTGGGCCGGGCCGCCGCCGGCCAGCGCCGGGAGCATGATGAACATCTTCCTGCAGGCCACCATGAACCCGGAGCTTGGCGAGGCCGGGGGCGGAGGCTTCTGCGAGCGCAACGTGTTCATGATCTCCAGCCGCTACGCCTGCCTGAACTCGCGCTTCGGCTTCCACTTCACCACCATCGAGTCCATGCTCTCCGAGGGCGATTTCGACTCCTACGCGGGCTTCAAGTTCAGCGGCGGCGCTGCGGACGAGCACCGGCGCGTGCTGCGCGCGGAGCTCATCGGCGAGATCCTGGAGCGCTATGATTTCCAGGTGAAGCTGCGCGGGGACAACCTCTTCGCCAAGGCCGAGAGCCGCCGCCACGACTTCATCCTCGACCGCCTGCGCATCCTGGGCTACCTGCTCGTGCACACTCGGCAGATCGACATGAGCATGACCGACCGCGGCGCGGCGGACGCCCTGCGCGTTAAGATGCTGGACGACATCGCGGCCATGCTCGCCGGGTCGGCCGCTGCCGAGGCCGTGGCGTGAACGGCCGCGCAGACGGGCAGGCGGGCGGGCGCATCCGTGTGCTGCACGCCGTGAAGTCCCTGGGCCTGGGCGGCACGGAGAAGGTCATGCAGCTTCTGGTGCGGCACCTGGACGCGGAGCGCTTCGAGGCCGCGGTGCACAGCCCTGAGGACGGCCCGCGCGCCGCCTTGGTCCGCCAGGGCGGGGCCGCCACCTACGTGGGCCTGGGCCTGGACCGCGCCTTGAACGCCTTCCGGCCCCAGGTGGTGCATGTGCACCGGGCGGGCTGGGCCGAGCCGGAGTTTCTGCGGCCCGTGCGCGACTATCTGGCCGCACGCCCGGCCACGGTTGTGGTGGAGACCAACGTCTTCGGCCGCCACGACCCCTCGGCCTCGGGCCGATGCATCGACTGCCACCTCTTCGTTTCCCGGTTCTGCTCGGAGCGCTTCACGCGGCTCACGGGCATCCCTGCGGACTGGCCGGGCCATGGCGTGCTCTACAACCCCGTGGACACGGACTTCTTCGCAGCCGCCCTGCCGGACGGGCCGGCCTTCGCCAGGCCGGTGCTGGGCCGCATCTCCCGGCCTGACCCCGGCAAATGGTCGGCCCTGGCCCTGGACATGCTGCCCCTGCTGGCCCGCTGTGCGCCGGACTTCCGCTGCCGCGTCATCGGCGGCATACCCGAGGCCGAGGACTACGTGCGCCGGCACGGCCTGGAAGCCCAGGTGGAGTTTCTGCCGCCCGTGTCCACGGATGCCGAGCTGGCGGCCTTCTACGGCGGGCTTTCCCTGCTGGCCCACGCCAACGACACCGGCGAGAGCTTCGGGCTGGTCATCGCCGAGGCCATGGCCTGCGGCCTGCCCGTGGTCACGCATCCGGCCGTGGGCGACCGCGACAACGCCCAGCTGGAGCTGGTGGAGCACGGGGTCACCGGGCTGGTGGCCCAGACCGCGGAGCAGTATGCCCAGGCCGTGGCCTGGCTCTTCGCCCACCCTGCCGAGGCCAGG
The DNA here is from genome assembly GCA_018822105.1 of Pseudomonadota bacterium. Lineage (GTDB taxonomy): Bacteria > Desulfobacterota > Desulfovibrionia > Desulfovibrionales > Desulfovibrionaceae > Humidesulfovibrio. The sequence goes on from JAHJLB010000036.1 coordinate 42,582, forward strand.
GCCATGGGCCAGGCCGGACGGGACAAGGCCCGGCGCCTGTTCCGCGCCCAGGACATCGCCGCCCGCCTGGGCCGCATGTACCTGGACCTGTTGTGGCGCAAGGCCGGGGGCGCCGCCTGATGCGCCCGCAGGACATGCTGAACGCCTACAGCGCCGAGGTCCTGGGCTTCGGCTTCAAGGACGCCGCCCCGGCGTCCGCGCCCGCCGCGCCCGCACCAGCCGACCTGGAGCGCATGGCCGGGCGCGTCCTGGCCGCCTTGGAGCGCTCCGGGCGCAAGCATCTTCTCCTGCTCGGCCTGGGGTCCGGGGCCCTGGCCGCGGCCCTGGCCGAGGCCCTGCCCGCCGGGCTCTGCGTCTGCGAGCAGGACCTGTCCCTGGTGCGCGCCCTGCGCGCGGCCGGGCGCCTCGGCTGGTGGGGCCGGGTTCTGGGCGCCGGCCTCGCGGCGGACGCCTCGCCCTGGGCGCTGTTCTTCCTCCTGGACCGCGCGGGCCTGGGCCCGGCGGACGCCCTGGTGCTGCCCAACCCGGAGCTTGCGCCCCGGGGCAAGCTGGCGCACAGGCCCCTGGAGCTTCTGCTCACGCGCTCGCGCCCGCTGCCGGTTCCCGGAGCGCAGCCAAGGCCCCGGATTTCTGCCGCGGCCATCCTTGCGCCCTCGGAGCCGGACCTGGCGGGATTCTTCGCCCAGTTCCCGGACTGGATCGCCGAGCTGGTGCTGGTTTGGGACGCCGAGGCCGTGCCGGACCATGCCGCCATGGGCCTTTCCGCGCCGGACCGCTTCCCGGTGCGCCAGAGCGCCAGGCCCCTCGGGCGCGACTTCTCGGCCCAGCGCAACGCCATGCTGGCCGCCTGCTCCGGGGACTGGGTGCTCTATCTCGACGCCGACGAGCGCCTGTCGCAGCGGAACTGGGCGGCCATCCCGGCCCTGTGTGCCGCTTCCCAGGCGGACGGGGTCTGCGCCTGGCATTTTCCGCGCCTCACGCCCTATCCGGACGCCGGGCGCGTCCTTGCGGGCTTCGGCCTCTGGCCGGACGTGCAACTGCGGCTCTTCCGCAACGCTTTGGGCCTGCGCTTCGCCAACCCAGTGCATGAGCGCCTCACAGGCCTCGCGGGGCCCCAGGCCCTGGCCCTGGACGTGGAGATCGAGCACCTGAGCCGCGTGCGCAAGGACGCGGACGCCCTGCGCAAAAAGCTCTCCGGCTTTGACGAGGCCGGGGCGGGGCGGGTGCGCCACGCCCTGAGCGAGGCCTACCCCAGCCTGCCGCGCGAGCTCCTGGCCGCCCGCGGGGGTGAGGGGCCGCCGCGCTGCCTGCTGCTGCCGCCGGAATTCGACTGAGGCCCCCGCGTCTTGATTCCCGGGCCCAAAGCGACTAGTGTTCCCCTCCTGTACCAACCCCATTGCTGAAGGAAGACGGATGCGGATTCTTTGCCCCATGTGTGGTTTTGACCGGAATTTGGACGAAGCCAAGATACCTCCCCGCGCCCAGATGGCCACCTGCCCGCGCTGCGCGCACAAGTTCCGCTTCCGCGTGGTGGACGACCTGCCGACCGCCGCCCCAAGCGTGGAGCCAGCCGTTCCAAGCGTCGGCGGCCAGAACCTTTCCGTGCCCACGGCCCCCGCGGGCGCGGACCCCATGGCCGCCCAGCGCGCCGCTGCGGAGCAGGCCTGGAGGCACCTCCAGCGGGCCAATGGCGACGCGTCCGGGCCCGAGGCAGCCGCATCCCCCGCCGGAACGGACCAGGCCCGGCCCGGTGCGCAGCCGCACCCCGAATCCCGGGCCGCCGGCTCCGGGCAGAATTCCCAGCCCGGATCCACGGGCTCGCCCGTGCCCTTCGAGGACCTGCCGCGCCATGGGTTCTTCCCCGGCCTGTGGGGCACCATCGTGGCCGTGCTCATGACGCCCCGGGCCTTTTTCCGGGACATGCCGGTCAGCGGCGGCATGGCCAAGCCGCTGATCTTCTATCTGCTGCTGTCGGAGTTCATGATCCTGTGCCACTTCGTCTGGGGGCTTTTCGGCCTCGGGGCCGTGGCCGAGCTCCTGAAGAGCCCCGAGCTCATGGACATGGGCATCGGCCTGGCGGGCTTCTCCTCGGTGCTGCTCCTGGTCATCGCCCCGCCGGTCTACGTGCTCTATGTCATGCTCCTGACCGGGGTGGTCCATTTCCTGCTGCGGCTCCTGCGCTCGGGCGATGCCGGCGCCGAGGCCACCTTCCGCGTGCTCTGCTATTCCTCCGCCCCGCTGCTCTTGAGCGTCATCCCCATCCTGGGCCCGCAGATCGGCGGATTCTGGAGCCTCTGGCTCGCTGTCATCGGCCTGAAGCACACCCACCGCGCAGGGCTCTCCGCGAGCGCCTTCGCCGTGGTGCTGCCCATCCTCTTGCTGGTGGCGGCCTGGATCGGCTACATGCAGGGCCTGCTCAAGACCTTGTAGGGCGCAGCGTCAATGTCCGAGGAAAAGCCGCTTCTGGCCTGGGCCCAGCGCAAGTGGCGCGCCTATCGCGCGGCCCGCAGGAGCGCGGCGGAGCTCAATCCGGGCGGCATCCTGCGCCTGGCTTTGGAGGTGCGCGCCCTGGCCGAGGCCGCCCGGCGCGTCTGCCCGCCGGAGCGCCGCCTGCAGTCGCGCATCCGGGGCATCCATGAGGAGATGCGCCGCCTGGCCGAGCTTGCCGCCACGCCGGAATTCCGCCATCTGGGCGCGGAGAAGCGCCAGCTCCTGCGCCGGGGCCTGGTGGATTCGCGCGAGCACCTCCTGCGCGTGCTGGGCCAGGCCCCTGCGCCCACCAGATTCCTGCAATAGCCCGGCCTGAAGTTTGCCCGCTGTCCAGGCGGTACGCATCTTGCTACCATTGCCGCACAGGACCGCGTCCGCGTCGGGATTCCGTCGCGCGCGGGCAACCATGCAGACTCGCGAGCGTGCGCCCATGAAACCAAGATATTCCACCCAGGCCTACCGGCTTCTGGCCCATACCGCCCTGGCGGCCATCGCCGTCCTGGGGCTGGCGGCCTGCGCCCACGTCGATCCGGGCCTTGTCCAGCCCACCAAGGTCTATCGCGATGCGCCGGTGGAGAAGAGCCGGCTGGCCGTGTCCGTGAAGCCCAAGAGCAAGCTGGCCGACGCGCCCCAGGTGCTCATGTATCCCTTCTGGATCGCCCAGAAGATGGACAACCACCTGCTGGTGGGCCGCGAGATGGCCCGCCTGGTGCACCAGACCTGGACCGGGGACGCGGTGTTCGAAACCTTGATGTTCGACCCGCAGCTTGTGTACCGGGGGCCGGAACAGGCCGTGAGCGTTGGCCGGGCCGCCGGGGCGGACCTGGTCGTCGTTGGCATCATCCCCTACCTGTACACCGGCGGCTCCCTGGACAGCACCTCCGTGACCCTGCAGATACGGGTCTACGAAACCAGGGGCGGCAACCTCGTCCTGGCCATGGAGCAGGCCGCGCGCGTCAACGCCCGGCTGGACCAGGACTGGATCCTCTTCGACCTGCGCACGCGCCTGTCCGATTCGCCCCTCAGCGAGGCCCTGGTCTCCATGGCCCGGGACATGGCCGTGCCGCTCAAGTCCTGGATGCCGCCCACGGACGAGCAGCTGGGCTTTGCCGACAGCTCCCAGGCCATGGCGCGCAATATTTTGGCCAGCGGTTCGCCCCTGGCCGGGGCCGACGGAGGCCCCGGCGCGCGCGGCATGGTCGCCGGGCTTCTGGATTCCGCCGGCTTGCCGGGCAAGAACGGCAAGGGCGCAGGCAGCAGCCTGAAGCTCAAGGTGGAGTTCGACGTGGATTCCGCACGCATCCGGGAGGAGTCTCACGGCCTGCTGGACGAGCTGGCCAAGGCCCTCGGGTCCGACGCCCTGAAGGGCCGCAAGGTGGTGCTCGCCGGGCATTGCGACTCCGACGCCTCGGCGGCGTACAACCAGAAGCTCAGCGAGCGCCGCGCGGCCTCGGTGAAGGCCTATCTTGCCGAGCGCGGGGGCGTGGCCCCTGAAACCCTGCGCACCGAGGGCTTTGGCGAGGCGCGCCCCCTGGTGCCCAACACCTCGGCGGCCAACAAGCAGCGCAACCGCCGCGTGGAGGTGCGCCTGGACAACTAGGCGCAATGCCGCACGAACGTATCCCCAAGGGGCGCCCAGGGCGCCCCTTTTTTTCGGGTTTGCGCCCGGCCGCGAATATGATAGGGGAGGGCCTCGCATCACTAAACGCCACGCCATTAAACGAGGTTTTCATGATCGGCATATCCAAGCTTTACTGCGGCGCCGTCGAGGCCGCCGACGCGTTGCGCTACAACCGCCAATCCGGCAAGCTGCCCTCGCATCTGCTCCAGTTCTCCGCGGACAAGAAGCCCGTGGTGGTCTGGAACATGACCAAGCGCTGCAACCTGAAGTGCGTGCACTGCTACGCCAAGGCCGTGGACACCGAGGGCACGGACCAGATCAACACGGACCAGGCCAAGGCCCTCATCGACGACCTGGCCTCCTACGGCGCCCCGGTCATGCTCTTCTCCGGCGGCGAGCCCCTGGTGCGCAAGGACCTGGTAGAGCTGGCCAGCTACGCCACCGGCAAGGGCATGCGCGCGGTCATCTCCACCAACGGCACCCTCATCACCAAGGAGAAGGCCCGCGAGCTGAAGGCCGTGGGCCTGTCCTACGTGGGCATCTCCCTCGATGGCGGCGAGGAGATCCACGACAAGTTCCGCGCCGTGCCCGGCTCCTTCAAGAAGGCCCTGCAGGGCGTGGAGAACTGCATGGCCGAGGGCCTCAAGGTGGGCCTCAGGTTCACCATCAACAAGCGCAACCAGGGCGAGGTGCCCAAGCTCTTCCAGATCGTCCGCGACATGGACGTGCCGCGCATCTGCTTCTACCACCTGGTATACTCCGGACGCGGCTCCGAGCTCATCAAGGAGGACCTGGACCATGCCGAGACCCGCGCCGTGGTCAACCTGATCATGGACGAGACGCGCGCGCTCTTCGACGCGGGCCGCCCCAAGGAAGTGCTCACCGTGGACAACCACGCCGACGGCCCCCTGGTCTACTACCGCCTTTTGAAGGAAGACCCCAAGCGCGCCGCCGAGGTCATGGAGCTCTTGCAGATGAACGAGGGCAACAGCACCGGCCGGGGCATCGGCTGCATCTCCTGGGACGGGCAGGTGCACGCGGACCAGTTCTGGCGCCAGCACAGCTTCGGCAATGTGCTTGAGCGCCCCTTCTCCCAGATCTGGGACGATCCGAACATCGAGCTCCTGCACAAGCTCAAGGACAAGAAGCCGTTTGTTAAGGGCCGCTGCGCCACCTGCCGCTTCCTGAACATCTGCGGCGGCAACTTCCGCGCCCGGGCCGAGGCCTTCTACGGCGACATCTGGGCCCAGGACCCGGCCTGCTACCTGACGGACGAAGAGATCAAGAAGGACTAGGAGGAGCGCCATGGCAGCTTCCGACTTCGCGGACTTCCACCGGGGCCGCCGCCTGCGCCGCAGCCCCGGCATCCGCGCCCTGGTGCGCGAGAGCGAGATCAGGCCTGCTGACCTGGTCATGCCCTACTTCGTGGTGGAGACCGACGATCAGGCCTTCAAAAAGCCCATCGGCTCCATGCCCGGCCAGTTCCAGCTTTCCCTCGCCGAGTTGGAGAAGCAGGTGGGCGCGGCGGTCCAGAACGGCCTCATGGCCGTGCTGCTTTTCGGCATCCCGAAACAGAAGGACGAGCAGGGAAGCCAGGCCTACGCCGACGAGGGCATCGTGCAGGAGGCCGTGCGCCGCCTGAAGCAGCGCTTCCCCGAGCTCACGGTCATCACCGACGTCTGCCTCTGCGAATACACCTCCCACGGCCACTGCGGCCTCGTGCTGCAGGGCGGGGAGATAGTGAACGATCCCACCCTGGACCTCCTGGCCCGGGCGGCCCTTTCCCATGCGCGCGCCGGGGCGGACATGGTGGCCCCCTCGGACATGATGGACGGCCGCGTGCTGGCCATCCGCGAGACCCTGGACGAGAACGGCTTCCTGGACCTGCCCGTCATGAGCTACGCCGTGAAGTACGCCTCGGCCTTTTACGGGCCCTTCCGCGAGGCTGCGGAGAGCACGCCCAAGTTCGGCGACCGCAAGACCCACCAGATGGACCCGGCCAATGCCCGCGAGGCCCTGCGCGAGGCCGCGGCCGACCTGGACGAGGGCGCGGACATCCTCATGGTCAAGCCCGGCCTGCCGTACCTGGACATCATCCGCCAGCTGCGCGACTGCTGCGACGTGCCCATCGCCGCCTACAACGTGAGCGGCGAGTACAGCATGGTCAAGGCCGCAGCCGCAAACGGCTGGATCGACGAGGAGCGCGTGGTCATGGAGACCATGACCTGCTTCAAGCGCGCCGGGGCGGACATCATCCTCACCTACCATGCCGAGGACGTCCTCCGGTGGCTGCACCGGTAGGCTGAAGGAATCTGCTGAGCAATATCTTGAACTGGCCGCCGGACAGGCGGGCCGAAACATAGGCGAGCCCATGGACCATCATTCCAAAGGACATCCCGGCGGCCACCCTGGCGGCACTCCCGGCGGCCCGCGCCCGGGCCATGCGTCCGGCGAGAGGGGCTCGCACCCCGGCGAGCATCCCATCTCCGGCCCCAAGGACGGCGTTCCGCAGCTCCGGCTCATCGCCTGGGAGGTGACGCGCTCCTGCAACCTGGCCTGCAAGCACTGCCGGGCCGAGGCGCACATGGAGCCCTATCCCGGCGAACTGTCGACGGAGGAGGCCAAGGCCCTCATCGACACCTTTCCCCAGGCGGGCAGCCCCATCATCATCTTCACCGGGGGCGAGCCCCTCATGCGCCACGACATCTTCGAGCTCATCCCCTACGCCAAGGGCAAGGGGCTCCGGTGCGTCATGGCCCCCAACGGCACGCTTCTGACCGCCGAGAACGCCCGGCGCATCAAGGAGGCGGGCATCGAGCGCTGCTCCATCTCCATCGACGCGCCCGACGCCGCCGGTCACGACGAGTTCCGCGGGGTCAAGGGCGCCTTCGCCTCCTCCATGCTGGGCATCGAGCATTTGAAGGCCGCCGGACTGGAGTTCCAGATCAACACCACGGTGACCAAGGACAACCTGCACCAGTTCAAGGAGATCTTCCATCTGGCGGAGGACCTCGGGGCCTCGGCCTGGCACATCTTCCTGCTGGTGCCCACTGGCCGCGCGGCGGAGCTGGGGGCCCAGGTCATCACGGACACGGAATACGAGGAAGTCCTCAACTGGTTCTACGACTTCCGCAAGACCACGAACATGCAGCTCAAGGCCACCTGCGCCCCGCACTACCACCGCATCCTGCGCCAGCGGGCCAGGGAGGAGGGCGTGCCGGTGAACTTCGAGACCTTCGGGCTCGACGCCGTGAGCCGCGGCTGCCTGGGCGGGGTGGGCTTCTGCTTCATCTCGCATTCGGGCATCGTGCAGCCCTGCGGCTACCTGGACCTGGACTGCGGCGACGTGCGCAAGACGCCCTTCCCGGAGATTTGGCGCAGTTCCCAGCAGTTTCTGAACCTGCGCAACCCCAAGGTCTACGAGGGCAAGTGCGGGGTCTGCGAGTACGAGAAGGTCTGCGGCGGCTGCCGCGCGCGCGCCGCCACCATGCGCGGGGGCTACCTGCGCGAGGAGCCGCTCTGCTCGCACACGCCGGTGAAGCTGGCCAGGATGGTCCAGACCACGGACCAGGAGTAGCCGTGGACGCCTACGACAAAGAGATCCTGGACATCATCCAGTCGAGCTTTCCGCTCTCGCCCCGGCCCTACGCGGTCGTGGGCGGGCAGGTGGGCCTCACCGAGAGCGAGGTCCTGGCCCGGGTGCGCAGGCTGAAGGGCGAGGGCGTCATCCGGCGCATGGGGGCCAACTTCGGCTCCCGGCAGCTGGGCTGGAAGAGCACCCTCTGCGGGGCCGAGGTGCCCGAGGACAAGCTGGACGCCTTCGTGGCCGAGGTGAACCGCCACTCCGGCGTGACGCACAACTACCTTCGCGCGCACCAGTTCAACGTCTGGTTCGCCCTCATCGCGCCCAGCACCGAGGCCGTGGAGGCCATCCTGGCCGAGATAACGGCGAAGACGGGCGTCGAGATCATGAACCTGCCCGCCAGCACCCTGTTCAAGATCAAGGTGGACTTTCAAATGGGCGGCGAATAGCCGCGCCGTTCACAAGGAGCCGCGCATGATCCTTTCGCCCTCGCTTCTCTCCTGCGACTTCGCCCGCCTGGCCGAGGAGCTCTCCGCCCTGGAGGCCGCCGGCATCACCTGGGCGCACCTGGACGTCATGGACGGCTCGTTTGTGCCGAACATCACCTTCGGCCCGCCGGTCATAGCCGCCATGCGCAGGACCACGAAGCTCTTCTTCGACTGCCACCTGATGATCGACGAGCCGGGCCGCTACATCGACGAATTCGCCCAGGCCGGAGCGGACCTCATCTGCGTCCACGCCGAGGCCACCAACCACCTGGAGCGCGTCTGCGCGTCCATTGCCCAGTCCGGGTGCAAGCCCGCCGTGGCGCTCAATCCGGCCACGCCCCTTGAGGCGGTTCGCTACCTCTTGCCGCAGCTCTCCATGGTGCTCATCATGAGCGTGAATCCGGGCTTTGGCGGCCAGGCCTTCATCCCCTTCTGCCTGGACAAGGTGCGCGAGCTCAAGGCCATGATCCGCGCAGCCGGCGCGGCCACCCTCATCCAGGTGGACGGCGGCGTGACCCTGGACAATTGCGCGGAGCTCGTGGCCGCCGGGGCGGATGTGCTGGTGTCCGGATCGGCGTTCTTCAAGCACCCGCCCCTGCCCGAGCGCCACCGCCAGTTCCAGGGGCGCTGCGGGGGCTAAAACCTCCGGAACTCTCCGCGCAGGTTGCCAAAACTGTCCAGTCCCGCTAGAGTCGGACAAGGATGGGGCACGTCCTCGTTCGAGTTCCGCGTTCGAGTCCCGCTGGAGGCTGTCCATGTCGCGTGTCCAATCCTGTGCCTGTGGCCTCGCCTGTTTCCTCGCCCTGCTGCTTGCCGCCTCTCTGGCGCCCGCCCCTGCCCGCGCGGCGGAGCAGCTCGGCGTGGTGGTCCTGCATGAAAAGGGCGAATCCCCGGACCGGCACATCGCGGAAACGGTGCGCCTGCTGCGCAATGTGGGCTTCCTTGTGGACGTCCCGGAAATGCCCTGGTCGCGCAGGCGCGGCTTCGACGCGTCCTTCCAGCAGGCCCTGGTGGAGATCGGCCTGGCCGTGGGCGAACTGCGCGCCAAGGGCGCGACGCAGGTGGCCCTCGTCGGGCACGGGCTTGGGGCCAACGCGGCCCTGGCCTTTGCCGCCACCCGCGCCGGCGTGTTCGCCCTCGTCGCCCTGGCCCCGTCCCACGACCCCCTGCTCCAGCGCGAGGTGTTCGTGGCTGATCTGCGCAAGGCGCGGGAGATGCTGACCAGCGGACGGGGCGCCGAGCGCTCGGCCTTCATGGATGTGCGCCAGGGCAAGGACTACGACCTGTCCACCACGGCGGAGATCTACCTGAGCTACAGCGACCCGGACGGGGCGGCGGTGATGCCGCGCTCCGCCGCGGCCCTGAATCCGCCTGTGCCGCTGTTGTGGGTGGTGGGCTCCAACGACTCCCTTGCGCGCCTGGGCCGCTCCTATGCCTTTGCCAAGGCCCCGGAGCACCGCAGCAGCCGTTTCGAGGAGGTCCAGGCCGACCACCTGGGCGTGCCGGCCGAGGCCGCGCGCCTTGTGGTCCTGTGGCTCAAGGAGCTGGTGCTGAAGCCTGCGGCGAAATAGGCCCGGGCTCAAGGCCTTGGGTCAGGCGATGATGCGCCCCGGGTCGTTGTAGACCCAGAAGCTGTCGGCCTTGATGTTGCCGATGAGGGTCAGGCCGATTTTGCGCGCCAATTCCACGGAGAAGCTGGTGGCCACGGCGGTGGAGGCCAGCACCGAAACCCCGATGCGCACGGTCTTGAGCAGGATCTCCGAGGCCACGCGGCCCGTGGACACGATCATCTTGTCGTGCGTGGTCAGCCCTTCCAGGAAGCATTCCCCCACGATCATGTCGATGGCGTTGTGCCTGCCGATGTCCTCGCGGAAGAGCAGCATCTCCTGCGGCGTGCACAAGGACGAGTTGTGGCAGCCGCGCGTGCTGTCGTAGAGGGTGCTGCGGCGCTTCAGTTCCCCGGCCAGGGCCAGGATCTGCGCAGGCGAGACCGAAAGCTCCGAGGTCACGCGGCGTCTGGAGATGGTGGCCACGTTGCGGTCGAAGTTCGTGCCCTTGCCGCAGCCCGAGGTGATGGAGCGCTGGATCTCCCGCCCCCCGGCGAAGGGGTCGTGGCTCACGCGCACGCGCGCGGTGATGCGCCCGTCCTCGTCGGCGATGTCCACATCCAGAAGCTGCGAGGGGTCGCTGATCAGCGCGTCGGACTTGAGGAAGCCCACGGCCAGGTGCCGGGGATGTTTTCCGGTGCAGAGCAGGGTCACCACCTCGCGGCCGTTCAGGTAGATGGTCAGAGGCACCTCCCGGATGGCCTGGATCTGCTTCCGCTCTGGGCCGGCTGGCCCATATTCGGTGATCTCGAAAGGGTAGGCTTCGGGCATGGATCCTCTCCTATTCCTCCCGCATCGGTATGCTCTCCCCGGGGTGAAATCAACCGCTTCCAGGTACATCAACATCCGGCACAGGCAGGTCAGGCGGAATGCCCGAGAACCTTCAGCCGCCGAGCATGTCCCTGAGCAGCAGCATGTTCAGGCCGATGACGGTGGCGGAGATCACGGCCAGGACGAAGTTGTGCCAGGCCGTGTTGGCAAAGTCGCCCATGACCGCGCGCGAGGCCGTGAGCCTGAACTGCAGATAGATGGTCAGGGGGAGCTGGACGCTGAGCAGGATCTGGGAGACCACCAGGCCCTGGAAGGGCGAGGCGATGAGCATGATGCCCAGGGCCGCGGGCGCCAGGGTCAGGGCCACGCCCAGGCGGCTGTGGGGGTCCTTGATGTCGAAGGGCTCGGAGAAGATGCCGGCGAAGATGCTGCCTCCGGCCATGCCAGCGGTGACGCTGGAGGACAGGCCGGCCATGAGCAGGGCCAGGGCGAAGACCACGGCCGCGGCGTCGCCCAGGATGGGCCGCAGCATGGCCTGTGCCTGCTCCAGCTGGTCCACGGGCGTGCCCTGGGCGAAGAAGGTGGCTGCGGCCACCAGGATCATGGCGCTGTTGATGCCCCAGCCGATGAGCATGGAGAACAGGGTGTCGGCGAATTCGAAGCGCAGCTGATGCTTGATGACGTCCTTGTCCTTGAGGTTCCACTGGCGGCTCTGGATGACCTCCGAATGCAGGAACAGGTTGTGCGGCATGACCACGGCGCCCAGCACGCTCATGACTATGGGGATGGAGCCGTGGGGGAAGGCGGGCGTGACCCAGGCCGCCGCTGCCTGGCCCCAGGGGATCTTCACCAAGGTCAGCTCGTAGATGAAGGAGATGCCGATGAGCGAGACGAAGGCGATGATGACCTTCTCGATGCGCTTGTAGGAGTTGGAGTAGAGCATCCAGGCCACGAAGCCCGTGGTGGCGAGCGTGCCCAGCCAGATGGGCAGGCCGAAGAGCATGTTCAGGGCGATGGCCGCGCCCAGCAGCTCGGCCAGGGCCGTGGCCACGGCGGCCAGCATGGCCGAGCCCAGGAGGGCGCGCGCCGTGACGGGCCGCATGTGCTGCACCGCAGCCTCGGACAGGCACAGGCCCGTGGCGATGCCCAGGTGCGCGGCGTTGTGCTGGAGCACGATGAGCATGAGCGTGGACAGGGTCACCATCCACAGCAGGGAGTAGCCGAACCCGGCCCCGGCGGCCACGTTGGCGGCCCAGTTCCCGGGGTCGATGAAGCCCACGGTGACGAGCATGCCCGGCCCGATGTACTTCAGTATCTCCAGGCCGGTGAAGCGCGGGGCGTGCTTGTGCCGGAACCAGTTGCGCAGGGCCTCGCCCATCATGCGGCTGGCCCCGATCTTGCTTTGCAGGTCTTGGTCACCATGCCGGATTTCATACGCCCCAGGCCGGAAGATGTCCAGGCTGCGGGCGGCGGCCCCGTTGTTGGCGTTGCCAGCAGAGGCTTTGTTGGATACTCAGGAATGCAAATGCGTCTAGATCAGGAGCCGCTTATGCGCCATTTCGCCGCACCCGCACGACTCATCCTTGCGCTCGCTGCGCTTGTTTTGCTCACTTCCCCGGCCCTGGCCGATGGCGGCCGCTACGCCCTGGTCATCGGCAACTCGGCCTACAAGGACAAGCCGCTGAAGAACCCCGCCAACGACGCCAAGGACATGGGGCGCGTCCTGCAGCGCCTGGGCTTCGACGTGCAGCTCAAGACCGACGTGGGGCTGCGCGACATGGAGGAGGCCATCCGCGAGTTCGGCGTGCGCCTCAAGCGCGGCGGCGTGGGCCTGTTCTACTTCGCCGGGCACGGGGTGCAGGTGCAGGGCGTCAACTACCTGGTGCCCATCGGGGCCAGGATCTCCAGCGAGTCCGACGCCAAGTTCGAGAGCGTGGACGCAGGCAGGGTGCTGGGCAAGATGGAGGACGCGGGCAACGAGCTGAACATCGTCATTCTGGACGCCTGCCGCAACAATCCCTTTGCCCGCAGCTTCCGTTCGGCGGACCAGGGCCTGGCGCGCATGGACGCGCCCACGGGCTCCATCGTGGCCTACGCCACGGCCCCCAATTCCGTGGCCTCGGACGGCAAGGGCGCCAACGGCATGTACACAAAGTATCTGCTGGAGAACATGACCACCCCGGGCATACCCATCGAGGAGGTCTTCAAGCGCGTGCGCATCGGCGTCATGGGCGAGTCGGCCAAGAAGCAGGTGCCCTGGGAGTCCTCGTCCATCGCCGGATATTTCTTCCTGGCCGGGCCGCCGCAGTCGGCCTCGCCCGTCAGGACTCAGCAGAGCACCCTGGAGCAGCGCCAGCAGGAGCAGAAGCTCAAGGAGTACATCGCCGGCCTGGAGGCCGAGCGGAGGCAGGTGGAGCAGGAGCGCGCCGACCTGGAGCGCCGCAGGCAGCAGCTGGACCAGGAGGCGGCCAAGAAGCTGGCCGAGGCCCAGGCCCCCCAGGAGAAGCGCCTGAAGGAACAGCTGGCCGTACTGGAGGCCGAGCGCCGCAAGCTGGAGCAGGAGCGCCTGGCCCTGGAGCTGGCGCGCCGCGAGACCGAGCGCCAGCAGGCGGCCCAGGCCGTTCAGGCCAAGCAGCAGGCCAAGCAGGGCCCAACGGCGAAGGCCGGCGCCTCCGGCGTGGCCGTCCCCGGCCCCCTGGCCTCGGTGGACGTGCCCAAGCCCCTTCCCCAGCCGCCGCCGCAGCGCCCGCGCGTGGACGACCGCGCCACGGTGCTGGGCCGCCTGGCCGGGGTCTGGCGGCTGGAGACCGACGGCAACTGGAATTTTCCCATGCTCCAGCTCAAGCCCGGCGGCGACACCCTCTACGGCACCCTGCTGGGCGAGGAGCGGCTGCTGAGCCGCGTGGAGCTCACGGGCCTGGCCGTGGAGGACGGGAGCCTGCATGTGCGCATGGACATCGCCCGTCCGGCCCAGCAGCAGCCCCGCGCCCGGCTGCGCGACTTCCTGGGGGGCAGGCAGCAGGGGCCGGTGAGGACCATCGAGTGCGTGGGCAATCTGCGCGGCCTTGAGGCCGGGGACATCGCCCTGGTCTGCGAACGCCTGGACGGCGGCGCGCGCAAGAAGGAGACGGGCCGCATGGTCCGTTCGGGCGGTAGCCGGGGCTTCTAGCCTCCCTGGCGCGGCGTTGTCCGCACACGGCGCAACAAAGGCCCGGGGCAGCGCTGCACCGGGCCTTTGTCGCGTTTGCGGGAAGGCTGGGGCTAGCTGGCGATCATCCCGGCGTAGCCCACCACGCGGCGCATCTCGCCGTTGACCTCGCCGGAGGTGGCGTAGGCCGTGATCTCGGTCTGGCTGGCGCCCAGCTCGCAGGCGGCGGCCAGGGCCAGGGTCATGGGCAGCACCCCGCACATGCTGATGTTCTCGCCGCGCACGGTTTCATAGAACAGGGACGGGTTCAGGGCCAGGGCCGGGTCCAGGGCCTTGGCGTCCAGTTCCTGGGCCATTTCATGGGCCACGAAATGGCTCATGTCCGAGCTGACCACCATGGACACCGGCCGGGCAAAGGCCCGCAGGGCGCGGCCCACGGCCTTGCCCACCGAGAGCAGGGTGGCCAGGTCCGGCTGGGACACGGCAAGGGGCACGATGCGCGTGGCCGGGTTGAGCTCCGCCAGGAAGGGTACCAGGACCTCCAGGGAGTGCTCGCGCTCATGGGCCAGGGTGTCGTGCACGAGCCGCGGTTCCTGGGCGCAGAGGTGCGCCACGAGCTCCGTGTCCACGCTGATGGCACCGCCCGGGTACAGCCAGCGTCCCCCGGGCCAGACGGCCAGATGCTGGCCCAGGCCCGTGTGGTTGGGGCCCAGCAGCAGCACGGTCTCCGCCAGGTTGGCGCGGCCCAGGGTGGCCCCGGCCACGGCCCCGGAAAAATAGTAGCCCGCATGGGGCGCCATGGTCAGGATGGACGGCAGGCTGGACTTGTCCTCGGCCTGCTCCAGGTAGCCGCGCACCTCCAGACGCAGGGCGTCCGGGTCGCTGGTGTAGAACTGGCCGGCCACGGCGGGCCGGCGGTCCGGGCTGGGGGCGTGGGGCTGGGGCATGCGGGTTCTCCTGGTCGCTTAGGGCGCTGCTAGCGCCCGGATTTGTTCGTCATGTACTTCTGCAGGCGCTGGTCCAGGGCGCTGCTGTCCAGGGCCTGGGAGGCCATGCGCGCGTACACTGTGCCCGGCTTCTTCTTCACGATGTCCTTAAGCAGGGCATTCCATTCGTCAAGCTGGCCCCCCTGGCGGTAGATGTCCGCCAGGCGCAGGCGCACCGGGGCCCAGTCCGGGTCGCTGTCCGGGATGATGCGGTCGAACTCCTTGGCCCATTTGAGGGTCTCGGCGTAGCGGCCGGAGCGCTCCGTGGCGGTGATGGACATGAGCAGGCAGTCCTTGACCTTGTCCCTGTCCCCGCCCGACTGCAAAAGCAGGGAGAGGGCGTCCTGGGACAGGGCGAAGAGGCGGTGCATGTCCTGCTTCCTGGCCGCGGCCTTGGCCAGGGTGTATGTGGCGAAGGCGCGCGTGGGCAGATCCGTGTTCGGGTCCGAGGCGATGCGCGTCCACAGGGGCTGGCTCTTCTCGTATTCGCCCTGGTTCTCCAGGGCCATGGCCCGGGCGTGCTCGAACTGGGTCAGCTGCCGGGGTGTGAGCTTCCAGGCGGCCGAGGCCTTGTGCGCCAGGTCGGAGATGCGGCTCCATTCCTTGCGCTCCATGAAGATGTTCATGGCCAGGTCCAGGGCCAGCTCCGAATACTTGGGCACCTGCGTCCTGCCGAGAAACTTCGAGGCCAGCTTGAGTGCGCGGTTGGGGTCGCCGCGCTTCCAGGCGCTCACGGCGATGGCCATGCGCGCCTCGTCGCTGATCTTGTCCTGGAACTCCTTGACGACGCCCGCGGTGTCGAAGAGCTGCATCACCCGCTGGAAGTTGCCCTCCTGCACCAGGAGGGGCAAGGCCTGAAGGAAGGACTGGAAGCCCAGCTCCTTGGCCTTCCCCACCAGGGGGCTTTTGGGGTATTTCTCCAGGAAGGAGCTGGCCGTGTTGAAGGCCTCCAGGTAGGCCTTGGAGTAGAACTGCCACATGCCGAGCTTGATCTGGGCCAGGGGCGCCAGGGGGCTCTGCGGGTATTTGGAGATGATGAGCTCATAGGTCTCGTGGGGCTTCAGCGACTCGGGCTTGCCGAACACGGAGACCATCTCGGACATGGTCGGATCGTCGAAGGCGCCTTCCTCGGCGATGCGCATGCGCGCCACGAGCCCGCCCTCGCGGTCCGGGAAGTCGCGCACGGCCTTCTGGTAGACCTCCTTGGCCGCGGGGAGCTTGTTCTGGCGCAGGTAGATGTCGCCGATGCGCACCAGGGTCACGTCCGCGAACTCGGAGGCGGGGTTCAGGTTGTAGTAGGTCCAGTAGTGGTCCTTGGCCTGGGCCAGCTTGCCAATCTTTTCCTCGACCTCCGCGGCCAGCCGCAGGAAGTCCTGGGCGTCCATGTAGAAGAGCGGCCAGCGCTTGTCGATGTATTCGATGATCTGGAAGGCCTTGTCGAAGTTTCCCAGGCGGCGCAGGGTCTGGGCCAGGATGTAGGCGGTCTCCTTGACCAGCTTGCTGTCCGGATGGTCCTGGATGAGCTGCGAATACTGCTCCGCGGCCTTGGGCAGATCACCCTTGGCGCGGTAGTATTCGCCCAGGGCGAAGGGCACCATGGCCGCGTTCTGGTCCAGTTTGTACTTCTTCCTGATGATGCTGAAGTAGGCCTTGGCCTCGTTCAGGTTGCCCACCTTGAGGTTCAGCAGGCCCAGGTTCAGCAGGGCCCGGGGCACGCGCCTGGACTTCTGGTTGGCGTTCATGGCCGCCTGCTGCGCCCCGGCGATCTTGTCGTAGTTGGCGGCCAGGCTGTCCTTGTAGGCCTGCATGTAGGTGTCGGCCAGGGAGTAGAGGGCCTCCTCGCGCAGGTCGTCCTTGAGGTTGGGCTCGCGCATGAGCTCCTGGAAGGCGCTGACGGCCTGGGGCCACTGGCCGGCGGACATGAGCGACTGGGCCGAAAGCAGCTTGTCCTTGACCTGCTGCTCCGTCAGGGGGCCCGGCGCCTCCTTGCCGCCCTCCTTGCCGTGCTCGGCCTTGGCGGCCTCCTTGGCCGGCGGGGCGTGGGCGTCCTTGGGAGGCTCTTTGCCCTGTTCAGCCTTGGGGGCCTCCTTGCCCGGGGCGTGGTCCGAGGCGTTGGCCGCGGCGGACGCCAGGGCCTGCTGCGGAGCCGCCGCAGGGGGCGGGGCATGCTCGTCGGCCTGGGCCACGGGGGGCAGGGTGGCGCTGGCGGCTGGCGGCTGCGGCACGTTCTTCTGCACCTGCTGGCGCAGCTCCCAGGGCCTGCCGCCCTGGCCCTGGGGCGGAGCGATGGCCGCCGGGGCCGCAGCCTGCGCCTTGGGGGCCGGTGCCGCTCCGGAGATGATCTCGGCCAGGCGGCCGTCACCAGGGGCTCGGCGGTCCGCGCGGAAGCGCACATCGGCCTTTCCTACCGGCGGCTGCACGTCGACGAGAACAGGGGGAGCCGGCACCGGCTGGGCAGGGGGGGGCGCCGGGGGCGGCATCTCGCTCGCGCTGGCCGGCGGCTCGGCCTGGCGGTCCTGCAGCAGGGGCTTTTCCACCACCCCTGCGGGCAGTCTGCCGCCCACGACCCTTTCCGGGGCTGCCGCGGGCTTGCCGTGTTCGGCTGCGGGCTGTCCGGCAATGGGCGGCAGGGTGGCGGAGCCGCCAGGGGGCAGTCCGACCACCAGCTTGCTCACCGGCGCGCGCATGGAATAGGGCACGGAGAAATAGGGCTGTCCGGTGGCCGGGTCGGACTTGGCCGGGGAGATCTGCGCGGGCTGCTGGGGCGGCTGCGCCTGCGCCGGGGCCTGCGCCTGGCTGGCCGGCCCGGGCTTGAGCGGCTCGGGCCTGGCCTGTTCGGGCGCCTTGGCCTGTCTGGCCTTGGCTTCGGCCTGGCGCCTTTGCTCCGCCGCGGCCTTCTCCGCCGCGGCCTTCTCCGCCGCGGCCTTCTCCTGAGCGGCCTTCTTGTCCGCAGCGGCCTTGGCCGCCTCACCTGACTTGGTCTCGGACTTGGCCTCGGGCCTGGCCTCGGGCCTGGCCTTGGCGCCGTCCCAGCGCGACCCCACGGGGTCGGCGAAGATCTGGATCTGCAGCTGCGGCTTGCCGGACACCGGGAAGTTCACGTAGCCGAATCCGCTGGTGCGCAGCTGGATCTTGAGGCCGCCAGGGATGGCGCGCACCCCGCTGACGAGTTTGGAGCCGCCCACGACGGGCGTTGCCGGGGCCTTCTCGCCCGGGGCGGGCTGGAAGGTCACGGTGATCTCCTGGGCCCCGGTGCGGCGCACGGAGTATTTCGGGAGGGGGCCCGCCTCGGCGGAGAGGGTGAGGCTGTCGGAATCGGGCCCGGCGTGGAAGCTGGACAGCAGGGCCGGGGCGTTCGCCGGGCACAGGCCATCCCCGGCGGTCAGGGCCGCCACGAACCAGAGTGTCGCTGTCAGTCGTCTCCAGGTCACGGCATAGCCTGCTTGGTCCCCTGTGCTCCAATTCCTCGCGGCGGAGATCAGGCGTCGAGGAGATTGCGTTTTTTGAGCTTCTCGATGAGCGTGGTGCGCTTGATGCCGAGCAGTTCGGCGGCCTGGTTCTTGACCCCGGAGGCCTCTTTCAGGGCCTCGGTCAAGAGCCGCTCCTCGATCTCATCCAAAAAATCCTTGAGGGACAAGCCCTTTTCGCGCATGTCCTTGAGCTCCGGCCAGGCGAAGCCGGCGCTCAGGACGATCTGCTGGACCCTCTCCTGTCCGGGCATGCCTGCATCGCGCTGGATCTTCTCCGGCAGGTCCTCGGGCAGGACCTGCTGGCCTTCGCAGAGGATGGACAGGCGCTCCATGAAGTTTTCCAGCTCGCGCACGTTGCCCGGCCAGGAATAGGACACGAGCATGGCCTTGGACCTGGGGGCGATCTGCATCTGGGGGCGGTCCTTCTCAACGCAGAAGCCGCGCAGGAAGTACTCGGCCAGCACCAGGATGTCCTCCCCGCGCTCGCGCAGGGGCGGCAAATGCACGGGGATGACGTTCAGGCGGTAGAACAGGTCCTCGCGGAAGCGCCCGGCGGCCACCTCGGCCTCCAGGTCGCGGTTGGTGGCGGCCACCACGCGCACGTCCACCTTCTTGGTCACCGTGCCGCCCACGCGCTCGATCTCCTTCTCCTGGAGGGCGCGCAGGATCTTCACCTGCAGGCTTAAGTCCATCTCGCCGATCTCGTCCAGGAAGAGGGTGCCGCCGTCGGCCAGCTCAAAGCGCCCGGGGCGCGAGCGGATGGCGTGGGTGAAGGCGCCCTTCTCGTGGCCGAAGAGCTCGCTTTCCAGGAGCTCCCGGGGGATGGCGCCGCAGTTGATGGGCACGAAGGGCTTGTCGTGGCGCCTGCTGTTCTTGTGCAGGGCGCGCACCAGGAGCTCCTTGCCCGTGCCGGACTCTCCGCTCACCAGCACGGTCGAGTCCGTGGGCGCGACCTTCTCAAGAATCTTGTAGACTTCGCGCAGGACCGGGCTGTTGCCGATGATGCCGTCAATGTTGAGCGTCATTGCTCCTCCCCGGATAGCCTTCCCAGTTCGCGGGCGCGCCAAAAGACGCCCGCAGGGAGTGACTCACTCACTGTCAACGAAATGACGCAAAGTCAACCGTTTTCTAGAAAAAATATATACAAAGGCGGAACGGGGCTTCCCTAGCTTCCCAGGGGGTCTGGCCGGCCTATCTGACCAGTCGCCGGGCGATCTCCTTGCTCGGGATGAGCCCCGTGGCCGCGGCGGAAACGATGTTCCCGGCCACGCCGGGGCCGTCGCCGGCCACGAAGAGCCCGGCCACGGCGGTCTCCAGGTGGCTCGTGGTCTCCACCTGGGTGGCGAAGAACTTGATCTCCGGGGCGTAGAGCAGGGTCTCGTCGTTGGCCACGCCGGGCACCACCTGGCCCAGCTTCTCCAGGCCCTCCACGATGTTGGTCAGGATCCTCTCGGGCAGGGCCATGGCGATGTCGCCGCAGACCACGTTCTTCAGCGTTGGCTCGATGGAGCTGTTCTGGATGCGCGACCAGGTGCTGCGCCGGCCGCGCTTCAGGTCGCCGAAGCGCTGCAGGATGGGCTTGCCGTCGCCGATGAGCGAGGCCAGCCGCCCGATATGCTCGCCGTAGGCCTGGTTGTTGGTCACGGGGTCGTTCAGCACCACCTTGGAGAGGAAGGCGAAGTTGGTGTTGTCGCTCTTGCGGTCCAGGTAGGCGTGCCCGTTGACGCAGACGAAGTCCTGGTAGTTCTCCAGGGCAACGAAGCCGCCGTCGTTGGTGCAGAAGGTGCGCGTCTGGTCGTCGTACTTGCTGGTGCGGATGAAGAAGGTCGGGTCGTAGATGACCTCGCAGAGCTCCTGCATGACCTCCCTGGGTACCTCCACGCGCACGCCCACCTCGATGCCGCGCTGCGACAGCCCCAGGCCCAGGGCCCGGGCCTGGCCGCCCACCCATTCCGCGCCCACCCGGCCAGGTGCCAGGATCACGGCCCGGGCTGCGTATTCGGCGCGGCTCGTCACCACGCCCTGGACCACGCCGTCCTGGGCCAGGACGCCCTTGACCTCCTCGGAGGTGTGGAAGGTGACCCCGCGGCTCTTCACGTACTCGGTCATGTCGGCGATGAGCCCCGGGAGCTTGTCGCTGCCCAGGTGCTTCTGGCGGATGATCAGCAGGTCGATGCCGCTCTTGCGGGCCTGGGCGCGCACTTTCCGGGCCTGCTCCATGTCCGTGGGGTACACGGGCCCGTCCATGCCGAAGCGGTTGAACATGACCTCGGTCTCGTCGATGAGGGCCTTGGCCTCGGCCTCGCCCATGAACTGGGTCAGGTCGGTCTTGCCGAGCTTGTGGATGAAGTTGAGCTTGCCGTCGGAGAACAGTCCGGCCCCGCCTATGCCCGAGAGGATGTTGCAGGGCTTGCAGTGGATGCAGCCCGTGCGGCCCACCGGGCAGTCGCGATTGTGGGCCTGCTTGCCGCGCTCGATGACCAGGACGGAGAGGTCCGTGTGCTCGCCCAGCCAGGCTGCGGCGAAGAGCCCGGCCGGGCCGCCGCCCACGATGATGACGTCGAAGTCGGTGCGCAAGGGCTTGGTCGCTGTCATGTCCGCTCCTGGATCCGTGGATTGGGCCAGAGGCGCCGGGCGCTCGTCCAGTCCATAGATGATGGTAGCATCCGGGCCCAGGGTCAGGCAAGTGCGCCCGGCCCCTCTCGACCGAGGTGGCGCACGAGACCTGTGTGTGCGCCTTTGAGAAGCCCGGCACCTGCCGTTCCGAGAGCCCAGTTGCGCATTGGCTGGTGCGCATCGCGCTTTTGCGCTGCGCGGATTTCTGGCGCGGAAAGGCCCGGCAGCGCGAGACCGTGTTCAGCACCCTGGGCCTGGACGCCCTGAACTGGGTCCAGAGCGTCCAGGCCGAGGCTTCTCCCGGAGGACTGGAGGCCCTGGCCGAGGGCAACGAGGCCATCGCCGCCCGGCCCGCCTCCGGGCCTGATGCCCCCTGGGCCGCCCCCGGGCCCGCCGTCGCAATGGAACCGGCGCGGACGCCTATGACCAGCGCCTGCGTGTTTGACCGCGCGGGCGCTTTGTCCTATCTTTTGGGCCGCGGCCGGCGTTGTCGGCCGCCCCCCATCCCACGCAAAAGGACACACGCCCATGACCACCGCTGAGAACACCCCGGCCGAGGCCCCCTTGGCCGCACCTGTGAATTTCATCCGCGCCCGCGTGGCCGAGGACGTGGCCACTGGCAAGAACGCCGGCCGCGTCATGACCCGCTTCCCACCGGAGCCCAACGGCTACCTGCACATCGGCCATGCCAAGAGCATCTGCCTGAACTTCGGCCTGGGCAGGGAATTCGGCGGGGCCACCAACCTGCGCTTCGACGACACCAACCCGGCCAAGGAAGAGGTTGAGTACGTCGAGAGCATCATGCGCGACGTGAAATGGCTGGGCTTCGACTGGGAGGACCGGCTGTACTATGCCTCGGACTATTTCCAGAGGCTCTACGACTACGCCGAGGAGCTCATCCGGATGGGCAAAGCCTACGTGGACGACCAGTCCGCCGAGGAGATCCGCGCCCGTCGCGGCACCCTGAAGGAGCCCGGCCTGGACAGCCCCTTCCGCGCCCGCAGCGTGGAGGAGAACCTGGACCTCTTCCGGCGCATGCGCGCGGGCGAGTTCCCGGACGGGGCCCGGGTGCTGCGCGCCAAGATCGACATGGCCTCGCCCAACGTGGTCATGCGCGATCCCGCGCTTTACCGCATCAAGCACGTGCCGCACCACCGCACCGGGGACGCCTGGTGCATTTACCCCATGTACGACTTCGCGCACTGCCTGTCCGACTCCATCGAGGGGGTCACGCACTCCATCTGCACCCTGGAGTTCGAGAACAACCGCCCGCTCTACGACTGGATCCTGGACCAACTGGGCGTGTTCCACCCGCAGCAGATCGAGTTCGCGCGTCTGAACCTGACCTACACGGTGCTCTCCAAGCGCAAGCTCATCCAGCTGGTCGCCGAGGGCGTCACCACGGGCTGGGACGATCCCCGGATGCCGACCCTTTCGGGCATCCGCCGCCGGGGCTATACGCCCGAGGCCCTGCGCGACTTCTGCGAGCGCATCGGCGTGGCCCGGGCCGACAACATGGTCGAGTTCGCCCTCCTGGAGCACTGCCTGCGCGAGGACCTGAACAGCCGCGCGCCCAGGGCCATGGCCGTGCTCAAGCCGCTCAAGGTGGTCATCGAGAACTACCCCGAGGGCCAGGTGGACGAGTTCGACTTCCCCTGGCACCCGGAGAAGGACATGGGCTCGCGCAAGGTGCCCTTCTCCAAGGTGCTCTACATCGAGCAGGACGACTTCCGCGAGGAGCCGCCCAAGGGCTTCCACCGCCTGTACCCCGGCAACGAGGTGCGCCTGCGCTACGCCTACTACATCACCTGCACCGGCGTGGTGAAGGACGAGGCCGGCAACGTGGTCGAGCTGCGCTGCGCGTACGATCCCGAAAGCAAGGGCGGCGGCAGCCCGGACGGGCGCAAGGTCAAGGGCACCCTACACTGGGTCAGCGCGGCCCACGCCCTGGAGGCCGAGGTGCGCGTCTTCGACCTGCTCTTCACCAAGCCCAATCCCTCGGCCGAGGAGGACTTCACCTCCTGCATCAACCCGGATTCGCTGAAGGTCCTGCGCGCCAGGCTGGAGCCCGCCCTGGCCGACGCCGCGCCCGGCTGGCATTGCCAGTTCGAGCGCCTGGGCTACTTCTGCGCCGACGAGAAGGACAGCCGGCCCGGCGCCCTGGTGTTCAACCGCGCGGCCACCCTCAAGGATACCTGGGGCAAGATCGAGAAGAAGCAGGGCGGCCGCTAGGCTCGCCAGCACGCATGTTCCAAAGCCGCGTCCGGGGTGCCGGGCGCGGCTTTTTTGTGCGGCCCTTGACTTGGGCCTGCCTGTCTGTTAGTTGTACACACAAATGAGGCGAACATGACCGACCCTAGCGATCTTCTCCATCATTGCCTATACTTTACGGCCAACAGTCTGGGACGCAGTATCACGCGCATGGCCGAGGAGGCCTTCAAGCCCACGGGCCTGTCGCCGTCCCATGCCTTCATGCTCATGACCGCGGCGGCCAACCCGGGCATCGGGCCTGGAGACTTGGCGGCCAGGCTGGTCCTGGCCCCCTCCACGGTGACGCGCTTGGCCGACGTCCTGGTGGCCAAGGGCCTTCTGACGCGCACGGCCGAGGGCCGGGCCTCGCGACTGGCGGCCACCCCCGCCGGGCTGGCGCTGCTCAAGGGAGTGGAGAAATCCTGGAAGCGCCTGCACCGGGCCTATTTCGAGCTGCTCGGGCCGGACGGCGACCGCCTCACCGCGGACATCCACGCGGCCTGCCTGAAGCTGGAGGGCAGCGGCCGGTAGCTTGGTTGGAGATGATGGAATATCAGGTTGTTGCAGTTTTGTTGTTTGTACACACAACAATATGGAGGGGCCTATGAAACGCAATCTCGGAGCCGTGAACGCGCTGTATCCGTCGCTGACCACCATTGTCGGGGCCGTGGTGGACGGCCGCCCGAACTTCCTGGCCATCGCCCATGTGGGCATCATGAACCACGGCCAGCCGCAGTATCTGTCCTTCGGCATCAACAAGACGCACCACACCAACCAGGGCATCCTGGAGCACCGCGAGTTCAGCGTCTGCATCCCCGGCCAGGAACTGGTGGCGGAGACCGACTACGTCGGCCTGGTCACCGGCAAGAACACGGACAAGTCCCGGGTCTTCGAGCTGTTCTGGGGAGAGCTTGCGCATGCGCCGCTCATCCAGGGCTGCCCGGTGTGCATGGAGTGCCGCCTGGAGAGGGTGCTGGATTTCGCGACCCACGACGTGTTCGTCGGCGAGATCGTGGCCACCCACGCCGAGGAGAACGTGCTGCGCGCGGACGGAAAGATCGACATTGGGCGGGTGCGCCCGCTTTTGTTCGACATGGCGAGCATCAGGTACTGGAGTTTGGGCGCGGAGGTGGCGCCCTGCTGGAGCGTGGGCAAAAGGCTCAAGGGCCCGGGGCGCGGGCAGGGGCAGGAGGCCTAGCCCCGGTTCAGGCGCTCCGGCGTTGCCGCTGCTCCCAGCCTGGATTTCCGGGCCGTAGGGGCGGCGGCATGTTCATGAACAGGGCCGCCACGTCCCGCGGGGCCGGGATGATGCCGGGCTCGAAGGGCGTTGCCCAGTGCTCTCCGCGCAGCAGGGCCAGGGCCCAGCGGCAGACGTCGGGCTCGAAGGCCCCGGGCGTGTGGACCACGAGCAGGGCCTTGGCCCGGCCGTCTTGGGCCGGCGGGAGCTTGTGCTGCGGCGGGCACGAAGCCAGGAGCTCGGAGACCTGCCGGATGCGGCCCCCGGCCAGGGCCAAGCGCAGCCAGAAATCCCACAGGGCGTAGTCCAGGGTGCTGCGCAGGCCGCAGAGGATGTCCCAGGCCGTGCGCTGGATGAGCGCTGCGGGTCCCACGGCATTCAGCCGCACGAGCTGCTCGGGCCGGAAGGCCGGTCGGCGGGAGTAGGGCAGCAGGTCCGCCCCGCCTGCCGTGTGGCCGCAGAAGGCCGCCTGGGCCTGGGTCGGACCCTTGAGGGCGGCCAGGCAGCGCGACAGGAACTGCGGGTGCAGCCGCGCGCCCTCGGGCACCAGGGCCAGATGTCCTGCCTCGCCATCGGCTGCGGCCAAGTTCAGGGCCTGTGCCGGGGAGAGGCCGCGAGCGTCCAGCACCTGGACCTGGTGGAAGCCGAGGGCGCTGTGCAGAAGCCTGGCCTCTGGGCTGGAGTGCAGGTCCGGCACGGTTGCGGCCAGGGCTATCTCCAGCCGCTCGGGCCCGATGTCCTGGCAGGACAGGGAGAGAAGGGTTCGGAAGATGTCGGCACCGGTCCCGCAAGAGCGGACCAGAACCCGTATGCGGTTCGCTGTGTCCATGTGTCACCCCTTCCCTGGGATCGACCGGGAGAAGCACGATCCGTGTGCTTGAATACGCCCCGTTCGCTGTCCTTATCGGCCAGGCCAGGGGGGAACTTTACCCCGCACGCGAACTTCCTCGCCCCTGGGCAGGTCTTGTCCTGTCACGAACCTTGCATACGCCTCTGCGGACAGGTGCGCCATGCAGCAGAAACGCAAGAAATCTGACGCCCGAGGGACGCGGCCCCAGGCCGTGGCCGGGGTCGAGCCCGTGCGCGCGCAGGGCGCCCTGGCGGACCTGCGCCTGCTGGTGGGCGGCAAGACCTGGCACCTCTGGGGCCGCGACGGCCTCGCGCGGGAGGAGGCCCTGGCGGCCTCCGCGCCTGCGCGCGCCCTGCCGGTGCTTCTGGGGCCAGGCCTGGGCCGCTGCCTGGACCTCCTCGCGGCCACCGGCCGGCCAGTGGCCGTGGTGGACCGCGAAGCGCTGGTCTGGGCCGTCACCGGCGCGCGGGAGCGCCACAGGAATTCCCCCAACGTGCTCTGGCTGGACCAGGACGACCCGCAGCAGGTCTTGCGCGAGCTGACCCGCTGGCAGGCGGCGCAGCAGGGCCTGCCCTTCGCGCCCCTGCTGGCCCCGGCGGTGCGGCGCCTGGACCCCGGCCTCTACGACCGGCTGGAGCGGGACCTGTCCGCCAGCGCGCGCGCCAATTTCTGGGACCAGGCCGCCTACCCGAAGTTCCAGGGCGCCAAGCCCCGCGTGCTCCTCCTGGACCGCCCCTATTTCCTGCAGACCGAGATCAAGGACGCGCTCACGCGCCTCGAAGTCCCCTGGTCGGCCCTGCCCGTGGGCACGGAGGCGCGGGGCAGCGGCCTGTTCATCGAGGAGCTGCTGCTGCGGGTGCTGGAGTTCCGGCCGGATTTCCTGCTCACGGTGAACCATTTCGGCCTGGACCGCGAGGGCCGGCTGGCGGAGCTCCTGGACCGCCTGAACCTGCCCCTGGCCTCGTGGTTCGTGGACAACCCGCACCTCATCCTGTCGCGCTATGCCGGGCTGGCCCGCCCGGGCACGGCCATATTCACCTGGGATGCGGACAACGTGCAAAGCCTCCAGGCCCAGGGGTACGCCAATGTGCATTTTCTCCCCCTGGCCACGGACGCCGGGCGCTTTCGCCCGGGCCTGCCCACCGGCCCCGCCGAGTGGCGCGCCGAGGCCTCCTTTGTGGGCGACAGCATGGCCAGGGCCGTGGCCGAGAGCCTGGGCGCCTGTTCCGGGCCGCAGGCGCTGCTCAGGGACTACGGCGGAGTGGCCGCCGGGTTCGGCGAGGCCAGCCAGCGCTCGGTGCTGGCCTATCTCCAGGCCGAGCACCCGGCCCGGGCGGCGCTGTTCCTGGCGCTGAACACGGACGAGGACCGGCTGGCCTATGAGTCGCTGCTGACCTGGGAGGCCACCCGGCAGTACCGCTGGCGCTGCGCCGGAGCCCTGGCCGGGTATTGCTCGGTGGTGGCGGGCGATGCCGAGGGCTGGCGCGGCCTGTTTCCGCCGCACGGCCAGGTCCGGCTGCTTCCGCGCCTGGACTATTACCGCGACCTGCCGTCGTTCTATCCCATGAGCGCCGTGAGCCTGAACTGCACCAGCAGGCAGATGAAGGGCGCAGTGAACCAGCGCGTGTTCGACGTGCCGGCCTGCGGAGGCTTTGTGCTCACAGACCGCCGGGACCAGCTCGAGGCGCTCTTCGAGCCCGGCCGCGAGGTTGCAGTCTACGAATCGCCTGAAGACATCGCGCAGCTCACAGGGCGCTACCTGCGGGACGAACCGGCGCGCAGGCGCATCACCCGGGCGGCGCAGCGGCGCATCCTGGCCGAGCACACCTATGCCCACAGGATGACCAGGCTTCTGGAGGTCATGCGCGAAACCTACGCGTAATCCGAAGGAATGTTTGCCGCGGCCTTGAGCATTGCGGCGGAATTTGCCATAGTTGACCAGGCGGTGTGCCACCGCCACAAAGCACGGAGCCCAGAGTGCCCGACGAGCCGAAGATGCTGGAGACCACAGGCGTTGCGCCTGACGCCCCGGAAGGGGCCGTGTTTGACTGCGCTTCCTGCGGGCACAGCCAGAACCTGCCGGAGGAGCTCCTCGGGCGGCAGGCCAGATGCCCGCTCTGCCGTCAGCTGGGCCTGGTGGAGCGCCCGGGGGTCCACCTGCGCGAGCCCGATGAGCGCGACGTGCGCCTGGACGACATGGCCGGCGCCGACCAGACGCCAGCCCGGCCCGGCAGCTTTGCCGCCCTCTCCTCCCAGGACTCCCTGGCCCTGGATCCCATCCAGGGGCCGCAAGGCGTCCTGGACCACCTGCGCGCCTTCCTTTCCGGCAACCCGGCCCTGAACGTCATCACCGGGCTCCTGGGCGGCGTCCAGCTCAGCCTGGTGTGCCTGGCCCTTTCCCTGCTGGTGTTCTCCGTGCCGGGCCTGAGCGCGGTGTTTCCCCATGCCCTGTATCTGACGCTGTTTCCTGCGGTGCTGGCCTCCGTGCTCTTCGCCCTGCAGGGGCGGCTGCCTGTGGCCCTGGGCGGCCCGGGCCCCGCCACGACGCTGTGCGTGCTGCTCCTGGTCGCCACCGTGGGGGCCGACCTGGCCGGGCATGCCTCGGCCCAGGTGGTTTCCGCCACCATGCTGGCCGCCCTGGCCCTGTCCAGCGCCGTCACGGGAACGCTCTGCGTCCTTTTGGCGCGGCTCGGCCTGGCAGAGCGCATCCGCTTTCTGCCCACGGAAGTCTTCGGCGGCATGCTCGCGGGCTTCGGCCTGCTCCTGCTGAAGGCCTGGTTCCAGGTGCTGGCCGCCGGCAGCCCGGCCCTGGCCGGCCTGTTCCAGGGGCACGTCTCCCAGGCGGGCGCGGCTCTCCTGGGCAGCGCCAACGTCTGGGCGCCGCCGGTGGTCTTCGGCCTGGCCTATTTCCTGTTGCGCACCGCCATCAAGGGCCTGTTCTGGCCCCTGACCTTCGCCGTGCTGAGCATCGCGGCCTGGAACGCGGCGCTTCTGCAGGGCGGCGGCCTCGGCCTCTGGGCGGCGCGGCTGCCCCACCTGCCGGATCTGCTGGACCTGAACTGCTACATCGCCATGTTCGATGCGGACACCCTGAGGCGCATCGACTGGCCGGCCCTGGCCGTCCGCAAGGAGTTCTTCGCCCTTGTGGCCGTTGTGGCCATCGGGCCGACCCTGGTGCGCACCTCCATACTGGAGGCCGTGCTGGCCCACGACGCCGACTCCGACGGGCAGTTGCCCCTGCTTGGCGGGGCGAGCATGCTTTCCGGCCTGCTTGGCGGCCTGCCCGCCACCCTGTCCCTGTCGGGCAGCCTGGGGCTGCGCTCTCTGGGCGCCACAGCCCCCCTGGCTGGGTTCACCGCGGGCCTGGTCTGCCTGGCTTTCGCCCTGCGCGGCCAAGCGCTTCTGGCGCACATCCCCCTGTTCGTGCCCCTGGGCCTGCTGTTGGCCACGGGCCTGTCCATGCCTGTGGGCTGGATGCTGCGGGACAACAAGAACCCGCTCTCCGGCAAGCACGAGCAGCGCACGGCCTGGGCGGCCTGCCTGCTGATTGTTGTTCTGGGGCCGCTGCTGGGCGTGTTCAGCTGCCTTGTGCTGGGCCTGTCCATGGCCTTGGCGCGGGCCGTGGGCGGCGGCGGCATCAAGCTGATCCAGTCCGGCGACGTGTTCCACAGCAGCGTGGACCGTTCGCCCGCCGAGCGCCGCATCCTGCGCGAGCGCGGCGGGCAGATCCTTGTCCTGCGCATGCATGGCTTCCTGTTCCTGGGCACCCTGCATGGCCTGTTGCGCATCCTCCGCGAGCGCATGGACGGCGTGGGGCAGGGGGAGCTGAAGTATGTGCTGCTGGATTTCGGGGCCGTGAGCGGCCTGGGCGGCCCGGCCCTGCATGGCTTCCGGCGGTTGGAGCAGCTGGCCCGGAAGAGCGGGTTTCTGCTCTGCTTCACCAGCGTGCCCCTGGAGCTGGAGGAGCACCTGGAGGCCCTGGGCTACCGCCTGGGCGACGAGCATGGGCTGTGCCGCATCTACCTGAACCTGGACTACGCCCTGGAGTCCTGCGAGGACAGCATCCTGGCCGAGGCTGGCGGGCTGGAGCAGCGCCAGGACACCTTGGAGGAGCTCCTGGCGGCGACCTTCCCGGACCCCCAGCTGGTGCCGACGCTCATGAAGTGCCTGGAGCGCATGGAGGTGAAGAAGAAGAGCCTTGTCATCCGCCAGGGCGATGAGTCGGACTCCATGTATTTTCTGCAATCCGGCAGGGTGCGCGTGGAGCTGGCGCTGCCCGGTGGCAGGCTCCTGCGCCTGAAGAAGATGGGGCCGGGCACGGTCTTCGGCGAGATGGGCCTGTACACCAGCGCACCGCGCTCGGCCTCGGTCATCGCCTCGGAGCGCTGCGTGCTCTACCGGCTTTCGGCGGAGCGCTTCCGGCTCATCCAGGCCAAGGCCCCGCAGCTTGCAGCGGCGGTGAACCGCTTCATCGTGACCTTGCTGGCCGAGCGCCTGGCCGAGGCCAACGCCAAGGCCCGAGCCGCGCAGCTCTAGCTGTTCTGGGCCTGCGGCGTCCCGCTCAACCCCAGGGCGAAAGGTCGATCTTGTCCCGCTTGCGGTAGGCCGTGCCCTGGAAGGTGGCGATGGTCTCGCCCGCCTCGTCCCGGATATCCACCACATACGTCGACAGCGGCCCCGCCGCCGAGGTCTCGTGCGCATGGGCCGTGAGCACCCCGCTGATGCCCGGCCTGGTGTAGGAGATGCTCATGTTGATGCCCAGGGCCAGGGTGCCGTGGGAATTGGCGGCCGCGCCGAAGGCCAGGTCGGCCAGGGTGAAGATGGCCCCGCCCTGGACAACGTCCGCGCCGTTCAGGTGCTTCTCCTCGATGACCATGCGCGTGGAGGCCGTGCCGTGGCCGATGTCCGTGACCTCGATGCCCAGGCATCTGCACAGGCGGTCGCGGTTGTTGAAGAAGCGTTTGAGGCGCTCAAAGCGTTCCGTCTCGGTCATGTGTGCGGTCATGGCAGGGCCTCCAGGCCGAAAAAGGTGCAGGCGTTGCGGCCCGTGGCGGCCCAGAGCTCGTCCACGGGCATGTTCTTGATGCGGGCCACGGCCAGGGCCGTGAAGCCGAGCAGGGCGGGGTGGTTTCTCTTGCCGCGCCAGGGCTCGGCCCCCAGGTACGGGCAGTCGGTCTCCAGCAGCAGGCGCTCCAGGGGCGCCGCCGCCACGGCGCGGTGCAGGGCCTCGTTCCTGGCGTAGCTCGCCGGGCCCGGGATGCTCAGGTGCCAGCCGTGCCCCAGGAGGGTCTGCGCCTGGTCCCCGTCCCCGCCGAAGCAGTGCCAGAGGAGTCTGCGGCCGCTCCAGCCCTCGGCCAGGAGCACGCGCAGGGTGTCCGCAAAGGCGTCGCGGCAGTGGACCACCGGCGGCAGCCCCAGGTCCAGGGCCAGGGCCAGCTGCGCCCGGAAGGCCTGTTCCTGCAGCGCGCGCGGGTGCGCGTCCCAATAGAAGTCCAGGCCGATCTCGCCCACGGCGCGCAGGCGCGGATCGCTCTGGAAGGCCTGGCGCATGGCCGACACGGCCTCGGGCGAATACTGGTCCGCATCGCCGGGGTGGATGCCAAGGAGGAAGAAGATCTCCGGCCGGTGCGCGAAGAGGTGGCGGTTTTTGCGGTAGGCCTCCGGCCCCAGGAACACGTTTCCGGTGCGGGCCACGCCGCTGTTCAGAGCGCGGTCCAGGATCTCCTCGCGGTCCGCGTCGAAGTCCTCCATGTCCAGGTGCGCATGGGAATCCACGCCGCATGGCGGCAGGCCGAGGGATTCCGGCTCGGGACGGGGGGACTTGTTCTTGGACATGGCTGGTGTGCTTGGCTCAGGCGGATTCAAGGCGCTGCCAGAGGCCGAGCACGGCGGCGCGCTGGGCGTCCAGGGTGTAGGCCTCGGCGGTGGCGCGGGCGTTGGCCAGGGTCCGGGCCAGGTGCGGACTGCCCGCAAGAAGCCAGCCGGCGGCGGTCTTCAGGTGCAGGGCCGCGCCCAGGATGTCGGCGTCGGCGCTCCACAGCCCGTTGCCTCCCCAGGGCACCTCCCGCAGGGGCCACCAGGGCGTAAACGGGGCCGGATCGTCCGAGGGCGCGAGGGCCTGGCGCATGTAGTCCGAGCCGCCAAAGCCCATGTAGCCCACGGGCAGGCAGCCGCAGGCCATGGCCTCCAGGGGCGGCAGGGAGAAGCCCTCGGGAAAGCCCGTGGCCAGGAAGATGTGCGCGGACTGCAGCGCCTCGGCCACGCCCTGGGCCGGAAGGCCGGCGATCTCCACCCACTGGCAGCGCGCGGCCAGGTCTTCGTCCAGGGCATTGAAGGTCTCGCGGATCTGCTTGGCCAGGGCCTTGTTTTTGCGCGGCATCCAGGCGATGCGCAGCCTGCCGCCCTCTGTGAAGGCCGGCTTGGCCTCCGGGGCGCGGAACAGGCCGGCGTCGATGCCGGGGCGCAGCACAATGGCCTCGCGGCCTGTGGTGGCGGCCACGAACCGGGCCACGGGGTCGGACACGGCGAGGAACCCAACGGGCAGCCTGCGCCAGGACGCGCCAGCGGGCAGGGACGAGAGCAGGTAGGCCCAGTTCTGCACGTAGACCAGGCAGCGCGCCCCGGCGTTCAGGCCAGGGGCTAGCGCGTTGACCCAGCCCTCGGGCACCACCCAGAGGTCTCCGGGGGCCAGGGCGAGCTTGTCCCAGGCCACCACGGGCGCCTCCACAAAAGACTCCGGGGGCATGCAGCCCGGCCCTAAGCCCGGCATCTCGCGCGGGACGAGAAAGGCCTCGCGGCCCGAGGCGCAGAGCAGGGCGGCCATGCGCCGCAGCACGCTGACGCCTCCGGCGGCCTGGCGCACGGGCGGCAGGAAAAAATAGGTCTTCATGGACATGGGCAAACCACACTCCCCTGGCTTTGGCAAGCCGGCTCAGGTCAGCGGGGCCAAAGCCTGGCCCGCCACATACTCGGCCAGGGACTCCTTCCAGTGGCGGGGGCGCCGGCCCGCGGCCCGAGCGAAGTCCGAGACGTCGAGCACGGAATAGGGCGGCCGCGCGGCCCTGGTCGGATAGTCCGAGGTGGGGATGGGCAGCACGCGGCAGGGCAGCCCGGACAGCCGGACGGCCTCCTCGGCCAGGGCATGCCAGGTGGCCTCCCCGGCGTTGACCGTATGAAACAGGCCTGCGGCGCCGGCGCGCAGCAGGTCCGCCGTCATCCGGCCCAGGTCCGTGGTGCAGGTGGGGGAGCCGTGCTGGTCGTCCACCACCTTGAGCTCCGGGCGCTGGGCCGCAAGGTCCAGCATGCGGCGCACGAAGTTCATCTTGCCCGGCCCGAAGAGCCAGGCCGTGCGTAGGATGAGCAGGTCGGGGATGTCGAGGGAGAGCAGGGCGGTTTCGCCCGCCAGCTTCGACGCGCCGTAGACCGACAGTGGATTCACGGCGTCCTCAGGGCGGTAGGGCACGAGCTTGAGCCCGTCGAAGACGAAGTCCGTGGAGAAGTGCACCAGGCGCAGGCCGCGCTCCAGGGCCACGACGCCGAGGAGCGCGGGCAGGGAGGCGTTGAGGCGGTAGGCCTCCTCCGGCTGGTCCTCGGCCTGGTCCACCTGGGTGTAGGCCACGGCGTTGACGAGGCAGTCGATGGGGCAGTCCACGGAATGCTCGTCCAGGAAATCCTCAAGCCCGTCGGCGTCGAAATAGTCCACCTCCGCGCCGGACGCGCGGATGACGGCCACGCCCGCCTCCTCCAGGGCCCCGGCCACGGCCCGGCCCAGCAGGCCGTTCTTCCCGCCCAGCACGAGGGCCTTGCGCGGCAGGCTCACGCGCGCCCCTTGTACCAGGACTGCATGAAGGTCAGGTAGGCCCCGCTCTGGACCTCCTCCAGCCAGGCCGGGTTGGCCTGGTACCAGGCGATGGTGCGCTCCAGGCCCTGGCTGAAGCTGACCGAGGGCGCGAAGCCAAGCTCGCGCGCGGCCAGATCGAAGTTCATGGCGTAGCGGCGGTCGTGTCCGGGCCGGTCTGTGACAAAGCGGATGAGCGTGTCGTCCCGGCCCGTGAGACGCAGGATGGCGCGCACCACCTCGATGTTCGGCATCTCGGCCGCGCCGCCGAAGTTGTACACCGCGCCGGGCCGGCCGTGCAGAAGCGCCAGCTCCACACCCCGGCAATGGTCGTCCACGAAGATCCAGTCGCGCACGTTCCGCCCGTCGCCGTACACGGGCAGGGCCTCGCCCCGGGCGGCCTTGACGTACATCAGCGGGATGAGCTTCTCCGGGAACTGGTAGGGCCCATAGTTGTTGGAGCAGCGCGTGACCACCACGTCCTGGCCGTAGGTCTCGTGGCAGGCCCGGGCCAGCAGGTCGGCCCCGGCCTTGGAGGCCGAGTAGGGGCTGTTGGGGGCCAGGGGCGTGGTCTCGAGGAACTGGCCCGTTGGGCCCAGGGAGCCGTAGACCTCGTCCGTGGACACGTGGACCACGCGGCCCACGCCGGCGCGCCTGGCGCAGTCGAGGATGGTCTGCGCGCCCAGGACATTGGTGGACACGAAGGGCGCGGCGTCCTCGATGGAGCGGTCCACATGGGATTCCGCGGCGAAATTCACCACCGCCTCGATGCGCTCCTCCACCAGCAGCCGCGACACCAGGCCCTTGTCGCAGATGTCGCCGTGCACAAAGGCGTAGGCGTCCCCGGCCTCGGCCTCCAGGGCCCGCAGGCTGCCCAGGTTGCCCGCGTAGGTCAGCTTGTCCAGGTTCACGAGCCGCCAGTCCGGGTGGCGCTCGCGCATGGCGTAGAGAAAATTGGCGCCGATGAATCCGCAGCCGCCGGTGACGAGAAGGCGCATGGAACGCTCCTTGGCATGATGTTCGTGGATGTGTACCCGTTGGCCGGCGGTTGCGCAAGGATGCCGGGCTAGAACCCGGCGAGGCCCCCTGTCTGGCGCAGGGCCTCGAAGAGCAGGATGCCCGCGGCGGTGGACAGGTTCAGGCTGCGCACGCTGGCGTTGATGGGGATGCGCACCCGGTCGGGGTAGAGGTCATGCAGGAAGTCCGGCAGGCCCGTGGTTTCGCGCCCCAGCACGATGGCGTCGCCGGGGCGGAAGGCGAAACTCTGCAGCGGGACGCCGCCGCGCGCGCTGGTGAGCACGATGCGCGGCAAGGGCGCGGCGCACAAATAAGCGGCCTCGAAGGCGGCCCAGTGCGGGTGCACCGAGAGGTCCACATGGGGCCAGTAGTCCAGGCCCGCGCGCTTCAGGTGCCTGTCGTCGATTTTGAAGCCCAGGGGCTCGATGAGGTGCAGGGGCGTGGACGTGGCCGCGCAGAGCCGGGCGACGTTGCCGGTGTTGGGCGGTATCTGCGGCTGGTAGAGCACAAGGCGCATGCACATGTCCCCTGGGGCTGGAACGAAAAAGGCCCCGCAGGGCGGGGCCGATTTCTCCGGTGGTGGGCGATCCGGGATTTGAACTCGGGACTTCCACCGTGTGAAGGTGGCACTCTAACCGCTGAGTTAATCGCCCAGGGAAGGTCTCTCTAATCCAAGCCCCCCTGCGTTGGCAAGAATTTTTTGCAGGCCGCGCGGGCAAATGTTCCCAGCCGGCCCGGCCCATGCTCGCGCCGGACCGGATCAATGGCGGGTAAGGCGCGGTTTGCCGGTTGCCGAGCAGGGTCGGATTCCGTAAGGCCAGTGGGACGGGGGCCTGCCTGGATGCAGGCGCCGGTCCTGGCATGGTTCGTGCTTTGAAACCCCCGGCTGCGCACTGGCAGAATTTGCCCTGGAGAAATCCTTAGATACGCAAAACTGCCGGGTATAGTCGCCGCCGGTTTGGTCCGATACATGGACAGAACCTTTGCGCTTGAAGCGTCCGCTCCCGTTGCCGTTCTGCGGCGCGTGCTGGGCGTTGCGCACGGCATGATCTTTCGTGTGCGAGTATAGTCACCAGAGATGATTGATGAAATTTTACAGTTGCCTGGAGGGTAATTATATGCGCCGTGTCCTGTGTCTGCTGTTCCTGTCCCTGTTCCTGGCCACTGGCTGCGGCATTGTGCAGCGCACAACCGCCGTGGACCAGACCCAGCTCAATTCCCGCGCGCGCAAGGTCGTCGTGCTGCCCCTGGTGAACCTCACCTCCACGCCCAACGCCGGGCGCATCGTGGGCGAGCTCTTGAGCACGGAGATCATCGCCCAGACGGACTTCCGGATGCTGGAGCGCTCGGAGATGATGGAATACCTCTCCAGCGGCAAGATCGAGATGGAGGAGGTCCTGGAGAAATCCGCCGCGGCCAGGATGGGTCGCGAGCTGGGCGTGGACACCGTGGTCTACGGCGCGGTGACGGAGTTCCGCTACAAGAAGGGCGTGGACGAGGACCCCGTGGTGGGCATCTCCGTCAAGATGCTGGACATTCCGGAGACGCGCATCCTCTGGGCCGAGAGCGTCACGGCCACGGGCTCCATGTACACGGGCCGGACCTCGCTGAGCTCCCTGGCGCACATGCTCTGCGCTGACATCGTCAAGACCCTGGCCTCCAAGAAGAAGTAGGCCGGAGACAAGGATCGCCGTCATGGGAAAGCGCCTGATATTCTGCGTGCTGCTGGCCGTCGGGGCCCTTGTGTGCTCTCCGGCCCTGGCCGCCCAGTACAGGAACTGGCTGTGCTATTACGGCTCGGACTTCGGCCCCAAGGACTATGAGCGCTTCGACCTGGTGGTGCTGGACGGCGTGAAGCATCCCCCCCTGGGGCGCAGGGAGCCGGGCAAGCCGCTTCTGCTGGGCTACGTCAGCGTGGGCGAGGAACGCCCCGGCGGCCCCACCTGGGTGCTCACGCAGAACCAGGACTTCGTCGCCGCCAAGAACGAGAACTGGGGCACCCTGATCCTCGACCTGCGCAGCCCCAAGTGGCAGGGCATCCTGCTCGACATCCTCATCCCAAAGGTGCTGGCCCAGGGCTTTGACGGCATCTTCCTGGACACCATCGATTCGGCCATGTCCCTGGCCGAGGGCAAGGACGCGGCCAGGTACGAGGGCATGCGCCAAGGCATCCTGGAGTTTCTGGTCCGGCTCCGCAGACGCTTCCCGGACATCCACGTCTGCATGAACCGGGGCCTGGCGCTCTTGCCGGATGCCGCGCCCCTCATCAATTCCCTGCTCATCGAAGATTTGTCCTTTGAATATGACTTTACAAAAAAGGAGTACCGGGCGGTGCGGCAAGAGGTGCGCCACGCGCTGGTGGCCGCAGCCCGCAAGGGCCAGGTGGCCAACCCGGATCTCACGGTGCTGACCCTGGACTACGCCAGGCCGGACCAGAAGGACCGCATCCACGAGGCCATCCGCTATTCCCGAAGCAAAGGATTCGTGCCCTATGTCAGCACCCTTGAGCTGGACAAGATCTTCACCCACACTCTGGCTCGCTAGCCTCGCCTGCCTGGCGCTGCTGGCGCCCGTGGGGGGGCTGGCCGCGCCGAAGGCTGCGGGCAGGAATCTTGCGCCCGCCGCCGCGGAACTGGTCCCGCGCAGGGTCTTGGTGCTCTACGACGCCTCCGCCGGGGCCGGCCCGGACGACAACATCGTGGCCCAGGGCTTCCAGATGGTTCTGGATTATTACGGCCTGGTGCCCTATTACCGCGACGCCGCGTCCCAGGCCCTGCCCGACGATGCGGCCATGGCCGACACCTGCGCCGTGATCACGGCCCTGGGGCAGAACTCCGTGCGCAAGCCCCGGCCCTATCTGCCCTGGCTGCTCCGGCAGATGAAGGCGGGCAGGCGTGTCGTGATCCTGGGGCACCTGGGCGTTTCCCAGGCCCAGGGGGCCGACCTGGCCGATGTGAGCCGGTTGTCGCAGGCCGTGTTCGCGGAGCTGGGCGCCGCCCCGGCCAGCCTCAAGGGGCTGGACCAGCGCGCCTTCCGCTATGGCCGCAGGCTGCCGGGGCTCATCGACTTCGAGCGCGCCCTGCCCCCGCAGCCCGTGGTCACCAGCCTCTTCGAGGCGCGCGGCCCCGCGCTCAAATCCTACGTGAGCCTGACCCACCCGTCCCGCCCCGGCCAGGAGTTTCCGGCCGTGTTCATTGGTCCGGCCGGGGGCTTTGCGGCGGAGCACCACATCTACTGGGAGGAGCCCGGCGGCGACAACCGCCGCAAGTGGTACCTGGACCCCTTCGCCTTTCTGGAGGAGGCCCTGGGGCTCAAGGGGCGCATCGTTCCGGACGTGACCACCCTGAACGGCCTGCGCCTGGCCTTCTCCCACGTGGACGCCGACGGCTTCGCCGGGTTCTCCCGCGTGGACGGCAAGTCCATGTGCGCCGAGATGCTGCGCGACCGCATCTACAAGCGCTTCAATTTTCCGGTGACCCTCTCGCTCATCGTGGCCGACGTGGACCCCAGGATCGCCGCGGACCCGAGGCGCGCCAGGCAGGCCCAGGACGTGGCGCGCGAGCTCTTCCGCATGCCCAACATCGAGCCCGGCAGCCACACCTATTCCCACCCCTTCTTCTGGAACGAGGACAGCAAGACCAAGACGCGCTACGAGAACCGCTTTCCCTACAAGATTCCGGGCTACACCTTCAGCGAGGCCCAGGAGATCGACGGCTCCATCCGCTTCATCAGCTCGCTCTCCCCGCCGGACAAGCCCTGCCGCGTGCTGCAGTGGTCCGGCGACTGCCGCCCCACGGCCCGCCAGATCGCCCGGGTCGACGACCTGGGCCTGCTGAACATCAACGGCGGCGACACCATGCTGGACCAGAAGAACAACTCCCTGACCAGCGTCTCGCCCATGTTCCGCGTGGTGGGCGCCCGTGTCCAGATCTACACGGCCATGGCCAACGAGAACGTCATGACCAACCTCTGGACCGGCCCCTTCTACGGGTACCGCTCGGTCATGGAGACCATCCGGCGCACGGGCACGCCGCGCAGGCTCAAGGCCATCGACATCTACTACCACTTCTTCAGCGGCGAGCACGCGGCCTCGGTGAAGGCCCTGGAGGATGTCTACGCCTTCGTCCTCTCCCAGCCCATGGCCCCGGTGTTCACCTCGCAGTACCTGGAGGCCGCGCGCGACTACCACAAGGTGCGCATCCTGCGGGCCGGGCCGGGCCTGTACCACATCGAGGACTACGGCCAGAGCCTGACCCTGCGCCTGGACGCGGGCGCCCCCGCGCCCAACCTGGAGCGCAGCGAGAACGTCCTGGGCTATTCCCGCCAGAAGGAGGGGCTCTACGTCTCCCTGGCCCCTGGGGCCGCGCGGGCCGTGCTCTCCTTCGAGACCCTGCCGGGCAGGTCCGCGCCCCTGCCGTACCTGGCCGAGGCCACGGGCTATGTCTCGGACTTCCGGCCGGTTGCGGGCGGCGCAAGCCTGACCTTCAAGGGCTTCGGCGCGACGGGCCGCCTCCGCCTGGCCGGTTTCGCGCCCGGCGCCCCCCTGCGGGCCGGCGGCACGGCCCTGGCCCAGGGCGCGACCCTGCGCGCCGACCCCTCCGGCGTGGCCGAGATCTCCGGCCTGCGCAGCGGAAGTCTGGAGGTCGGCGCGCCATGAAGATCAGCGCCTGGCAGACCATCCTCTTCATCATTCTGATCGTCGGGGCGACGTGGCTGGTGTTTCCGGGCCCGCGCACCCTCATTTCCATCTACATCCAGGACAACAAGGGCGCCCTGGCCCAGAGCATGCTGGACAAGCTCCTGGCCCGGAACCCGGACGACCCGGACCTGAACATGGATGCGGCAGAGCTGGCGCAGTACAATGGCGAGGTGGACAAGGCCCTGGGCTACCTGGCCAAGGTGCTGCAGCTGCGGCCCGGCAGGCCGGAGCTTTTGCTGCGCATGGCCGAGTGGCGCGAATGGTCCGGGCAGCCCATGGAGGCCGCGGCCAGCCTGGAGGCGGCCCTCATGGCCATGTCCCCGGCGGAGGAGCGGCGGCCCGAGAGCCTGGCCGACCGGCGCGGGGTGCTCCTGCGCCTGCTGGACATCTACCTCTACCAGGGCGACGCCGAGGGCAGTTTCCAGAGCGCGCAGCGCCTCATCCCCCTGGACAAGGTCGTGCTGGCCAAGGAGATCGCCGCCAGAAAGTCGCTGCAGCAGGTCAGCGCGGTGCTGGAAGGCCTGTCCGCGACCCTGGGCAAGGGCGGCGGCGACGCCGTGTCCCGGGCCCTGCTCGTGGACGCCTACATCCTGCGCCGGGGCTATCTGGACGACATCGGGGACGGCAAGGGCGGCCCGGAGGCGGAGAAGATCTTCGTGGCCGACGCCCTGGAGCAGCTCGTGCGGGGCGGCCTGGTGGCCGAGGCCACCCGCCTGGCCCGGATGCTGGACCAGCAGGACAAGTCCGTCAACTCCCGCCTGGCCGTGGCCGTGGCCCTGGGCGGCTACGGCGCGGACAAGGACGCGGCGCAGCTCATGGCCGACCTGGTCAAGGAGCGGCCCAACGACGCGGCCCTCATGGGCGGCCTGGCCGAGATGGCCATGAACGCCGACCAGCCGCAGGAGGCCGTGAAGCATCTGCAGCGCCTGGCGCAGCTCAGCCCCGCCGATTCCGGGGTCCAGCGCCACCTGGGCGAGGCCCTGCTGGCCGCCAGCCGTCCGTCCGAGGCCTATGATGTTCTGGTGCCCCTGCCGGTGGAGACCGTGGGCGACGCCAATCTGCTCCTGGACGCCGCGGCGGGCGTGAAGAGCGCCCAGGCCGTGGAGCGCGCGGCCCAGGCCGTGCAGGCCCTGGCCCAGAGCGAGCCCCTGGTGGGCGTCAAGCTGGCCGACGCCTGGCTGGACGCCAAGCGCCCCCGCGAGGCCTGGGAGCTGCTGCGCAAGTACGCGGCGGAATCCGGCGGCGATCCCGTGCTCATCCGCAAGGCCGTGGAGGCCGCGTCGCAGACCAACAGCCCGGGCACCCTGCGCGAGGTGCTGGCCCTTATCGAGCGGCCGGACTTCGCGGACACGGCGCTCCTGCTGGAGGTCGCCACCATGCTGGCCGACAGCGGCGAGCTCAGGGGCGCCGCCAAGGTCTACGAACGCTACCTGGCCCGCAACCCCGGCGACCGCAAGACGGCCCTCAGGCTGGCCGAGGTGCATTCCTGGCGCGGGGCCCCGGACCTGTCCTTCGCCGTGCTGGACCGCCTGCTCAAGGCCAGCCCGGGCGACAAGGCGCTCCTGAAGCTCGCCGGGACCTACGCCGAGGAGGCCGGCAAGGACGCCGACGCCTACCGCATCTATGGGGAAATGTTCCGGCAGAACCCCAAGGACAAGACCGCGCGGGAGAATTTCCTGCGCCTGGCGGAGTGGACGGGCAAAACCGCCGAGCGCGCCAAGCTCCTGGCCGAGGATTCCGACCGCGAGCCCAGGAACGCGCAGAAGTCCCGGCAGGCCGCCGAGGCCTATCTGGCCGCAAACGAGTCCAAGCGTGCCCTGCCGTATCTGCAGCGCGCCCTGGCCCTCAAGAACGACGACATCGGCCTGCGCCGCTTGCTGGCCGATACCCTGGGCGGATTGGGCCTTGTGGACCGCCAGGCCGAGACCCTGGAGCCCCTGGCCGCCCTGGGCGTGCTCACCGAGGACGAGGCCGTGCTGGTGGCCCAGCGCCACCTGGACCGCAAGCAGGCCCAGAAGGCGTATCTGGTGCTCAAGCGCTTCGAGGACATGACGCCCATCCCCTGGGACGCGGGCGCGCTGCTGGTGCAGGCCTACACCCAGCTGAACCGCCAGGAGCCGACCCAGCAGCTCATGCGCCGCCTCAAGCACGACTACGAGTCCGATCCGGAGCGCTTGGCGGCCATCGGCGACATGGCCGTGCTGCACAAGCGCCTGGATTTCGCCATGGAGGCCTACGCGGCCGCCCTCAAGGTCGATCCGAGCAACCGGGCCGCCCTCAAGGGCACGGCGCAGATCTACGCCTGGAACAACGACGCCCAGCGCGCCATCAAGGGCTTTGAGAACTACCGCGTCCGGCACCCGTCGGACATCGAGGCCCGCTACCAGCTGGGCGAGCTGTACTACACCACGGACCGCCCCGAGGACGCCTTCGGCGAGTACAAGAAGACCCTGAGCCTCATCAGGCAGGCCCGCAAGACCAGGGCGGCGTCCAAGGACGTCCCCGGGAGAGTGCTCCAATGACCCGCATGCACATCCGCCTCTGCGCCGTGGCGCTGCTGCTGTTCTGCCACGCTCCGGCCCTGGCCCAGACCCCAGGGCAGGCCAGGCAGAACGCCCCGGCCCAGGCCCCGGCCCAGCGGGAGATCCGCGACCAGGACGAGCCGCTCACCGAGCGCCAGATGAGCCTCATGGAGGCGCGCATCCTGAGCCGCCAGGGCGACTACCCCAAGAGCCTGGTGTTGTACGAGCGCCTGCGCGCCGCCTTCCCCGACGACGTGGAGGTCTACGAGGATTATCTGGAGACCCTGGTGGCCAACGCGGACTACGAGCGCACCCTGTTCGAGCTGGTGCGCTTCCGCAAGAAGTTCGGCTCCACCTCGCGCTCCGAGCGCATCGAGGCC
This sequence comes from Pseudomonadota bacterium, assembly GCA_018822105.1. Taxonomy (GTDB): domain Bacteria; phylum Desulfobacterota; class Desulfovibrionia; order Desulfovibrionales; family Desulfovibrionaceae; genus Humidesulfovibrio. The sequence goes on from JAHJLB010000036.1 coordinate 84,154, forward strand.
GGGCTTTACGCTGAGCTGGGCAAGCCGCAGTACGGCCTGGACATCCTGGAGCGGGCCATGCGCGGCAACCCCAACGACACCGGCCTCTGGAGCGACTTGGGCGTGCAGCGGCAAAGCAGCCGCGACATCAACGGCGCCATCCAGGCCTTTTCCAGCGTGCTGGAGCTCGACCCGGACAACCAGGCCGCCAAGGACGCCCTGCACGCCATGCTCCTGGACAGGCGGCCCAAGACCGAGGTGGGCTTCAGCCTTCTGGACCAGGGCAAGAAGAATCTGACCAGCACCTGGTCCACGGCCTGGTCCATGGCCACGGGCGACAACACGCGGTTTTCCCTGGCCTTTGACCAGGTCCATTTCTCCCGGCCCGACGACGTGGACGGCGTGGAGGCGGACCTGAGCACCCTTGGCGCGCGCATCGAGCACGAGTACACCCGCAACGTGACCCTGGATTTCGGGCTGCAAAGCTACCTCGGCATGGGCGGCGGGCTTTCTCCCATGGCCGGGGCGCGCCTGAACCTGGAGGAATACGGCCTGGCCGGGGCCAGCTACACCCACCACATGCCCTGGTATGACCAGATTGACGCGGTGAAGCTCAACGGCGCCAAGAGCCGCTTCCACGTGGAGTACGAGCTGCCCTTCCGGCGCGACTGGGTCGCCTTTGCCGGCTACACCTGGGACACTTACAGCCTTGCGGGGAAAAACGACGCCGGGTACAGTTGGGAGGGCACGGGCAGCCTGTCCAGGCGGCTGTGGACGCGGCCGGACATCTTCCTGACCTACACCCTGCAGCGTTCCGAGAACCAGCCGGCCGCGGGCATGCCTTTCGCCGTGGTTCGGCGCGAGCTGAGCCATGCCGGGACCCTGTCCGTCACCTATCCGTTCTTCACCTGGCTGGAGGCCTCCGTGAGCGGCGGCATCAAGCGCGACACCGAGCGCGGCATCGAATCGCTCCAGTTCGCGCCGAGCCTGACCTTCCGGCCCGTGGAGCGCATGCGCCTGGTGCTGGGCTGGGAGCACGCCAGCCAGGCGGACACCGTGGCCGGCGGCGAAACGAACACCTACAACGCAAAATTCTACTGGACCTGGTAGGCCATGGACACCAACCGCTTAGCCTCACGCCCAGGAAAATCCGTCGCCACCAGTTATCTGGTCGAGGCCCTGCTGGGCTTCGCCCTGCTCACGGCGGTCAACGTCATCTGGTTCCGCGCCAACCTGGGCTTCGCCAACGTCAGCCCGCATCCGTACTGGATCGTGGTGCTGCTCCTGGCCTCGCGCTACGGCTTCCTGGCCGGGCTGGGCGCCGGCCTCGTCTCCGCCGCCCTGGCCATCGGCCTGTCCGTCATCGGCCGGCAGGGCACCACCATCTACGAGATCTGGAAGATGCTCCTGGGCGAGCCCATCCTGTTCATCGCCGTGGGCTGCGTCCTGGGCGAGATCAGCCAGACCGTCAGGACCCGCTACGAGAACCTGCTGGACGAGCACGAGGAGCTCAAGGACACCTTCGACAAGCTCCGGGAGCGCTACGACGCCCTGGTCAAGGCCAAGCAGGAGGTGGACACGCGCATCCTCTCGCAGGAGCAGACCCTGACCACCATGCACGAGACGGCGCAGGCCCTGCGCTCCCTGAGCGAGGGCGAGCTCTACCCCGCGGCCCTGGACATGGTGGCCAAGTTCCTGGGCGCCGAGGCCAGCTCCATCTACCTGTTCGAACAGGGCCGCCTGACCCTCAAGGCCGGCCACGGGGCCCTGGAGGGCCGGCAGCGGCCCAAGGCCCTGCTCCCGGACTCCGGGCTCATGGGCCGGGCCTTCACCGGCGCGCACGTGGCCTCGGCCAACGTGCTCCTGGAGATGTACGAGCAGGGCGTGCTTCCGGATACGGACACGCTCATCTCCGCGCCGCTGTTGACCGGCAGCCGCAAGGTCCTGGGCGTGCTGAACATCGAGAAGCTGCCCTTCCTCAAGTTCAACTCCCAGACCATCCGCATGGCCGAGGTCTTCTCCGGCTGGTGCGCGGACGCCCTGGAGAACGCCCTCCTGTACACGGACACCAAGTCCAGGACCATCACCGACGACATCACCGGGGCCTACACGCTGCACTACATGAGCTCGCGGCTCACCGAGGAGTGCGCACGCGCCAGGCGCTACAAGACGGACCTCGCCGTCATCGTTCTGGACATATTGGGGTACGTTGCGTACTCCGAAGCGGAGCAGAGACGCATCCTGCTGTCCTTGAGCGGCGCGCTCAAGCAGCTGCTGCGCAACATCGACCTCCTGTTCTCCGGCGACCAGCCCGGGCGCTACGTCATCCTCATGCCGAACACCCCCCTGGTCGGGGCCAAGGTGGTGGGCCGCAAGATCGTTGAGCTCATCGGGAGCATGGAGGGCATGGTCGACTCGCAGAGCGGCGTGCTGCCCGTGGGCATGGGCGTCTCCGCCTATGACGAGGCCAACAACACGCCGGAGCTCGTTCTGGAAGGCGCCCTGGCCGACCTGGGCGCGAAGCGGGGCTGAGCCCTTGGCGGACGGTTTTCCGGGAACCACTAGCGATACGGCGGTAACTTATGATGGCCAGCACTCCAGAAGATCTGTCCTTCCACCAGGGCTTCATCGCGCGGCAGGCGCTCTTTGACGTCAAGCGCGGCGTCTGGGGCTACGAGGTGTTTTACCGCCAGGACCTAAAGGACGCAGCGGCCGCCACGGACCACAAGGCCATGCTGGAGGTGGCCACCCGGGCCTTCCTGAGCCCGCAGTGGCAGCAGAGCCCGAACTCGTACCTCATGGTGGCCCTGGACCCGCTGACCGATCCCGGCGAGGTGACCGGGGCCCTGCCCAAGGGCAGGACCGTGCTCAAGGTCAACGAGGAGTCCCTCGCCCTGCCGCGGATGCAGGAGCTCCTCGTGCGCCTGCGCCAGGAAAACTTCCTCATCGCCCTGAACGATTTCACCGGCAAATTCACAGGCAGCCCGGCCCTGAACCTGGTGGACATCATCGCCGTGAACATGCAGCGCAGCAACAAGGACACGCTCATCAAAGAGGCCCTCATGCAGTGCGAACAGCGCCCGGTGCAGGTTCTGGCCCGCAAGGTGGAGGACGTGCAGACCTTCTACGCCGCCAAGGAGGCGGGCTGCGTCCTGTTCCAGGGCTTTTTCTTCCAGAAGCCGGAACGCATCTCCAGCAAGGTCATCTCCAGCAGCATGGCCAGTTCCCTGGGCATCCTCAAGATGATCGAGCAGCAGGACCCGGACATAGGCGAGCTGGCCCGGACCATCCAGAAGGACGTGTCCCTGAGCTACCGCCTGCTGAAGTTCCTGAATTCGCCCTATTTCGGCTTCGCCCGCGAGGTGTCGTCCATCAAGACGGCGCTCATCCTGGCCGGCTGGCAGCAGATGCGCACCTGGCTCCGGCTGGTGGTCATCACGGAGATGACGCCCAAGCACAAGCCGAGCGAGCTGGTCTTCCTCTCGGCCCAGCGCGGGCGCTTTCTGGAGCTGGCGGCCCAGCGCACGGGCGGACGACGGCTGAACTCCGAGCGCCTGCTCCTGCTGGGGCTGTTCTCGCTTCTGGACAGCATCTTCGACATGCAGATGGCGGATATCGTGGGCTCCCTGCCCCTGGACCAGGAGCTCAAGGACACATTGTGCCTTGAGCCCACGCCCCTCTTGCCCTGGCTGGGCCTGGTGCACAGCTTCGAGCGCGCCGACTGGCACGAGCTTGCGGAGCGCTTCGAGGCCCTGGGGGTGGATCCCGTGGAGGTGGCGGCCTGCTATACCGAATCCATGCACTGGGCGCACGCCATCTTCAACTACCTGGATTAGGCCCTCCGGCCCTGCGCCATAAGGGGTTCGGCGGGTGACTATCGCCCCTTGGCCATGTCCTGTTTGTACCAGGCGATGGTTCTGGCCAGGCCGACGCTGAGCACCGTCTCGGCCCGCCAGTCGGATCTGGTGGTCATGGCCGTCACGTCGGCCACGGAATGCACGATGTCGCCCTCGCGCGACGGATAGAACAGGCACACCGGATCCCCGCCCACCTCGGCGCATTCCTCGGGCGCGATGTTCAGCAGGATGGCGTTGGGCTTGTCCGTCAGGATGAGCACGATGCGCGCCAGGGCCACGATCTTCACGGCCTTGCCCGTGCCGATGTTGTACGCGTCCGTGGGCAGGAGCCTCTGCCCGATCATCCCCGCCGCCGTCAGGTAGGCCAGCACCACATCATGCACGTAGACGAAGTCGCGGGTCTGCTCGCCGTCGCCGAAGATGGTCAGGGGAGCATCGGTAAGCGCCTGGGACATGAACTTGGAGATGACACCGCTGTATGGGCTGGATGGATCCTGGCGCGGCCCGAAGATGTTGAAGAAGCGCAGGGACACGCCGATGTGGCTCTGGCACATGGCCCGGGTGGAGAGGTACTTGGCGTTGCCATAGGGGCTCAGCTGCAGGGTGTCGTCGCTTGCGTAGCTCTCCTTGATGGGCATGCGCTCCTCGGCGCCGTATTCCGCAGCGGACCCGGCAAAGACCATGCGCGAGGCCCCGTGCTTCTCCGCCTGCTCCAGCAGCCGCTCCGTGGACAGGAAATTGATGTCGTAGGTCTCGTCGGCATGGTGCATGGAGTAGGGCACGCTGACGATGGCCGCCAGGTGGAACACGGCATGGATGTGGCCGCTCTGCCGGAAGAGCTCCTCGAACAGCCTGGGCTCGGCGATGCTGCGTTCATGGAACTGGAAGCGTTCGTGGGTGATGAAGGCCTGCATGTTCAAAGGGTTGCCGGAGAAGAAATTGTCCACGCCGATGACGCGGTGGCCCATGTCCAGCAGCTTCTGGGTCAGGTGGCTGCCCACAAATCCGGCGCAGCCCGTGACCAGGCAGGTCTTGCCCACGACCTGGTCGCTGGCCTCGCTGATTTCGTATTGCTCCGGCATCATGGGCCCTCCTGCTAGATCGGTTGGCGTGTGAAGGTGATGAACTCAAGGTCCTGGACCGTGCGGACCAGGAGGAAGAAGCCGAGCATGAGCGAGAAGAAGCAGGCGTAGGCGTAGCCGAAGCCGTAGAAGGGGAAGCCCAGCCAGAGGCTGAGCTGCGAGAGCCCGGCGTTGAGGACCAGGTAGCAGAAGGTGATGGCCATGACCCGCAGGCGCAGGTCGAAGTAGAAGAGGATGATCACCGTGAGCGACATGAGGGCCTGCAGGAAGGAGCCGATGAGGCTGATGCGGAAGAGCGGCACCTGGATGGGCGAGAGCTTGCCGAAGGCCAGGATCTCGGGGGCGAAGACCACGCACAGGACGGTGACGCCGCCCTGGATGATGAACATTTCGCGGATGCTGGCCTTGAGCATCTCGGCCATGCCGGCCTTCTCCTCCAGCAGGGCGGAGAGGGGGCGCTTTTCCGCGATGCACTGGTAGTAGCGCCGGTAGTGCTCGTAAAATCCGGTTTCCACCTTGACCATGAACACGGACAGGGCCGGGACGATGCTCAGGTAGGACAGGAACACCGGGCCCTCATAGAAGTCGTGCACCGTGAGCGGCACCACGATGGTGCGTGCGTCCGGGGCCATCCAGAAGACGAACTTGTCCACCCAGATGGCCAGGTTGTACACAAAGCCCACCATGGCCAGATCCCAGTACTTCTTGAAGTAGGGCACGACGTCGAAGGCCAGCCTGGTGCGCTGGTCGAATTCCGAGAGGATGATGGCCAGGAACCAGAATACGCTGACCGCCATGCCCAGCAGATAGCCCAGGAGGCGGCCGTGCAGGCCGAGCACGGGCTCCAGGGCCCAGACCCCGGCCACGGAGAGGATGGCCCCCACGGCGAAGCCGATGACGATGTTGTTGTAGTCCTTCACCGCCGAGAGCATGATCATGGTCAGCCAGAGCAGGCTCACCACGTCGAAGAGCGCGATGGCCAGGGCCTTGTAGGTCCAGGGCAGCGGTCCGGAGTGGAACACGGCCAGGCCGACCACGAGCCCGCCGAGCATGACCATGATGACGCAGGCCACAAAGGCCGGGAGCATGGCCTGGTCGTCCTTCAGGTACAGTCGGTCGGCCAGAAACCGCGTGAGCACGAGCTGGAAGATGCCCACGAAGATGAGCGAAAAGGCGAAGACGTAGACCACGGTGGTGCGGAAGATCTCGCCGTCCTGGTCCGTGCCGCCCTTGGAGGCCAGGGCCGTGAGCACGCCCAGGCAGGTGATGGACAGAAGCCAGGGGCCGGAGGACAAAAGCGCGGCGTACAAGAACGCGCGCAGGTCGCCGATGAAATTGTCCTTGTCCAGGAGCTTGCGCAGTTCAAAGCCGATGCCAGCCATGTCACATCCTTCCCGGAAGGGCCATGCACTCGCGGTACAGGGCCTTGTATCTGTCGATGAGGTCGGCCTCGGCGTAGAACCGGCTGACCCGCTCCCGGCCGCTTAGGGACATGGCCCGGCGCAGCTTGGGGTTCAGCAGGATGGTCAGGATGCCCTGGGCCGTGTCCATGGGCTCGGCCGGGCGGGTGATGTAGCCCGAGGGCCCGAGGGCCTCGTCCTCCGGGGTGCGCCCGTGCAGCAGTTCGCTGCAGGCGCCCACGTCCGAGGCCACCACCGGGATGCCCGCGCAGTTGGCCTCCAGCAGCACCAGGGGCTGGGCCTCGCTGACGCTGGTGAGCACGAGCAGGTCGAGCTTGGCGTAGTATTCGTTGACATTGACCTTGCCGGTGAAGGTGATGACCGGGTCCAGGCCCAGCATCTTCACCAGTTCGCGGCATTCGCGGGCGTACTCCGGCGATTCGTCGTCCGGGCCGATGATGAAGGCCTTGATGCCCGGCACGTCCTGGGTGACGATCTTGATGGCCCGGATGAAGGTCTTGACGTCCTTGATGGGCACCACGCGGCCCACGAAGCCGATGGCGAAATGCCCTTCGGCCCCGCGCTCGTCCTCATAGGTGTCGGCGCGCGGCTTCAGGTTCTCGTAGCGCGAAAGGGTGATGCCGTTGGGGATGACCTCGGTGCGCTCCGGATCGGAGCCGCCCAGAAGCTGCATCTGGCGGTTGCCCTCGTAGAGGGTGATGACCCGGCGCGCGTGGGCGTAAGTGAGGCGGCTGAAGGACTCGAAGATCTGGATCCAGAGGTTCTGGAAGGTGCCCAGCTCGCGCTCGATGCGCAGGCGGTCCTCCTGCTCGTTGTGGATCCATTTGGACTGCGCCACCTCGATCTTGCGCTCCTTGGTGTAGATGCCGTGCTCGGTGAGCAGCATGGGCCGGTTCATGCGGATGCTGGCCAGCACGGCCATGAGCCCGGCGAAGCCGGTGCAGATGGTGTGGTAGACCTTGGCCTTGGGCAGCTTCGCGTTGATGATGTTGCAGATGGGCAGGTGGGTGAAGCGGTAGGTCCAGAAATAATCCAGGAACGAGGCCTGGGTGTGCTTGCGGTTGTAAAGCTCGATCATGATGTCCCAGGGGCCGCGCCCGTAGACCATGTCCTTGACGTCCATCTGCCCGCCGGTGGAGTCCAGGGCGCGCACCAGGTCCAGCATGGCCGAGTGGTCCGCCTTGTCCGGGCTCAAATGCCACTGGCGGATGTTGGCCATGAGCGCCGCGCGGTCCTTCCTGCCCATGTTGGTGGTCTTCTGGGTGTCGTGGTCGTGCAGGTAGACCACCTGCGGGTCCACGAAATTGCCGGGGACCTCGTAGCGGTATTCCGGGTTGTCCTTGGACGAGGCCCGGATGCAGACCGAGGTGAAGGTGAGCTCGGGCATGGATTTGACGAGGTGGTGCACCCAGGTGCTCACCCCGCCGGAAACAAAGGGGTAGGTGCCTTCCAGGATCAGGCAGACGTCGTAGGTCTTCTGGGCGGCGCGCTCAGCCATGCCGGACCTTGCCCTCGGCGGCCCAGAACTCGAAGAGCGCCAGGGGGTCGGCCTTTTCCGGCCTGGGCGCGCCGGAGGCGGACATGCTCCGGGCCTGGGCGGCCAGCTGCCCGAAGTCGCGGTTCTGGTAGGCGATCTGGGCCAGGCCGAGCTGGGCCTCGGAGACGGTGGATTCGTGGCGCGTGCATTTCTCGAACATCTGCCCGGCCTCACGTGGCTGGTTCAGGCCCAGCAGGGCCTGGCCCAGAAGCAGCATGGTCTGGGGATGCCCGGGCTCCAGCTTCAGGGAGTTGATGAGCGCCTCGCGGCAGCTTTCCAGGTGCTGGCGGCGGGCGATCTCGTCGGCCAAGCCGGAGTCGGCGTAGCAGCGGTATTCCTGGCCCAGGGCGCGGTAGGCCCCGGCGCTGGGCGCCTGCTGCAGGGTCTTGTTGATGGCCTGGATGCGCAGGGTGAAGGCGTCTTCAAGCTCGCTCAGGGCCGAGTGGGCGTAGAAGCGCACCTCCGGGAAGCGGTCAGCCAGGCTCTGGCGCAGCAGGGCCACCGCGCCGGGGGTGCCGATGCGCTGCAGGAGCTTCACCGCGCCCCGCTTGAGGTCCGGGTCGTCGCCCTGGAGCACGTCGATGACCGGCTCGATGGCGATCTCGTCGGCCAGCACCTGGCCCACGCGTTTGCGGGTGATCCAGCGCGAGTCCTCGCCCAGGGCCGCCTCCACGCTTTCGCGGAATTCCTTGGTCTTGTTCTTCTGGTGCAGCAGCGCCCTGGCGCACAGGCGCGTCAGCAGGCTGCCGAGGATGCCCAGCGCCGGCAGGCACAGGGTGAGCACGGCCGTGAGGCCAAGGAGCGTGCTGCGCGTCCTGAACCATTCCCTGGCCAGGAGCCCCGGCAGGACGAAGACCGCCGCCGAGGCCGCCAGCAGGGCCAGGGCCAGGACGGCGGCCAGGGGCTGGCCGTTTCCGTGGTAGGCCCAGGCCATGAGCAGGCTCGCCCCATGCAGCACAAAAGCCGCGGCCCAGATGAGCAGCTCCGTTGTGCGCCCGGCAACAGATGCGTTTTCGTCCATGTCCCCAGCGTTCCTTGATGCAAAGTTGACACATGCGCCATAGGCCGAGGAAATCTATGCGAATTGCGTGCCGTGGTCAACGCAAGCGGCGGCATGCGCCGTGTCTGGCGCGGCGCGGGCCGCCGGACGTCGGAGCGCAGGGTCGGAGCGCAGGGTCAGGGCGCAGGGGCAGGGCGGGCGCGCGCGCTGAGGAACCGGTCCAGCTGGTTGGCGAAGGCGTTGCGGTCGGCCAGGCTCAGGGGCGCTGGGCCGCCGGTGCTCACGCCCGTGCTGCGCAGCTCGTCGAGCATGTTGCGCATGGTCAGCCTGGGGCCGATGTTCTCCGCGGTGTAGAGCTCTCCGCGCGGGTTCAGGCCCGTCGCGCCGCGCTCGATGACCTTGGCCGCCAGGGGGATGTCCGCCGTGACCACCAGGTCGCCCGGCTGCACGAGCCTGGCGATGGTCTCGTCCACCACGTCAAAGCCCTGGCCCACGCGCAGGGTGGCCACATGGGGCGAGGCGGGTACGCTCAGGTTCTTGTTGGCCACCAGGGTCGTGGGGATGCCCAGCCGCATGGCCGAGCGCAGGAGGATCTCCTTGATGGGGGTGGGGCAGGCATCGGCATCGATCCAGATGTGCACGAAGGCTCCGGGGCTTTGGGGAAAGGGGCGGGGGAGGGTGGCGGAAGCGTATAGGAGTCGAACCTACCGAACGCCTTCCGACGTTCCACTGAATTTGAAGTCCAGGCGCCACACCGGTGACGATACGCTTCCAGGCCCACAGGACGTTCCTACTACCTGCATTGATGCCGCACCGCAAGGGCCGTCTCAGGGCTGCGCCGGTTCTGTCCTTCAGCCGGATGCGCGCTCGTCCAGGGCGTTCAGGTCCGGGATGACGATGCTGCCGCGCCCGCGCAGATGGATGCGCCCCTCGCGGTCCAGGGTGTTGAGCATGGTCGAAAGCGTCTGCCGCGTGGTGCCGAGCAGGCTCGCGAACTGCTCGGTGGTCAGGCCCAGGTTGATGGCCGTGCCCTCGGGCTGGGCGACGCCGCTCTGCAGGGCCATGAAGCGCAGGAAGCGCATCAAGCGCGTCTGCACGTCCCGGAAGGCCAGGTCATCGATGATTCCTATGGAATGCTTGAGCATCTCGCCCAGCACACGGACCATGGTGACCGTGAATTCCGGAACGCGGAGCATGTTCCTGCGGACCACGGAGGTGGCGGCGCAGAGCAGGGAGGTCTCCTCCAGGGCGCTGACGTAGGCCCGCGTGTGGGTGCTGTAGACGTCCCCGCGCTCCAGGATGGCCAGGGTGAACTCCTTGTCGTCATAGGCCAGGGAGATGCGCACGCGGCCGGCCTGGACGATGAAGATCAGATCCTCTTCGCTTTTGGGCAGGAAGATCTGGGCTTTCTTGGCATAGGAGCGGGTCTGGAAGCACTGGGAAAGGGCCGCGAGCTCGGGACGCCGCAGCTCCGCCAGGATGTCGATGTCCGTGTGCAGCATGGCGCGGCTCTCCCCCGGTTCCCCTGGACAATACCCCCATGCCCTCAGAAATCAAGCGCCCGGGAAGGGCCTGGCGGCTTCCTCCTGCCCCGGCGCGTCAGGCCCCGGCGGGCAGAGCTGCCGCAGCAGGGTCTCGCAGAGGCCGCAGAGCAGCGCGTCCTCGGGCAGCCCGAGCACCGAGCCCGAGCTGAGCTGCCGTGCGCGCAGGCCTTCCAGGACCGGCACGGGCAGCACGATTTCCGGCAGGTCCAGATGCGGCGGAAGCGCAGTGCCCGGTTCGCAGCGGTTGAGGGCCAGGACCTGCCGGCCAAGCCCCAGCCCGCGGGCCAGCCGGGACACCTCGCTGGCCGTGCCCAGGGCGCGCAGGCTGGGCTCGCTCACCACCACCAGGGCGTCCACATCGGCCACGGTGCCGCGGCCCAGGTGCTCCACCCCGGCCTCCATGTCCACCAGCACCCAGTCCCGCCGCTCGAGGATCAGGTGTGCCAGCACGGCCTTGAGCAGGGCGTTGGCCGCGCAGGCGCAGCCGCTGGAGGCGCCGCCGACCATGCCCATGACCAGGAGGCGCTTGTTTCCGGGAACAATGCCTTCAAGGGGCGGGCCGCCCAGGGGCAGTGGCACGCAGAGGGCCTCCGGCAGGCCCGAGACCTCCGGGTTCAGGCTCATGTACCCGTGCCCGATGTGCGCCCGGATGAGGTCCTCGCGCTCGGCCAGGGGCGTGGGCAAATCCCCGGGGCTGAGCCCGGAGGCCTGGCCCAGGGACAGGGCCGTGTCCGCGTCCACGAGCAAGACGTTCTCCCCGCGCCGCGAAAGGTAATCGCCCAGCCAGGCGGCCATGCTGGTCTTGCCTGCGCCGCCCTTGCCTGCGAATGCGATCTTCATGTGTGCGGCCCCCTGTGCGTGCGGTTCTGCGATCAAAACGGGCCGGCAGGCTGCGCCGCAGCCGGCCGGCCCCGCTGCTGCCTTAGGCGGAAAGCCCCAGGGCAAGCCGCTTCATGGTGATGCGGGCGTCGATGAGCCCTGCGGCCTTCACCGGGTCCGGCTCGATGACGAAGGTGGCCCCGACCAGGTCCTCCAGGCCGGAAACGGCCAGGTCCGTGACCACGGCGGAGCCCAGGATGTGCGGCGGGTGCCCGAGGTGCGTGTAGATGCCGCTGGCAACCGCGTAAAGCCCGATGGCGGCGGCCTTCTCGGAGTACCATTCCGGCGAGCTGGCGGCCACGGGCAGGTCGCTGATGTCCACCCCAAGCTCGCCAGCCAGGGCCGCGCAGAGCTGGAGGATGCGCGAGTTGTCCACGCAGCTGCCGTAGTGCAGCACCGGCGGGATGCCCAGGGCGCCGCACACGGCCTTGAGTCCGGGCCCGGCCATGGAGATGGCCGCGGGCATGAGCAGCCCGGCCTTGCCTGCGGCGGTGGTCACGCAGCCTGTGGCCAGCACCAGGATGTCGCGCTTGATGAGCTCCTTGGCCAGCCCGACGTTCATGGAGTCCTGCTTGAACTTCGGGTTGTTGCAGCCCACGATGCCAACCGCGCCGCGGATCTGCCCGGCCTTTATGGCCTCGATGAGCGGGGTCAGGGTGCCGCCCAGGGCCTTGATGACCGCCTCGTTGCTGAACCCGGTCATGATGTCCACGGGCTGGCCGGGGATGTCCACGCGGCTTGGGTTGCGCTGGGCGTAACCCTGCACGGCCAGGCGCACGATGTCCTTGGCCTTGGCCAGGGCGTTCTCGGGGTGGATGTCGAAGTGGATGGCCCCTGTGAAGCGGGCCTTGGACGCCGTGTCGATGAACTTGGTGTGGTAGCAGTGCGCTATCTGCACCAGGCTGGGCATGATGCACTGGTAGTCGACCACGATGGCCTCCACCGCGCCAGTGAGGATGGCCAGCTCGGTCATGAGGTGGTTGCCGGCCATGGGGATGCCCTGGCGCATGAGCAGCTCGTTGCCCGTGCAGCACAGGCCGACCACGTTGATGCCGGATGCGCCCAGGGCCTTGGCCTCCTCCAGGAGCGCCGCGTCGCGGGCCGCGGCGAGGATCATTTCCGAGACCACGGGGTTGTGCCCGTGCACCAAGATGTTCACCTGGTCCTTCTTGATGGTCGCCAGGTTGGTGGTGGACATGCGCGGGCTGGGCGTGCCGAAGATGACGTCGGAGAGCTCCGTGCCGATCATGGAGCCGCCCCAGCCGTCGGCCAGGGCGGTGCGCGCCGCGTGGAGCAGGGTGTTGGGGGCGTCGTTGTCGCAGCCCATGTGCGTGCGGTGCATCATCTCCGCTATCTCGCGGTCCACGCCGCGCGGGGTCATGCCCAGCTTGGCCCAGATGTCCCGGCGCTGCTTCGGCGCGCGGGCCAGGAAGCCCACGGAGCTTTTGCGGCTGCCGAAGTCGGCGTAGCAGGCGTCCATGAGGTCGCGGGCCACGTCCAGCAGCTCCCGGCCCCGGGTCGCGATGCCCAACTCGCCGGCCAGGCGCAAGAGCTTTTCCGGGTCGCGGATGGTGTAGTCCTTTGTCTTGCCCTCGACGATGGCCTCCAGGACCTCGATGAGGTCGCGGCCATGATCGGAATGCCCTGCGGCGCCGCCAGCCACGAAACGGCCGAAGTTGCGGGCCACCACGACGTCGGCGTCGGCGCCGCAGACTCCGCGCTTGCGCCTGCCGTTGGGCCGGGAGGTGATGCGGCAGGGGCCCATGGTGCAGTTGCGGCAGGTGGTGCCCAGCTCACAGAAGTTGCAGTGCGGCGACTGGGTCTCCAGCCGGTCCCAGGCCGTCTGGACGCCTTCCTGCCGGGCCTTGAGGATCATCTTCTGGGCGTCTTCCCAAAGGGAAAGCTCCGTCACGTCCCGTTCCTTGCGTTCCTTCATCATGCCAGCCTCCGTTCGTTTAGCGGCCCCTTGCCCCATGGGCGGCCGCAATTGTTGCGCGGATGCTGCCCGAAACCAGGGGCCGGGACTGTCGGCGCCCTGACAGTTCGCAGAAGAAAATTGCAAATACGTAGCCCGCCCGCCTCCCTGCGCCGGGGGGGCATCCCCGCCCCTTGCTTTTTCGGGCGTATGGCTTATCTTGTCGGTCATTGACCGGGCCGCGCGCCGGGAGCGCTTCTCCCCGCCAGACCCGGACCATCGGCCCCCAACGTGCCAGTTCTCCACCGGAGGTTCTCCGCTTGAATAGCTTCACCAAGAATCTGTTGATCTGGGCGACCATCTCTTTGGTCATGGTCGTGCTCTTCAATCTCTTCAACCAGGCCCCGGCCCCGCAGCTCAAGCTGTCCTACAGCGACTTCGTGCAGCGCGTGAAGGACGGCGAGGTGGTCTCGGTCAAGATCCAGGGCCCGAAGATCACGGGCGTCATGGCCGGGGACAAGAAATTCGTCACCTACGCCCCCGACGACCCGAACCTGGTGCCCTCCCTGGTTTCCGGCAAGATCCAGGTCACGGCCGAACCCCTCGAGGACTCGCCCTGGTACATGACGCTGCTCGTGTCCTGGTTCCCCATGCTGCTGCTCATCGGCGTGTGGATCTTCTTCATGCGCCAGATGCAGGGCGGCGGCGCCGGCGGCAAGGGCGCCATGAGCTTCGGCCGGTCCAAGGCGCGGCTCATCAGCGAGGACACCCAGAAGGTGACCTTCGAGGACGTGGCCGGCGTGGACGAGGCCAAGGAGGAGCTCTCCGAGATCGTCGACTTCCTGCGCGAACCCAAGAAGTTCACCCGCCTGGGCGGCCGCATCCCCAAGGGCGTGCTGCTCGTCGGCCCTCCGGGCACCGGCAAGACCCTGCTGGCCCGAGCCGTGGCCGGCGAGGCCGGGGTGCCCTTCTTCTCCATCTCCGGCTCGGACTTTGTGGAGATGTTCGTGGGCGTGGGCGCGGCCCGCGTGCGCGACCTCTTTCTGCAGGGCAAGAAGAACGCGCCCTGCCTCATCTTCATTGACGAGATCGACGCCGTTGGCCGCCAGCGCGGCACCGGCATGGGCGGCGGCCACGACGAGCGCGAGCAGACCCTGAACCAGCTCCTCGTCGAGATGGACGGCTTCGAGTCCAACGACGGCGTCATCCTCATCGCCGCCACCAACCGCCCGGACGTCCTGGACCCGGCGCTGCTGCGCCCCGGCCGCTTCGACCGCCAGGTCGTGGTGCCCTTGCCGGACGTGCGCGGCCGCAAGCGCATCCTGGCCGTGCACTCGCGCAAATGCCCCCTGGCCGAGGAGGTCGATCTGGACGTCCTGGCGAGGGGAACCCCCGGCTTTTCCGGCGCGGACCTGGAGAACCTGGTCAACGAGGCTGCCCTGCACGCGGCCAAGATGGGCAAGAACCACGTGAACATGAGCGACTTTGAGGAAGCCAAGGACAAGGTGCTCATGGGCAAGGAACGCCGCAGCATCATCCTCTCCGACGAGGAGAAGAAGACCACCGCCTACCACGAGGCCGGGCACGCCCTGGTGGCCAAGCTCATCCCCGGCACCGACCCGGTGCACAAGGTGACCATCATCCCGCGCGGCATGGCCCTGGGCCTGACCCAGCAGCTGCCCGTGGACGACCGCCACAACTATTCGCGCACGTACCTCGAGAACACCATGGCCATGTTCTTCGGCGGCCGCGTGGCCGAGGAACTGGTGCTGAACCAGCTCACCACCGGCGCCAGCAACGACATCATGCGCGCCACCAAGATGGCCCGCAGCATGGTCTGCCAGTGGGGCATGAGCGACAAGTTCGGCCCCATGAGCTACGGCGACGACGGCCAGCAGGTCTTCCTCGGCCGCGACTTCATGCAGCACAAGGACTACTCCGAGGACACCGCGCGGCTCATCGACGCCGAGATCCGCCACTTCGTGGACGCAGGCTACCAGCGCGCCAAGGCCCTCCTGTCCGAGAACCTGGACAACCTGCACAAGATCGCCGAGGCCCTGCTGGAGCGCGAGTCCCTGAGCGGCGACGAGATCGACCTGCTCATGCAGGGCGAGGTCCTGCCGCCCCTGGTGGACGAGAACAACGTGCGCCGCGCGGCCAAGGCCTATGAGGACATGAGCCGCAAGTTCGGCGACAGCCCCCCGCCCGCCGCCGGCGCCCCGGAGACCGCCCCCGCAGCCGGCGCCCCGGAGGCCGCCCCCGAGGGCGGCGAGTTCAAGCTGGAGGAGGCTCCTCCCTCTCCGCCCCCGCCGGTCCGCAAGCCGGACCGGGACGAGGAATGATCGGCGGAAGCACATGGCATGTGTCCGGGGGCAGGGTTCTAGGCCCTGCCCCTTTTTTTCTGGCGGGCATTGTCAATGTCACGCCGGACTCGTTCTTTGACGGCGGGCGCTTCCTTGAGCCCGAGGCCGCCCTGGACCAGGGGCGCGAACTGGCGCGCGCCGGGGCGCACATCCTGGACGTGGGCGGCGAGAGCACCCGGCCCGGAGCCCAGGCCGTTTCCGAGGTGCAGGAGCTGGCCCGCGTCATTCCGGTGGTCCGGGAGTTGGGGCGGCTGCCCTTGGCCTGCCTGGACGGCCTGGCCGGGGCCTTTCCGCTCATCAGCGTGGACACCTACAAGGCCCGCGTGGCCGACGAGGCTTTGCGCGCGGGCGCGTGCATCATCAACGACATCTCCGCCTGCCGCTTCGAGCCCGCCCTCCTGGACGTGCTGGCCCAGCACAAGCCGGGCTATGTGCTCATGCACAGCCTGGGCCGTCCCGGGACCATGCAGGAGGACCCGCGCTACCTGGACGTCGTGGGCGAGATCCTGAGGTTTTTCGAGGAGCGTCTGGGCGTCCTGGTCAAGGCCGGGGTGCCCGAGGCCAACATCGTGCTTGACCCCGGCATCGGTTTCGGCAAACTGTTGGAGCACAATCTGGCCATCCTGCGCGGCATGGAGCGCTTCGGCGGCCTGGGGCGGCCATTGTATGTGGGCTTGTCCAACAAGAGCCTGTGGGGCGGACTCCTGGGGCTTGGACCCGGAGAGCGCCAGACCGCCACGGCGGTGGCCTTGGGGCTCCTCGTGGCGCGCGGGGTGCTGGTGCACCGGGTGCACGATGTGGCGCAGGCCCGTCAGGCGGCCCTGGTCGCCACGGCCATGAGCTGAAGGACTGCAAAGAAGGGGACGATGGAGTATCTCATCAGCCTGAACATCGCCTGGCGCGAGGCCCTGGACATCACCCTGGTGGCCCTCATCTACGCCTACATCATCCACTTGGTGCGCGGCACGCGCGCCGTGGCGGTGATCTACGGGCTGGTGCTGGTGCTGCTGGTCTACTATCTCTCCAGCGAGCTGGGCCTGTATTCCCTCAACTGGCTGCTCACCAATTTCCTGGGCTCCATCGTGCTCATCATCATCATCCTCTTCCAGGGCGATCTGCGCCGCGCCCTGGCCCAGATGGGTGCCGGACGGTTTTTCAAGAAGCCGCAGCTGGCCGAGGCCGTGGTGGATGAGATCGCCCAGGCCGTGATGACCCTGGCCAAGGCCCATGTGGGCGCGCTCATCGTCATCGAGCGCCACGTGCCCCTGGGCGACGTGGTGGAGCGCGGCGTGCCGCTGGACGCCGTGGTCACGGGCTCGCTTCTGACCACGATCTTTCAGGTCAGCACCCCGCTGCACGACGGGGCCGTGGTCATCCGCCGCGGACGCATCGCCGCCGCCGGGTGCATCCTGCCCCTGTCCTCCAAGCTCAAGGCCCAGAGCCTCTTCGGCACCCGGCACCGCGCCGCCATGGGCATCAGCGAAGAGTCCGACGCCCTGTCCATCGTGGTCTCCGAGGAGCGCGGCACCGTGTCCATCGCCATGAGCGGGCGGCTCACAACCTCACTGAACGACCAGCGCCTGCGCCGGGTCATCAAAAACGCCCTGGAACGCTAGCCATGCTCAAAAACTGGAAAGACATCGGCATCGCCCTGGCCCTGGCCGTGCTCACCTGGTACCTCATCACGGGCCGGGAGAAGGTCGAAACCTGGGTGGACATGAGCGTGGAGATGACCAACGCCCCGGAGGGGCTCATCATCCGCAAGGGGCTCATCAGCAAGATCGAGGTGCGCGTGCGCGGCCCCAAGGGGCTTGTGCGCTCCCTGGACCGCCGCAAGTGGACCTATTCCCTGGACGTGAGCAAGCTCAAGGTGGGCGAGAACCTCGTGGACATCGACCGCGAGCGCATCCCCCTGTCCATGGCCTATGAGGTGGTGGAGGTGAAGCCCTCGCGGCTGATCCTCTCCGTGGACCGCCTGGCGCGCAAGGAGCTGCCCGTGGTGGCCGAATGGCGCGGCACGCTGCCCAAGGATTTCCGGCTGCTGGAGATCAGGGCCGTGCCCGAGACCGTCGAGGTGCACGGGGCCGAGCGCCAGATGCGCCAGATGACCCAGGTGCGCGTCGCCCTGGCGACTGAGTTTGAAGACCCGCCGGCCGCCTGGTCCGAAGACGTGCCCATCAAGCTGGCCGAGGGCCTGGAGGCCAACCCCGGCCAGATCAAGGTGAGCCTGCGCTTCGGCCCGGAAGTCAAGACGGCCTGGGTGCGCGTGCCCGTGGTGCTGAGCACCACCCTCGGGGTTTCGGCCCAGGCCGCCGCGAAGCACGTGCGCCTGCAGGTGGAGGCCCCCCTGCCACTGCTGCGCCTGGCCGAGGCCGGGCGCGACATCCCCGGGCTCGCGGCCCTGGTCGCAGTGCCCGCCGGGCTCAAGCCCGGGCGCCACGCCTTGCCCTTTGCGGCGCAGACCCCGGAGAACGTCCGGGTCCTGGGCAAGCAGGGCGAGACGGTGGTTGTCATCATTCGCAAATAATTGGCATGCCTGCGGCTTGGGCCGCAGGATGCGTGGAGAGAGCTATGCGCGACAAGCTATTTGGCACCGACGGGCTGCGCGGCCGGGTCAACGAATATCCCATGACGCCGGACATCGCCCTCAAGCTGGGCATGGCCGTGGGCCAGAAGTTCCGCAACGGCACCCGCAGGCACAAGGTCATCATCGGCAAGGACACCCGGCTCTCGGGCTACGTCTTTGAGTCGGCCCTGACCTCAGGCCTCTGCGCCATCGGGCTGGACGTGTATCTCGTGGGCCCCATGCCCACCCCGGCCATCAGCTTCCTGACGCGCAACATGCGCGCGGACCTTGGCGTGGTCATCTCGGCCTCGCACAATCCCTTCCACGACAACGGCATCAAGTTCTTCGACCGTGACGGCTTCAAGCTGCCGGATGAGCTGGAGAACGAGATCGCCGAGATGACCCTGTCCCAGAACCCGGTCTGGGACCTGCCCGCCCCTGACCGCGTGGGCCGCGCCAGCCGCGTGGTGGACAGCCGCGGCCGCTACATCGTCTACCTGCAGCACACCTTTCCGCGCAAGCTGACGCTGAACGGCATGAAGATCGTGCTGGACTGCGCCCACGGCGCGGCCTACAGCGTGTCCCCGCTGGTCTTCGAGGAGCTGGGGGCCGAGGTCATCACCATCGGCATCTCCCCCAACGGCGTGAACATCAACGAGGGCTGCGGCTCGCTCTACCCGGACGTGGTGGCGGCCAAGGTGCGCGAGGTGGGCGCGGACATCGGCCTGGCCCTGGACGGCGACGCGGACCGGCTCATCGTGGTGGACGAGCAGGGCAAGGTGCTCGACGGCGACCAGATCATGGCCCTCTGCGCCCAGGACATGCTGGAGCAGGGCACCCTGCCCGGCGGCCTACTGGTGTCCACGGTCATGAGCAACATGGCCCTGGAGATATTCATGCAGTCCCACGGCGGGCGGCTCCTGCGCACCCCCGTGGGCGACCGCTACGTGGTGGAGGCCATGCGCCGCGAGGGCGCCCTGCTGGGCGGGGAGCAGTCCGGGCACCTCATCTTCATGGAGCACTCCACCACCGGCGACGGCACCCTGGCCGCGCTGCAGCTGCTGCGCATCATGGTCGAGAAGAACCGCCCCCTGTCGCTTCTGGCGCACCTCATCGAACCCTTTCCCCAGGTCATGGTCAACGTGCGCCTGGAGCGCAAGGTGCCCTTCGAGGATCTGCCCGAGGTGGGCCGCGCGGTGGCGGCCGTGGAGGCCGAGCTCAAGGGCCGGGGCCGCGTGCTGCTGCGCTACTCCGGCACGGAGCCCAAGGCCCGCGTCATGGTCGAAGGCGAGGACAGGCCGCGCGTGGAGCAGTACGCCAACGACATCGCGGCGGTCCTGGAGCGCTCCCTGCGCTGAGCGCAGGGTTGATTTCGGCACCGTTTGACCCGAGGAGAAGGCCCATGGACGTGCGCAAGGTGGTCATACCCGTTGCCGGCTGGGGCACGCGCTCCCTCCCCGCCACCAAGAACATCCCCAAGGAGATGCTGCCCATCTTCAAGAAGCCGGTGGTCCAGTACGTGGTGGAGGAGGCCCAGGCCTCGGGCATCAACACCGTGGTGCTCGTCACCAGCCAGAACAAGACCATCATCGAGGACCATTTCGACCACAACCTGACCCTGGAGAACCTGCTGGAGCGCAAGGGCAAGACCAAGCTTCTGCAGGCCGTGCGCGAGGTGGCGGAGATGGTCGACATCATCGCCGTGCGCCAGAAGATCCAGCTTGGCCTGGGCCACGCCGTGCTCTGCGCCCGCGAGGTCTGCAAGAACGAGCCCTTCGCGGTCATGGTGGGCGATGACCTCATGTTCGGCAAGGAGCCCGGCATCAAGCAGCTCCTGGACGTGGCCAGGACCGAGAACATGGCCGTGGTGGGCGTCATCGAGGTGCCGGCCAACAAGGTGGACCGCTACGGCATCATCCAGGGCGAGGAATGCATGCCCGGGGTGTACCGCGTGCGCGGGCTGGTGGAGAAGCCGCCCGTGGGCCAGGCCCCGTCCCGCCTGGCCATCGTGGGCCGCTACGTCCTGGTGCCGGAGATCTTCGACTATCTGGAGAAGCTCAAGCCCGGCGTGGGCGGGGAGCTGCAGCTCACCGACGCCCTGCAGGGCCTGGCCGACAGGAACCGGCTCCTGGCCGTGAAGCTGCGCGGGCAGCGCTTCGACGCCGGGGACTGGGTGGAATACCTCACGGCCAACATCTACTTCGCCCTGCACGACGAGGACCTGCACGACGACCTCGTGCGGCGCATCCAGGAACTCGTGCCCTGCAAGGGCAGATAGGCCCGCAGCCCCGCTGCGCCCATGAGCACCTCGGCAGAAACTCCCTGGCACGTCTGGCTGGCCAGCCCCCCCTACGCGGCCCTGACCTACCTGTGCCCGGACTGGTTCCCGGCTCCGGCCCCTGGCCTGCGGGTGCTGGCGCCTTTGGGGCGCTCCCTGCGCGTGGGTGTGCTTCAGGAGCCGTGCATTGCCGCGCCAGCCGGCGTTGAGCTGAAGCCCCTGGTCTGGCCCCTGGAGCAGGCCCCCGTGCTGGACCCCGGCACCCTCGACCTGGTGCGCGAACTCTCCGCCCGGCACATGGCCCACCCGGGCCGGGTGCTGGAGCTGATCCTGCCGCGCGGGCTGCGCTCCTCCCAGGTGGCCTTCTCCGTGGAGCACCCGGACTTCAAGCCGACCCTGAGCCCCAAGGCCATCCAGTCCCTGCCCCTGGAGCGCCTGCAGGCCCTGGCCGGGCTCTGGGCCCAGGGGCGCATGCGCGTGCGCCTGGCCCCGGGCCGGCAGGCCGAGGAGCTCTTCGTCATGCTGGCCGCGGATCCGCCCTGGGCCGTGCGCCCCAACGCCGTGAACCAGATCCGGCTTCTGGAGCGCCTCTTCGACGCCGGGGCCATGAGCCTGGGCTCCGTGCGCGCCGTGTTCGGCGAGCCCGGCATCCAGGCCATGAAGCGCCTGGCCACCGCCGGCACCGTGCGCCTGGGCGAGCCCCTGGACGAGGCCGACGCGCCGGACGAGGTCCTGGCCTGCGCGCCCCCGCCCCAGGAGGCCGCCGGCGCCCTGTGCGCCACCCCGGAGCAGCAGGCGGCCCTGGACGCGCTCATCCCCGGCCTGGAGTCCGCCACGGCGCGCATGGCCCTGGTGCACGGGGTCACGGGCAGCGGCAAGACCCATGTGTACCTGGAGCTGGCCCGGCGCTGCCTGGAGCTGGGGCGCTCGGCCCTGCTGCTGGCCCCGGAGGTGGCCCTGGCCTGCCATCTGTGGCGGCAGGTGCGCGCGGCCCTGCCGGACGCCGAGGCCTATTTCTCCCACGGCTACCAGAGCCCGCGCCGCCGCGAGCGGACCTTCTCGCACATCGGCGCGGCCAAGGGGCCGGTGCTGGTGGTGGGCACGCGCTCCACGCTGTTTTTGCCCATCCGCGACCTGGGACTGGTGGTGCTCGACGAGGAGCACGACGAGTCCTACAAGCAGGAGGAGCGCCTGCCGTACCACGCCAAGGAGCTGGCCTACTCGCGCATCCAGCGCTCGGGCGGGCTGCTGGTGCTAGGCTCGGCCACCCCGGACGTGAAGACCTTCCATGCGGGCCAGAGCGGCCAGCTTCCGGTGCAGACCCTGAGCCGCCGGGTGGGCGGCAGCAGCCTGCCCGAGGTGCGGCTGGTGGACATCGCCGGGCTCAAGGACCCGGACGAGCCCTTTGCCCCGGAGACCAGGGAGGCCATCAAGGGCGTCCTGGACGCGGGCGAACAGGTCATCGTCATGCTCAACCGGCGCGGCTACGCCCCGGTGATGTACTGCATGGCCTGCGAGGAGGTGCCCCAGTGCCCGGACTGCCAGGTGGGGCTGACCTACCACAAGCTGCGCGAGCGGCTGGTCTGCCACTACTGCGGCCTGTCGCACCCCTATCCCATTCCCTGCGGCAAATGCGGCGGGGTCACCTTCGTGCCCATGGGCGAGGGCACGGAGCGGCTGGAGGAATACTTCCTGCGCACCGTTGGCCACGACATCTCCGTGCTGCGCATGGACCGCGACAGCGCCAGGCGCCAGGAGCGCATGGAGGAGATCCTGCGCCGCTTCCGCCAGGGCGAGGCCCAGGTGCTGGTGGGCACCCAGATGCTCTCCAAGGGCCACCATTTCCCCGGCGTGACCCTGGTGGTGGTGGCCAACGCCGACATGGGCCTGTACCTGCCGGACTACCGCGCCGCGGAGCGCACCTACCAGCTCCTGGTGCAGGTCTCGGGCCGGGCCGGGCGCGGCGGGCGGCCCGGGCGCGTGCTGGTGCAGACGCGCAACCCCGCGCACCCCTTCTGGGATTTCGTCCTGCGGGCCGACTACCAAGGCTTTTTCGCCCGGGAGATCGCCCAGCGCCAGAGGTTCCGCTATCCGCCCTTCGCCCGGTTGGCCCTCCTGCGCCTGAGCTGTCCGGCCAATCAGGACCATGGGCCGGCCCTCGCCCTCATGGCCAAGGCATTGCGCGAGGCCGCCCGGCCCCTGGGCGTGGACGTGCTGGGCCCGGCGCCGGCGCCCCTGGCCCAGCTCCGGGGCCGCAAGCGCTTCAACTGCCTGCTCAAATGCGCCGACTGGCAGCCCATCCGCGGGCTCTTCGCCGCGCTCTCCCGCGAGGCTGCGGTCTCCGGGGCCTTCCGCCTGGAGCTGGACCTGGACCCGGTGAACATGCTTTGAGCCCGGCCCAGGTCCCGGGCCTCTCGACAAGAAGGCCAAGCGGATGTATCAATGGCCCATGAGATTCTTCAACCCTCTGCGCAACCACATCTTTGTCGCGGCCCTGCTGGCGCTCATCCTCGCGCCGCTGCCTGCCTTTGCGCAGCAGAAGATCGGCTTCGTCAACCCGCAGCGCGTGGTCAACGAGACGCGCCTGGGGCAGACGGCCAAGGCGGACCTTGCCCGCTACGTGCAGGAGAAGGACCGCGCGGCCAAGGACAGCGCCGCGCAGCTGGCAGGCCTGCGCAAGGAGGCCGAGGCTCCGGGCCTTTCCGCCCAGGATCGCGCCCGGCGCGAGGACCTTCTGCACCGCAAGAGCGCCCAGCACGAGCAGCTGCTGGCCGAGAACCTCCGCGACGTCAAGGCCGAGGAGGGCAAGCTCCTGCAGTACGTCATGCGCCGGGCCGAGTCCGCCCTGGAAGACCTGGGCCGGAAGGGCGGCTACGCCATCATCTTCACCGATCCGGCTGCCGTGGGCTACGTGGACAAGGCCACGGTGGACCTGACGGACCGCCTGGTGCGCGAACTCGACGGACGCGGCAAATAGCCATGCGCAGCGTTGGCATCACCATCACCATCACCATGGCCCTGTGCCTGCTGGCGCAAGCCGTGCCCGCCCTGGCCAAGGAGCCGGGCTGGGGCCGGGTGTACACCTCCAGCGGCAAGGTCGCCGTGCGCGAGAACCCGTCGGAGGGCGCGCTCCAGGTACGCGTGCTCAAGGCCGGGCAGAAGGTGCGCGTGGATTTCGAGGAGAACGGCTGGGCCGCGGTGTTCGACCCGGCGGAGACGGTGCGCTCCGAGATGCGCGCCCACGGCTACGTGCGCCTGGCCGAGCTGCGCGCCGGCGCCAGGGTCGAGCCTGCGCCGCGCTCTGCCCGCGCCGAAGGCGCTGAGGCCGGCGCCTCGGACAAGAAGAAGGAGCCCAGGAAGGCGCCTGAACCCGCCAAGGCCCAGGAATCCAAGCAGCCCAAGGACTCCAAGGCCTTCGGCGAGATACGCGTGGCCGACCGCAAGCTGGTGGTGCGCGCCGCGCGCGACAAGGACTCGGCCTTCAAGCGCCTGCTCCAGCCCGGCCAGAAGGTGCGCGTGGATTTCCAGGAGGACGGCTTTTACGCGGTCTTCGCCCCGGAGGAGAAGTTCCGCGACCTTTCCCGCGCCTGGGGCTATGGGCGCGACAAGTATCTGGTCCTGGAGAAGGACTATGCCGGAGAACCCCAGCCGGAGCCTGCGGCCCCGGCGGCCAAGGACAAGGACGCGCCAAGGGAGCCTTCGGCCAAGTCCGCGCAGAAGCAGAAGCGCGACGCCGGGGCCGGCGATGCCGTGGGCTATGCCGTGGTGGACCGCCACACGGACAGCCAGAGGCCCTTGGCCCCGGTGGTGCTGCGCGTGCGCATCGACGCGCCGACCCCGCCGGCTGTGGACGCCCTGCGCAAGATCATGCGCGAGATTTGGAAGAGCGAACGCCGCAAGAACGAGGACCTGCAGCTGGAAGTGCTGCTGCCGGGCATGGACCAGGACGGCCTGGCCTACGGGGTGGCCCGGTTCCACGACGACGGGCGGATCAAGGAATTCTGGTGGCGCGACGTGGTGCTGCGCTCCAAGCGTTGAGCCTTCCGCCTCTGCACAGGCAAAGGGGCCGCAGATTTCTCTGCGGCCCCTTTTTCGTTCCGGATCAGCGGACTATTTCATGAACAGCGGGATGGGCGGCCTGGGCACGGCGGCGGGGTAGGCCCGGGAGGCCGAGGTGCTTTCCTTCATGGCTTTGGCGTCCAGGAAGACGTTGCCGCAGCTCTGGCACTTCCAGTGCCGCTGCTGCTTCTGCAGGCGCATGAGCAGCCCGTCGCGGTCGTAGCAGAGCTGGCAGTAGGGCCCCTTGTGGCGCAGCTCGTCCGTGAGCCAGTATTTCTGCCCGTCGAACTCCATGCACTCGGCCATGTCCAGCACCTGGGCCACCTCGATGATCTGGCGCCTCAGGGCCTCGTTCTCCTCGACCAGCCCCAGGTATTCGTCCTGCAGGGCCTTGAGCAGCTCCCTGGCCTCGCCGCCCCGACCCTCGGTGATGAGCTGGTGGACTCTGCCGAATCCCGTGGCGTGAATCAGCTTTTTCGACATGGGGTTCTCCGTATGACGTTGCAGGCGTTGTCTCCTCTCTTATCGGCCCCCTGGCGGCTGTTCTTTAGGGCGCGCCCCGTCTTGGCTGGTCTGCGCCTGCGGGCCAAAGAAAAGGCGGGGACCTTCCGGCCCCCGCCTGTGGCGGGACGAGGCGCGCCGATCTAGCGGGTCTGGGACTTGTAGCGGTCGGCCAGGACGGCCAGGCTGCGCGCGTCCGGGTATTTCTTCATCTGGGCCTGGTTCTTGGCGATGCGCGAGGCCAGCGGCGGGTGGGTGGAGAACCACGAGCCCTTCTTGTCCGGGGAGGAGGCCTCCAGCTTCTGCAAGGACATGAGGGCCTCCATGATGCCCGCCGGGTTGTAGCCCGTGCGGTAGGCGGTCTCCATGGCCGTGGCGTCGGCCTCATACTCCATGTTCTGGTCCAGGCCCTTGTCGAAGAGCACGTTCTGCATGTCGCTGATCATGCTCTCGAACTGCGCGCCCTTGTCGCCCTTCATGGTGGCGGCGGTGATCTGGCCCACGCCGGAGAAGAACTGCGCGCGCTGGATGGACTTCAGGGCATGGCGGTGGGCCACGTGGGCCACCTCGTGGGCCAGGATGCCCGCCAGCTGGGCTTCGGTCTGAACCGTCTGCATGAGGGCCGAGGTGACGAAGATGATGCCGCCGGGGCAGGCGAAGGCGTTCTGCACGGGGGAGTCCACCACCACGAAGCGGTAGGGGATGTCGGTCCTGGGGGAGTTCATGGCCACGGCCAGGCCCACCAGGTTCACGTAGTGCTGCATGGCCTGCTTGGAGGACGGCATGCCGTAGCGGCGCAGGCCTTCCACTGCCAGGCGCTCGCCGATGGCGCGTTCGCTTTTGTAGTCCATCTGCTGGGAGCTGCTGAGCACGCTCTGGGCCCCGGAGAAGATCTTGCCCTCCTTGGTGTTGGGGTCGAGGAAGTCCAGAAACCCGGCGGCAAAGGCCGCGGCGGGCAGGCAGGCCGCGGCGCACAGAACCAGGACGATGAGGATGCGTTTGGCGTTCATCTCAGGGCCTCCTATTTCGCGTACTCGCCGATGCGGCCAGCCTTGAGAAAGTTTTCCAGTTCCTTCTTCTCCACCTTCTGGCCCAGTACCCTGTCCAGGGCCAGCTTGTAGTCCGCCAGGGGGCGCGGCTGGCGGCCAGCGGCCTTGGCGGCCTCCTGCTCGCTTTCATTGAGGCCGCGCATGCTCCGCGCGCTGTCGGCCTCGCTGACCATGATGGTGCTCGAGCCCGCGCCGCCAAAGAGGTTGTCGCCGCCTTGCCTGGAGGCCTCCGGCGCCGTGGCGCTCACCTTGCCGCGATAGATCCAGCCGGAATTTCCGCCGGCCGTGACCTTGTACCAGCTCTCCTCCTGGCCGGCGACCTTGAGCTGCGTGCCCACGGGCAGCTCGGCCACGGTGTCGGCGGAGGCGCTCTTGTCGGCCTTGAGCTTGGCCCCCTCGGAGGCCACGAAGAGGGTGTCCTGGGCCAGGGCGGGCAGGGCGAAGAGCCCCAGGCAGGCCAGGCTGGCGAAGAGTGTCGTCATGCGTTTCATGGTGCGCTCCCTGTTGCGGGGGTTGGTTTTTCGATCCTCTGCATTCTGCGCGAATCGCCACCTGAATGCAAGGGCCGCAAGGGGCCTCAGACCAGGCCCACCCGGTCCGCTATGCCCGCCACGGCGGTGATGGCCAGGGTGAAGAATTCCCCCTGCTCCAGGCCGAGCCTCTGGCATTCGCCGATGGTCTCGCGGCAGACGCTGGCGGCGAAGGCCTTGTCCTTCATCTTCTTCTTCAGGCTCTTGGCGTCCATGCCCTGCATGCGCGCAGGCCGCACCAGGGCATTGGCGTGGATGAGCCCGGTGACGGTCTCGCCCGCGCGCAGGGCGAAGTCCAGGTCCGTGGACGGCGCAATCCCCGTCCGTTCACCATTGTGCGCGCGGATGGCCGTCAGCGCCTCGTCCGGCAGCACCCCGGCCAGCAGGTCCGCGGAGTCCAGGCCGTGGCGCTCGGGCCTGTCCTTGGTGGTGGCGTAGTCCAGGTCGTGCAGCAGGCCCACCAGGCCCCAGAGGCCTTCGTCCCGGCCCAGGCGGCGGGCCAGGGCCGCAAGCACGGCTTCGGACTCCAGGCTGTGGGTGATGAGCTGGGCCTCGGGCACATGTGCGGTGAGCAGGGCCAGGGCCTGGTCGCGGGTCAGCATAGGGAGGGCCTCCTTGCTTTGGCTGTTGTTCTGGTCATCCGCCCGTCCTCAGGCGGCGAACTCCCGGCGCACCAGGGCCGCGGCCTCGTCCAGCCAGGCGGCGCGCTGTTCTGGCGTGCTGGTGCAGACCACGCCGAACATGCGCCGCACGACCTTGCGGGCCCCGCAGAAGGAGAGGACGCAGTCGCGCCAGGTGCGCTCCAGGGGATCGCCGAACACGGCCGCTTCGCGCGCGGCCGGGGTGTTCGAGGTGTTCAGCACCAGCGCGGTCATGGGCTTCAAGAGGCCCACGGGCACGCCCTCGCCCCCGTCGCCGGGCAGGAACTCGTAGGCCACGCCCACGCGCAGCACGCGGTCCACCCAGCCCTTGAGCACGGCAGGCGGCTGGCCCCACCAGTTGGGGTGCACCAGGACGAGCCCGTCGGCCTCCATGATCTCCTCGCAGTGCCGCCGGACAAGGGGCGGCAGCACGGCGTTGCGCGGGATCTCGGCCGCGGGCAGCACGGGGTCGAAGCCCTCGGCCTGGAGGTCATGGAAGCGCACCTCGCAGCCCAGGTCGAGCAGGGTCTTTTCGGCGGTACTGGCCAGGGCGTGGTTGAAGCTTAAGGGGTCCGGGTGGCCGAGGATGAGGGAGACGCGCACGGGATGCTCCTGCGGTTTGTCTGGTGGTTAGCGGGTCTTGCCGGGCGCGTGCAGCCAGCAGTGGGCCAGGCGCCCCTGGCCGGTGTCGAAGGCCGGCGGATATTCGCGGCGGCAGAGGACCATGACCTCGGGGCAGCGCGGGTGGAAGGGGCAGCCTGCGGGCGGGGCCAGCGGGCTGGGCGGCTCGCCGTGCAGATGCTCGGGGTTGCGCTGGCGGCCGGGGTCGGGCACGGGCACGGCGGAGAGCAGGGCGCGGGCATATGGGTGTTTGGGCTCGCGGATGAGCGCCTCGGCCGGGGCCAGCTCCACCACGCGGCCCAGATACATCACCGCGATGCGCTCGCAGATCTGGCCCACCACGGCCAGATCGTGGGAGATGAACAGGTAGGTCAGCCCCAGGCGCGTGCGCAGGTCCTGCAGCAACAGCAGCACCTGGGCCTGGATGGACACGTCCAGCGCGCTCACGGGCTCGTCGCAGACCACCAGCGCCGGGCCGAGCGCCAGGGCGCGGGCCACGGCCACGCGCTGGCGCTGGCCGCCGGAGAGCTGGTGCGGGTAGCGCGCGGCCATGCCCTCGTCCAGGCCCACGGTGCGCAGCAGGGCCAGGGTCTTGGCCTTGCGTTCCGGGCTTGAGCCTATGCCGTGGATCACCAGGGGCTCGGCCACGATGGAGCCCACGCGCATGCGCGGGTTGAGCGAAGAGTAGGGATCCTGGAAGACCATCTGCATCTGGCGGCGCAGGGCGGTCTCCGGCCAGTGGTTGATGTCCCGGCCCTGGAAGCGGATGACTCCTGCGGAGAGGGGCTCCAGGCCCAGGATCAGGCGCGCCAGGGTGGATTTGCCGCAGCCGCTTTCGCCCACCAGGCCCAGGCTTTCACCGGCCGAAAGGCTCAGGCTGACCCCGTCCACGGCGCGCACCGTGCCCTGCGACAGGCCCAGAATGCCGCCGCTGACGCGGTAGTGCCGGGCCACGCCCTCAAGCTCCAGCAGGGCGCTCATGCCATGCCCTCGCAATGGGCCGTCTCGGCCAGGGGCGAGTCCTTGTGCAGCCAGCAGCGGGCCGTGTGTCCGGGGCCGATCTCGTACAGCGGCGGGCAGGCCTCGCAGCGCTCGAAGGCCTGGGCGCAGCGCGGCCTGAAGCGGCAGCCGTGGGGCAGGGTAAAGATTCCCGGCACCATGCCGGGAATGGGCGCCAGGATGCGCCGCTGGCCCAGGCGCGGCACGCTCGCCAGCAGGCCCTGGGTGTAGGGGTGGCGCGGTCCGGCGTACAGCTCGGCCACCGGGGCCTGCTCCACCACCTGGCCCGCATACATCACGGCCACGCTGTGCGCGGTTTCGGCCACCACGCCCAGGTCGTGGGTGATGAGCAGGATGCCCGAGCCCCGGCGCTCCTGCAGCTCGCGCATGAGGTCCAGGATCTGGGCCTGGATGGTCACGTCCAGGGCCGTGGTGGGCTCGTCGGCGAGGAGCAGTTCCGGGTCGCAGACCAGGGCCATGGCGATGACGACGCGCTGGCGCATGCCGCCGGACAGCTCGAAGGGGTAGCTGCGGGCGCGCTCGCCGGGGTTGGGGATGCCCACCAGGTGCAGCATCTCCACGGCGCGCTCCATGGCCTCGGCCCGGGAAGCCTTCTTGTGCAGGCGGAAGCCCTCGGCGATCTGCTCGCCCACGCGGAACACGGGGTTCAGCGAGGTCATGGGCTCCTGGAAGATCATGGCGATGTGGTTGCCGCGCACGGACTCCAGCTCGGCTTCGCTCATGGCCGCAAGGTCGCGGCCCCGGTACAGGGCCTGCCCGTGGATGACCCGGCCCGGCGGATCGGGGATGAGCCCCAGCACCGAGAGCGCCAGCACGGTCTTGCCGCAGCCGGATTCCCCGACCACGGCCAGGGTTTCGCCTTGCCGAACGGTCAGGCTCACGGTATCCACTGCCTTGGCGATGGCCCCGCCCGCACGCGTGTGCGCGGCGAAGGCCGTGGTGAGCCCGCGTATGTCGAGAAGGATGTCGCTCATGGGCCTGCCTTGATGCAATGCAACTCTCCTGGAAGGATAGCGGAAATGATGCCGGATAACAATCAGTCGCAGGACGGCGAGCCCCAGGCCCTGATCCCCCACCGCGTGGCGGTGGTCGGAGGCGGCCTGGCCGGGTGCGAATGCGCCCTGGCCCTGGCCAGGGCGGGCGTCGGCGTCACCCTGTTCGAGATGCGCCCGGACAAGCCCTCCCCGGCCCACGAGACGGCCAAGCTGGCCGAGCTGGTGTGCTCCAACTCCCTGCGCTCCGAGGAGCTGACCACGGCCATCGGCATCTTGAAGGCCGAGATGCGCGAACTGGGCAGCCTGGTCATGCTGGTGGCCGACGAGACGCGCATCCCTGCGGGCAAGGCCCTGGCCGTGGACCGCAACCGCTTTGCGGACTACGTCACCGCCATCATTGAGCATGAGCCGAACATTTCCGTGCTGCGCGCCGAGGTGGACAGCCTGGATTCGCCGCTGTTGCGGGGCTTCGACGCCGTGGTGCTGGCCGCCGGGCCCCTGGCCAGCGACGGCCTGGCCGCCAGCCTGGCCGAGGCCGCCACCCTGGAGGGCGGCGACAAGCGCCTGTACTTCTACGACGCCATCGCGCCCATCGTCAGCCGCGAGAGCGTGGATATGGAGGTGGCCTTCTGGGGCAGCCGCTACCGGCCCGAGGAGGACGACTACCTCAACTGCCCCATGACCGAGGAGCAGTACGACGCCTTCATCGCCGCGCTCATCGCCGCGGAAAAGGTCGAGCCGCGAGAGTTCGAAAAGGCCATCCACTTCGAGGGCTGCCTGCCGGTGGAGGAGATGGCCGAGCGCGGACGGCTGACCCTGGCCTTCGGGCCCCTCAAGCCCGTGGGCCTGCCCAACCCGCGCACCGGCCAGGAGGCCTTCGCCGTGGTCCAGCTGCGCGCGGAGAACGCCGAGAAGACGGCCTTCAACCTCGTGGGTTTTCAGACCAAGCTCAAGTACCCGGAGCAGGAGCGCGTGTTCCGCATGATCCCCGGCCTGGAGAAGGCCGAATTCCTGCGCCTGGGCAGCATCCACCGCAACACCTATGTGGACGCGCCGGCGGTGCTGACCGGGGAGCTGGAGCTTGCGGCCCGGCCCGGGGTCTACCTGGCCGGGCAGATCACCGGAGTGGAGGGCTATCTGGAGAGCGCGGCCTGCGGGCTGTGGGTGGGGCTCATGCTGGGGGCGAAGCTCTCGGGCCGCGAGCTGGCCCCGCCGCCCGTGACCACGGCCCTGGGCGCCCTTCTGGGGCACCTGCGCGCAAAGCCCGCAAAAAGATACCAGCCCTCCAACGCGCACTTCGGGCTCATGCCGGACCTGAACCGCCGCGCGGGCAAGAAGGTCCGCAAGGAGCTCTACGGCCAGCGGGCGCGGGAGGACTTTGCGCGCTGGCTGGAAAGCCGCGCCGCGCAGTAGCGCCGCATGCATGCTGTCGCCTCCTGGCCCGGCAAAAAGTGTCTCGCGCCGACTATGGCCAAGGATCATGGCGTTTATGGCAAGGAAAATAATTTTATATATTTTGATGTTTCCGCTTTACATCCGGTTGTGCAGCACTTATCTACGCGCATCTGGACATGAGTCCTGGAGGCTTTTTGCTCAGGCACAATGAGCGACACTTTTACTGTTTCTTTCTAGGAGTTTCATCGCATGCCTAAGTCTATTTACGTCGGCAACATCTCTTTCAGCTCTTCCGAGGACGACATTCGCAACCTGTTCTCCCAGTTTGGCGAAGTCAATTCCGTCAAGTTCATCAGCGACCGCGAAACCGGCCGCTTCCGCGGCTTCGGCTTCGTGGAGATGGACGACAACGCCGCCCGTGAGGCCGTTGCGGCCCTGAACGGCAAGGAAGTGGGCGGCCGCGCCCTGAAGGTCAACGAGGCCCAGGAGCGCGAAGCTCGTCCGCCCCGTCACTACTAAGAACCAACGAAGCACCTTATGGACGGCCCCGTTCTGCTCATGGCAGGGCGGGGCCGTTTTTTTTTGCGCCGAACCTGGGCTGGCGCCCCATGCGCCAGGGGGCGGAAGCCATATTGCCGGCCCTGCGCGGAAATGGCGGTGGCATATTGCGGAAATGTTGTGCGCGGCCTGTGCATGGGGCAGATATCTTATGCGCTTGCGCTGCGGATGCATATCCGCTGGTGCGGCGGCATGTTGAAGAGTGCAGGCGGACTTGGAACCCTGCGTTTTCGAGTGAATTTAAAAATATATTTTCGCAAATTTTGTATTTAGTCCTTTACATTCTGTTGGCAGGTGGTTAGTTACAACAATCTGGACATGAGTCCTGGAGGCTTTTTGCTCAGGCGCAATGAGCGACACTTTTTACTGTTTCTTTCTAGGAGTTTCATCACATGCCTAAGTCCATTTATGTCGGTAACATCGCGTTCAGCACCTCCGAGGATGACATCCGCAACCTGTTCTCCCAGTTTGGCGAAGTCAACTCCGTCAAGTTCATCAGCGACCGTGAGACTGGTCGTTTCCGCGGCTTCGGCTTCGTGGAGATGGACGACAACGCTGCCCGCGAGGCCGTGCAGGCCCTGAACGGCAAGGAAGTCGGCGGCCGCGCCCTGAAGGTCAACGAGGCCCAGGAGCGTGAGGCTCGTCCTCCCCGTCAGTACTAAACTAAACTAAGCACATTACGAAGCCCCGGTCTGCGAAAGCGGACCGGGGCTTTTTCGTTGTTGCAATCTAGGTCAGGGGTTACTGAACATGCTTGATGGCTAGAACAATCGTTAGTAAATTCATTCCCCCTCCAGCTTTACCCCAATATCCTCTCCACCGGCCTTCTCTCAGGCACATAGACCCGCTCTCTTTTTCCCTCGTTCCACTCTTTCGTCACGTACAGGCCGCAAAAGCAGGCCCCGAACTCGGCCATGTCCGCCTTGCGGTACTCGCACGGGCACACGATGTCCCGGTCGGCCTCGAACTCGCCGTTGGCCAGCCGGCAGGGGCAGGCCATGTAGCCCAGGCGCTGCTTGTTCACCAGCAGGCTCTCCAGAAGCGCCAGGGTCATGGCCTGGTCCGCGTTGAAGTAGCAGCCCTTGGGCTCCTGGACCTTCTTCAGGGCCTCGAGCAGTTGCTGCGCGTTCATTTCTTCAGCGCCTCGTCCACCTTGGCCTTGTCAAAGCCGATGAGCACCTGGCCGTCGATGATGAGCGTGGGGAAGGACACGGACGGGTTGTGCTTCTTCACTTCCTCGATCATGGCCTTGCGCTCGTCGCCGGTGAGCAAATCCACGTGCACGCAGTCGTACTTCACGCCGCATTCGTCCAGATAGGCCTTGGCGTTTTTGCAGTGCACGCAGGTGGACAGGGCATAGACTTTCACTTCCGGGGCCATGGGGTTCTCCTTGCGGGTTTGGGGCGCGGGAATGGGCGCGGCGTTCCTTGGGCTCAGATTCCTCATGCGCGAAAACAGGACGGGTGTCAAAGCCGTGCCGGGCTTTGCTTTTCGCTAGCCCCAGGCCCGGCGGCCTAGCCGCTTCTGTCCGACCGCGCGAGCCGGCCCTCCAGCCAGCGCGTGGCGAGCGAGCAGGGCAGGTTCAGCGCCAGGTACAACACCAGCACCAAGGTCCAGACCTCGAAGCTGCGGTAGGTGGCGCTCACCAGTTCCTGGGCCTGGAAGGTCAGCTCCGGGATGGAGATGACGGACACGATGGCCGAGTCCTTGACCAGGGACACGAACTGGCCGGTGAGGGCCGGCAGCATGCGCCGGAGGGCCTGGGGCAGTATGACGTGCCCCAGGGCGCGCCAGCGCGGCAGGCCCAGGGCGAAGGCCGCGTCCCACTGGCCCTGCTCCACGGACTGCACGCCCGCGCGCACGATCTCGGCCATGTAGGCGCCCTCGATGAGCGCCAGGGTGATGACGCCGACCAGGAAGCCCGGCATCTGGCGCAGCGGGCCGAAGAGCACCTCGGCCGGGGCGCGCAGGCCCTCGGGCAGGTGCGCCAGGGCGGCGTCGAGCCCCAGGGCCTGGATGAGCTGGCCGCCGAGGAAGTAGGAGAACAGGAAGATGAGCACCAGGGGCGGGGTGTTGCGCACGCAGAGCACGTAGGCTCCGCCCGTGAGCCGCCAGAACAGCCGCCCGCTCACGCGCATGAGGCCCGCAGCGGTGCCGAGGGCCAGGGCCAGGCCCCCGGCCCACAGGCTCAGGCGGATGGTGGTCAGGAGGCCCGCAAGGATGCGTCCGGCGCGCCAGCCGCCGCTGGCGGGGTCAAAGTAGGCCAGGAACTGAGGGATGACGGACCAGTCCCAGGCGTAGGGCAGGGCGGCCTGGGCGCGCAGGACCAGCCAGGCCGCCCCCCCGCCCGCCAGGAGCAGGACGGCCAGGTCCAGGGCCAGGGCCTGGGGCCGGTAGGCTTTCGCCGCCCAACGCGCCATAAAGCGCCGCTACTCCACCATGCCCTGCCAGGCGTCGGTGCGGAACCAGTAGCTGTGGCGCTCCTCCAGCCAGCCCTCGTCCGTGACCACGCGGATCCAGCCGTCCAGGAAGTTGACGAAGTCCGGGTCACCCTTGCGCACGGCAAAGGCGATGGGCTCGCTGGTGAAGGGCTTCTTCACCGGCAGGAAGAGCTTGTCCGGGTGCTTCAGGGCCTGGAAGGCCGGGAAGGGCTCCGAGGCCACCACGGCATGGGCCCGCCCGTTCAGCACCTCCTGGATGGTCTGGGCCTCGTTGTCGAAGTACTTTACCTGGGCCTTGGGCAGGTGCTTTCTGGCGGCGTCCACGGCGGTGGTGCCCTGGCGGATGGCCAGGATGACGCCGGGGCCGTTGAAGTCGGCCAGGGACCTGAGCCTGCCCGCCAGCTTCCTGCTGGCCACCAGGGACATGCCCGAATACTCGTAGGGGATGGTGAAGTTGACCTTCAGGCCGCGCTGGGGCTGGATGCTCATGCCGCCGATGATGACGTCGAACTTGCCGGACAAGAGGGCCGGGATGATGCCCGACCACTGGGTGGGCTCGAACTGCGCCTTCACGCCCATGTCCTGGGCCAGGCGGCGCGCCACGTCGATCTCGAAGCCGATGTAGTCGCCCTTCTTGTCCTGCATGGCCCAGGGCACGAAGGTGCTGAAGCCCACCTTGAGCACCCCGCGCTGCAGCACCTGCTCCAGGGTGCTCTCCTTGGCCAGGTCGGCGCGGGTGGCCGCGGCTGCGCCGGCGGTGCAAGCAAGGACCAGGACCAAGGAGCAGAGCAGGAGGGTCGGGACGGTTTTGCGCATGGGGTGCCTCCTTTGGCGTTGGGGAGCGGACTCAGGCGGGGTAGGCCAGGCGGCGCTCCAGAGCGTCCGCCGCGCCGGAGAGCGCGGTTGTGACGATCCAGTAGATGGCTGCCACCGTAAACCATATTTCGAAACTGAGAAAGGTCTCGGAAACGATGTTCTGGCCGCGCAGGGTCAGCTCGTTGATGGCGATGACGCTGGCCAGGGACGAGTCCTTGATGAGCGACACGCCCTGGCCGGCCAGGGGCGGCAGCACGCGGCGCACGGCCTGGGGCAGGATCACCGACAGGTACGAGCGCCCTGTGCCCATGCCCAGGCTGCGGGCCGCGTCCCACTGGCCGGGGTCGATGGACAGCACCCCGGCGCGCAGGATCTCGGACACATAGGCGCCCTCGAAGAGCGAGAGGCCGAGCACGGCCGTGCCGATGGCCTCCATGTCCAGCAGGGGCGAGAGCACGAAATAGAGGAAGAAGAGCTGGATGATCAGGGGCGTGTTGCGCACCAGCTCCAGGTAGGTCCGGGCCAGCACTCGCCCGGCCAGGGAGCCGGAAAGCCGCAGGAGCGCCGCGGCCAGGCCCACGGCAAAGGCCCCGGCAAAGCTCAGGCCCGTGAGCCGGAGCGTCACCAGCAGGCCCTGCACAAGCGGGCCGGGCCCCAGGCCGCCGTCAGCATGCGTGAACAAAGCCCGCGGCACCTGGTACCATTGCCAGTTGTAGCCCAGGCCCGCGGCCCCGCGCAGCAGAAGCCAGAGCAGGCCAAAGGCCAGCAGCAGGAAGAGCAGCCAGTCGCGCAGCCAGCCGCGCTGTCCGCTGCGCCGGACGGGGAGGGAGAGGGGTGCGGGCCTGACCAGGGGGTCAGGCATGGAGCATGGCCTCCACCTGGGCGCGCACGGCCAGGGCGGTGGACTCCGGAGTGTCCGAGGCGTCCAGCACGCGGATGCGCCCCGGCTCGCGCGCGGCGAGGTCCAGGAAGCCCTGGCGCACGCGGCCGTGGAAGGCCAGGCTTTCGGCCTCGAAGCGGCCCTCGGCGCTGGTCTTGCCTTCGCGGCTGTTGCGCGCCACGGCGCGGCCGAGCCCGGCCGCGGGGTCCAGGTCCAGCAAAAGGGTCAGGTCGGGCCACAGCCCGGCCACGGCCACGGCGTTCAGCTGGTGCAGCAGCGGCAGGTCCATGCCGCGCCCGTAGCCCTGGTAGGCCACGGTGGAGTCGGCGAAGCGGTCGGACAAAACCACGGCCCCGGACGCCAGGGCCGGGCGCACCACCTGGGCCACGTGCTGGGCGCGGTCGGCCAGG
The DNA here is from genome assembly GCA_018822105.1 of Pseudomonadota bacterium. Classification (GTDB taxonomy): domain Bacteria; phylum Desulfobacterota; class Desulfovibrionia; order Desulfovibrionales; family Desulfovibrionaceae; genus Humidesulfovibrio. The sequence continues at coordinate 120,491 of JAHJLB010000036.1, forward strand.
TAGAGGAAGAGCTCGGCCTGGGGCGTGAGGTCGCGGTTCTCCAGGGACAGGAGCACGCGCCGCAGCTCCGCGCCGATGCGGCTGCCGCCGGGCTCGCAGGTCACCACCACGCGGCGGCCCTGGGCCTCCAGGTGCTTCTGGAGCAGCGCGATCTGGGTGGACTTGCCCGTGCCTTCTATGCCTTCAAAGGTGATGAACATGCGTGTCGCCTGGTCCGCCCGCGCGGGCTATTCGATGGGCAGCAGCAGGGACTGTCCGTCGCCGTGCTTCTGGCCATCCGTGGATTTCGGGCCCTGGCGGGGCGGCTGGGGCGTGCGCGCCGGGCGGTAGATGAAGCGGTCCAGATAGCGCTGGAAGGGCGTCCAGGACTGCCCCGTGCCCTCGATCTCGGCGTAGGCCCCGGCCATGGTGTTCAGCTTGGCGTCGATGTTGTCCGCGAAGTGCAGGATGAAGGCCTCCGGGGTCTTGGGCCTGCGGGGCGCGCCGAACTCGTACTCGCCGTGGTGGCTGATGATGAGGTGCTTGAGGTGCAGGACGAGGGCGGGGTCGAGGTCGCGGGCCCTGGCCAGGAAGGGCTCCACGCGCTCCAGGCCCAGCTGGATGTGGCCCAGCAGGCGGCCTTCGTCGGTGTAGTCCGTGGTCAGGCCGGTGGAGAGCTCCCAGGCCTTGCCCAGGTCGTGCAGGATGGCCGCCACGAGCAGCACCTGGCGGTCCAGCTGCGGATACAGGTCGCACAGGCCCAGGCAGGTCTTGGCCACGCAGAGGGTGTGCTCCAGCAGGCCGCCGGCATAGGCGTGGTGCACGGTCTTGGCCCCGGTGGCGGGCAGCAGGCTGGAGCGGATCTCCTCGTCGGCCAGGATCTTCCTGATCAAGCCGCGCCAGGGCTTGTGCGTCAGCTCCTGGCGGCACAGGGCCTCGATCTCGGCCAGAAGCTCGGCGGGCTTCACCGGGCTTTCCGGCAGGTAGTCCGCGGGGTCGACCTCGGCGGCATCGACCTCGGCCAACTGGTCGATGGTCAGCTGGCATTTGTCGCGGTAGTTGGCGGCCAGGGCGCGCACGGTGACGAAGCGCCCGGCGCTGAGCCCGGGATGCTGCTGGGACAGCGGGCTCCAGACCTTGGCCTCCATCTGGCCGCTCGCGTCCTGCAGCATGAGGCTCCAGTAGGGGCCGTTGCGCGACTGCCCGGTGCGGGCCTCCGCCAGGAGGAAGGTGTCCTGGATTGTCTGGCCAGGGCTAATGTCCCGGATGTACAAGGCTTTCGAGATCACGGTCTTGCCATCTCCCTCAGGTTGGGGTAGTTCGCACCTACCGCGCCCGGGCTGCGGCGGTGCTTGTCCCTTGAGCCGAATTTCATGCCCGCCACGGCCCGGATTGTCAAACCTCCGGACCGTCCAACCGCAGGGCGCCCGAGAGCGCCAGCAGGGAGTCTCCATGCGCATCCTTCTGACCAATGACGACGGCATCCAGGCCGTGGGCCTGCGGGCCATGCACAAGGCCCTGGTGGCGGCCGGGCACGACGTGCAGGTGGTGGCGCCCATCACCGAGCAGTCCGCCGTGGGCCACGCCATCACCCTTTCCGCGCCATTGAGGGTGAAGGAGTTCCGCGAGGCCGGCTTCTTCGGCCTGGGCGTTTCCGGCACCCCGGCCGACTGCGTCAAGCTGGCCATCTCCACCCTGGTCACGCCCCCGCCGGACGTGGTGGTTTCGGGCATCAACGCCGGAGCCAACGTGGGCGTGGACATCATGTACTCCGGCACGGTCTCCGCCGCTACCGAGGGCGCGCTCATGGGCTTCCCGGCCCTGGCCGTGTCCATGGACGACCACAACCCCGTGGAGCTCTCGGCCCAGGCCGACTACGCCGCCGCCCTCCTGCCCCGGCTGCCCCTGGCCCTGCTGCCCCAAAAGTGCGTGCTGAACCTGAACTTCCCCAACCTGCCCCTGGCCCAGGCCAAGGGCCTGCGCGTCTGCCCGCATACCCGCGTGGCCTACACCGACTGGTACGAGGAGCGCCTGGACCCGCGCGGGCGCAAATACTACTGGATGTGCGGCGAGCTCAAGCCCGAGGGCATCAGCCAGGGCCGCGACCGCAGGCTGCTGACCGAGGGCTTCGTGACCCTGACCCCGCTGCGCTTCGACTTCACGGACCACGAAACTTTGTCCCTTCTGGAGTCACATATTTCGTAGGGGATGTTGACAGAATCCGCCCTGCGTGACAAAATTATGTATTGATTGCACAAGTGCGACAGCACAACGCGATTCCCCACGATCACCAAGGAGGAGCCCATGCCGCTCGTATCACCCAAGGAAATGTTCCAGAAAGCCTATGCCGGGGGCTATGCCATCGGCGCGTTCAACGTGAACAACATGGAGATCGTCCAGGGCATCATGGAGGCGGGCAAGGAAGAAAAAGCCCCCTTGATCCTGCAGGTTTCGGCCGGCGCGCGCAAATACGCCGGGCAGGTCTACATCATCAAACTCATGGAGGCCGCCCTCAAGGAGGCCGACCTGCCCGTGGTGCTGCACCTGGACCACGGGCCGAACTTCGAACTGTGCCGCGACGTCATCGACGGCGGCTTCACCTCGGTCATGTACGACGGCTCGCACCTGCCCTATGAGGAGAACATCAAGGAGACCCAGAAGGTGGTGGAATACGCCCATGCCCGCGGCGTCTGGGTGGAGGCCGAGCTGGGACGGCTGGCCGGCGTGGAGGAGGACGTGAGCTCGGACGAGCACATCTACACCGATCCGGACCAGGCCAAGGACTTCGTCACCAGGACCGGCTGCGACTCCCTGGCCATCGCCATCGGCACCAGCCACGGCGCCTACAAGTTCAAGGGCGAGGCCAAGCTGGACTTTGACCGCCTGGAGAAGGTCGGCAAGCTCCTGCCCGGGGTGCCCATCGTGCTCCACGGCGCGTCCAGCGTGCCGCAGGAGTTCGTGGAGATGGCCAACAAGTATGGCGGAAACATCCCCGGCGCGCGCGGCGTGCCCGAGGACCTGCTGCGCAAGGCCGCCAGCATGGCCGTGTGCAAGATCAACATCGACACGGACATCCGCCTGGCCATGACCGCCACCATCCGCAAGCATCTGGCGGAGAATCCGGGGGACTTCGACCCCCGCCAGTACCTGACCCCGGCGCGCAAGGCGGTGAAGGAAATGGTGCAGCGCAAAATCAAGAACGTGCTCGGCTGCTCTGGCAAGGCCTAGGCGCGCAATACAGCAAGGAGAGAGAACATGGCGATGAAAGTAGGCATCAACGGCTTTGGCCGCATCGGCCGCTACCTGACCCGGCTTCTGGCCGACGTGAAGGACGTGGAACTGGTGGCCATCAACGCCCGGGCCGAGAACAAGGACCTGGCGCACCTCTTGAAATACGACTCCGTGCACGGCCGCTTCCTGCGCGTGGAGCCAAACGACAAGGGCCTGCTGGTGGACGGCCGCCAGATCCTCGTCACCCGC
>JAHJLB010000037.1 GCA_018822105.1 Pseudomonadota bacterium
GCGGGTGACGAGGATCTGGCGGCCGTCCACCAGCAGGCCCTTGTCGTTTGGCTCCACGCGCAGGAAGCGGCCGTGCACGGAGTCGTATTTCAAGAGGTGCGCCAGGTCCTTGTTCTCGGCCCGGGCGTTGATGGCCACCAGCTCCACGTCCTTCACGTCGGCCAGAAGCCGGGTCAGGTAGCGGCCGATGCGGCCAAAGCCGTTGATGCCAATGCGCATGCCCATGTGTCTCTCTCCTTGGTGGCGGGCCCGCTTTCCCGGGCCCGGCCCGCCTTGCGGCGCGCTGTTGATGGTGACCATAGCGGCTTCCCTGCCGGGATCCATGAGAATTCCATAAACGGCCACGGGCCGGGGATGAGCGGCGGAGCTGGCCGCGCGCGCGCCGGGTCAAGGGGTGGATGTCCTGGTATTCCAGTGCTTTGTGTTTTACGCCACGGCTGGGCCTGCGCCTGCGCCGCTGCGGGCGACGCCTGCGCCGCCATTTGGCCCACTCACCGGCCCGGCCCGGCCGCTCATGGCCCGGCCCCGCGGGATCAGGCCGCGGGCTCCTGGCCTGCGGCCGCGGCCTGGAAAAGCCGCAGGCGTTCGGCGTAGGGCGGCTGGCTGAAGAAGGCCGAGCCGGACACCAGGACGTCGGCCCCGGCCAGGGTCAGCTCCCGCGTGTTGGCCAGTGCCACGCCCCCATCCACCTGGATCAGGGCCTGGCTGCCGCAGGCGTCGATCATGGCCCGCAGGTGGCGCACCTTGTCGACGCAGAAGGGGATGAAGGACTGCCCGCCGAAGCCGGGGTTCACGCTCATGACCAGCACCATGTCCAGCTGCGGCAGGAGGTATTCGACCACGTCCAGCGGGGTGTGCGGATTGAGCGCCACGGCGGCCTTGGCCCCGCAGGTCCGGATCAGGCTCACGGTGCGCTCCAGGTGCGTCTCGGCCTCGGCGTGCACGCAGATGAGGTCGGCCCCGGCCCGGGCGAACTCCCCGACAAAGCGCCCAGGGTTCTCGATCATCAGGTGCACGTCGAAGAACAGGCCGCTGTTCCTGCGGCAGGCCCTGATGACCGGCGGGCCGAAGGTGATGTTGGGCACAAAGGCCCCGTCCATGACGTCCCAGTGCACCCACTTGAGCCCGGCGGCCTCCAGGGCGGCCAGCTCGTCGGCCAGGCGGCTGAAGTCCGAGGACAGAAGCGAGGGCGAGAGGATCATGTCCTGCCGGGTGTTCATGGCGTTCTCCTTTGGGTTGCTAATTGACGGGCGCGCCGTAGAGGTGCTTGGCGTAGCGGGCGGCCATGTCCTCCAGGGAGCGCGGGCGCAGGGCCCCGGCGCGCCCGGCGGAGCCGAAGGCCTCGAAGCGCTGGCGGCAGACCTCGCGCATGGCGCCCGTGGCGGCGGCGAGGAACTTGCGCGGGTCGAAGTCCGAGGGGTGCTGGGCCACGAACCGGCGCACGGCCCCGGTGGCGGCCAGGCGCAGGTCCGTGTCGATGTTCACCTTGCGCACCCCGTTTTTGATGCCCTCCTGGATCTCCGCCACGGGCACCCCGTAGGTCTGGGCGATGTCGCCGCCAAAGGCGTTGATGGTGGCCAGCCACTCCTGCGGCACCGAGGAGGAGCCGTGCATGACCAAATGCGTGTTGGGGATGCGCTTGTGGATCTCGCGCACGCGGCTGATGGCCAGCACCTCGCCCGTGGGCGGCTTGGCGAACTTGTAGGCCCCGTGGCTGGTGCCGATGGCGATGGCCAGGGCGTCCACCCCGGTTTTGCGCACAAAGTCCGCGGCCTGGTCCGGGTCGGTGAGCATCTGCTCCCGGGTGAGCCTGCCCTCGGCCCCGACCCCGTCCTCCTTGCCCGCCGTGGCGGTCTCCAGCGAGCCCAGCACGCCGAGCTCGCCCTCCACGGACACGCCGCAGGCGTGGGCCATGTCGCAGACCCTGCGCGTGACGGCGACGTTGTAGCCATAGTCCGCCGGGGTCTTGGCGTCCTCCAGGAGCGAGCCGTCCATCATCACCGAGGAGAAGCCGGCCTGGACGGACTGGGCGCAGACGCCGGGCGAGGAGCCGTGGTCCTGGTGCAGGCACAGGGGGAGGTGTGGCCACTCCTCCAGCGCCGCCAGCACCAGGTGCCGCAGGAAGGTGGCGCCCGCGTATTTGCGGGCCCCGGCGGAGCTCTGCAGGATCACCGGGCTGTCCACCTCGCTTGCGGCCTCCATGATGGCGCGCACCTGCTCCATGTTGTTCACGTTGAAGGCGGGGACGCCGTAGGCATGCTCGGCGGCGTGGTCCAGAAGCTGGCGCAGGGAGATCAGGGCCATAAACATCCTCCAGGGGTGTTGCGTTGACGAAATGCCGGGGGCGCTACATGGCGCGTTCTTCCAGGGCCGCCAGGGCGGGCAGCTTCTTGCCCTCCATGAATTCCATGAAGGCGCCGCCGCCGGTGGAGATGTAGGAGATGTCCTCGGCCACGCCGTACTTGTCGATGGCGGCCAGGGTGTCGCCGCCTCCGGCGATGGAATAGGCCGGGCTCTCGGCCACGGCCAGGGAGATGGCCCTGGTGCCCTGGCCGAAGCGGTCGCATTCGAAGACGCCCACCGGGCCGTTCCAGAGGATGGTTCCGGAATCCATGAGGATGTCCGTATAGTTCCGCGAGGTCCTGGGCCCGATGTCCAGGATCATCTCGTCCGCGGCCACGTCCCCGGCGTCCCGCTCCCGGGCCTGGGCCTGGTCGGAGAGGCCGGTGGCGCAGACCGTGTCCACGGGCAGGGGGATGTCCACCCCGGCCAGCTCGGCCTCGCGCAGGATGTCCCTGGCCTCCTGCAGGAGGTCCGGCTCGTGCAGCGAGGCGCCGACGTTGCGGCCCGTGGCGGCCAGGAAGCTGTTGGCTATGCCCCCGCCCAGGATGAGCCGGTCCACGCGGCCCAGCAGGGCGTGCAGCATGGTCAGCTTGGTGGAGACCTTGGAGCCGCCGACAATGGCCGTCACCGGCCGGGCCGGGGCGCGCAGGGCCTGGCCCAGGGTGCGGAACTCGCGCGTCAAGAGCGGCCCGGCGCAGGCGATGGGCGCAAAGCGGGCCACGGCGTGGGTGGAGGCGTGGGCGCGGTGGGCGGTGCCGAAGGCGTCCATGACGAAGACGTCGCAGAGCCGGGCCATGCGCCGGCCCAGCTCCGGGTCGTTGGCCTTCTCCCCGTTGTTGAAGCGCACGTTCTCCACCAGGCAGACCTCGCCGGGGCGCACGTCCACCCCGTCCAGCCAGTCGGGCTCCAGGCGTATGGGCCGGCCCAGGAGCTCGGCCAGGCGCCGGGCCACGGGGCGCATGCTGTGGGCCGCGTCAAAGGCGCCCTCCCTGGGCCGCCCCAGGTGCGACATGAGGATCACCGCGGCGCCCTCGTCCAGGGCCTGCCGGACGGTGGGCAGGGCGGCGCGCAGGCGGGCGTCGCTGGCCACGAGGCCCTTGTCCAGCGGGGCGTTCAGGTCCATGCGGATGAGCACGCGCCGGTTCTTGAGCTTCTGGTCGGACATGGTCTTGACGTTCATGGGCTTTCCCCTCTTCAGGTGGTGCAGGTTGGCCGCCCGCGCCGGCGGGCTACTCCGGCGTCTTGCGGTCGCTCAGCAGCTGCCGGGCCATCTCGGCCACGCGCTTGGCCGTGAGGCCGAAATGGTCGAACAGCACCTCTCCGGGGGCCGATTCCCCGAAGCGGTCCAGGCCGACCACCGCGCCCCGGGAGCCGACGTACTTGTGCCAGCCCGCCGTGGCCCCGGCCTCCACCGCCAACACCACGGGAACGCCCTGGGGCAGCACCGCGCTGCGGTAGTGCTGGGGCTGGCCGTCGAAGACCTCCAGGCAGGGCATGGAGACCACGCGCACGCGGCAGCCCAGGGCCTCAAGGATTCCGGCCGCCTCGGCCGCCAGGCCCAGCTCGGAGCCGGTGGCCATGAGCAGGACCTCGGGCGGGCCGGCGCAGTCGCGCAGGACATAGCCGCCGCGGTGGATGTTCTCCAGGACCTTGGCCGTGCGCGGCTGGTGCGGGAGGTTCTGGCGCGAGCAGATGAGCGCGGCGGGCCCGCTGGCGCGCTCCAGGGCGCACTGCCAGGCGATGGCCGTCTCCACGGCGTCGCCGGGCCGCCACACGTGCATGTTCGGAATGAGCCGCAGGGAGGCCACGTGCTCCACTGGCTGGTGGGTGGGGCCGTCCTCGCCCACGCCGATGGAGTCGTGGGTCAGCACGTGGATGGTCCTGAGGCCCATGAGGGCCGACATGCGCAGGGCGCTGCGGGAGTAGTCCGAGAAGACCAGGAAGGTGCCGCCGTAGGGGATGAACCCGCCGTGCAGGGCCATGCCGTTCATCATGGCGGCCATGGCGAATTCGCGCACCCCGAAGTTCAGGTAGTTGCCGCGCCAGGCCTCGGGAAACACCGGCACCGAGCCGGTCCAGCGGGTCAGGTTCGAGGAGGCCAGGTCGGCGGAGCCGCCGAAGAGCTCCGGGAGCATGTGCGCCAGCCCCTCGATGGCGTTCTGGGAGGCCTTGCGGCTGGCCACGCTGGCGCCCTTCTGGTTCACGGCGTCCACAAAGGCCTCGGCCCGGTTGCGGAAGTCCGCCGGAAGCTCGCCGCAGATGCGCCGGGTGAATTCGGCGGCCCGGGCGGGGTGCTTGCGGGTGTAGCGCACGAAGAGGTCCTGCCAGGCGTCCTCGGCCAGGCGTCCGGCCTCGCAGGCGTCCCAGGCCTGGTAGACGTCCTGGGGCACCTCGAAGGGCGCGTGGGGCCAGTCCATGTGCGCCCGCGCGCAGGCGATCTCAGCCTCGCCCAGGGGCGAGCCGTGGCATTTCTCGCTGCCGCAGGCGTTGGGCGCGCCCTTGCCGATGAGCGTCTTGCAGCAGATGAGGCTCGGCCTGTCCGTGGCGCTTCTGGCCTCGCGGATGGCCTTCTTGATCTGCCTGGGGTCATGGCCGTCCACGCCGGACACCACGTGCCAGCCATAGGCCCTGAAGCGCTGCGGGGTGTTGTCCGCGAACCAGCCCTCCACGCAGCCGTCGATGGAGATGCCGTTGTCGTCGTAAAAGGCGATGAGCTTGCCCAGCCCCAGGGTGCCGGCCAGGGAGCAGGCCTCGTGGGACAGGCCCTCCATCATGCAGCCGTCGCCCATGAAGACGTAGGTGTGGTGGTCCACGATCTCCAGGCCGGGCCGGTTGAACTGGGCGGCCAGGACCTTTTCGGCCACGGCCATGCCCACGGCGCAGGCGATGCCCTGGCCCAGGGGCCCGGAGGTGGACTCCACGCCGGGGGTGACGCGGTATTCCGGGTGGCCCGGGGTGCGCGAGTTGAGCTGGCGGAAGGCCTTCAGGTCCTCGATGCCCAGGTCGTAGCCCGTGAGGTGCAGGATGACGTACAGGAGCATGGAGCCGTGCCCGTTGGAGAGCACGAAGCGGTCGCGGTTGGGCCATTCCGGGTTGCCCGGATTGTGGCGCAGGAAGTCGTTGAAGAGCACCTCGGCGATGTCGGCCATGCCCAGGGGCGCGCCGGGGTGCCCGGAATTGGCCTTCTGGATGGCGTCCATGCTCAGGGCGCGTACGGCGTTGGCAAGTGTCTTGCGGTCGGGCATAACTTCCTCGCTTATTGTCAGCGGTTTATAAGAACTGCGCGTAGATCCGTTGGTACAGGGAGCAGACGCGCAGGGCCGGGCGGGAGGGCAGGCCGCACTGCTTGAGCCGGCAGAAGAGGTGCAGGGGGTTGAGGATGTGGCGGAGCGACTCTTTCATGGGGCCTCCTTGGAACCTGTGCTGGTTCAGGAAGATCAAGACCCATGCCAGAACAGACCGGCGCGGCTGGAAGAAAAATGGTGTTTTATGTCTAGCGGTTATCCGCGTGGTTCGGCAGGGGGGGCCGGGGAGGCTGTGTCACCTGTGTCCCAGGTGCGGGACAGGGGCGCGGGCGGGTGGGCCGGCGGTGGCACACCCGCCCGGGCTAGCGGTTGAAGAAGTTGAGATAGCCCAGGAGGTCGTTCAGCTCCTCCGAGGGCAGGGCCGAGCCGATGAGCACGCCGGAGATCCAGCCCGCGTTGTGCGGGCGGCGGGCGGCGCTGCGGATGAGGCTGCCGATGGCCTTGGGCGTGCGCAGGGTCAAGAGCCGCCGGGACATCTGCAGGGCGTCGCCGATTTCGCGCCAGAGGCGGCCGGGGTAGCCCACCAGGCCGTCGGCGCTGGCGTCCCCGGAGCGGCAGGCCTCCACCAGCACCTCGGCGGCGATGCGGGCCGAGATGAGGGCGTTGGCCACGCCCTCGGTGCTGCAGGGGGTGGCCAGGCCGGCCGCGTCGCCCACCAGCAGGAACCCCTGGCCGTGGATCTCGCGCAGGGTGTTGCCCACGGGCAGGATGCGCACCTGGGTCTTGCCCATCTGCTCGGCAAAGGCGAAGCGCTCGCGCAGGGTGGGCGAGGCCAGGGCCTCGGCCAGCACCCGCTCCAGGCTGTGGCGCTTCTCCTGCCAGGCCTCCAGCGGCAGGGCCAGGCCCACGTTGGTCTGGCTGGTGCGGGTGGGGTGCATCCACAGGTAGCCGGGCAGGGCCTCTTCCGGGAAGTGGACCTCCATGTGGCCGCGCAGGCCGATGACCTGGCGGTAGTAGGCCTGGGCGGCGATTATCCGGTATTCCGGGTAGCGCGGCATGGCCATGCGGCGCGCCAGAAAGGAGTTGGCCCCGTCCGCGCCGACCAGGACCTGGGCCGTGAAGGACTCCATGCGCCCGCCGCCCCGGTCCACGGTGACGCCGCAGGCCCGGCCGCCCTGCACCAGGATGTCCGTGGCGCAGCACCAGTCCAGGCCGGTGACGTTCTCCAGCTCGCGGGCGGCCTCGAAGAGCATCTCGTCAAAGAGGATGCGGCGGCAGATCATGCCCCTGGCCCGGGCCTGGCTGTCGATCTTGAGCACGGGCACGGTGACCGCCGCCCCGTCCGGCGCGAAGAAGCTGATCTCGCGCACCGGCACGTGGTCCAGGGCCAGCAGGCGGTCCTCCAGCCCCAGGTCGCGCACCTGGGCGATGACCGCCGCGGACAGGGAGTCGCTGCAGGACTTGTCGCGGGGGAAGGGCCGGGCGTCCACGAGCAGCACGCGCAGGCCCGCGCGGCCGGCCTGGAGGGCCGTGGCGCTGCCCGCCGGGCCGGCGCCGATGATGATGACGTCAAAGTCGGGCATGGGTCTCCGCCGGAGCGTGCGTTGTTTCAGGGACGCTGCGCCCTGGGCTCAGCGCCGTGGGCCAGCCCCCTCCCCTACGGCATTTCGGGCGCCCCCGTCCAGCGGGCCGCGCGGCTTGGCCCGTTGCGGCTAGAGCCCGTCGATGGCCTCCAGGCTGCCGGCGCTCTGGGCGATGGCGTCCGTGACGCCCTCCAGGTTCTGGCCCACCAGCTTGGTCAGCACGGCCTTGGGGCCGAGTTCCACGAAGCGGCGTGCCCCGGCGGCGTACAGGCTCTGCATGGTGTCCGTCCAGAGCACCGAGGAGGTCATCTGCGCGGTGAGCATGGCCTTGAGGATGCCGGGGTCGCGCTCCAGCCGCCCGCTGACGTTCATGCACACCGGAAAGGCGGCCGGGCTCCAGCGCAGGCCCTCCAGGATGCTGGCGAAGACGTTGGCGGGCTCGCTCATGAGCGGGCTGTGGAAGGCCCCGGAAACGGCCAGGGGCACGGCGCGGCCTTTGGCCTCCTTGACCAGGGCGCCCGCCGCGTCCAGGGCCGGCCTCTCGCCGGAGAGCACGTACTGGGCCGGGGAATTGTGGTTGGCGATGCGCAGAAACGCGCCGGAGGTCTTGGCCGCCATGTCCACGATGGCCTCCACGGCGCTCAGCGGCAGCTTGACCACGGCGGCCATGCCGTGGCCCTCCTTGCCCGCTCCGGCCATGAGCTTGCCGCGCTCGCACACGGCCTTCACGGTGTCCTCCACGGACAGAACGCCCGCCGCGGCCAGGGCCGAAAACTCGCCTAGGCTGTGGCCCGCCGCGGCCATGATCTGGAGGGCCCCGGCCCGGCCCCGCACCGCCAGCCAGAGGCTCAGGTTGACCACCGTGAGGGCGGGCTGCAGGGCCTTGGTGTCGCTCATCTCCGGGGCCGGGGCCGCGCCCTCGTCACCCCAGTATATTTCGCGCAGGCGGATGCCGGAGAGCTTCTCGGCGAGCTTCCAGAGGTCCATGGCCGCGCTTTGCGCCTCGGCCACGTCGCGGCCCATGTTCAGCTCCTGGGAGCCCTGGCCGGGGAACAGGATGGCGGTGGGAAGCATCATGGTCTCCTTGGGGTTGCGGATGTTGGTCAGGAGGAGGCCTTGCCGAACAGGGCCCGGCGCAAGGCATCCAGGGTCTTCACGGTGCCGGAATGCAGCAGCGGGCCGTAGCCCAGGCGCGAGGCCTGCTTGAGCCGCGTCTCGTGGCCGGCCACGGGCCGCACATGGCCATTCAGGTCCAGTTCGCCCCAGAAGGCCGCGCCCTCGGGCAGGGGCGCCTCGTAGAACGAGGACAGCACCGCCGCGGCCAGGCTCAGGTCCAGGCCGGGGTCGCGCAGGGACAGGCCCCCGCCCTGCTTCACGTAGATGTCGCTTGAGCCCAGGGGCAGGCGCAGGCGCTTCTCCAGCACGGCCAGGAGCAGGTGCAGGCGGTTGGCGTCGAAGCCCAGGGCCGCCCGGCGCGGGATGGACAGAAAGCTCTTGGTGGCCAGGGCCTGGATTTCCACGGCAAAGGGCCTGCGCCCGTCCATGGCCACGGCCACCGCCGCGCCGGACAGCGAGGCGTCGCGCGCGCCGAGAAAGAAGGTCGAGGGGTCGTCCACCACGGACAGGCCGCGCTCCTCCATGGTGAACACGAGCAGCTCGTCGGAGGGGCCGAAGCGGTTTTTGAGCACGCGCAGCACGCGCGAATAGTCGCGGCGGTCGCCCTCCAGGTAGAGCACGGTGTCCACCATGTGCTCCAAAAGCTTGGGCCCGGCGATCTGGCCGTCCTTGGTCACGTGGCCCACCAGCACCAAGGTGGCCTGGGAGCGCTTTACCGCCTCCACCAGTTCCCCCGCCACGGTGCGCACCTGGCTCACGCTGCCGGGGATGCCCTCGGCGCGCGGGCTGGCCAGGGTCTGCACGCTGTCGGCTATGATGAGCCCGGGCCTGCTGCCCAGGTCGGCCAGGGCCGAGAGCGCCTCGTCGGCGTTGTTGGTGGCCAGGGCCATGAGCCCGGGGCCCAGCAGGCCCAGGCGCTCCGCCCGGCCGCGCAGCTGGGGCAGGGACTCCTCGCCGGAGACGTAGAGCGCAGGGTTGCCCAGGGCGGCCTGGCAGGCGGCCAGCTGCAGCAGCAGCGTGCTCTTGCCCACGCCGGGCTCGCCGCCCAGGAGCAGCGCCGCGCCCGGCACCAGCCCGGCGCCCAGCAGGCCGTCCAAAGCCGGGATGCCCGTGGGCCGCGCCTTGGCCGTCTCGCCGCTGAACTGCTCCAAGGACTCCGGCCCGGCCAGGGAGGCGGCGCGCCCGCGCGCGGACGAGCCCGCGCCGCGCGCGCTCCAGCCGCCCGCAGGGGCCGCGGCCTGGATGGTGTTCCATTCCCCGCACCCGGCGCACTGGCCGGTCCAGCGCGGGCTTCTGGCCCCGCAGCCGGTGCAGGCATATTCCTCGCGTTGCTTCGCCATGACCGGGCTTATGCCCGGTTTGCGGCGCGATGACAACGTGGTGGAGGCAGGGCAGGGAGGGGAAGGCAGGGAGGGAGGCCACCGGCGGCTGTGGGGCCTGAGGCCCCCCAGACCCCCCCCTCGGCGTGGCGGGACAGAAGACGGGGGTTTCGCCGGGGGGCGTCTGGAATGCCGGACGGGAGCAGCCGTGGCGCGAAAGGCCGCCTCCCACCCCTTGCCCCGCCCTGCCCCTCGGCGTACAAGCTCCCCATGCCGCAGCCGCCCAAGCAACCACCCAAGCCCTACGCCCCCGCCCCCGGCGAGGTCGCGTCCGAGGCCAGGCGCCTGGGCTTCGACCTGGCCAGGCCCCAGGCCGAGGCCCTGTCGCGCTACCTGACGCTGCTGCTCAAGTGGAGCCGGGCCATGAGCCTGGTGGGCCGGTCCGACTGGCCGGGGGTCTTCCGCGACCTGGTGGCGGACAGCCTGCATCTGGCGGAGTTCCTGGCCGGTCTAGGGCTGCCGGGGCAGCCGCTGAGCCTGGACCTGGGCGCGGGCGCGGGCCTGCCGGGCATCCCGCTGCGGGTGGTCTGGGGCGCGGGCGACTATGTGCTGGTGGAGCTGCGCGAGAAGCGGGCCATCTTTCTGCGCCAGGCCGTGGCCGAGGTGCTGCTGCCGGGGGTGCGCGTGGTGCATGGTCGGGCCGAGGCCGTGGGGCCGGAGCTGGCGCGCCTGGGGCTGCGGCCCCGCGCGGACCTGGTGCTGAGCCGGGCCTTCATGCCCTGGCCGAAGCTTCTGCCCTTTGTCCGGGACCTGCTGGCGCCCGGCGGGCGGCTGGTGGTGCTGTCCAACGACCCGCCCCCTGCCGCCGCGGCCCTGGCCGCTGCGGGCGGCTTTGCGCTGGAGGCCGCGCGCCAGTACCCTTCGGGCCAGCGCACGCGCTACTTCTGGTCCTTGATCCCGGCCATGGCCTGAAGCATGCCGCCCTTGAAGATGAGCTTGGTGGCCAGCTCGTCGGCCTGATCGGCCAGGTCCATCAGCTTCTCCAGACATTCCAGAATCATTTCCCGGCGTGCGGCGTCGCCGTGTTCAAAGTCGAAGGCCAGGTCGCCGGAGGCGAAGTAGTCGGCGAGCTTGTCCAGGTAGGCGCTGTCGAGCATGGTGCGTTTCCTCTTGGGTGTGGCGGTTCTGCGTCAGTCGTGGTGGTAGGGCAGGCCCTTGTTGATGCTGGCGGCCCGGTACAGCTGCTCCAGGAGCACCACCCGGGCCAGCTCGTGCGGCAGGGTGATGCGGCCCAGGGAGAACAGCGCGCCGCCGGCCCTGGCGCGCTCGCGCACCTCGTCGGACAGGCCGAAGGCCCCGCCCACCAGGAAGCAGGGGGCGCGCGCGGCGTCCTCCCAGGCCTTGAGGCGCGCGGCCAGCTGGCGGCTGGTCCACATCTCGCCGCCCTCGTCCAGGGCCACGGGCACGTGCCTGGGGTCCAGCCGGGCCAGCATGTCCCGGCCCTCGCGCAGGGACTTCTCCTGCGCGGGCAGGGCCGCGGGCGCGTCCTTGACCAGGGCCAGCTCGCAGCGGGCCAGGCGGGAGAGCTTCAGGGCATAGAGGTCCGCGGCCTCGCGCAGGGCGGCCTCGCGGCATTTGCCCACGAACAGGCAGTAGAGCTGGGCGGCCACGGGCTAGATTCTCTCCAGGCTGGCGCGCAGCTCGCCCTGGCGGAGGCTCAGGCGCACGAACCCGCCCTCGGCCAGGAGGCCGGGATTGAGGACCTGGGTGCGGCCCAGGAGCTCCTCGCCCACGGCCTCGTGGATGTGTCCGCAGATGCAGACCGCCGGCTGGGCCGCGGCCAGGAAGGCGCGCACCGCAGGGCTGCCCACATGGACGCCGTTCAGGGTGCGGTCCAGGCCGGTGTTCAGGGGCGGGGTGTGGATCACGGCCACAAGGTGCTGGGCGCCGCCGGGCCTGTCCTGGGCGGCCAGCTCCCGGGCCTTGTTGTGGGTCTCGTCGAGCCACTGGGCCAGCATGTCCTCGCTGACCTCGGAGGGGGTGTGGAAGGGGGTGGGGGTGGACCAGCCCACGCCCATGAGCACCAGGCCGGGGGCCAGAAGCCTGGCCTGGCGGTGGATGTTCTGCCCGCGCCGCGTCAGCAGCCCGTCCACGTCGCCGTGGTCCATGTTGCCCATCTGGGCCAGCACCACCGGGTTGGCCCGCTGGGCCTCGTCCAGCACCCGGGCGGCCTCGGCCTCGCGGCCGCGGTTGGTCAGGTCCCCGGTGAGGATCAGCCCGTCGGCCCCCTTGACGCCGGGGATGGAGCGCAGCCTTCCCACAGTCTCGTGCACGTCGCCCACGGCGATCCAGTACATACGCGTCTCCTGGCCGGATCCGTCGCGCGGCGGGGCGATGAGCGCCTCCGCGCGGTCCTGGCGGCCGATCCCCGACCCGAAAGGGCGGGTATTTTCTGCTTCCAATCCGGCCTATCTTAGCATACACAAAAGCGCGGTGCAAAGGGCGCGGGAGCGCCCGAGTTTCGTGCCTTAGGGGGGTGTTGATGAACGAGGCCAGCCAGGAAAAAGACAGGATCCGCAGGATGATGGTGGAGCGGCGCATGGCGCTCTCCCCGGAAGAGGTCAAGCAGGCCAGCCTGGCCGTGGCGCAGCGTGTGCGCGCCCTGTCCGAATGGAAGAACGCCTACAGCGTCCTGCTGTATTGGCCCATCAAGAACGAGATCGACACCCGGCCGCTTCTGGCCGAGCTCTGGGAGCGCGGGGCCATGGCCCTTCTGCCCCGCTGCCGGCCGGACCAGCCCGGCTTCATGGACCTCTGCGCCTGCACCTGCGAGGACGACCTCACCGAGGGCTCCTTCAACATCATGGAGCCCGCGCCGTGCTGTTCCACCAGCGAGGAATCCGGCGAACCCTTCGTGCCCGACCTGGTGTTGGTGCCCGCCGTGGCCTTCGACGCGCGCGGCTACCGCCTGGGCTTCGGCGGCGGCTACTACGACCGGCTCATGGCCCGGCCGGAGATGGACGACACCGTTACCCTGGGCCTGTGCTACGAGTTCCAGCGCATCGAGTCCTTTCCCATGAACGCCTGGGACGCTCCCGTGCAGGGGGTCTGTTCCGAGCGCGAACTCAAATGGTTCCGCTAGGGCCGCATTCACCCGGGGTGCTGGCTTTCGCCTTTCCCGGCCTGGAGCGCGTCTCCTGCGCCTTTTCCACGCGCCGGGGCGGGGCCAGCCGCCCGCCCTTTGACGGGGCCAACCTCTCCTTCGACGTGGGCGACGAGCCCGCCAGCGTGGCCGCCAACCGCCGCGCCCTGGCCGCGCGCCTGGGCCTGTCCCGGTGGTGCGAATGCCGCCAGGTCCACGGCGAGGTGCTGCACTTCGAGCCCCCGCCAACCGCCCTGGACGCCGCCGCCACCCTGGAGGGCGACGCCCTGGCCACGGCCGCCCCTGGCCTGGCCCTGTGCGTCAAGACCGCGGACTGCCAGCCCGTGCTCCTGGCCCACGAGTCGGCGCGCTTCGTGGCCGCCCTGCACGTGGGCTGGCGCGGCAACGTGATGAACCTGCCGGGCAGCGCCGTGGCCCGGCTCTGCGCGCACTACGGCTGCGCGCCGGCGGAGCTCTGCGCCGTGCGCGGCCCCAGCCTGGGCCCTCAGGCGGCGCAGTTCACCAACTTCGAGGCCGAGTTCGGCCCGGGCTTCCGGGAGTTCCACGACGCGGCCGCCCGGACCGTGGACCTGTGGCGGCTCACGCGCAGCCAGCTCATGGCGGCAGGGCTTCGGGGCGAGCGCATCTTCGGCCTGGATCTGTGCACCCTGGCCAACCAGCGGGAGTTCTTCTCCTTCCGCGCCGCGCGCACAACCGGCCGGCAGGTCTCGCTCATCTGGATCAGCCAGGGTCCTTGAGGCCAGCGCCGGAGGCTTCTCCCCGACGCAAACCATAGAGCCGGCGAGTCTCCCCGCCGGCCCCGCGGAGGCAAGTCTTTCTGCACCCGCGTGCCGTCGTCTGGGGGAAGGCCCGGGAGCCGGACCGGGAGTGGCGGCGGGCAGGGCGTCCTGCCGCTCCGCGGCTAGCCGATCCTGCCGCTCAGGCTGGAGAGGATGGCGATGACGAGGAGCACCGCCACGATGATGAGCAGGGTGCGCACGGAGAGCCATTCCCTCTGCGGCGCCTGGGGCTGCGCGGGAGCGGCCTGGGCGGGCGGCGGAGCAAGCCGCGCCAGGGTCTTGCGCCGGCCCCAGCGGTAGCCCATGAGCACCAGGACCACGGCGATGAGGATGGTGGCTTTGCTGATCACGCCTGCTCCTTCGGAAAGATGAGGCCAGGCGGCCCTCCGGCTGGAGGAGCGCCTGGCCTGGACAGGTCTAGATGACCTTGTTCAGCGGGTATTCGATGATGCCCTCGGAGCCCAGGTCCTTCAGCTGCGGGATGAGCTCGCGCACCACGGACTCCTCCACCACGATCTCCACCGAGAGCCAGTCCGGGTTGGACAGGCCGGTGACCGTGGGCGAGGTCAGGCTGGGCAGCAGCTTCATGGCCTGGTCCATCTTGTCCTTGGGCATGTTCATCTTCAGCCCCACCATGCGCTCGGCCTTGAGCGCGCCCTGCAAGAGCAGGTTCATCTTCTCGATCTTGGCGCGCTTGAAGGGGTCTTTCCAGGCCTCCTTGTTGGCGATGAGGCGCGTGTTGGTGAACAGCAGGTCCTCGATGATCTTGAGCCCGTGGGCGCGGATGGTGGTGCCGGTCTCGGTGACCTCCACGATGGCGTCGCACAGGCCCTCCACCACCTTGGCCTCGGTGGCGCCCCAGGAGAAGCTGACCTCCACGGGGATCTTGCGCTCGGCGAAGTAGTTCTTGGTGAAGTTCACCAGCTCGGTGGCGATCTTCTTGCCCGCCAGGTCCTCGGGCTTGTTGTAGGGCGAGTCGCCGGCCACGGCCAGCACCCAGCGCGCCGGGCGGTTGCTGACCTTGGAATAGACCAGGTCGGAGACCACCACCACGTCGGAATTGTTCTCCAGGATCCAGTCCTTGCCGGTGAGGCCGCAGTCCAGCACGCCCTGCTCAACGTAGGGGGCCATCTCCTGGGCCCGGCACATGCTGCAGGAGATCTCGTCGTCGTCGATGTCCGGGAAGTAGTTGCGCGAGTGCAGGCGGATCTTCCAGCCGCTTTTCTCGAAGAGCTTGATGGTGGCGTCCTGGAGCGAGCCCTTGGGCACGCCCAGCTTGAGTTTTCTGGTGGCGCTCATTTTCCGTAGACCTCCTTGGGGTCGAATACCATGGGCGAGCATTCGCGTTCGCAGTCGCCCGAAAGTTCGCGGTAGAAACAGCTTTTGCGGCCCGTGTGGCAGGCCGCCCCGCCCATTTGGGTCACCTGGACCAGCACCGTGTCGGCGTCGCAGTCCAGGCGGATGGTATGGACCTTCTGCACGTGGCCGGAGGTGCCGCCCTTGTGCCAGAGCGTGTTGCGGCTGCGGCTGTAGTAGTGGACCTCGCCGGTCTCCAGGGTCTTGTCCCAGGCGGCCTCGTTCATGTAGGCCAGCATGAGCACCTCTCCGGTCAGGGCCTCCTGGGCGATGACCGGCACCAGGCCTCCGCACTTGGCAAAATCGGGTCGGAGCATGAAAACCTCTCGCTTAAGTGTCCGCGCAGGGCAAAATGAGCGCCCACGCGCGCCAAGCGGCTTCCATATGCCAATGCCTCGCGGTTGTCCAATGCGCCGGGGGCAGGGGGGGAACGCAACTCGGCCCGGCTGCCCTGATGAGGGTGGCCGGGCCGGTTATGTTGGGGAAGGGGCGGTCAGGGCTTGGGCACGTACTTGATCTTCGTCTCTCCCAATCCGGGTTCCCAGGACTCCATCTGGACATTGTACCACAGCCCGCGCTCCAGCGTGCTGATGTCCAGGTCCTGCAAGCTGATGCTGACGCGGTAGCGGGACCCAAGCATCATCAGCCCGCCCTGGCTGTGCGGCGCAAGGTACGGGGCCACCATCTGGAGCGCGAAGCTCCCGTTTACGTCGCCCTGGGCGGGCTTGGCCAAGAGCTTCTCCATCGTCCAGCCATCAGGGTGCGCTGGAAGGAAGCGCAGCGCGGCCTGGCCGGGATCGCTCCTGCGGCACACGGCGAGCAGGTGCGGCTCCGGGGTCGCATACCAGTCACGGGAGTTCATCCTGTCGACAAACGCACAGCTTCCAAAGCGCACCTCATAGGAGCTCAAGCGTAGCGTGTCGGTCTGGAAGACCTGCTGTTTATACAAGCGGACGAGCAGTTTCAGGGAGTCGTTCATGGGCAGGCTCTCGCCCAGGGGCTGCGAGTCCAGGTATTTGGGCTGGCCCGGCCCGCCGCCCAACTGGAGCAGAAGCGCGGGCTGGGCCTCCAGGTTGATCTCCATGACCGAGGTCTGCATGCGCCCGCCGGGCAGCGCAGTCAGGCGGTCGATCCTGTAGCGCTTGGGGTTGGGCACGGCGTTTGAGGAGCGGTATTCCGGCACGCTCCGCAGGTCTTTCCAGCGTACGGCCACCGGGCCGCGCCAGAACTGCGATTTCGACCCTCTGTCCAGGAGGTCGGTCACGAAGCCAACGTACAGGCGCTCGCCGCTGCCGTCGGGCTCCGGCACGGAGAACATGGACACACGCGCATACTGCGGCCCAAGCGCGCGCGGCGCCTCCTGTGTGCCGATGCTGACGATGCGCCGGGCCAGGGGGTCGCTCATGCCGTGCTCCTCAACGACATCGTAGGCATCTTTCGCCTGGACTGGCGCAACCAGGCCGAGCAGAATGAGGAGAATTGTGATGAGGCGGACCATGTCGGGCTCCTTGTGTCACTTGCGGAAGACGTTGATGTGGTAGTGGTCCTGGTGCCCCTTGATCAGGCCGGTATTTCTCGGGTCACTCTGATCATACTGTTTCCAGTCTCCGTCCACCTTTTTCCAGCAGCCGGTGGGCCCCAGGACTTGATTGACGTTGTCGTCCTTCTTCGCCTGCTCCGCCATGTTCTTTGCCGCCTGTTGCGCCCGTTCGGCCTCCGGGGTTTTCGGATCGGCCAAGTCCTTCACCGGAATGCCGTTGACCTTGTTGATGTCCACGGCGCGGCCCTCGGCGTGGGGGCCTGTCCCGTCGCGCTTGCCGCTGTTCACGTTGATGGACTCCAGCTGAGGGTTGTTCTTCCGCAGGTTCTCCACGGCCTCCCGCGTCTGCGGCTCCAATTGTTCATGCGTCGGCCCGCGATTGGCCTTGTCGTTCTCCCACGCCACTTCAGCCGGGGCCTTTTGCGGCGGCGGCACAGGGTCACGCACCTCCTTTGCCGCCGGCCCGCGCACCTCGGGGCCGCCAGAGAGCCCGCCCCCGGCGTCGCTCACGACCCGCCCGCTGTCGGCGACCAGGATGCCCTCCAGCTCCCTGGAGGCTTCGTCTTCCGTCTCGGCCCGGGGCTCGCCCCCGGTGTCCTCTTCGCCCGACTCCCCGTCCTCCGGCCCATTCTCCGGCTCGTCGTCCTGCTCCTGCTCGTCGTCCTGCCCGAAGGATTCATGCAGGCGGATGACGCCGTCGCGAAAGGAGTAGGAGCCGCCGCCCGGCCCTGTGTAGCGGCCGCGCTCGTCATAGGCCTGCGGCTTGCGGCCCGCCCCGATCTTCGTGTGGCCGCCGCCCGGGCCTGGGCCGGCCCCGCCCCCTGGGTCGCCGTCCGCGTCGGGGCCGGAGCCGCCGCCCCTCTCGCCCTCGGGCTGGACGAAGCGCAGCAGGCTTTCTCCGCCGCCACGCAGAAGCGACACCCCGGCCAGGAGGCCGCCCTGCCTCTCCGTCGGCGGCAGCCAGCCCTTGGGCACGGCCACGGCCACCCAGCCGCCCAGGTCCTGGACTCCTCGAAATAGGCCCAGCCCTGCCTGGGCTCCTGCGCCGCAAAGTTGCCATTCGATTTTCTGCGCATACCGTACATGTCCCCGATGTTGTTTACAATGGCCAGAGACGATCCCCGGCCAATATTGCCGCATAGGATAGCATGTACTTTCGGGCGCGGACGAAAACGCCCTGCTTTTGGCCGGGAAAAGGACGAAAATTCCCGGTTGACATGGTTTGGCCCACTCAAGCCAATGGGGATTCCAAAGGGCCTCAGGCCCTTTGGCCGCCGGAGGCCTTCCTGACGAATCCGCCGGAGGCCTTCCTGGTGAAGCCGGGGGGGGCTTCAGCGCACGCCGCGCTCGGCCAGGAAGGGGGCGTAGCGGCCGTCCACGGCGTCCACACCGACCTTGAGCGACCCGTTTCGGCGGACGACGGCCAGGGCACACCTCCCGGGCTGATTTTCTGCCTGCCGCCTGCACCTGTTTGCGGGGCCGCGGAAGGGGCGTGGATTATTTTCTTCGCCGCATAATCATCCCGCTGGGGCGGCAATAAAACAATTCCGCCGCCAAGGGATGGAATCGTTTGTGCTGGGAATCACAATAATCGCAACCCCTTGATATGTGTCACAGGGTGGTGCGCATTGTATCCTCCCAAACAGGGCGTTTCTTGGAAATGCCCTTGACGCGGTTGCTGAAATTGGGTACTCACGGGTATGACATTATTCCCTACTAGTTTGGGGTGAAAAGCCGCCTGGAGCAATTTTCTGCGCCCTGCAGCTTTTCGCCATGATCGGGCAAACCCTCTCAACCGTACGAGGCAAGGAACAACAACATGGAAAAAGGAAGAGTACTGCTGCTGTCAGCCGGGGCCATGTTCGCCCTGGCCGTGGTCTCGATCCTCAGCCTTGAGGCGCAGGGGGTTGGGGAGGCGCAGGCGAACGCGGCAACCCGTGCGGACATGGTGACGATCGACACCATGAAGTCCTTCGGGAAGCTGGACCTGCCGGCCGTCACGTTCTTGCACGACAAGCACACCCTGGCCCTCAAGACGGGCGAGAAGGACTGCAAGACCTGCCACGTCGAGAAGGACGGGCTGGTCGTCGCCAAGTTCAAGCGCGACAAGGACACCACCCAGGCCGAGGTCAAGGCCGTCTACCACAAGGGCTGCATCGGCTGCCACAAGGACATGGCCGCCAAGGGCCAGAAGACCGGCCCCCAGGACGGCGCCTGCCGCTCCTGCCATGACGCCAAGCCCAAGGTCGTCTCGGCCAAGCTTGAGGGCGGCCTCACCAATGCGCTGCACTTCCGCCACACCTCCACCAAGGAGATCCCCTCGGCCCTGAAGGACGAGGCCACCGGCGAACTGCGCAAGGACAACTGCGACCGCTGCCACCACGAATTCAACAAGGACACCAAGAAGACCTTC
This sequence comes from Pseudomonadota bacterium, assembly GCA_018822105.1. Lineage (GTDB taxonomy): Bacteria > Desulfobacterota > Desulfovibrionia > Desulfovibrionales > Desulfovibrionaceae > Humidesulfovibrio. The sequence continues at coordinate 18,858 of JAHJLB010000037.1, forward strand.
TACGCCAAGGGCAAGGAAGGCACCTGCCGCGCCTGCCACGCGGAAAAGGCCACCAAGGAGTCCCGCAGCATGTCGCAGGCCGCGCATGATTCCTGCGTGAACTGCCACCGCACCCTGGCCCTCAAGGGTGTGAAGGAGACCGGCCCCACCGCCTGCGCCGGCTGCCACGGCAAGGAAGCCCAGGACAAGACCGCAGCCAAGAACAAGGAGGCCGTGGCCAAGGCCGGCGAGGACGTGCGCCTCATCCGCCGCGCGGGCCAGCCCGACCTGACGCTCATCTCCATCGAGAAGCCCGCCGAGGGCGTGAAGCCCCAGGCCATGAGCCCGGTGGCCTTCAACCACAAGCTGCACGAGAAGAACCTCGACACCTGCCGCTCCTGCCACCACAAGGAAACCGTGGCCTGCTCCAAGTGCCACACCGTGGCCGGGTCCAAGGAAGGCGGCTTTGTCCAGCTGGAGAAGGCCATGCACTTGGCCGGCTCCAAGAAGAGCTGCGTGGGCTGCCACAACGCCAGCAAGGCCGAGGCCAAGTGCGCGGGCTGCCATGACCAGCTCAAGGCCCGCACCAAGCCCGCCAGCGCCGCATGCAAGAAGTGCCACATCCAGGGCGCCCTGAAGATCGCCGCCGAGCCCGGACAGATGCCCGCCTACTGGAGCATGAAGCCCGAGGAGAAGGCCGCCGCGGCGGGAGAGCTCTTGAAGGGCCGCGCCGACAAGGCCGACATCTTCAACACCGAGGACATCCCGGAGAAGGTGGTCATCAAGTCCCTGGTGAACGAGTTCGAGGCCTCCGAGATGCCGCACCGCAAGATCGTGCTCAAGCTCGCGGAGAACATGAAGGACTCCAAGATGTCCGGCGTGTTCCACGCCGATCCGGGCACCCTCTGCCAGGCCTGCCACCACAACAGCCAGGCCGGCGCCAAGAAGCCGCCCAAGTGCGTGAACTGCCACGGCAAGCCCTTTGACGACAAGCAGCCCAACAGGCCGGGCCTCAAGGCCGCCTATCACGGCCAGTGCATGAGCTGCCACAAGGCTATGGCGCTGAAGAAGCCCCTGAATACGGACTGCGTGGGTTGCCACAAGGAAAAGAAGAAGTAAGCCGGACCCCGGCATTAAAGGAGCACGTCCATGAAGAGAAGACAGTTTCTCGGCTTGCTGGGCGCCGCGGGGATCACGGCCACCCTGGGCACCACCGCGCAAGCCGCATCAGGCAAATCCTTTGACGGCTATCCGGACGCCAAGGGCGTCCTGTTCGACTCCACCCGCTGCATAGGCTGCCGCAAATGCGAGGCAGGCTGCAACAAGGTGAACAAGCTGCCGGCACCGGCCAAACCCTTTGACGACCTGAAGGTCCTGGACACGGAGCGCCGCACCGACGCCAAGACCTACACGGTGGTGAACAAGTACGCGGGCAAGAAAGGCCCGGCCTTCCGCAAGGTGCAGTGCAACCATTGCATGGAGCCCGCCTGCGCCTCGGTCTGCTTTGTGCGCGCCTTCACCAAGAACCCCGACGGCTCGGTGACCTACGACGCCTCCGTCTGCGTGGGCTGCCGCTACTGCATGGTGGCCTGCCCGTTCAACATCCCGGCTTACGAGTACAACGATCCGCTGACCCCCAGGGTCATGAAGTGCACCATGTGCCACGAGCAGATCGCCAAGGGCGAGCTCGAGGCCCCCGGCTGCGTGGGCGCCTGCCCCAAGGAGGCCCTGGTCTACGGCAAGCGTAAGGACCTCATCGAGGTGGCCCGGGAGCGCATCCGCAGAAATCCCGGCCGCTACCAGGACCACATCTACGGCGAGAAGGAGATGGGCGGCACCAACTGGCTGTACCTCTCCGGCGAGGAGTTCAAGTCCATCGGCCTGCGCGAGGACCTGGGCACCACCTCCGTGCCGACCATGACCTCCGGCGCCCTCAGCGTGGTGCCCATGGTGGCGGCCCTGTGGCCCGCCCTCCTGGGCGGCGTTTGGGCCATGAACAAGCGCAAGGACAAGGTGGCCGAGGAAGAACAGAAGGCCGCCGTCAAGGCCGCCAAGGACGAGGTCAAGGCCGAGGCCGCCGCCAAGCTCGCCAAGGAGCTGGAGAAGGCCGAGAAGGACAAGGCCCAGGCCATCGAGCGCGAGGTCAAGCGCGCCCTGGAAGAGGCTGCCGCCGCCAAAAAAGACGAGGAGGGCGCCTAAATGAGCACTGAAAGCAACAAATCCCTGTTCACCCCGGTGAACATCATCACCGGGATCTTCCTGGCCATCGGCCTGGTGATCACGGTGCTCCGGTTCACCAAGGGCCTGGGCTACGTCACCAACCTGGACGACAACAACCCCTGGGGCGTGTGGATCAGCTTCGACCTCCTGTGCGGCGTCGCGCTGGCGGCCGGCGGCTACACCACCAGCAGCGCCTGCTACATCTTCGGGCTCAAGAAATACCACTCCGCGGTGCGCCCGGCCATCCTGACGGCCTTTCTGGGCTACGCCCTGGTGGTCTTCGCCCTGCACTACGACGTGGGCCGGCCCTACCGCCTGCCGTACCCCATCTTCGTGCAGCCCGGCACCACCTCGCTGCTCTTTGAAGTGGGCCTGTGCGTCTTCCTGTACGTCACCGTGCTGGCCATCGAGTTCTCCCCGGCCGTGTTCGAGTGGCTGGGCATGAAGAGCCTGCGCAACAAGATCCACAAGCTGACCCTGGCCCTGACCGTCTTCGGCGTCATCCTCTCCACCCTGCACCAGAGCTCCCTGGGCGCGCTGTACATCGCCGTGCCGAGCAAGATCCACCCGCTCTGGTACTCGCCCTACCTGGCCATCCTCTTCTTCGTGTCGAGCATCCCGGCCGGCCTGTCCATGGTCATCTTCGAGGGCACCCTGGCCCACAAGCCCTGGCACCACATGATGGACAAGACGCACCTGGACGAGCACGAAGGCGTCATCCTGGGCTTCGCCCGCGGGGCCTCCATCGCGCTGGCAGCGTACTTCGCTGTGAAGCTGGTGGCCCTGGCGGCGGACAACAACTGGCACTACCTGGCCACGGGCTGGGGCGCCTGGTACCTGGTCGAGGTCCTGGGCTTCGTGGCCCTGCCGAGCCTCTTGTACGCCATCGGCAGCCGCGAAAAGAACATCAAGCTCATCAAGTGGACCGCCGCGCTCACCGTGTTCGGCATCATCCTGAACCGCTTCAACGTGTCCATGGTGGCCTTCAACTACCAGCTGCCCTCCAGCCAGCGCTACTTCCCCAGCTGGATGGAGATCGGCATCTCCATCTTCGTGGTCACCCTGGGCGTCACCATCTACCGCTTCATCGTGTCCAGGATGCCCATCTTCTTCGAGCATCCTGAATACAAAGACGCCCACTAGAAGGAGGCGTAAGCATGGAATTCTTCGTATATCACGACTACATGATGTTCACCAAGTCCATCATCTACATTCTGATGGGCCTGTTCGTGGTGGGTTTCTGGGGAATCTGGGCCTTCATGACCTCGCGCGACGAGGAAATCCACAAGATGCCCGAGCACCACAAGGAGTAAGCCATGTATCAGATCATTACCGGACCTCTCCTGTGGCTGACCTTCGCCGTGTTCTTCGGCGGGCTGGCCTGGCGGGTATACACCTACATCAAGGGCCTGGACTGGAAGCTGGACCGCGTGGCCTACGGCACGCAGACGGCCTACGGCATCCGGGGCGCGGCGCGCAGCATCGCGGCCTGGATCGTGCCCTTCGGCTCCCAGGGCTGGAAGGTGAAGCCCATCTTCACCATCCTGTTCTTCACCTTCCACATCGGCCTGGTGGTTGTGCCCCTGTTCCTGGCCGGGCACGCCGTGGTGCTCAAGATGCGCTTCGGCATCGGCTGGCCCACCATCCCCATGCTCGCGGCCGACATCCTGACCGTGGCCATGCTCTGCGCGGGCGTGTTCATCATCATCCGGCGCATCAGCCTGCCGGAGGTGCGGATCATCACCAGCCTGTACGACTACCTGCTCCTGGCCATCACCATGGCGCCCTTCGTCACGGGCTTCATGGCCGTGCACCAGCTGGGCGGCGACTATGAATTCTGGCTCCTGGCGCACGTCATCGCCGGCGAGATCATGCTCCTGGCCGTGCCCTTCACCAAGCTGTTCCACGTGGTGGGCTTCTTCCTCTCGCGCGGCCAGCTCGGCATGGATTACGGCATCAAGCGCGGCGGCATGACGGGCGCCCCCATGACCTGGTAGCCCCAAGGGCAGCCAAGGACTCTAAAGAGAAGGAGTAATTTCCATGCCCGAAGGAAAATTCTGCAACAAGACGCCTGTGAACACCCAGGAGGCCCTTGAGGCTGTTCTGGGCGACAAGGGCGGCAAGCAATACTACGCCGAAATGCTGGAGCTGGACGTCGACAAGGCGAAGCTCGCCACGTCGCTGAAGAACACCTGCAAGTCGCGCATCCGCACCTGGCTTGAGATGTGCGCCCACTGCGGCCTCTGCGCCGACTCCTGCTTCTTGTACCTGGCCAATGACCGCAAGCCGGAGCAGGTTCCGGCCTACAAGATCCAGTCCACCCTGGGCGAGATCGTGAAGAAGAACGGCGACGTGGACAACGCCTTCATGCGCCACGCCATGGAAGTGGCCTGGAGCCAGTGCACCTGCTGCAACCGCTGCGGCCAGTACTGCCCCTACGGCATCGACATGGGCATCATGTTCGGCTACCTGCGCGGCCTGCTGTACTCGCAGGGCTTCGTGCCCTGGGAGCTGAAGATCGGCGCGGGCATGCACCGCGTGTTCAAGGCCCAGATGAACGTCACCGACGAGGACTGGACCGAGACCTGCGAGTGGATGGCCGAGGAGGCCCAGGACGAGTGGCCGGGCCTTGAGATCCCCATCGACAAGGAAAACGCGGACATCATGTACACCGTGAACGCCCGCGAGCCCAAGCACTACCCCGAGGACATCTCGGAGGCCGCGGTCCTGTTCCACGTGGCCGGCGAGAACTGGACCGTGCCCAGCTCCGGCTGGGAGCAGACCAGCCTTTCGCTGTTCGCGGGCGACTGGGAGGCCTGCAAGATGCAGGTGGAGCACGTCTACGCCGCCATCGACCGCCTGAAGCCCAAGCGCGCCTGCGGCACGGAATGCGGCCACGCCCACCGCGCCACGGTCATCGAAGGCCCCTACTGGGCCGGGCGCCCCGACGGCCTGACCCCGGTGCGCTTCCTGCACTACACGGAATGGCTGGAGGAGGCCCTGCGCCTGGGCAAGATCAAGATCGACCCGGCCAAGCGCATCAAGCAGCCCGTGACCCTGCAGGACTCCTGCAACTACATCCGCAACTACGGCCTGAAGGAGATCACGCGCAACATCCTGAGCTACCTCGTGGAGCCGGGCTACTTCGTGGAGATGAGCCCCAACAAGGAGCACAACTACTGTTGCGGCGGCGGCGGCGGCTTCAACGGCATGGGCATCTTCCGCCCGCAGAGAAACCGCGCCCTCATGGTCAAGCGCGACCAGATCCTGGCCACCGGCTGCAAGCTGGTCATCGCGCCCTGCCACAACTGCTGGGACGCCATCCGCGACCTTGAGGAAGAGTTCAAGATCGGCATCAAGTGGAGCTTCCTCAAGCCCCTGGTCATCAGCATGATGATCGTGCCCGAGCACCTGAAGCCCAAGGAAGAAGAAGAGTAGCCCCAAGTCCGCACTGCGCCGGGGGAGGGGGCACAGACCCCCTTCCCCGCGCGCATTCTCATTACGTATCGGAGCTTCCATGCGCCTGAGCACCAAAAGCCGTTACGGCACCCGCATGCTCATCGACATCGCCGAGAACTACCACGACGGCCCGGTGTCCGTGGCCGAGATCGGCTCGCGCACGGGCATCAGCGAAAAGTACATGGAGAAGCTCATCCGGCGGCTCAAGCGGGCCGGCCTGGTGCTCTCCAAGCGCGGCCCCAAGGGCGGGCACGTGCTGGCCAAGCCCGCGGCGCACATCACCGTGGGCGACGTGGTGCGCGCCCTGGAGGACTGGGTGGTGCTCAAGGGCTGCGGCCTGGGCAAGGACGCCTGCGCCACCTGCGTCCGCCAGGCCGCCTGCCCCACCAAGGTCGTCTGGGAGCAGGCCAACACGGCCATGTTCCAGGCCCTCGACGCCTATACCCTGCAAAGCCTGCTCAAGCCCGGCCTCTAGCCTCAGCCTTCTCTTCTCCTTACCTCCTCCCCCTTGCGCAAAATTCTGCCGGAACTCCCGGCTTTTTTGCGTTGCCCCCTTGCGGCAAGCAAATAAGTAGTGTACGTAGTCCACGGTGGAGCATCCTCCACAAGTTTTCGCGTACAGGCACCTGCCTGCAGTTTGCCCCAAGGCTGTGCGAGAAACGTCAACCGAGCGAAGGAAGGGTCACATGTTGAAGAATCAGAGCCTGCGCGTGAAGCTTCTCGGAGGGTTCCTGCTGACCGCCGCCATCACCCTGGTCGTGGGCGGACTGTCCTATGTCCAGCTCACGTCCCTGGCGAAGACCAGCGCGGGCATCACCGACGTTGATCTCCCCGCCGTGAGCGAGTCCCTGACCGTCAAGGCGGATTTCGCCCTCATCGGCCAGGCCTTGCGCACCCTCATGAGCTCCGGGGTGCCCAAGGAGGCCCGCGAGCGCCAGTACAAGAACATCGCCGACGCGCGGGAGGAATACACCAACGCCCTGGAGGTGTACGCCAAGCTGGCCACCGACGCCAAGGCCTAGGAGCTGTTCGCGGACCTGAACGCCAAGCTTGAGGCCGCCCGCATTTCCAACGTCAAGGCCCTGGCCCTGGCGAAAAAATTCGACGAGGGAGACATCCTCAAGCCCGACGAGCTCATGGGCAACCTGCAGCTCTTCATCGGCGACCACTACAAGCTTGAGGGGAAGCTCTTTGACCTTGTGCTCAACGGGGCAAAGTTTGACGGCGGCGAAGACCCTACGGCCTGCAATTTCGGCAAGTGGCTGGCCGGCTTCAAGACCAGCAACAAGGCGATCAACGACGCGCTCCAGGCCGTGCACGAGCCCCACGCCCGGTTCCACCAGTCCGTGGCCGAGATCAAGAAGCTCGCCGCCGGGGGCGCCGGCGGCCTGGCCAAGGCCAAAAACGTGCTGCGGGACGTCACCAAGCCCAGCGCGGTCCAGGTCTTTGGCGAGTTTGACAAGATGCGCGAACAGGCCAAGGCCAGCCAGTCGGAACAGGGACAGCTTGTGGAGCTGCTCTTCGGGGAGTCGCGCGAGAAGACCAACGCCGTGCTGAAGGCGGCCGACGCCCTGGGCGACTACCACGCCAAGGCGGCGGGCGAGGCCAGCAAAAGCCTCAGCCTGAGCGCCACCGTGAGCAAGACCGTGGCCCTGGCGGGCATGGTCCTGGGGGTGGTCATCGCCGTGATCCTGGGCATCGTGCTGACGCGCAGCATCACCGGCCCGGTGCTCCAGGGCGTGGAGTTCGCCAAGCGCATGGCCGGGGGCGACTTCACAAAGACGCTGGATATCAGCCAGAAGGACGAGATCGGGGTGCTGGCGAGCGCCCTGAACGACATGGTGGACCACCTGCGCAAGGTGGTGGCCGACGTGCGCGGCGCCACGGACAACGTGGCCTCCGGCTCCGAGGAGCTCTCGGCCTCCAGCGAATCCCTGTCCCAGGGCGCCACGGAGCAGGCCTCGGCCATAGAGGAGGTGTCCTCCAGCATGGAGCAGATGTCCTCCAACATCAAGCAGAATGCCGACAACTCCCAGCAGACCCAGAAGATCGCCCTGCAGGCGGCCAAGGACGCCCAGGAGGGCGGGGTGGCCGTGAACAAGGCCGTTACGGCCATGAAGAGCATCGCCAAGAAGATCGGCATCATCGAGGAGATCGCCCGCCAGACCAACCTGCTGGCCCTGAACGCGGCAATTGAGGCAGCCAGAGCCGGCGAGCACGGCAAGGGCTTCGCCGTGGTGGCGGCCGAGGTGCGCAAGCTTGCCGAGCGCAGCGGCAACGCCGCCGGCGAGATCAGCGAGCTGTCCAGCTCCACGGTGTCCATCTCCGAAAAGGCCGGCGAGATGCTGACCAAGCTCGTGCCGGACATCCAGCGCACGGCGGACCTGGTGCAGGAGATCGCGGCGGCCTCGGCCGAGCAGAACAGCGGCGCGGACCAGATCAACAAGGCCATCCAGCAGCTGGACCAGGTGATCCAGCAGAACGCCTCGGCCTCGGAGGAGATGGCCTCCACCAGCGAGGAATTGTCCAGCCAGGCCCAGCAGCTGCAGCAGACCATGGGCTTCTTCCGCGTGGACGAGGGCGGCCTGCATCAGGCCGCGCGGGCCAGGAAGCCCAAGGCCCTGCCCCCGGGCCCGTCCGCCCGCGCCCACGCGGCGCCCAAGGCAAAGGCCCCGGCGTTCAAGGCCAGCGGCGGCGTTGACCTGGACCTGTCAGCGGACGCCGATGACGGCGAATTCGAGAAGTTCTAGGAGGCGCGACATGGCAGAGAAGAACACCGTGGACACCGGCCAGTATCTGAACTTCACCCTGGGCAAGGAGGTCTTCGCCCTGGACATCGCCAGCGTGCGCGAGGTCCTGGAGCTCACCAGCATCACCAAGATACCGCGCACCCCGGAGCACATGCGCGGGGTCATCAACCTGCGCGGACACGCCGTGCCGGTCATGGACATGCGGCTGAAGTTCGGCATGCCCGCCACGGCGAACACGGTGGACACCTGCATCATCATCGTGGAGGTGGAGTTCGGCGGGGAACAGGTCATCATGGGCGGCCTGGTGGATGCCGTGCGCGAGGTCTTCGACCTCACGGCCGAGAGCATCGAGCCCGCGCCGCGCATGGGCACGTCCATCAACACCGAATACATCAAGGGCATCGGCAAGCAGAATGAGACCTTCGTCATCATCCTGGACATCGCCAAGGTCTTCTCCGCGGCGGAGCTGGCCCTGTCCAAGGAGGCCCAGAAGGAGGCCGCGTAGCCTCCCCCGGGTTCAGCGAAGAATCCTTTTGCGCCAACGACGGACGGGGCATCCAGGCTGCGCGCCGGGATGCCCCGTTCAGGTTTTTCCGGGGCCGCGTGGGCGCCCCGGCCAGGCGTCACTTGCGGCGCTTCTTCTTCTCGGCGAAGCGTTCGATCTGGTTCTTGTAGGCCTGCACGCCATCGGCGATGCCCTTGGCCAGGGTCCGCAGGTAGTAGTCGTTGTTCAGCCGCGCGGCCTCGGTCTTGTTGGTGATGTAGCCGATCTCGAGCAGGGCCGAGGGCATCTTCGCGCCCATGAGCACATAGAACGGGGCCTCGCGGTTGCCGTGGTCGGCCACGGTCCAGGTGCGGCGGATGTTGGCCAGGCCCCTGCTGTGCACCCCGCGCGCCAAATCCACGCTCTCCTTGATCTTGCTGGTGAGCATGAGGTCGGTGAGGATCATCTGTAGGTCGCTGATGTTCTTGTCGGACACGGAATTCTCGCGCGCGGCCACGCGCACGGCGTCCGGGGTGCGCGCCAGATTCAGGCTGTAGGTCTCCAGCCCGCTCATGCCCGGGTCGGTGTGGGCGTTGCAGTGCACGGAGAGGAACAGGTCGGCCTTCTTGGCGTTGGCCAGGGTCGTGCGCTCCTCCAGGGCCAGGAACACGTCCGTGGTGCGCGTATAGATGACGTTGAACTTGCGGTCCTTGAGGACCTTGCCCAGGATGAGGGCCATGCGCAGGTTCACGTCCTTCTCCGTAAGCCCGTAGCCCTGGGCGCCGGGGTCCTTGCCGCCGTGGCCCGCGTCGACCATGATGGTGCGCACCGAAAGCCCGAGCTGCTCCACCAGATTCGCCGCCAGGCGCTGGCGGCTGCCCGTGGGCGTGGCGATGCCGCTGGACTCCGGCTCGGCGGCGGCCTCCCTGGGCTCGTGCTTGGGCTGCTCCTTCAGGGCCGTGCCGGCCGTGGCGTCGATGACCAGCCGGAAGGGGTTCTCCAGGGTCTGGATCTTGTAGTCCTTGAGGTCCGAGAAGTTGAAGACCACGCGCACGGTGTCGGCGTCGCGCTGCCCGGCGCGGATGGATTTCAGGATGCCCCCCGGCACAGACATGTCCTCCTGCACGGCGGCGCCCAGGCGCGTGCCCAGCAGGTCAACGTACACCCTGTCCGGGGCGTCTTTTCCGCCGGCCGGCTCCAGGAGCTGATATTTGAAGCGTACGGGCTCGTCCAGGTCAAGGACCACGCGGGCCGTGCGGCCGTGGTTCTGCGGGCGGACCTCCATAAGCTGGGCCTTGCCGGCCGGGCCGGAGGCCCGGGCGGCTTCAGGCTCGGCCGCAGCCGGTTTCCCTGACCGGGCGGCCCTGGCCGCCTGGCGCGAAAGGCTCCGGGCCTGGGCAACCAGGCGGGAGCGCGGATAATTGCGCAGCACGGCCTGAAAATCGGCCTGGGCGCCCTCGGCATTGGCAAGATATTTCAGCCGGATGACCCCGCGCCGGAGATGCGCGTCCGGCGCGAGCAGGTGCTTGGGGAAGCGCTCCAGGTAGTCCCCGAAGCCCTGGGCGGACTTGAACCAGTCGGCCTTGAGGGAGGTCTTCCGGGCGGCCTCCTCCTGGACGCGGGCCAGAAAAAAGGCGGCCTTGGCCCCGTCCGGGCCGTCGGGCCGGGCGCCCAGGGCCTGGTCGAGCTGGGCCTCAAGCTTGCGCAGGTCGGCCAGGCTGGCGTTCTTGCGGGCCAGGAAGACCTGGAAGCGGCGCACCACGGCGTCCACAGGCGCCTCGGCGGCGGGCGCTGGCCTGGCGGCCTTTCTGGCGCGGGCCTGGGCCTCGCCCGGAAGGCAGGGCAGCAGGGCCAGGGGCGCAAAGAAGAGCAGCAGCATCCATGCGGACACCCGGATCTGGCGTTTGGTCGTGCTCCTGCATGTGTGCAGCATGCTCCCCCGGTCCGGCTGCTGGCGTGCGACGCTTGGTCGCTGCTGCGGACAGGGCATCCTTGCCCATAATCCAAAAAATGTCTAGACCACCGCCCGGCCATTGGCCCTGGCCATTGACCCCGAGCGCGCGTGGGGCTACCACGCGGCCATGCGCATCCCTGAACTGCTCCTGCCCGCGGGCGACATGGAATCCCTGGCCACGGCCCTGCTCTACGGGGCCGACGCCGTGTACCTGGGGGCCGACGGCCCCAACCTGCGCGCCCGGGCGGCCGGGTTCGCCGAGGGCGTGGGCGCGGATTCGGCCATGGTGGTCAACCGGGGCAAGACCATGCTCCTGGCCCGCAGGGGGACCCGCCCCCTGTCCGAGGGCTTCCGGCTGGTGGGGTCGCATGTGGACACCCCGCGCATCGATTTCAAGCAGCACCCGCTGTACGAGGACATGGACATCGCCCTGGCCAAGACCCATTATTACGGCGGCATCCGAAAGTATCAGTGGCTGGCGCGGCCCCTGGCCCTGCACGGCGTGGCGGTCAAAAAGGACGGCGGGATCGTGCGCGTGGTGCTGGGCGAGGACCCGGCCGATCCGGTGCTGACCATCACCGACCTGCTGCCCCACCTGGCCTACAAGGAAGTGGTCAAGAAGGTGGAGGACGCCTTTGAGGCCGAGAAGCTCAA
>JAHJLB010000038.1 GCA_018822105.1 Pseudomonadota bacterium
CGGCCTCGCCCACGAGCACCAGCTCGTCGCCCGGGCGCAGGGTGCCGCGGCGCAAGAGCCGGCCGGCCGGCCCGGGCCGCCCGAACACGCAGAGGTCCAGGATCAGCGCCGGGCCACGGCTCAAATCCCCCCCGGCCAGGGGCAGCTCCAGGCGCTTGGACAGCGCGGCCATGCCCTCCAGCAGGGCCTCCAGAAAGGCGTCGTCCACGCCATCCGGGCCATCGGGGGGCAGCACCAGCGAGAGCGCGCAGGCCACTGGCGCCGCGCCCATGGCCGCGAGGTCGCTGGCGGCGGCGGCCAGGGCCTTGTGGCCGATGTCCGCAGGCGCAAAGTACGAGCGCCGGAAGTGCGCGCCCTCCACGAACAGGTCCGTGCTCACGCACAGGGGGCCCAGGGCGTCCAGAATGGCGCAGTCGTCGCCCCGGCCCAAGAGCAGGCCCTCGGCGCGGGCGGGAAAGTGGCGGTCGATGGCCGCCAGGAAGTCCTGTTCGGATGTAGGCATGCGTCTCCTCTCTCGAAAAAAATACCTGCCAGATCGCGCCCGGCCCGTCGAGGCCCGAGGGCCCTAGGGGCGGCCCTGGCGGAAGTCCGGGGTGCCGCCGGCGTCCCCGCCCACCTGCTGCACAAAGCCGTTTTCAAAGCCCAGCCGCTCCATGTGCCGCCGCACGGCCTTGTATTCCAGGGGCCTCAGGCAGCGGTTGATCCCCGGGAACTCGGCGGACTGGTGCGCCGGGTAGTACTGGCCCATGAGGCTTAAGGCCGTGTCCGCGCCCAGGTTCCGGGCGATCCAGTCCAGGGCCAGGTCCGTGCGGCCGGCATTGCCCGGCAGCACGAGCAGGCGGATGAGGAGCCCGCGCCGGGCGAGCCCATCCGCCACCACGAGATGGCCCACCTGCCGGTGCATCTCGGCAATGGCCGCGCAGGCCGCCCCGGGGTAGTCCGGGGCGCTGGAGTAGCGCGCGGCGGCCTTGGCGTCCATGTAGCGCAGGTCCGGCAGATAGATGTCCACCAGGCCGTCGAGGGTGCGCAGGGTGTCGACGGTCTCGTAGGCGCTGGAGTTCCAGACCACGGGGATGCGCAGGCCGTGCCCCCTGGCCAGGATGAGCGCCTGGCGCACCAGGGGCGTGAAGTGCGTGGGCGTGACCAGGTTCACGTTGTGCGCCCCGGAGAGCTGCAGCTCGAGCATCGTCGCCGCGAGGTCGTCCACGGATAATACGTGGCCCAGGCCGCCGATGCTGATGTCGTGGTTCTGGCAGTAGACGCAGTGCAGCGAGCAGCCGGAGAAGAAGATGGTGCCGCTGCCCCCGGCTTCCGGGCCGGGGCCGCTCAAGACCGGCTCTTCGCCGTGGTGCAGTTGGGCCAGGGCCACGCGCAGGGTGGCCCCCATGCCGCAGACGCCGGCCTTCTCGTGGCGGTTGACCCCGCAGGCGCGCGGGCAAAGCGCGCAGGAGCTCATGCCGGCGGGGTCGCAGCCCCTCATGTCAGCGGGTCCGCCGTCGCTCATGGACGCTCCGCGCCGGGCTGGGCCAGCAGGAAAGCCAGCTTGGCAGCGCGCGGCTGCTTCTTCACGGCCAGCTCCAGGCGCAGGGCGCCGCCCTTGTCCCTGCTTGGGGCGCTGGCCGCCAGGGCCAAGGGCCGTCGCGCGCGGGTGTATTTGGAGGCCGTGCCGGCGTTGTGCTCGGCCAGGCGGCGGGCAAGGTCCGTGGTCACGCCGCAGTACAGCGTGCCGTCGGAGCAGGTCAGCAGGTAGACGCGCCAGTTGGACATGGCTTGAGCATAGCCCGGCCGGAAGCGCTTGCCAAGCCGTCCCAAGCCGGAGCTTGCCAAGGGCGACTGCGGCGATATATCCACACAGCGCCGCCCGCGCGAGGGGCGGCCAACCGGAGGCCCGCACCTTGTCCAAGATCACTGTCCAGAACCTTGAGAAATCCTACGGCGGCGAGGAGCTCTTCAGCGCTCTGTCCTTCGAGGCCCAGCCCGGCATGCGCCTGGCCGTGGCCGGGCCCAACGGCTCGGGCAAGAGCACGCTCTTGCGCATCCTGGCGGGCCGCGCCGAGCCCGAGGCCGGCAGCGTGGTGCTGACCAAGGGCGCGCGCGTTGGCTACGTGGCCCAGGAGCTTTCCGGGGCCGATCTGCTGGAGCCGCTCCTGGGCTGGGTGCTGGCGGCGCTGCCTTCCTGGCGCGACTTCTGGCGCGAATGGGAGCAGGCCGTGGAGGCCCGCGACGAGGCCAGACTGGGCCGCCTGAGCGAGCGCCAGGCCCGGCTGGAGTCGCAGTTCGGCTATCACCCGGAGCACAAGGCCCGGGCCATCCTCTCGGGCCTGGGCTTTTCCGAGGACGACCTGCCGCGCAAACTGGAATGGCTTTCCGGCGGCTGGCGCGAGCGCGCCAAGCTGGCCCGCGTGCTCCTGCAGGGCGCGGACATCCTGCTGCTGGACGAGCCCACCAACCACCTGGACCTGGAGGCCGTGGAGTGGCTGGAGGACTACCTGCTGAACTACAAGGGCACCCTCATCTTCGTGGCCCACGACCGCATCTTCCTGGAGCGCGTGGGCACGCACGTGCTGGTGCTGGGCAGCGCCAGGCCCGTGCTGCGCAGCGGCTCCTTCAGCGAATATCTGGCCTGGATGGCCGAGAACGCCGAGCAGCGAGTGCGCGAGGCGGCCAAGCTCTCCACGCGCATCGAGCACGAGCAGGAGTTCATCCGCCGCTTCCGGGTCAAGGCGCGCAAGGCCGCCCAGGCCCAGAGCAAGCTCAAGCGCGTGGAGAAGATGCAGGGCGAGCTGTCGCGCCTCAAGGGCGAGCAGATAGCCGCCCGGCCCGGGCACAGGCTGTCCTTCCGCCTGCCGGAGCCCCTGCGCGGCGACAAGGTGGCGGTCAATGTGGTGGACCTGGAGTTCGCCTATGCCGAGCGGCCTGGCAAGCGCATCCTGCCGCGCCTGAATTTCCAGATCTTCCGGGGCCGCAAGATCGCCCTGGTGGCGCCAAACGGCGCGGGCAAGTCCACGCTGCTCAAGCTGCTCACCGGAGAGCTGGCGCCGAGCCGCGGCTACGCCAAGCTCGGCAACAGCACCCAGCTGGGCTATTTCAGCCAGCACCAGACCGAGATCCTGCGGCCCACCAGCTCGGTCATCAGCGAGATGCGCCGCCTGTCCGACCCCAAATGCAGCGAGGAGCAGCTCATGGGCGTGCTGGGCCTGTTCCTGCTGGGCGAGGCCTATTTCGAGCGGCCCGTGGCGGCGCTCTCTGGCGGCGAGAAATCGCGCCTGGTGCTGGCCAGCCTGTTTCTGGGCCGGTCCAACCTGCTCATCCTGGACGAGCCCACCAACCACCTGGACCTGGAAAGCCGCGAGGGGCTGGTGGCGGCCCTCAAGGACTACGAGGGCACCATCTTCATGGTGGCCCACGACCGCCACCTCATGGGCGAGGTGGCCGAGGAGATCTGGACCCTGGGGGCCGAGGGCGTCACCCAGCACCATGAGGGGTTCGAGGATTTTGACGCCAAGCGCCGCGCCGCCCTGAACGAGGCCCGGCTGGAGTCCCGCCGCGACGCCCGCAAGCCCGACAGCGCCGTGGCCGGGTCGCCCGGCGTGTCCGACGAGTCCGAGGAAGCCCAGGGGGCCGGCCGCCGCCTGTCCAAGGAGGAGAAGCGCAGGCAGGCTGAGCTGCGCAACGCCTGCTCGCGCAGGCTGAAGCCCCTGCGCGACGCCTACGCCAAGTGCGAGCAGGACCTGGAGCGCGTGCTGCTGGAGCAGGGCGAGTTGGAGGCCAAGATGAACGACCCGGCCACCTACGAGAGCGGCGGCGAGGCCATCGCGGTGAACAACCAGTACCGCGAGGTCTCGGACTGGGCCGAGAAGCTCATGGAGCGCATGGCCGGGCTGGAGGCCGACATGGCCGCCATCCAGGCGGAGATGGGGGCCTGCCTTGAATAGCGGGAGCCCGGCGCAACCGGCGGGGCATCCGGACCTTGAGGTGGTGGCGGGCGTGGTCTGGCGCGCGGGCCGGTTCCTGGCCGTGGAGCGCCCCGAGGGCAAGGCCCACGCGGGCTGGTGGGAATTTCCGGGCGGCAAGGTGGAGTCCGGCGAGACCCTGGCCCAGGCCCTCATCCGCGAACTGCGCGAGGAGCTCTCCTTCACCTCCACCGAGCTTCTCTTCTGGCGCGAGAAGCGCTTCGTCTACCCGCAGGGGCCGGTGCGCCTGCACTTCTTCCACGTCACGGCCTTCACCGGAGAGGTGCTGCCCCTGGAGGGCCAGCGCTTCGCCTGGTTCACGCCGGGCAAGGCCGACGTGTCCATCTTCCTGCCCGCCAACGCGGACATCGTGCCCGCGCTGTGCTGGCCGCTGGCGGCGGGGTAGGGCGGGCCTCCGGTCAGGGGGCCTGCGCGCCCCTGGGCCCCAGGCGTATTCCCGGTGGCCGGAGGCTGTTGGCCCGGGGGGGCCAATAATGCCGCTGTCCCGACCTTGTGCATCCCGCCGCAACCGTTGCGGGTCGGGCCGAGAAAGGGTACAGACCATTTTTCCGCGCCCGTCCATGTCCTTTTTCAAGGCGCGGCAACCCAAGGAGCACGCAACATTGCGCATCGCTGAGCTTATCCCAACCCGTCGGCCCTTCCTTTCGCTGGAGTTTTTCCCGCCTAAGGAACGGGACACCTGGCCGAAATTTTTTGCGGAAGTCGAGAAGCTGAAGGCCCTTGACCCGCTCTTCGTCTCCGTGACCTACGGAGCGGGCGGCGGAACCCAGGCCAACACCCTGGACGTGGTCACGCACCTGAAGCGCGAGATGGGGCTTGAGCCCATGGCGCACCTGACCTGCGTGGGGGCCTCCTCGGCTGCCCTGGGCGAGTTTCTGCGGGCCATCAGCGACGCGGGCATAGAGAACGTGCTGGCCCTGCGCGGCGACCCGCCCAAGGGCGTGGCGGATTTCACCTTCGCGGGCCAGGAGTTTCAGCACGCCTCGGACCTCGTGCGCTTCATCCGCGTCAATTTCCCGCACATGGGCATCGGGGTTGCGGGCACGCCCACCATGCATCCGGAATCGGCCACGCTGGAGGACGATCTCAAGTGGCTCAAGCACAAGGTGGACGCGGGCGGGCAGTTCGTGGTCAGCCAGTTGTTCTTTGACAACGCGCTGTTCCTGGACTTCGTGGGGCGCCTGCGCGAGCGCGGCGTCAGCGTGCCCGTGCTGCCCGGCATCATGCCCATCGTGAGCATGAAGGGCGCGGAGTTCATCGCCAGCCTGAATGGCAAGGCCGTGTTCGGCAAGCATTATGCCGCCATCGAAGCCGCCTTTGCCAAGGGCGGCGACGATGCCGTGCGCGAACTGGGCCTGGCCCACGCCACCAGTCAGATTCAGGGACTTATGGATGCGGGGGTGCCCGGCGTGCACCTGTACCCGCTGAATCGAGCTGAGGCCTGCCTCGAAATCATCAACAATATCAAAATGTGACACACGGAGAGGGACATGAGCGCACAGAATCCGAAAGTGGCAGTGGTCGGCGCGACGGGCGCGGTGGGCCGTGAAATGCTTGAAGTGTTGGCCCAGCGCCTGTTCCCGGCCTCCGAGGTCGTTGCCTTTGCTTCGGCCCGCAGCGCGGGCAGCACCGTGGAGTACGCCGGGGCCGAGCTCAAGGTGCGCGAGCTGAAGGAAGACTCCTTCGCCGGGTTCGACCTGGCCCTGTTCTCCGCCGGGGGCTCCACCTCCGAGAAGTTCGCGCCCCTGGCCGCCAAGGCGGGCTGCGTGGTGGTGGACAACTCCAGCGCCTGGCGCATGGACCCGGCCTGCCCCCTGGTGGTGCCGGAGGTCAACGCCCAGGACCTTTCCTGGCACAAGGGCATCATCGCCAACCCCAACTGCTCCACCATCCAGATGGTGGTGGCCCTGAAGCCCCTGCACGACGCGGCCATCATCAAGCGCATCGTGGTCTCCACCTACCAGGCCGTCTCCGGCACGGGCCAGAAGGCCATCACCGAGTTGGAGACCCAGACCGCCCGGCTCATGAACGGCCAGGAGATCATCCCCCAGGTGTATCCCTACCAGATCGCCTTCAACTGCCTGCCGCAGATCGATGTGTTCCTGGACAACGGCTACACCAAGGAAGAGATGAAGATGGTCAACGAGACCAAGAAGATTATGGGCGACGACTCCATCCGCGTCACCGCCACCACGGTGCGCGTGCCCGTGTTCTTCAGCCACTCCGAGTCCGTGAACATCGAGACCGAGCGCAAGCTCACCGTGGCCGAGGTGCGCCAGATCCTCTCCGAGGCCCCGGGCATCGTGGTGGCCGACTATCCGGAGAAGAAGATCTACCCCATGCCCATCGACGCCGCAGGGCAGGACGACGTGTTCGTGGGCCGCATCCGCGAGGACGAGTCCATAGAAAACGGCCTGAACCTCTGGATCGTGGCCGACAACATCCGCAAGGGCGCTGCGCTGAACGCCGTGCAGATCGGCGAGGAGCTCATCCGCCGCAACCTGTTGCACGTGCCTGCGTAGCAGCGGGAGAGGAGCCGCCCATGCGAGTCGCCAGTTCTGATGAATACCTGAGCGCCATGCTGGAGGCCATCCGGCCCGGCACCGAGGCAGTGCTCGCCTTCTACGACCACCGTATCGGGGTCATCGGCACGGACCCCAAGCTCATGCTCATGCCCTGGGACGACCACCTGGTGCACCGGGGCGACGGCGTGTTCGAGACCATCAAGTACGTGGGCCGCAAGCTGTACCAGCTGGACGCGCACCTGCGGCGCATGAAGCTCTCCTGCCAGGCCATCCACCTGGAGCCGCCGTGCTCCTGGGCCGAGCTGAAGCAGGCCATCATCGAGGTGGCGCGCGCGGGCAACGAGCCCAGCGGCCTTCTCCGCATCCTGCTGGGCCGCGGCCCGGGCGGCTTCGGCATCGACCCGTACGAGAGCCCGGTGCAGAGCCTGTACCTGGTGGCGTACCGCATGCGCATGAAGCCGGAGTCCTACTTCGACAAGGGCGTCACGGCCTTCCGCACGTCCATTCCGGCCAAGCAGGCCTGGATGGCCACGGTGAAGACCACCAACTACCTGCCCAACGTGCTCATGAAGCGCGAGGCGGTGAACAAGGGCGTGGACTTCCCCTTCTGCTACGACGAGCGGGGCTTCCTGGCCGAGGGCGCCACGGAGAACATCTGCCTGGTGGACGAGGCCGGACGGCTGGTCATCCCGGAGTTCACCAACTCCCTGGCCGGCACCACCCTCATGCGCGCCGTGGATCTGATGAAGGACGAGTTGGACGTCATCTTCAAGGGCGTCACCGAGGACGAGGTCCATACCGCCAGAGAGGTCATGATGGTGGGCACCAGCTTCGACTGCGTGTCCGTGGTGCGCTACAACGCCAAGCCCATCTTCGACGCCCGGCCCGGCCCGGTGAGCCGCCGCATCCGCGCGCTGCTCATGGCCGACCTGGAGGAGAGCGGCCTGGTGTTCTAGACGGCTTCAGCCCGCGCAACGAGTAAGCGCCCGCCCCCCGGCCTGGGGGGCGGGCGCTTACTCGTTGCGCGGGCAGGGCTATGGGGCGCCGATGGCCCCTTCCACGATGCGCAGCACCTCCTGGGGGTCAAAGGGCTTGCGTACGGTGCCCACGGCCTTGCGGATGGCCAGGTGGATGCCCGGCAGGCCGCTGATGACGATGACCGGCAGGTCGCGGTACTCGGGGATGCGCGAGAACTTGCGGAAGAATTTCGGGCCCCACTCGAAGGGCATCTCCAGGTCCAGGGTGATGAGGTCCGGATACTCGCGGATGAGCACCTCCATGGCCACATCCCCGTCCGAGGCGCTGCAGGTGTCGTAGCCGCGCTCGCGGAAAACGGTCACCAGATAGTCCACGATGTCCGGATCGTCGTCCACCACCATGATCTTCTTCAGCGCGCCAGGGTGCCGCTCCGGGCGCCCCTGGGTGGTCTGGGCCAGGCGCTGGCGGAAGATGCGCCGGGCCAGCTTCTTGCGCATGTTCGGGTCTGGCGGCGCGTCCTCCCTGGGCTGGTTCTCCGGCAGCGCGCGCGGAGCCTTTTCGGCCTTGGCCTTCTCGGCCTCCTTTTTGGCGATGCAGTTCTGTCCGTCGTCCAGGATGTCGCGCACGGTGACGGAGTCCAGCTTTTCGAGCATGGCCTGATCCGCGGCGATCCAGATGGCGCGCGTGAGGCAGTGCACGGAGCGCGGGCAGGCCAGCCGGTTGCTGCTGCAGGCCAGCATGGCCGTGTCGCCTTCCACGGCGCGCACCACGTCGCCCACGGTGATGCTTTCCGGAGGCATGGCCAGCAGGTGCCCGCCTTCGCGTCCGCGCACGCTGCGGATGAAGCCGGCGCGCTGCAGCTCTCCCACCAGCCGCTCCAGGTATTTGGCGGAGATGTCTTGCCGAAGCGACGTTTCGGCCATGGACACCGGACCGCTCTCCTCGTGCTGGGCGATGTCCAGCACGAGCCGCATCCCGTATCTTCCCTTGGTGGTCAGCCGCATGAAGCCCCCTGTGTTTCCCGTGCACCCCAAGCCTTGACGTCCTTGCCGAAGCTGCGCCTCTGGAACATGGCGTTGAAATGGACATGGACACACTACACGACGCAAAATGTCTTTGCAACTCATACTAATTCTGTATACTTAAATATCTTATACATACTTTGAGCGTGTGTAAAGAGAAAATTCCAAAAAGTGCTTCACACGATAATTCTTTTGTGGCAACATTGCATGTAGGTACATTGAAAATTGTCTTACGACGTAGTGCAGGTTCTTTTCATAGCTCAATAATCTTGCGAGTATAATGAGGAATTCATAGCGGAACACTCTGCGGTCAATGCGAATCGCACGCCAGGCGTGCGGGGGAGGGCGACATGCATCCACCAAGCTTGTGGAATTGGGAACCGGGGCAAAGGGTCATCCTTGCGGCGCTGAAAAGCCCGGAGGACTGTGCGTGGGTCGAGGAGCCGCACGCCTCGCCGGACGGGGAGCGCCTGGCCTCCCTGGCCGCTCTGGCGGAGGGCGGCTTTTCGGCCCTGGTCAACGGCGAGATGTGGGAGAACACCTTTGAGAAGGCTTGGTACCCGCGTTTCAGCCCGGACGGGCGCTTCACGGCCATCGTCCAGCAGGACGGCATGTGGACCCTGGCCGTGGACGGCGCGGCCTGGGAGGAGAGCTTCGACTACCTCTGGGGCACGGAGTTTTCCGCCGAGGGCGACGTCATCGCGGCCTGCATCCAGAGCGGCGGCGAGTATGGGCTGTGCCTGAACGGGGCGCCCTGGGAGACCCTGTTCGAGAACGCCAACCAGCCCGTGCTTTCGGCGGATGGGCAGTCCTCGGCGGCGGTGGTCCAGCTCGAGTCCCTGAAGCCGGCCGACCTGGACGACTTCCACAAGGGCGTGTTCGGCGTCGCCGTCAACGGCGAGGCCTGGGACGCAAACTTCATGAACGTCTGGACCCCGACCTTCGACCCCCAGGGCAAGAACGTGGCCGCCCAGGTGCGGACCAGCCTTTACGACTACTCCATTGCCGTGAACGGCAAGAAGTGGGCGGGAAATTACGGCTGCGTCTGGGAGCCGCGCTTTAACCCGGCTTCGGGCACGGTGGTGGCCCCGGTGCGCGTCAAGGGGGCCTGGGGCCTGGCCCAGGACGACCAGATCATTTGGGAGCCGCGTTTCGCCCAGTGCTGGCACCAGGTCATCAGCCAGGATGGCAAGAGCATCGCGGCCATCGTGGCCCCGCAGTTCGGCCAGTTCACCGTGGCTGTGAACGGCAAGCCCTGGTCGGTGTCCCTTCCGGTGGTGACGGACCTGAGCATAGCCCGCCAGGGCGAGGTGGTCGCGGCCCTGGGCTGCGCGGACAACCGCGACTGGCGGGTGATGGTGGACGGGCGGCTCTGGGATGGAGTCTGGGACATGGCCTGGGCGCCGGTCATCAGCCCCAGCGGCGGCCATGTGGCCGTGAAGGTGGAGCGGGCCGGACGTCAGACCGTTGTGGTCAACGGTCGGGTCTACCCCCGTGAATTCACCAAGGTCTGGGAGCCTATCTTCAGCCCCGACGGGACGAAGCTGCTCATCCGTGCCTTGGACAAGGACGCCTTCCTGCGCATCGTCGCAGAGGTGGGCCGCGCCTAGGCGCGGGAAGGAGGACGACCATGAACGCGGCATACGAATTCGTCACTGGCCCCCTGGCCTGGATTGCCTGGGGGATATTCCTTCTGGGCTCGGCCTGGCGGCTTATCTCCATGTATCAACTGGCCAAGAAAAAAGACGCCTCGTCCTGGGCCTTCCTGGACCTGGGCTTCTCCCTGCGCTCCATCGTCAACTGGCTCATCCCCTTCAACGCCCTGGGCTGGCGCAAAAATCCGCTCCTGACCGTGACCACCTTCGCCTTCCACGTCTGTCTGGTGGCGGTGCCCGTGTTCCTCATGGCCCATGTGGCCCTTTGGACCGAGTTCTTTGGGCTAAGCTACGCCACCCTGCCCGACAACGTGGCCGACATCATGACCCTGGTGGTGCTGGCGGCGTGCCTGGTCTTCGCCGGCCGGCGGCTGACCCAGAAGGATGTGGCCTACATCACCACCGGCAAGGACTGGCTGGCGCTCGCAATCGTAGCCCTGCCGTTTTTGACGGGCTTTTTGGCCTATCATCAGGTGTTTGATTACCAAATCATGCTCATCGCCCACATCGTCGCCGGGGAGATCATGCTGGCGGCCATTCCCTTCACCCGCCTCTCGCACATGGTCTTCGCCGCCTTCACCCGCGCGTATATGGGCTCGGAATTCGGCGGCGTGCGGCACGCGCGCGACTGGTAACGGAAAGGGCCAAGGAGGACACACATGGGCATTACAGAACGACTCATCGAGGACGCGGGGCTTCGGCGCGGGGTCTCGCTGCTGACCCCGGAGAAGATAGAGAAAACCATCGTCGCAGTGCTGCAGGGCGAGACCGGCGCGCGGCTGAAGACCTATGCCGAGACCTGCATGCGCTGCGGCATGTGCGCCGAGGCCTGCCATTTCGCCCTCTCGCATCCCGGCGACCCGAGCTACACCCCGGCGGGCAAGGTGCACCAGACCATGAGCGTGCTGCTGGACAAGAAGGGCCGGGTGGACCCGGACTTCATCTACGGCATGGCCCAGCTGGCCTACACCGAATGCAACCTTTGCCGCCGCTGCGTGCATCTCTGCCCCATCGGCATCGACACGGCCTACATCATGAGCACGGTGCGGCGCATCTGCCACAAGCTGGGCTGCACCCCGCAGTACATGCAGGACACCGCCCACAGCCACGCGTCCACCTTCAACCAGATGTGGGTCAAGGACGACGAATGGACGGACTCGCTCATGTGGCAGGAGGACGAGGCCAGGGAGGAGTTCCCCGGCCTGCGCATCCCGCTGGATAAGGAGGGCGCGGACATCTACTACTCGGTCATCGCGCCCGAGCCCAAGTTCCGCACCCAGCTCATCTACCAGGCTGCGGCCATCATGCATATGGCCGGGGTGGACTGGACCATGCCCGCCCAGACAGGCTGGGACAACTCCGACATGTGCATGTTCAGCGGCGATTTCGAGGTGATGGGCCGGCTCAAGCGCCAGCACTTCGAGAGCGCCCAGAAGCTCAAGGTCAAGCGCATCGTCATGGGCGAATGCGGCCACGCCTTCCGCTCCGTATACGACGTGGGCAACCGCTGGCTGGGCTGGCGCTGGCATCCGGTGCCGGTGATCCACGCCGTGGAGTTCTACTGGGAGCTCATCCAGGAGGGCAAAATCAAGCTGGCCAAGAAGTTCCCCGGGCCGGTGACCATCCAGGATCCCTGCAACATCGTGCGCGGCAGGGGCCTGCAGCAGAAGCTGCGCGAGGTCACCCGCTTCCTGGTGGAGGGCGACATCATCGAGATGCACCCCAACATGGAGCACAACTTCTGCTGCGCGGCGGGCGGCGGCGTCATCAACTGCGGCCCCCCCTTCAAGAACGTGCGGGTGGAAGGCAACGCGGTCAAGGCCGAGCAGCTCAAGGCCACCGGGGTCAAGACGATCATCACCCCGTGCCACAACTGCCACGGCGGATTGCATGACATCATCCACCACCACAAGCTGGGCATGGATCTCAAGTTCTTGAGCGACATCATCTATGAATGCATGGAAAAGCCAGAGGCTTAGCAGGAGGCAGACATGAGACGCATACTTCCCCTTCTCATCCTGGCCGCCCTGACCCTTGTGGCGGCCCAGGCCCTGGCCCAGGAGAGCATCACCAAGCTGGCTCCCGAGGCCTTCGGCAAATTCCAGCGTCCGCCGGCGCTGTTCGCGCACGACAAGCACAACGAAAAGGCCAAGCTCGACGAGTGCGTGGTCTGCCACCACGGCGGGGCCGACGGCAAGCAGGACAAGAGCGCCTCCACCGAGGGCACGCCCTGCGCGGACTGCCACAAGGTGAAGCCCGCGGGCAAGGCCACGGGGCTCCAGCGCGCCTACCACAAGCAGTGCATCGACTGCCACAGGGCCAAGGGCAAGGGGCCGCTGGCCTGCGGCCAGTGCCACAAGCGTTGACCGGCTGGGCCCTGGCCTTCTGGCGGGCCCGCAGGCGGAATCAGCCCGGAGAGTGAGCCATGCGCAAGCTGTGGACCATCATCCAGGGAAGCCTGATCTCCAAGCTCATCGTGGCTGCGGGGACGGCGCTCGTGGTCTGCGTCTCGGCGCTCTCCTATCTGGCCATCAGCCACCAGGAGGACGTGCTCATGGCCTACGTGGTGGCCGAGGCCGACCGCATGGGCAACACCATCAAGCTCGGCACCCGCTACGCCATGATGCTCAACGCGCGCGAGGACTTGAACCAGATCATCTCCAACGTGGGGCGCCAGGAGGGCATCCTGGCCATCCGCATCTACAACAAGGATGGTCAGATCAAGTTCTCCAACATCCCCGAGGAAATGGACAGCGTCACGGACATCAAAAGCCAGGCCTGCTTCGTCTGCCACCGGTCCTCCCCGCCGGTGGCAGACGTTCCCCTGGACGCGCGCATGCGCATCTTCGACGGACCGAACGGGCAGCGCAACCTGGGCATCATCAGTCCCATCCACAACGAGCCCGGCTGCGCGGAGGGCTGCCATTTTCATCCCAGGGACAAGAAGGTCCTGGGCGCCATCGACGTGGTCCTCTCCCTGGAGGCCGCGGACCGGGAGATCAGCACCTCCAAGACCAGGATCATCGGCTTCACGGCCATCGTGCTTCTGGCCCTGGGCCTGTCCATTTTTCTGTTCATGATGCGCTTCGTCATCCGGCCCATCCGCAAGCTCATCCGGGGCGCCAAGCGCATCGCCGAGGGCGGCCAGTGCGCCGGCATCGACATCTCCCAGCACGACGAGATGGGCACCCTGGTGGACGCCATCGAGCGCATGGGCAAGAGCATCAGCGAGAAGCAGATCGAGCTGAACCGCCAGCGCGACGAGTACCAGTCGCTGTTCTCCCAGGTGCCCTGCATCATCACGGTGCAGGACAGGAACTTCCGGCTTCTGCGCTACAACCAGGAGTTCCGCGAGAAGTTCCGGCCCCGGCCCGGCGACTTCTGCTACCACGCCTACAAGGGGCGCAACGAGAAATGCCCCAACTGCCCGGTGGAGCTGACCTTCAAGACGGGCAAGAGCCATTGCAGCGAGGAGACCGGCTTTGACGCCGACGGCACCCAGCGGCACTGGCTGGTGACCACCACGCCCATTACCAACAGCGAGGGCGAGATCGTCTCGGCCATGGAGATGTGCCTGGACATCACCAGCCGCAAGCAGCTGGAGGAGGAGCTGGAGAAGAGCGAGCACAAGTACCAGGCCATCTTCCGCAACATCCCCAACCCCGTGTTCGTGCTGGAGGTCGAGTCCCTGCGCATGCTGGACTGCAACGAGTCCGTGACGCTGGTCTACGGCTACGAGCCTTTTGAGATCCTGGGCCGGTCGTTCCTGGATCTGTTCCCCAAGGAGGACCGCGACCGCTTCGCCAGGCGGCTGCTGCAGACGGACGTCCATGACCGCGTGGTGCACACGACCAAGGATGGCCGCCGGCTGTTCGCCACCGTGCGCGTGTCGCCCTCGGAGTTCAGCGGGCAGAAGGTCCTGCTCGTCACAACCAGCGACATCACCAAGCGCCTGGAGACGGAGCAGCAGCTCATCCAGGCCTCCAAGATGGCCACCCTGGGCGAGATGGCCACGGGCATGGCGCATGAGCTGAACCAGCCCCTGTCGGTGATCAAGACCGCCGCCAGCTTCATCGTGCGCAAGATCACCCGCTCCGAGCCCCTGGACCCGGGGATCCTGGCCGAGATGGCCCAGGAGATCGACGCCCATGTGGACCGCGCCTCCAAGATCATCAACCACCTGCGCGAGTTCGGGCGCAAGCCGGAGATGAAGCTTGAGCCTGTGGACGCCGGGGGCATCCTGCGGCGCGCCCTGGACATCTTCAGCCAGCAGCTCAAGCTGCGCGAGATCGAGGTGTCCGTGCACCTGGATCAGGGCCTGCCGCTGGTCTTGGCCGATGCCGGCCGCCTGGAGCAGGTGTTCATCAACATGCTCATCAACGCCCGCGACGCCATCGAGGAGAAATGGGCCGCCGAGCCCAAGCCCGAAGGGGTGAAGCGCATCCAGCTTTCGGCCAGCCATGACAGCCAGTATGTGTCCGTGGTCATCGCCGACACCGGCTGCGGCATCCCCAGCGGCGTGGTGGAGAAGATCTTCCAGCCGTTCTTCACCACCAAGAAGGTGGGCAAGGGCACGGGGCTGGGCCTGTCCATCAGCTACGGCATCGTCAAGGACTGCGGCGGCGACATCCGCGCCTATTCAACGCCGGGCCAGGGCACCCGCTTCATCATCACCCTGCCGGTGGCGGTCCTGGATGCGGAGGAGCGGACATGAGCGCGCCCCGGAAGATACTGCTGGTGGACGATGAGGAGGGCATCCGCAAGGTGCTGGGGATCACCCTGGCGGACCGCGGCTATGAGGTGCACACCGCCGAGAACGCCGAAAAGGGGCTGGCCGAGTATCAGGCCCACCACCCCCCCATCGTGCTGACGGACATCAAGATGCCCGGCATGGACGGCCTGGAGCTCCTGCGCGCCATCAAGGCCAGCGGCCAGGAGGATGTCGAGGTCATCCTCATCACCGGGCACGGGGACATTGATCTGGCCATCCAGGGCATCAAGCTCGACGCCACGGATTTCGTGACCAAGCCCATCAGCGACGACGCCCTGGACATCGCCCTGAAGCGCGCGCACGAACGCCTGGAGATGCGCCGGGCCATCCGCGAGCACACCGAGAACCTGGAGCGGCTGGTGGAGCAGAAGACCCGCGAGCTGCTCACCGCCGAGCGCCTGGCCGCCGTGGGCCAGACCGTGGCCGGCCTGTCCCATGCCATCAAGAACCTGGCCAGCGGCCTGGAGGGCAGCATCTTTCTCCTGGGCAAGGGGCTGGAGCAGGACCGCCGGGCCTACCTGGAGCAGGGCTGGGAGATGCTGGGGGCCAATGTGGAGAAGATCAAGAACCTCTCCCTGGAGATGCTGCGCTACGCCAAGCCCGAGGCGCTGAAGCTGGCGCCCTGCGATCCGTCTCAGCCCGCCCGCGAGGTGGCGGAACTGCTGCGCCTCAAGGCCCAGGCCGCAGGAATCGCGCTCAGGCTGACGCATCCGCCGGCCATGGAGCCGGTCATGCTCGATGCCGAGGCCCTGCACCGCTGCCTGATGAATCTGGTGGGCAACGCCCTGGATGCGTGCCAGGCGGCCGGGTTCGGACCGGAGACCCCAGGCGGGCGCGTGGCCCTGGATGTGGAGCCCGTGCCGGACGGGGGCGTACGCTTCAGCGTCACGGACAACGGTTGCGGCCTGGACAAGGAGGCCCAGTCCAGGCTCTTTACGGCGTTCTTTAGCACAAAGGGCGAGGGCGGCTCGGGCCTGGGCCTCATGACCACGAAAAAAATCGTTGAAGAACACGGCGGAAGCATTGCTGTGGACAGCGAAATTGGTTCAGGTACTGCATTCAGTATACTCATACCTGGCAAGAGTGGATTTGTAATGTGAAAATATCACTTTTTTGCAACGAATTGTTATGAGCAATGTTGACTGCAGCATTATAATGGAATACGAAGAAAATGCATCAGGGTGATGTTGCTTCGGCACAATCATACATGACGGATGTGCAATATGGACGAAATCACACTTGCAGCGGATGGATTTCTTGTCCGTCACAACGGGGTCCGCGAGGCAGACCCCTTGTGCGTGCTCGGGGCCCGCGTGCTGCTGGGTGATGGCTACGTCTTGCGCAGCTTTGTCAGGATGCTTGTGCGGCACCCGGTGCTCACGCGGCTCAACCCCTTTGCCCGGGACCTGGCCGACGGCCTTGGCGGATGGCCCGCCTCGGGCTGTGTTCCGGCGGGGCTCGCGCGGCTGGAGTTGTCCAAGACCGTGGAGGTCATCGGCCATCCCGCTCCGCCCAGGCTGGAGATCTACCACGCGCTGCGGGGGGTGGGGCCGGAAGGGGAGGATGTGGCCATCAAGCCCTACCCGGTGGAGACCCTGCTGGACGTCCCTGTGGTCCTGGGGCCGCTGCGGCATGTCATCTTCGGCGACCGCGTGGACGAATTCAGCTTCCAGACAGTGTGCAGCCTGTTCGAGTTTCAGGAAGGCATCGGTTGGCAACTCGCATTCCACGGCGCTCCCGTTGAATGCGCACTAAGGAGGTAGTTATGTTTGAGAAGATCCTGTTCGCCACGTCGGCCTCTCCCACCTGCGACGACGCCGCCCGCGTCGCCTTCGAGCTCTCCCGTAAGAACCGTTCGAAGCTCTCCGTGTACCACGTCTTTGGCCTGCCCGGCCGCGGGTTCAGCCTCACTTATCGCGATGTGCGCACCGGCGAGGCCGAGAACGTGGACGAGAACCTGATCAGCCTGGTCAAGGAGGAGATGGCCCAGTACTACGAGAAGCTGGGCAAGGACCATCCCAACTGCGTGTACGAGACCGCCACGGGCGAGCCGCACACGGAGATCCTGCGCAAGGCCAGGAAGGAGGACGCCAGCCTCATCATCATGGGCGCGCACACACGCGAGGAGGACGTGGGCGCCATGCGCCACCGCGCCATCGCCGGCAGCACCATGCAGAAGGTGGCCAAGAGCGCCCGCTGCCCGGTGCTCATCGTCAGCCGCCCCTGCGTCACCTGCTGGTCGTACTTCGCCAACATCGTGGTCGCCACCGACTTCAGCAAGCCGGCCGACTACGCCTTCCAGTTCGCGCGCAACGTGGCCAAGGAGATCGGCTGCAAGCTGCATGTGTTCCACTGCGTGGACATCGGCCCCGAGGGCCAGGCCAGCACCGCCACCCAGGCCTACATCGAGCAGCAGCTTGCCCTGGCCGAGAAGAAGGTGCAGGACAAGTATGTGGCCAATATGGGCGATTTCGACAACTATGTTCTGGCCCTGCGCGAAGGCACCCCCCATGTGGAGGTGCTCAAGTACGCGCGCGAAGCCAAGGCCGACCTCATCGTCATGGCCCACCACACCAAGGATGTGGACCCGGAGCAGGCCCTGCTCGGCAGCACCATCGAGCAGGTCGTGCTGCGCTCGGCCTGTCCGGTTCTGAGCGTGAACCACCCGGACAAGGTGGATGTGAGCCCCTACGGGGTTCAGCGCGCGGAGTAGGCCATGACGGCGGGCCAGCCCCGAGAGACGGCCCGAGACCCGGGCCAGGATCCGGGCCGGGGCCGGGTGCTCGTGGTGGACGACGAGATGCACCTCAGGCTGTACATCGCCGCTGTCTTTGAGACTGCGGGGTACGAGACGGCCACGGCCCGGGACGGCGAGGAGGGCTTCCGCAAGGCCCTGGAGTGGAGGCCCGACCTCGTCAGCCTGGATCTCATGATGCCGAACCAGGGCGGCATCCGGCTCTTCCAGCGGCTCAAGGCCGACGCGGAACTCCAGGCGGTCCGGGTGCTCGTGGTTTCGGCCATCGCCGGAGAGGCCTTCAGGCACTCGCTGTCGCTGGTGCGCAGCGGGGCCACAGGCCGGCTGCCGGATGTGGACGGATATGTGGAGAAGCCCCCCAGCCCGGAGGCTTTGCTGCGGGAGGCGGAACGGATCATGTCGGCGCGGGGCGCAAGCACGGTCCTGGGCGACAGTTTGGAGCAGAACACAAAGGAGGCGTGACATGTCCAAGAAAATCATGGTGGTGGACGACGATCCGGATATCGTGGAATACCTCGTGTCCATCTTTACAGAGCGCGGCTACGCCACCTGTTCGGCTTCCGGCGGGGAGAGCGCCATGGAGGTGCTGGAGCGCGAGCGCCCGGACCTCTTGACCCTGGACCTTGAGATGCCCGACGAATGGGGGCCGAGGTTCTACCGCAAGTTCAGCCAGAGGGCGGAGTTCAAGGACTTGCCCGTGGTGGTCATCAGCGGCCTGGCGGGCATCCATCTGGCCATCCGCAAGGCCGTGGCCACGGTGAACAAGCCCTTTGAGCCGTCCCACGTTCTGGGCATTGTGGAGCAGGCCATCGGCGCACCCTAAGGTGCCGCCAATAGGAGCTTTCCCTTTCAGGGGGAATTGCTGTAGGAACCGTGCCAGATCATGGGCGCAGTCCGGGCGGGTCGAGTGCGGGCAGTGCCGGGGGCAGGCCGAATGGCGATGAATGTGCTTCTTGTGGACGACGAGGCCGGGATACGCAAGGTGGTCGGCATCACCTTGGCCGACATGGGCTGCACCGTGCATCAGGCGGCCAGCGGCGACGAGGCCCTGGCCGTGTTTGAGCGGGTGCGCCCTCCGGTCGTCTTCACCGACATCCGCATGCCCGGCATGGACGGCCTGGAGCTCCTGCGCCGCATCAAGGGCCAGAGCCCGGAGACCGAGGTCATCCTGGTCACGGGCCATGGCGATCTGGACATGGCCGTGGCGGGCTTGAAGCTCGACGCCTGCGACTTCATCGCCAAGCCCGTCGGCCCCGAGGTGCTGGAGATCGCGCTCAGGCGCGCCAGCGAGCGCATCGCCATGCGCGCGAGCCTGCGCCGGCACACCGAGAATCTGGAAGAGCTGGTGCGCCAGCAATCCGAGCGGCTGGTGGACATGGAGCGCCAGTGCGCGGTCAAGGGGGCCGTGGAGGGGCTGACACAGCTCATCGGCGGCATCGCCGGGGACGTGGAGGGCGGCCTGGGCATCTTCAACGGCCTGCCGTGCCTGGTGTCCATCCAGGACCGCGAGCAGCGCATCGTCTCGGTGAACCAGCTCTACCGCGAGCGCCTGGGCGACCGCGTGGGGCAGCTCGGCTACATCATCTATGCCGGAGCCTCAAGCTCGCCCGGGGAAAGCCCCGTGGGCCGCGCCCTGCGCACCGGCCAGGGCCAGAAGAGCCGCGAGGCCCTTTTCGGCCCGGACGAGACCCTGTCCGCCGTCATGGTGCACACCGCGCCCATCCGCGGTTCGGACGGCGAGGTGGAGCTTGTGCTGGAGCTGGCCGTTGACGCCGGCGAGGTGCAGCGCCTGCAGGACGAGCTGCGGGCCTCCCGGCAGCGCTACCAGCAGCTTTTCGACGAGGCGCCCTGCTTCATCACCGTGCAGGACCGGCACCTGCGCATCCAGGCCGCCAACCGGCGCTTTCGGCAGGAATTCGGCGCCAGGACAGGCGGGTTGTGCTACGAGGCCTATTGCGGCAGCGGGCGGCCCTGTTTCGGTTGCCCCACCCTCAAGACCTTTGAGGACGGCCTGCCGCACCAGACCGAGCTCACCGTGCGCGGCAAGGACGGCGAGCCGGTGAACCTGGTGGTCTGGACCGCGCCCATCCGCAACGAGGCCGGGGAGATCGAGGGCGTCATGGAGATGGCCACGGACATCACCGAGCTCTCGCGCATGCAGGACCACCTGGCTTCCCTGGGCATGCTCATCGCCTCGCTGTCCCACGGCATCAAGGGCCTGCTCACGGCCCTCGACGGCGGCATGTACAAGGTCAACGCAGGCTTCCGCTCGGGCGACCAGGCCCTGGTCCAGGCGGGCTGGGGCAAGGTCACGGAGCTTGTGGGCCGCATCAAGGGCATGGTGCTGGACATCCTGTTCTACGCCAAGAAGCGCGAACTGCAGCTGCGCGAGACCGAGGCCGCGCATCTGGCCGAGCAGGTGGCCGAGGCCGTGGCGCCCAAGGCCGAACAGTGCGGTGTGGACTTTGCGAGTGAGATCGCGCCGAATCTGGGGGCCTTTGCCGTGGATTCCGTGGTGCTCACCGCCGCCCTGGTGAACATTCTGGAGAATGCGGTGGATGCCTGCCTGGAGGACAAGGCCAAGGTTGGGCATCAGGTGTCTTTTCGCGCCCGTCCCGATGCCAGCGGCGTGTTTTTCGAGATCGAGGACAACGGCATAGGCATGCAGCCGGAGACCCTTGCGCGGCTGTTCTCGGTGTTCTTCTCCACCAAGGGCTCGCGCGGCACCGGGCTGGGGCTCTTCATCGCCAAGAAGGCCGTGGACCAGCACGGGGGCCGCATCGGGGCCGTCTCCGAGCCGGGGCAGGGCTCAACCTTCCGCATCTGGATCCCCCGGCAGGCGGAAACCTAGGGCTCCGCCTGCTTCCGGGCGGGCCAGGGCCGGCGCCCTCATCCGCCGTCCTTTCTGTCCCACAAGGCCAGGACCAGTCCTTCCCACTTCGCGAACCTTTGGGCGCCGCCCGCGGCTGCGAGGCGCTCCGGGTCCGGCTCGGGCCGCGCGTAGGATTCGTTGAAGACGAAGAGGCTGTGGTCCAGCACATTGGCGAAATAGACGGCGTCCTCCAGATGAAAGGCCTTTGGCGCGCGCGCGCCGGCGTGGTGCCGGGCCACTGCGCGCACCACCGGCTCCGGCAGCCCCAAGAGCCCCAGCAGATAGGCCCCGACCTGGGCGTGCGTGAGGCCCAGATGTCTGGACTCCGCCTCGGAGACCCTGCTGCGGCTGGCCCGCACCTCCTCCATGATCACCTGGCACTCCGTGGCGTACAGGACATCCAGCAGCAGCTTGCCCACATCGTGCAGCAGCGCGGCGGAGTAGGCGAAGTCTGCGGCGGCCCGGTCCAGGCCCATGTTCCTGGCCACGGCGCGGGCTATGCCCGCGGTGCGCAGGCAGTGGTCCTTGAGCATGGGCAGGGAATAGGAGCGCACCCCGGTGGCTTCGAAGCGTTGGAAGAGAAAGGTGAAGAGCATTGCCGACAGGATGACGTCCTTGCCCAGGGCGAGCACCGCCTGTCTGGGCGAATCGGCCGGGCTGCCAGGGCCGGACGCCGTCGCCCTGACGAGCTCAAGGACAGCCGCGCCCATGGACGCGTCGCGGGCCACGATGGCGGCGATCTCCTCGATGTCGGGGATCTCCTTGTCCAGCTCGAAGGCCACGAGGCGGGCGATCCCGGGCAAGAGCGGCAGGCCGATCTTCTCCAGCACCAGCGGGTTGGTGACGTAGGCGCGGGCGTCCATGGCCTGCTCCAGGGCCTCCACGAGCCGCGCCTCCTCGCAGGGCTTGGTGAAGAACTGGTGCGCGGGCGCCAAGGACCGGCCCAGGATCTCCTCTTCCGAGTAGCCGGACAGGAGGAAGCGCACCGTGTCCGGGTGCAGGCGCATCACGCGCCGGAGCAGTTCGGCCCCGTCCAGGCCGGGCATGGTCAGGTCCGTGACGATGGCGTCCACGTGCTGTCCGGCCATGAACTCCAGGGCCTCCCTGGGGTCAGAGGCAAAGTGCATGTCCCAGCTCACGCCCATGCGCCGGAATATCCGCTTGAGGCCCATGAGCAGGATGGGCTCGTCGTCCACGAAGAGCACGGTGCGCATGACGCCGTCCTGGCACCCGGGGGGCGCCTGGCCCTGGTCCCCGGCGCGCGGGACAGCCGGCGCGCTTTGGCCTGGGCTGTTCAGAAATTCCCCACGGCCAGCGGGAACTGGAAGCCCTTCTCGCGGAAGAGCCTCAGGCAGGAGTCCGCAGCGCGGCTGTCATAGAGGACGCCTCTGCCCTTTTCGATCTCCGCAAGGGCGACATCGATTCCCAGGCTCGGCCTGTAGGGCCGATGCGAGCACATGGCGTCCACCACGTCGGCCACCGCGATGACCCGGGCGCCCTTGTCGATGTCGTCGCCGGCCAGGCCCTGGGGATAGCCCGAGCCGTCCATGCGCTCGTGGTGTTGGCGGATGATGGTGGCCACGGGCCAGTCCTCGCCCAGGTTCTTCAGGATGTCGTAGCCCACCTCGGGGTGCATCTTGATGACCGAGAACTCCTCGTCGCGCAGGATGCCCGGGCGGTTCAGGAAGTCCGCGGGCACGTAGACCTTGCCGATGTCGTGGAGCAGGGCCGCGATGCGCAGGATGTCCATGTCGTCCGGGCCGAAGCCAAGCTCGCGGGCCATGGCCAGGGACAGGGCCGTGACCCGGGTCTGGTGCCCGGCCAGGTAGGGGTCGCGGGCCTCCACCAAGGCGGAAAAGCCGAGCACGATGCCCTCCAGCAGGGTCTTGAAACGCTTGAGCGAGTAGTTCTCCCGCTGGGCCTCCACAAGGCCGTGCTGCCGCAGGGCGTCCGCCAGGGCCTGGTCCAGGGTCTCGGGCGAGCAGGGCTTGCTCAGAAAGCGGTAGATGAAGCCCTGGTTCACGGCCTGCACGGCGTTCTCCAGGTTGGCGAAGCCCGTGAGCAGGATGCGCACCGTGTCCGGGTAGAGTTCTGCGGTCCTGGACAAAAAGTGGATGCCATCCATCCCCGCCATCTTGAAATCCGAGATGACCACCTTGAACGGCGGACTCGAAGCCATGAGCTCCAGGGCCTCCGGGCCGCTTTGGGCCGTCAGCACCTCATGCCTGGCGCTGAACTGGCGGCGCATGGATTCCAGCAGGTTGGTGTCGTCATCCACGATGAGCACGCGGGCTTTTGTATTGGGCATTGCTGTCCTCCCTCTGGTGGTGCGCTCTACAGCGGCTGGATGACGGCCACTGGCTGGTTGATCTTGACGGTCCGCGAGTTGTCCAGGATGTACTCGATGACGGTCTCGTTCAGCTCCCGGCCCTTGGCCATGAGCAGCAGGGTCTCGCTGCCGCGCTGCCCGTAGAGGTCTTCGGCCAGGATCATGCCCGGAGCCAGGGCGTGCAGGTGCACCTTCTGCATGGCGTAGCGCGCCTGCTCATTGATGACCTCGGCCAGGGCGGCCACCACCTTCGGGTCATAGGCCCCCTTGCGGCGCTCCATTTTGGTGATGGCCTCGGCCTTGGGCATGCCGTTGGCCAGCAGGATGTCGAAGTCCACCACGGCCTTGAGGATGCGCGCGCCCAGGGGGATGGCCTCGCCGGGCGCGGCCTCCTTGGGCACGCCGCCGCCTTCGTAGTGCTTCTCCTGGTGGGCCACGATGGCCGCCACGCCGTCCATGCGCGGTATCTTGCCCACCAGCCTGGCCCCGAAGGCCGGATGCCCCAGGAACTGCTGGAGTTCGGCATCGGTCAGGGGCTGGCCCTTCTCCACCTTGCGGATGAGGGAATCCGGCAGGGTGATGAAGCCCACCACCGAGAGCATGGCCGCCGTCTCCGTCTCCCAGGGGCGCGGGTCGGCCATGCGCTTGGACACCCCGCGCAGGTGCGGCAGGATGCGCGACACCCGTCCGAAGACGTCCGGCTTGACCAGGGAGATGAGGTCGCAGAGCACGGACACGCTGCCCTTGAGGGTCTTCTCCAGGAGTTCGCGCTCGGCGGTGACCAGATCATAGTGCCGGAAGGCGTCGAGGAGCACCTTTTCAATGGTCTCCGGCGGACAGGGCTTGGTCAGGAGGCGGAAGATGTTGCCCTCGTTCACGGCCTGGATGGCGATCTCCACGTCGGCGTGGCCGGTGAGCAGGATGCGCACGGTGTCCGGGTTGCCGTGGCGGATGACGCGCAGCATGTCCACGCCGTTCATCACGGGCATGCTGTAGTCGCTGATGACCACGGCGAAGGGCCCCTGGCGCGCGGCGGTCTCGATGCCGGCCTTGGGGCCTTCGGCCGTGATCAGGTTGACCTTCTTGTGCAGCTGCCTGCGGAAGCTCTCCAGCAGGTTCACGTCGTCGTCGACGAAGAGCACCTTTCTGTTCATGTCTCCTCCTTGTTGAGGCTCAGAGCCAGGGCCTCGTCCCGCCAGCGCGCGTACCTGTCCGGGCCGCCGATGGCCGCCAGACGCTCCGGATCAACCGGGGGCCTGGCGTAATGCGCATTGAACACGAAGACGTCGTGGTCCAGCTGGTTGGCGAAGTAAACCACGTCCGCGGGGCACAGCCCCCCCGGCCCCGGGGTCCGGGCATGGTGCCGGGCCACGGCGTGCACCACGGCGGAAGGCAGGCCCCAGAGGCCCAGCAGATACGCCCCGACCTGGGCATGGGTGAGCCCCAACTGCTCCGCCTCCACCTCGGCCACGAGGCGGTTTTCCCCGCGCACGACCCGGAACACCTCCTGGTATTCTGTGGAGAAGAACGCGTTCAGCAGGAGCTTGCCCACGTCGTGCAGCAGGGCCGCTATGTATGCGTTGTCGGCGTCCTCCTT
The DNA here is from genome assembly GCA_018822105.1 of Pseudomonadota bacterium. Classification (GTDB taxonomy): domain Bacteria; phylum Desulfobacterota; class Desulfovibrionia; order Desulfovibrionales; family Desulfovibrionaceae; genus Humidesulfovibrio. The sequence continues at coordinate 24,479 of JAHJLB010000038.1, forward strand.
GACCATGCCTTCGACCTTGGCGATGGCCTTCGCCAGGCCGGCGGTGCGCAGGCAATGTTCCCACAAGAGCGACAGGGAGAAGGAGCTTTCTTCCGTGCAATCAAAACTCTTGAAGACATGCAGGGAGAGGATGACCGAGCGGATGACGTTGACCCCGAGCACGATGACCGCCTGCTGCGGCGAGGCGATGGGGCGCGCCAGGCCGAAGTATGCCGAGTTGACGAGCTTCAGGATGTTTGCAGACAGGCCGATGTCGTCGGAAACGATCTCGCCGATCAGCTTGGGCGAGGGATCGCCCTTGGACAGCTCGTCGGTGATGCGCACATAGGCCTTGGGCAGCACCGGGAGATGTTCGATGCGGCCGATCTTGTCCAGCAGGTCCTTGTTGGAGATGAACCCGCGCGCGTCCATGGCCTCGGTCAGGGCCTGGATGAGCTTCTTCTCGTCGCAGGGCTTGGTCAGGTACTGGTGCGTTGGCGCGATGCTGCGCCCGACCATGTCCTGGTCCGAGTAGCCGGAAAGGGCGAAGCGCACGGTCTCCGGGTGCTCGTGCATGACGCGGCGCAGCAGTTCCGGGCCGTTCATGCCGGGCATGCGCATGTCCGAGACCACGGCGTCCATGGGCACGCGGGCCAAGATCTCCAAGGCCTCCTGGCCGCTTGCGGCGAAGTGCATCTCCCATTGCTCGCGCATGGGCCGCAGCATGCGCCGCAGGCCCTGGAGGATGTTGGGCTCGTCATCGACGAAGAGGATGTTGCGCTTCATTGTTCGGGTCCCTCGGCATGCTCCAGGGGCAGGCGCACCACGAAGGTGGTGCCGACCCCGGGCTCGGTTTCGAAGAAGAGCTGGCCGTGGTGCTTCTCCACCACGATGGAGCGCGAGATGGTCAGCCCCTGGCCGGTGCCCTTGCCCACCTCCTTGGTGGTGAAGAAGGGGTCGAAGATCTTGGCCTGAACGGCCGGGGGTATGCCCGTGCCCGTGTCCGTGACGCGGATCTCGGCCCAGGGCGGGGCGAGTCTTGTGCTCAAGGTGATCAGGCCCCTGCGCTCCGGGTCCGCCTTGATGGCGTCGGCGATGGCGTGGGCCGCGTTGACGATGAGGTTCAGGACCACCTGGTTGATCTCGCCGATCATGCAGAGCACCAGGGGCAGGTCCTGGTCCAGGTCGGTCTCCAGCTCGGCCACGTATTTCCATTCGTTGCGCGACACCGTCACCGTGCTCAGCATGGCCTCGTTCAGGTCCGCCGAGCTCATGGCCGCCGAGGCGGGATGGGCGAATTGCTTCACCGAGCGCACGATGGTGCTGATGCGCTCCACGCCCTCCAGGGTCTGGGCGATGGCGCCGGGCACCTCGGCCTCCAGGTAGCTGATGTCGCGCTCGTCCATGAGCGCCCCCAGGGCCGCCATGTCCGCGCTGGTCGACGGGGCGTCCTGGGCCGCCAGCACCAGCTCCCGGGCCTTGCCGCACACCACGAGCAGATCCCCGAAGGCGTCCTTGATGAACTTGACGTTGTTGCCCACGTATTGCGCGGGCGTGTTGATCTCGTGGGCGATGCCCGCGGC
>JAHJLB010000039.1 GCA_018822105.1 Pseudomonadota bacterium
CCTCGACGCGCTCAACGCCGCCCGCGCGGCCGCGGCGGAGGACCTCTGCGCGCGCCTGGGCCGCGAGATGGCCGGCCTGGGCTTTTCCGAGCATGCCCGGGTGGAGTTCGTGTTCGAGCCCGTGGAGGTCTACTCCGGCCCTGGCGGGGTCCTCTGGGAGCAGCGCGGCCGGCTGCTCTGGGTGCCCAACCCCGGCCAGCCCCCGCGCCCCCTGGACAAGATCGCCTCGGGCGGCGAGCTGTCGCGCTTTTTGCTGGCCCTGACCAGCCTGCAGGCCGAGGCCGCCCAGCCCACGCTCATCTTCGATGAAGTGGACGCGGGCATCGGCGGCCATACGCTCATCCGCGTGGGCGAGCGGCTCACCGGCCTGGCGGCCAGGCAGCAGATGATCCTCATCACCCACTGGCCGCAGCTGGCCCGGCTGGCCCAGCGCCACTTCCTGGTGCGCAAGGATGTGCTGGACGGCCTGACCTACACCGGCTGCGCGCGCCTGGATGCGCCCGCGATCGAGGCCGAGCTGCTGCGCATGTCCGGCGGCGGGCCGGGCTGAACCCGCGCCAGGCCGTACGGCGGCCTGCCTGCGCGCGCAGCCCCTTGAGTCTGCGCCGGGGCGTGGTTATATTCACCCCATGCCGCGCGGCGCACACAACGCGAACCGCGCCAAGGAGAGCCATCATGAACCGCCAATGGAAACGGGCCGCCCTGCTGCTGGGCCTGGCCCTGCTCGTCATCACCGTGTGGGCCTGCGCCAAGGCCGCCTACACGGGCCGCAACCAGCTCCTGCTCATCAGCGAGGGGCAGGAGACGCAGCTGGGGCTGCAGGCCGCCCAGGACGTCATGAAGAAGGAGAAGGAGAGCAACGACCAGATCCAGGCCGAGCGCGTCAGGCGCATCGGCAGGCGCATCGCCGTTGCCGCCAACAAGCCGGACTACAAGTGGGAGTTCCACCTGATCGAGAAGGACACGGTGAACGCCTTCTGCCTGCCGGGCGGCAAGGTATTCGTCTACACGGGCATTCTGGAGCTGGCCACCACCAACGACGAGCTGGCCGCCATCATGGGGCACGAGATCGCCCACGCCCTGGAGCGCCACGGCGGCGAGCGCATGAGCATGGCCCTCATGGCCCAGATGGGGGGCCAGGCGGCGTCCATCGCCCTTGGCGCCGGCTCGGCCAATCCCGCCGTGGCCCAGGTCTTCTCCCAGGCCTACGGCATCGGCACCCAGGTGGGCTTCCTCCTGCCGCACAGCCGCACCCAGGAGTCCGAGGCCGACGAGGTGGGCATGATCCTGGCGGCCAAGGCCGGGTATGAGCCTGCGGGCGCGCTGACCCTGTGGCAGAAGATGGACGCCTACAGCGCCAAGAAGGGCCAGACCCCGCCGGCGTTTTTGTCCACGCACCCGGCCAGCAAGGACCGCATCAAGGACATCCAGGCCAAGATGGGCGCCGTGCGCGCCAAGTACTTCCAGCAGCAGCTGCTGAACTAGGCCCTGGCTGGGGCGGGCCTTCATGATCATCTGCACCGGCTGCGGCACGAAGAACCAGGACGACGCGCAGGCCTGCGGGAAATGCGGGCGCAAGCTGCAGTCGCGATGGTCCGCGCCCGCGGCGAATGGCGGCCAGAACGGCCAGGGCGGGGGCTCCAAGCTTTCGGCCCTGGCCGAGCCGGTGTGGCAGGCCATCGAGCCCATCGTGCACAGCATCGAGGAGGGCGCGGACGAGCTGGTGCGGTCCTGCGCCGAGACCTGGGCCTACGCGCTGATCCTCATCGCCGGTGTGGGGGTGTACATCGTGGCCGAGGACTGGCGCTACCTGGCCGGGAGCGTGGCCCTGGCGGCGGTGCTGGCCAAGGCCAGGGGGATCTGAGGGGCCGCGCCACCGGCCGCGTTCGCCCCGCCGGCCTTCCCCTCTTCCCACGAAAGACCTTGCCAAAAAATCGCGGTTTTGGTTATGCTGCAGCGTGGCTCCCTGTGCCTGCCTGCGGCCTCGCCTCGCGCGGGGGCCGCTCTGCCGGGGGGCGGAGAGGCGCCCGCGGCCTGCATGCGCACGCAACCGAGGAGGATGGCGCAGATGAAGGTACCCGAGAAGTCCCACCAGCTCTGGCGCGACATCGTGACCGGCAGCAGGGCCTTTGAGCTGCGGTCCCTGGCCGCGAAGATGGTCCTGGGCAGCCTGATCCTGTCGGTGCGGGAGCATCCCTCCCCGGAGAACATCGCCGCCGGCGTGGACCAGCTCCACGCGGTGTTCACCAAGAATGAGCATTCCCCGAGCATCCAAGACGACCTGAAGACCATCTTCGGGTAGGAGGCAGCATGCGCCAGCACTTCCTGGGCACCGACGAGGTCTCGGAGCTCATCCTTGACGGCCGCACGCTCATCCTTGCCGGAGACGAAAGGGCGCTGCGCACATTGCCGCGCGGCGACTGGCTCGGGGGCACCATCCCCTATTTCATCACCGGCGAGCAGGGCGGCGTGTGCTCACGGGACAAGATATTCGTCACGGACCTGACGGGGGTCGTCACGGACGCGGCCATCGCCTTCTACGACCAGAGCACCCTTGCCCGGGTCTATGCCGAAGGTCCGCGGCACGGCTTCAGCTTCATCATCATTCCGGCCACCAACATGACGCACCTGTTCTTTGCCTTGAAGGCGCCGGGGTTCAGGGATTTCGGGGTCCGCCCGCTCATCGGCTGGATCGCGGGCATCCACCTGGACGATCTGGGCAAGAAGACGCCGAAGGTGTTCAACGGCAAGACCCTGGAGGTCTTTGAGGAGGGCGCCCTGGTGCTCCATGCCGAGCTGCCGGCGGACAAGGTGGCGGAGATCGGCATTGTGAACCTCTTCGAGCAGGGCGAGGGGGACACCCTGGTCTTCCCGTCCGACGGCTTTGTGGCCAAGAGCGTCCTGGTCAACGGCGAGAAGATGAATCTCGCCGCCTACCTTCTCGACAGGAAACTCGACACCCGCCTTCCCCTTGTGGCCGATTACTATGGCGTGCCGGTCAACATCAGCTTCAAGACGGTCCATGAGGCCGACGGGACCGTTGAGTTCTACGCGCCGGTGTTCAGCGGCGTGCGCTACCGGCATGCCAAGCCGGTGGCCGATTATGGCGATGGATTCAGGCAGCTTATCCTGTCGGGGAGCGGCCTGGAGGCCGACCGCGTGGTCTTCTCCTGCAACTGCATCCTCAATTATGTGTATTCGGAGCTGGAGGGGAAGAAGTCCGAACCGTTCACCGGGCCGATGACCTTTGGCGAGATTGCGTACCAGCTGCTGAACCAGACCCTGGTCTATTTGCAGCTCCATGATCTGGAGCCGGTTTGAGCGCGCCAGGCCGCCCCTGCGCCGGACCCTTGCCGGAAGGCGGGGCGGCCTCTGTGCCCACCCTCCACTTCCGCGTCGTCGGGCTCGTCCAGGGCGTGTGGTTCCGCGGCTGGACCCAGATGACGGCCCGGGAGCTCGGGCTCGCCGGCTGGGTGATGAACCTGCCCGACGGCTCCGTGATCGGGCAGGCCCAGGCGCCGCATGGCTCGGGGCCGGAGGACTGTGAAGCGGGCCGGGCGGCCCTGGAGCGCTTCCGCCAGGAGCTGAAGCACGGCCCGCCCACCGCGCGCGTGGACCTGCTGGACGCCGGCTACATCGACCTTCCCGAGCGCTTCGCGGGCTTCCTCATCCGCCATTAGCCGGGCCACGAATTCCCCACTTTTCCGCGCCTTGCCCTTGCCACTGGCAAAAAATGAATTACTATTCTGAGGTTGGGCCTGAAGGCATTTTCGCTTTCCGGCCCGGCCAACGCCATAGCCCGGGAGCACCGCGACCTTGAAACGCAAGAAACGCCTCACCAAACCGACCCGCCTGCGCCGACGTCCGGGAGCGCCCACGGCTGCCCAGCGCCTGGCCCAGGCGGCACAGGAACACTATATGGACAACAATCCGATCAACCCCAGGCTCCTGGCCGGCCAGCCCGACGAGGGCGGAATCCCCCTGGTGGGCGGCCCCGGCGGCGACGACAAGAGCCAGCGCCCGGAGATCCCCTCCATGATGCCCGTGCTGCCCGTGCGCGACATCGTGGTCTTCAACTACATGATCCTGCCCCTGTTCGTGGGGCGCGAGAAATCCGTCAAGGCCGTGGACGCGGCCCTGTCCGGCGACCGCTACATCCTCATCCTCTCGCAGAAGGATGAGACCGTGGACGACCCCGCCGCCGCCGACATGTACCAGGTGGGCACCGTGGGCATGATCATGCGCATGCTCAAGATGCCTGACGGCCGGCTCAAGGTGCTGGTGCAGGGGCTTTCCCGCGCCAGGGTGAAGCGCTTCGTCTCCGACGACCCCTTCCACCTGGCCGAGGTGGAGGCCCTGCCAGAGGCCGAGAGCAGCGAGCTCACGGCGGAGCAGGAGGCCCTGGTGCGCTCCTCGCGCGAGCTGTCGGAAAAGATTCTGACCCTGCGCGGCATTTCGCCCGCGGACATCATGGGCGTGCTCAATTCCGTCACCGAGCCGGGCCGCCTGGCCGACCTCATCGCCAGCAACCTGCGCATGAAGGTGGTCGACGCCCAGGCCATTCTGGAGTGCGAGGAGCCGGTGGACCGCCTGCGCATGGTCAACGACCAGTTGGTGAAGGAGGCCGAGGTGGCCTCCATGCAGAACAAGATCCAGTCCATGGCCCGGGAGGGCATGGACAAGGCCCAGCGCGACTTCTTCCTGCGCGAGCAGATGAAGGCCATCAAGCGCGAGCTGGGCGACGAGGGTGGCGAGGACGAGGAGGTCGAGGGCCTCAAGAAGGCCATCGAAAAGGCCGGCATGCCCAAGGACGTCAAGAAGGAGGCCCTGAAGCAGCTGCACCGGCTGGAGACCATGCACCCGGACTCCTCCGAGGCCACGGTGATCCGCACCTACCTGGACTGGATGACCGAGCTGCCCTGGAAGAAGCAGTCCAAGGACCGCCTGGACATCAAGGCCGCCAAGGACATCCTGGACGAGGACCATTTCGACCTGGAGAAGGTCAAGGACCGCATCCTGGAGTACCTCTCCGTGCGCCAGCTGAACCCCAAGATGAAGGGGCCGATTCTGTGCTTCGTGGGGCCCCCGGGCGTGGGCAAGACCAGCCTGGGCCGGAGCATCGCGCGCAGCCTGGGGCGCAAGTTCCACCGCCTGTCCCTGGGCGGCATGCGCGACGAGGCCGAGATCCGCGGCCACAGGCGCACGTACATCGGGGCCATGCCGGGCCGCATCATCCAGGGCATCAAGGGCTGCGCCACCAGAAACCCCGTGATCATGCTGGACGAGGTGGACAAGCTCGGCACGGACTTCCGGGGCGACCCCTCCTCGGCGCTTCTGGAGGTGCTGGACCCGGAGCAGAACTTCTCCTTCACCGACCACTACCTGAACGTGCCCTTTGACCTGTCCGCGGTCATGTTCATCTGCACGGCCAATTCGCTCGATACCATCCCGGGCCCGCTTCTGGACCGCATGGAGGTCATCCGCATCCCCGGCTACACCGAGCAGGAGAAGGTCAAGATCGCCCGGCGCTTCGTCATGCCGCGCCAGGTCAAGGACAACGGCCTGCATGAGCCCGAGGTCAAGCTGACGGACGAGGTGCTGGCCCTCATCGTGCGCGAGTACACCCGCGAGGCCGGCCTGCGCAACCTGGAGCGCGAGATCGGGAGCATCTGCCGCAAGCTGGCGCGCAAGAAGGCCGAGGGCGAGAAGGGCCCCTTCGGCGTCACCGAAAAGAACCTGCACAAGTACCTGGGCGTGCCGCGCTTCCTGGAGGACGAGAAGGAGCTGTCCCTGCCTCCTGGGGTGGCCACGGGCCTGGCCTGGACGCCCTACGGCGGCGAGATCCTGCACGTGGAGGTCTCGACCATGCCCGGCACGGGCAAGCTCATCCTCACGGGCAAGCTGGGCGACGTCATGAAGGAGTCGGCCCAGGCCGCGGTGTCGCTGGCCCGGGCCAAGGCCGACAAATACGGCATCCCTGCGGACTTCCACGAGAAGCGCGACATCCACATCCACGTGCCGGCGGGCGCCACCCCCAAGGACGGCCCCTCGGCGGGCGTGACCCTGGTCACCGCGCTCATCTCCTCGCTCACGGGCATTCCCGTGAACGCCGACACCTGCATGACCGGCGAGATATCCCTGCGCGGGCGCGTGCTGCCCGTGGGCGGCATCAAGGAGAAGATCCTGGCGGCCGTGGCCCAGGGCATGAAGCGCGTGCTCATCCCCAGCCAGAACAAGAAGGACCTGCAGGACATCCCCGAGGATCTGCGCGCGCGCATCGCCATCAAGTTCGTGGAGTTCGTGGACGAGGTCTGGCCCCTGGTTCGCTCGTCCCAGAAGGCCCCGAAGGCCGTGGACAAAACCGTGGACAAAACCGTGGCAAAAACCGTGGACAAAAGCGTGGCCGCAGCCGGGGCCAAGGCTGCGGCCCGGCCGGTGGCCAGGGCCAAGGCCGTGGCGAAAACCGTGGACAAAACCGTGGACAAAACCGTGGACAAAGCCGTGGCCAAGCCCAAGCCCAAGGCCAAGCCCAAGGGCTGAGCCGGGCGGAAATTCCCCGCAAAAAAACGGGGCGGCTGGGAGTGATGCTCCCGGCCGCCCCGTCTGCCTTTGTGGTGTCTGCGCTAGGCGCTCTGCAGGCGCTCGATGAGCCGCCTGAGGTCGCTGGCCATGCCCGCCAGGGAGTGCACGGCGTCGGCCGACTGGTTCATGCCCTCGCTGGTCTCCGCGGCCACGCGGTTGACCTCGGTGATGGCCCGGGCGATCTGCTCCGAGGCGGCGGACTGCTCGCGCGCGGCGGTGGCGATGTTGTCCACCTGGCTGGAGCTGGCCGTGGCCAGCTGCACGATCTCCTGGAGCGAGCCGCCGGAGCGGTCGGAGAGCTCCGTGGCGGCGGTGATGGCCTTGGCCGCCTGGTCCATGCTGTCCATGTTCACCTGGGTGGAGGTCTGGATGGAGCCGATGATGTTGCCCACTTCGCTGGTGGCGTGCATGGTCTTTTCGGCCAGCTTGCGCACCTCGTCGGCCACCACGGCGAACCCGCGCCCGGCGTCGCCGGCGCGCGCGGCCTCAATGGCGGCGTTGAGGGCCAGCAGGTTGGTCTGGTCGGCGATGTCGGAGATGACGTTCATGACCTGGCCGATGGCCTGGGTCTGGGTGCCCAGGGCCTGCATGTTCTCGCGCAGCTTGGTGGACAGGGCGTTGACCTCGGTGATGGCCGAGACGCTCTTGCGCACCACGTCGTAGCCGCTCTTGGCCCGGTCCTGGGCCGCGGAGGCGCTCTGGGCCGCGCCATCGGCGCTCCTGGCCACCTCCACCACGGAGGCGCTCATCTGCTCCATGGCCGTGGCGGTCTCGTCCAGGCGCTGCTTCTGCACCTCGGTGCCGCGCGCCACCTGCTCCACCTGGGCCGAAAGCTGGTCGGCGGAGCTGGACAGGCGCTCGGAGATGCCCGAGGCCTCGGTGGCGATCTCCTGCATCTGGCGCATGAGCTCCAGGCCGTGGGTCTCGCGTTCCGCGGCCAGGGCCACGGCCTCCTCGGCCTTGGCGGCCTGTTCCGCGGCCTCTGCGGTCTTCTGGTCGGCCTTGGCGATGATCTTTTCCAGCGAGCCCACCATGTCCTGCGTGGCCCGGGCCAGCACGCCCAGCTCGGCGTGGAAGGTGCCCTCGATGGCGGCGTCCAGTTCGCCCCCGGCCACCTTCAGGGAATAGTCCACCAGCCGGCTCATGGGCCGGGTGATGGCCCTGATGATGAGCAGGGTCAGGGCCGCTGCGGCAAGGGCCACCAGGGCGGCCACGCCCATGACGATCAGCCGGATGGTGTTCATCTCGGCCGCCACGTCGTCCACGTAGACGCCGGTGCCCACGACCCAGCCCCAGGCCTTGTCATGCATGACGAAGGACTCCTTGGGGAACATCTTGTCCGTGACGCCCCCGCCGGGCTTGGGCCTGGTCCAGTTGTAGGCGACGTAGCCCGTGCCGTCCGGGCTCATGCTGGCCACCTGCGCCATGGCCTGGAAGATGTTGCCCTTGCCGCCGGGAATCTCCGTAAGCACCCACTTTCCGCTGCTGTCACGGTAGCGCATGCTGGTGGCGGTGTTGAACTTCTGGTCCGTCAAGGGCTTGCCTTCCAGGTCGGGCACCGTGGGATGCATGATCATGGTCGGCGTGCTCTCATCGCTGTTGACCCAGAAATATTCCTCGCTGCTGGCGCCGTAGCGGTGCTTGCGGATCAGGTCCAGGGCGTGCGGCTTGGACTGCTCCGGGGTGAGCTCCCCCTTGGCAACAAGGTCCTGGCAGGCCCGCACCTGGGACATCTCCACGCGCACGAGGTTGGCCAGCATCTCCCGCTTGTCCTCCATGAGCTTGTCCTCCACCATGGGCAGGAAGCCGAACAGGGTGGCCAGGAGGAACAGGACAATGATCAAGGCCGAAAGGCTCCAGATCTTGGTGGGGATTTGGGCCTTGTTGAAGCCGTTCAGGACGCGTTGTGACATCTCATGCTCCTTAAGCGCGTTGGCACGTAACCGTGAGGAAGAAGTATGGAAAACCGACCTCTTCGGCCATATGGCCGCTATGTTTGACGTGCTGATAGCATGGGGCCTTGGCCCTTGCAAGGGTATGGGAAACACTTTGGCTGTGATCAGCGGAAGCCCGCCGGACAGGACGCCGGAGTTTGCGCGATAGAGGCGATGGGCGCGGCAGGATGGATCCTGGCGTGCATTGCGTGGGCTGGGAGGCGCGGCGGCGGAGGGCAGTGGTGAAGGCCAGGGCCGGCGCTGACCGGTCAGGCTGCGACATCCGCCAGGAATATCAGCAAAGCAGCTTCAACCGCCGCCATGTCCCCGCCCAGGTCGCGGCCAACCCAGGGCATGCCCCGCCTTCACCGACAAGCAGAGACCTGCCGGACAGCGGAGACCGACATTTCCAGCCCCTGCCCGTGCCCGGTCCCGCCGGCAGGCGCAGCCTGTTTTTGTTGTAAACATGCCATGTTGAATGCGCCACGCCGTGGGGGCAGTGCGTTGCTCGCGCCCGGCCGCCTGGGACTGTGCGCATTCACCTCCCCTGCACGCGTTGCCAGCCTGAAGGTTTTGGGCTATGTCCTAGCGGCCCTGAAGGGGCCAATACCTGCGAGGATACGCCATGCCCATATTCGAATATGTCTGCAAGCGGTGCACGAACCAGTTCGAGGAACTGGTCTTCAGCCAGGACGAGGTGGCGGTGTGCCCCTCCTGCGGCTCCACCAAGACCCAGAAGCTCATGAGCTGCTGCCGCAGCAAGGCCGGCGGCGAGGCTGACGCCGGCGGCGAGGCCGTGGCTAAGGCCGCGCCTTCCCGCGGCGGCTGCGCCGGCTGTTCCGGCGGCTCCTGCTCCACCTGCGGCTAGCCGGGCGGATGCTGCCGATGAAACACGTCACCATCGCCACACGCGGAAGCCAGCTGGCCCTCTGGCAGGCCGAGCACATCTCCGCGCTGCTGCGCGCCCGGCGCCCCGGCCTCGAGGTCGAGCTGCTCAAGATCAAGACCACCGGCGACAAGATCCTGGATGTGCCCCTGGCCAAGGTGGGCGGCAAGGGCCTGTTCGTGAAGGAGATCGAGGAGGCGCTCCTGGACGGGCGCGCCGACCTCGCCGTGCACAGCATGAAGGACGTGCCCACGGAACTGCCCGCCGAGCTCATCGTCGGGGTCAACCCCGTGCGCGAGGCCGCGACGGATTCGCTGCTCTCCGTCGAGTTCGACGGCCTGGACGCCCTGCCCGCAGGCGCGCGCGTGGGCACCAGCAGCCTGCGCCGGCAGGCCCAGCTGCTGACCCTGCGGCCCGACCTGGTCATCGAGTCCTTGCGCGGCAACCTGGACACCCGCGTGCGCAAGCTCCTGGAGGGCCAGTTCGACGCCATCGTGGTGGCCACCGCGGGCTTGAACCGCCTGGGCCTCGGCGCGCCGAAGCACGAGATCCTGGGCCCCCCGCGCTTTCTGCCCGCCGTGGCCCAGGGCGCGCTGGGCATCGAATACCGCCGGGACCGCCCGGAAATGGCCGAGCTGCTGGCCTTTCTCAACCACGCCGAGACCAGCGCCCAGGTGGCGGCGGAGCGGGCCTTCCTCACGGGCCTGGACGGCGGCTGCCAGGTGCCCATCGCGGCCTGGAGCGTCCTCAAGGGCACGGAGCTGGAGCTCACGGGCTTCGTGGCCGGCGTCAACGGCGAGAACCCCATCCGCCTGAGCCTGAGCGGCCGGGCCGACGACGCCTGGAGCCTGGGCGCCAGGCTTGCGGAGCAGGTGCTGGCCGCCGGCGGCAAGGCCATCCTGGACGAGGTCTACGCCAGAAGCTAGGGCAGGGGGTGGGCATGGCTGCGAGCCCTGATCCAGCGGTCCTGAAGGACCTCCGGCGCATCCCCGGCGTGGGCAAGTCCATCGCCGTGGACTTCTGGAATCTCGGCTTGCGCTCGGTGGACGACCTGCGCGGCCGCGACCCCCAGGCCCTGTACGCCGACATGGAGGCCCTGGCCGGGCGGCACGTGGACCGCTGCATGCTCTATGTCTTCCGTTGTGCCGTCTATTTCGCCGAGACCCCGGCCCCGGACCCGGAGCTGCTGCACTGGTGGAGCTGGAAGGATTGAACCCCGGCCGCCCGCCCGGGCCTTGATCCCGGCGGCGTCCCTGCAGGAGGTCCGGCCATGAAGATCTTGCCCCTGCCGCCCCTGTACCTGGTCTGCGGACTGGCCGCCATCTTTGGCCTGCGGGCCCTTTGGCCGGGTCTGAACGTGCTGGGCCGCCCCCTGGCGCTATGCGGGGCCGCGCTCCTGGCCCTGGGCGGGCTGCTCGCCCTGGCCGGCCTGGCGGCCCTGCGGCGGCACCGCACCACCGTGACCTTTGCCCGCAGCGCCGCCCTGGTCAGCAGCGGGGTCTATGGCCGGACCCGCAACCCGCTCTATGTGGCCGTGCTGCTGACCCTGCTCGGAGCGGGCCTGCTCTCGGGAAACCTCGCCGCCCTGGCCGTGCCGCTGGCGGTCTTCGCCGCCCTGGACCTGCACTTCCTTCCGCTGGAGGAGGCCAAGACCGAACAGGAGCTGGGCGAGGCCTACCGCCGCTACAGGGAGAAAACCCCGCGCTGGCTCTAGCCGCCCCCTTCTCCCGTTTCTTTGTCGAAATCCAAGAGATCCCCGCGCACGATGGCCCCCTTGCCGAAGCGCCCGCGCACGGCGTCCAGGGCCTTGTCCAGGGCGGCCTTGGGCCTTTCGGGCGCAGCGCCCTCCAGTAGCGAATGCTGGCGCGGCCTCTCCCCGAACTGCGACACGCCCACGCCGATGAGGCGCAGGTCCTGGCGCGGGTTCAGCTCAAGCAAGAGGGCCAGGGCCGTTTCAAAGATGCCTTGGGTGTCCTGTATGGGTGTATCCAGGGTGCGCGAGCGGGTGACCTTGCGAAAGTCCGCGAAGGTGGCCTTGAGGGTCACGGTGCGGCCGCGCACGCCCTGGGCGCGCAGGTCCGCGCCCACGCGCTCGCTTTGCAGCAGCAGCCAGCGGCGCAGCACGGCCGGGTCGCGCGTGTCGCGCGTGAAGGTGTTTTCCGCGCTGGAGCTCTTGGGCGGGGTGAAGGGCGTCACGGGCCGGTCGTCCTTGCCCTGGGCCAGGGCGTGCAGCCACAGGCCGCGCTCGCCAAGCCGCACCCGCCAGAACTCCGCCGGGTGGCGCAGCACGTCGCCCGCCGTGCGCACGCCCAGTCCGCTCAATATCTCCAGGGTGCGCCCGCCCACGCCGGGGACCTTCTGCACGGGCAGCTGGTCCAGAAAGGCGCGGACCTCATGCTGGCGCAGGATGGTCTGGCCGTCGGGCTTGTGGTAGTCCGAGGCGATCTTGGCCAGGAAGCGCACCGGCGCGATGCCCACGGAGCAGGTGAGCCCGGTCTCGCGCCGCACCTCGGCCCGGATGGCCTGGGCCAGCTCCTCGGGCGGGCCGAAAAGGCGCTCCAGGCCCGTCACGTCCAGGTAGGCCTCGTCCACGCTGGCCTGCTCCACCAGGGGCGAAAAGCGCTGCAAAACGGCCATGACCCGGCGCGAGATTTCCTTGTAGCGCCACATGCGCACAGGCACGAACAGCCCCTGCGGGCAGAGCTTCCTGGCCTGAGACACGGGCATGGCCGAACGCACGCCGAACTTCCGGATGGCGTAGTTCGCCGCCGAGATGACCGAGCGCGGGCCGTCGCCCACGGCCAAAGGCCGGCCGCGCCACTCCGGGTGGTCCAGCTGCTCCACAGAGGCGAAGAACGCGTCCATGTCGATGTGCGCGATGAAGCGGTCCATGCGCGTGTGGTACGCCAGGTCGCGCGCCATGGGAAGAGAGCCGGGGGGCTTCAAGCCCCCCGGCCGCCGAAGGGCGTTGCCTATTCCGCCACGCGGCGCACGCTGACGAAGTGCTCCTGCATGCAGATGCCGGCGCCGCCCTTGTCCCAGTTGTCCAGGCCGTCGGGCATGAGGTCGTTGTCCGAGACGCCCCGGCCCTTGGCCCGGGACTCCACGGGCAGGGTGTGGCCGAAGCCGTGGACCATGAACACGGCCTCGGGGTGGATGAAGTCCGTGACAAAGGCGCGCAGCCTGCCGCCCTCGCCCCTGGTGGAGGAGACCTCCACGAGGTCTTTGTCGTGTATGCCCAGGGCCTTGGCCCGGCTGGTGTGCAGCCAGAGGACGTTTTCGGGCATGAGCTCGAAGAGCAGGGGGTTGTTCACGGTATGGCCCTGGGTATGCACCCCGCAACGGCCGAAGGTGATGCGGAAGCGGTCCTTGGGCGTTTTGGCGGGCGAGGCATAGGGCGGCAGGGACGGCACCCCGGCCTTGTCGAGCTTCTCGGACAAGATTTCGATTTTGCCCGAGGGGGTCTTGAAGGCCAAAGGCTTGTAGGTGGGCTTGGCGGCCAGCTCCACAAAGCCCTTGGCCGCGAAATCGGCCACGCTGACGCCGGTGCCTTCGAGCTGCAGCTCCCAGAGCTCTTCTGGCCTGTCCACGGCAAGATGCGCGATGCCCAGGCGCTTGGCCAGGCCGGCGTAGATCTCCCAGTCGGCCTTGGTGTCGAAGCGGGGGGCCACGGCGCGCTGGCGCAGGAAAAACTGCGGCTTGAGCCCGCCCTTGCCGGCGACGAGGCTCTCGCGCTCCAGGTAGGTGCTCATGGGCAGCACCACGTCGGCGAACCAGGCCGTATCGGACCAGGTGAAGGTCACGGCGACCATGAGCTCCAGCTTGGCCCACAGCTTCTTCACGGCCTCGGGATCGGGGAAGGCCATGAGCGGGTCGTGGCGGTGGGCGATGTAGGCCCGGATGGGGTACGGCTTTTCCGAGGCGATGGCCTCAAAGGCCAGATTGACCAGGCCCGGCCCGGCGTCGAAGTGGGTGCGGCCCTCGGCCCAGCCGGCTCCGTCCGCGCGCTTGGCCTCCGGCTTGGGGAACAGCTCCACCAGCTGCTTCAGGCCCTTGCGGCCCACGTCTCCGGCCTTGCAGGACAGCGGCAGGCCGCCCTTGGCCCCGATGGCGCCCATGAGGGCGTTGATGATGTAGGCCGTGCGGCAGACATGGAAGCTGTCGCCGTAGCGCGAGACCATCCAGCCCGGATGCCAGATGACCGACGGCGCGGCCTTGGCGAACTGGCGCACGAAGGCCCGCAGAGCCTCGGCGTTGGCCCCGGTCTCCTTTTCGGCGAATTCCGGGGTGTAGGGCGCGATGAACTCCTTCAGCAGGTCGAAATCCTTCACCCATTCCTTGACGAACTTGCGGGCGTAGAGCTTTTCCGTGACGATGACGTTGATCACCGCCAGGTTGAAGGCATAGTCCGTGCCCGGGCGGATGAGGAAGAAATGGTCGGCCTTGGCTCCGGGAATGTTGGCCCGGATGTCGATGACCGTGAGCTTGCAGCCGGCGTCGCGCGCGTCGAGCAGGTCGTTGACCTCCTTGACGTTGATTCCTTCCAGGATGTTGCGGGTCTGGAGCACCACGTGCCGGGCGTTCTTCAGGTCGTAGACCAGCTCTTTGCGGCCGCAGCCGAAGACGGACAGGCAGGCGTGCTGCACGTTGCGGGCGCAGGCCGTGTCGTGGTTGCAGTAGTTGGGCGAGCCGAAGCCGCGCACAAAGGCCTTGGACAGGTCCATGTACGGGCCGCCCCGGTCGGAGAACAGCAGCGCCTCAGGGCCGTGCTCGGCGCGGATGGCCTTGAGCTTGTCGGCCACGTAGTCCAGGGCCTCGTCCCAGGTGGCGGCGCGCCATTTGCCCTCGCCGCGCTCGCCCGTGCGGATCATCGGGGTCTGGGGGCGCTCGTCGTCGTAGAGCAGGCCCGGACCGGCCGCGCCGCGCGCGCACAGGGAGCCTTTGAGCCCGGCCGCATGGGGATTTCCGAAGACGCCGGCCACCCGGCCATCCACCACATCGACGGCGGCGGGGCAGCGCACGCTGCACATGCCACAAACGCTGAACACCTGCTTGCTCTCCATGACAGCCTCCTCGAGCGGATCATGATAGGTCCCATCCATGCATACCCCCCTTAGCACAGCTTGCGGCAATTGGCTAGTGCGGGGCCCGCAAAGCCAGCAATGGCGGCGTTTTTCAAAGAATATAGCTATCATTCCGACATGGTAGAGAAAATGCGAGCATGGGAAAAAAAGAACGAACCATGAGGGGGGATTGACAGCAGGCCTGGACTTATGGTTTACAATAGATGCATCAGCATACCGATCGGGGGTATGCCTGGGCCAGGCCGTCATGTGCCGGATGTACAGACAGGAGATGAGCATGAGCCAGTACCGCATCACCCTCAACGCCAACCGCTGCATCGGCTGCAAATCCTGCCTGGTGCACTGCACGGTGAAGAACCAGCTGCCCCCGGGCATCTCCCTGAACCGCATCAAGGCCCTGGGGCCCTTTGCCGGGCCGGGGGGGCAGCCGCGCATGGAGTTCACCTACCAGAACTGCCTGCACTGCGACGAGCCTTACTGCGTCAAGGTCTGCCCTTCGGGCTCGCTGACCAAGCGCCCCGAGGACGGCTTGATCCACCTGAACATGGAGACCTGCATCGCCTGCCACCGCTGCGAGAAGGCCTGCCCCTGGGACGTGCCCGTGTTCGTGGAGGCCTGGGGCAAGACCGCGAAATGCGACTACTGCATCGACCGCCTGGAGCGGGGCCTTGAACCGGCCTGCGTCACGGGCTGCACGGCCAAGGCCCTGACCTTCGAGCGCCTGGCCAAATAGCGCCGCACCCGGCGCTCGTTGGCGTCGGGAGCAGATATCCCCAACCCCCGCCAACAGGAGGAACACCGCCCATGAACAGACGTTCCCTCATCGCCTGCACCGCTGCCGCCTTGTCGCTCTGCCTGTGGCTCGGCGTGGCCGCGGCCCAGCAGGCCCCGGCGACCCCTGCCGCCGACGCCGTGAAAGCCGCTTCCGCCGTGGCCGGGGATGCGGCCAAGGCCGTCGACGCCACCGCCGCTGACGCCGCCAAGGCCATGGAAGGCGCGCCCAAGGCCAGCAAGCTGGCCGACGCCATAGCCAAGGCCCCGCGCGGCACGGAAAAGGGCATGATCGACGAGTCCAAGCCCGCGGGCTTCCTCGGCATCCCCGGCGCGCCCAGCGTCAATCCCATCCTGGCCTTTGCCTGGGCCGTGTGGGTGGGCTGGATCTTCTCCACCGTGGGCGCCTTCGGCGGCGTCATGGCGGGCGTGGGCCACATGAGCGTGTTCGGCTTCGGCTCCTACGCCGGCGGGCTGAAGAAGACCGCCCCGGACCTGGGCAAGATCATCACCGACTCCATCAAGGCCTCCAACCAGTTCCTGGTGGGCACCTCGGCCGCCATCAGCTCCTTCAACTACCTCAAGATGGGCCGCCTGGTGCTGCCCCTGGCCATCAGCCTGGGCCTGGGCTCGCTCATCGGCGCCTGGGGCGCGCAGGAACTCTCCGCCGGCAAGCTGGACTTCAAGTCCTACCAGGGCTACTTCGGCCTCTTCGTCCTGGTCCTGGGCTGCTATCTGCTCTACGAGACCACCCCGGGCGCCCAGTCCAAGAAGAAGACCGCCAAGGAGGCCGCCAGGGCCTTTGAAGAGATCGTGCGCAAGCAGAAGTGCGGCGAAAGCCTGGAAGGCTGCCACATCGGCCTGTCCATCCAGAAGTTCACCTTCTCCACCTGTGAGTTCAACTTCTACGGCGTGCCCTTCAAGTTCAACCCGCTGCTGCCCTTCCTGGGCGGCATCGTCATCTCCGCGGCTGCGGCCTTCCTAGGCGTGGGCGGCGGCTTCCTGCTGGTGCCCTTCCTGACCAGCGTGACCCAGCTGCCCATGTATCTGGCCGCCGGCACCTCGGCCCTGGCCGTGCTCGTGGGCATGGTCACCAGCATCATCACCCTCATGAGCAAGGGCACCCCCATCGAGTGGACCCTCATCGGCACCGAGCTGGCGGGCATCACCCTGGGCTCGGTGGTCGGCCCCATGACCTCCAAGTACCTCTCCGACAAGCTCATGAAGCGCATCTTCATCGTGCTCTCGTTCTACATCGGCGTCGGCTACCTGCTGGCCGGCTTCGTCGGCGTCAAGATCCCCGGCGTCTAGCCGCCAGGCGAAACATTCCGGCCGGGCCCCCGCACGGGGGCCCGGCCCTTCCCAACCGAGCGCCCGCATGACCCCGTTCCAAGTCTTCGACGCCATACTGATCGCGCCCTTCCGGCTTTTGCCCGGCCCCGAGGCCGGCTTCTATTTCGGCGTCTGCGTGCTGGCCCTGGGCAGCGCCCTCCTGGGCTGGGCCAGCAAATCCCTGGTGGCCTTCGCGCACCGGGTCCGGCGCAAAAGCGAGGACGGCGAGGCCAGGCGCCGCAGCGAGCTGTCCTTCAAGGCCCTGCAGATGAACGACAAGGACGCCTACCTGGCCCAGAACAACCTGGCCCAGGAACACTACGGCAATTCCCTGGCCCTGTCCGCCGGGCGCGGGGCCGCCCTGCTCTGGCCGGGCATGATCGTCCTGGCCTGGCTGTCCTGGCGCTTCGAGGGCGTGGGCATGCCCTATCTCTGGGACAGCGCCGGCCCGGTCTCCGTGTTCCTGCCGCCGTACATCGCCGCCCTGCTGGGCCTCTCGCGCCTGAACCCCAGGCCCGCCGACCCCTACGCGCCCTGACGCCCCAGGAAATCCGCCCCTCCAAAGCGAGCGGGGCTGCCTGACGCACAATACGCCAGGCAGCCCCGCTTGCTTTGCGCCAGGAGGGAGGGGCCTAGAACACGGAGGCCTCGAACCAGATGATCTCGGTGTCCGGCTCGCGCCAGGCGTTGGCCGGAAGCCCGGCCTTGCGGCAGGTCTGGGCCAGGAACTGCTCGCGGTCCCAGCCCCATTCCACGGGCACCTGGGGCAAAAGCAGGCCCTGGCGCGCGCCCCGGCGCATGATGAGCCCGTGCCGCCCGATCTCCACCAACTGCGGGTCCGGGCAGGGCTCAAGGGGGCCCATGATGGATATCTCGATCTCCAGGCCGTCCAGCTCCGGCGGGGTCAGGGGGTTGAAGCGCGGGTCCTGGAAGGCCGCGGCCTGGGCCATGCCCCACACGGTCTCGTAGAGGGGCCCGGCGCCCACCAGGTTGCCGATGCAGCCGCGCAGGGCCCCGTCGCGCTTGAGGGTCACGAAGGCCCCCAGGGGCCGGCGGAGGGTTTCCGTGGCCGGGGCGGGCGCAGCGGCCGGCCCACGGCCCGTCAGGCGGCTGGCGATGGCCAGGCGCGCCAGCTCCTTGAGGGTCTGCTTCTCGTCAGGGGTCAGGGTCAGGCGGAAGGCCTCCATAAGAACCTCCGTGGCGCGTCAGGCCTGGGCCGGCAGAAAGCCGGGCTCCAGGCCCGGGCTGACCAGGTAGGGAAAGTGCCGGTCGCCGCAGGTGGCCGGGCCGGCGTCGGCGACGCGGACGTGGCGGCCCTCGATGGACAGCCGTCCCTGGGCCAGCCAGGAAATGGCCTGGGGGTAGATGCAGTGCTCCAGGGCCAGGATGCGCCCGGCCAGAACCTGGCCGCCCTCGCCGGGGATGGCGGGCACGGCGGCCTGGATGACCACCGGGCCGTGGTCCATGATCTCGTCCACGAAATGGACGCTGCATCCGGCCAGGCGCACGCCGTAGCCGGCTGCGTCGGCTGCGCCGTGGGTGCCGGGGAAGCTGGGCAGAAGGGCCGGGTGGATGTTCAGTACGCGCTCCGGGAAGGCGTGCAGAAACTCCGGGGTGAGCATGCGCATGAACCCGGCCAGGACCACCGCGCCCTGGCCCGTGGAAATGCCGTGATCCGCCATAACGCGCACCATCTCCTGGTCAAAGGCCAGGCGCGAGGGGAAATCCGTGTGCGCGCGGCTCCAGGTGCCCACGCCCTGGTTCTGGGCGCGCGTCAGGCCAAAGGCCTCGGAGGTGTTGGACAGGACCACGCGGACCTCGGCGTCGAGCCGGCCCGCCTTGATCTTGTCCAGGATGGACTGCAGGTTGGAACCGCTGCCGGAAACGAGCACGGCCAGGGGAAAGGGCATGGGGCACTCCGCTTGGTTTCTTGGCCGCGCCGGGTCTGGGTCCCGGTGCGGCCTGGGGCCATGGATAGCCTCTTTTGCCCCGGAAGGGAACCGCCGGGGGGAAGCCTGCGCCGCGCATCTTGTCAATTGCCTTTTGAGGGCATATATTCCTGAAGCCAGCGGCGGGCGCTTTGCCTATCCGTTCAACACAGCAGAGGGATGTTCATGTCGTTATCCATTGGCGCCCGTCGCCTGAGCGGGATCGCTCTTTCTTTGTGTCTGCTCTTCGCGCTGCTTGCGCCCGGCGCCGTCCTGTCCGCGCCCCTGCCCCAGCCTGTGGAGCAGGGCCTGGGCGTTCTCCTCGATCTCTCCACCAAGCGCAACGCCGCGGTGAATCCCCAGGATTTCCACGAGCTCCTTGAGTATGTGGCCCAGGCCAAGGGCGACGCCCGCGACCTGGTGCCCGCCCGGCGCTTCGACAGCAACGGCACGGTGCTGCGCGTGAGCATGAAGACCTCGCTCTCTCGGCTCATGCGCTACTGCTACAATCCGGCCATCCCCAACTACCTGATCTTCCCCAGCGTGCTGCGCCTGGGCGGCTGGCATCCCGGCAGCGACATCCTGGACAAGGACCCCAAGCCCTGGCTGCACCTGGGCAAGCTGGACAAGCCCGTGGCCCTGTGGGGCTCGGAATACGAGGTCAACGCGCCGGATTCCTTCGGCGGCGGCTACTACCGCTATGACCTGAACCGCCTGCTCATTCTGACCAAGGTCGGGGGCAAGAACGCGCTCATCTCCGTGAGCAAGCAGAAGGACAAGTCCAGCGTGGGCAAGAAGGCCGTCATCCTCGACGACGGCGACTGGAGCTATTTCTATTCCGGCATCAACGGCCTGAACAAGGGGCTCATCGGCTGGGCCGACACCTTCATGTACGATTCGGCCTCGGTGCAGGTCTTCATCGAAGACGGCCCGAACCAGACCTCCTTCATGCTCTTCAAGTGGCTGCGCGCGGGCTGGGCCGGCATGAACATGGTCCAGAAGGACCACATCAACGAGGGCTCCACCCGCTACGCCAACGCCTTCAAGAAGATCGTGGAGTCCGACCGGCTGCCCGACCCCGACGAGCTGGCCCAGCGCGTGCGCGAATTGTCCTCCCTGAGCGAGGCCGAGCTGGAGCGCAGGATTTCCGCTTACGCCGTGGCCATCGAGAACATCGCCAAGACCTCCCCGGCCATGAACAAGAGCGAGTTCCAGAGGGTGGTCGAGGGCGGCAAGTACGCCAGGATCATGAACCGCGAGGAGCGCGTCAGCGCCCTTTTGGTGGAGTACCTGAAGAGCCGCCTGGGCAAGACCCCGCTGGTGGATTTTCCGGCCCTGCCCAGCGCGCGGCCCAAGGCCGGCTAGCCCGGCAACCGCAAGGAGACTCTGCATGCTGCTGCCGGAATCCGACGCCAAGTTCAAGTACTGCCCGCTGCTGAAGACGCGCGAGGACAAGCTGAAGTTCTGCCTGGGCTCCATGTGCATGCTCTGGCGCCACGCCGAGGCCGGCAAGACCGGTGCGGACGACCTGGGCTACTGCGGGGCCGCCGGGCCGGTGGTCCTCCTCGCCGCCCAAGGCGCCGGGGACGAGACCGCGCCCAAGCCGGCCCTGTTCAGCGAAGACGCCTAAGCCCGCAATGCGTTCCTCCGCCGCCGCCAGACCCCAGAGCTCCCCGGCCCAGGCCGGGTGCGCGCGCCTGCTGGCCACCTGCCCGGACCGCTCGGGCATCGTGGCCGCGGTGAGCGGCTTCCTGCACCAGCGCGGGGTCAACATCATCCATTCCGACCAGCACTCCACCGACCCCGAGGGCGGGCGCTTCTTCATGCGCCAGGAATTCTACCTGCCCGGCCTGGAGGAGAGCATCGACGCCTTGGCCCGCGATTTCGGGCGCGAGGTGGCCGAACGCTACCAGATGTCCTGGCGCGTCGTGCTCTCCGGGCGCAAAAAGCGCGTGGCCGTGCTCGTCTCGCGCCTGGACCACGCCCTCATGGACCTGCTTTGGCGCGTGGGGCGCGGCGAACTGCACGCGGAGATCCCCCTGGTCATCAGCAACCACCCGGACCTCAGGCCCGCCGTGGAGTCCTTCGGCGTGGACTTCCACCACGTGCACGTGCCCGAGGCCCTGGACGCTTCGCGCGGCCGGTCCCTCAGCGTGCCCGAGGAGAAGATGCTGGAGCTGCTGGAAGGACAACCGGGCGGGCCCGTGGAGACGCTGGTGCTGGCGCGCTACATGCGCATCCTCTCCCCGGCCTTCGTCAAGCGCTTCCCCCAGCGCATCATCAACATCCACCATTCCTTCCTGCCCGCCTTCGAGGGCGCGGACCCCTACCGCCGCGCAAGCGAGCGCGGGGTCAAGCTCATCGGGGCCACGGCCCACTACGTCACCGGCAGGCTCGACAAGGGGCCCATCATCGAGCAGGACGTCATCCGCGTGTCGCACCGGCACCGCCTGGACGAGCTGAAGATCCTGGGACGCGACATCGAACGCCAGGTGCTCTCCCGAGCCGTGCGCTGGCACCTGGAGGACCGGGTGCTGGTGGACGGCAACAAGACCATCGTCTTCGCCTAGGGCTGAAGGGCCGGGAGGCGGGAACAGCCCTCCGGGCCCCCCCCCGCGTGCGCCGAAAGGGCCGGCACAGGAATAACCTGTCCCGGCCC
The DNA here is from genome assembly GCA_018822105.1 of Pseudomonadota bacterium. Lineage (GTDB taxonomy): Bacteria > Desulfobacterota > Desulfovibrionia > Desulfovibrionales > Desulfovibrionaceae > Humidesulfovibrio. The sequence goes on from JAHJLB010000039.1 coordinate 21,177, forward strand.
TTTCGGCTTGCGCGGGGCATGGGGAGACATCATGGGGGGATAATCCTTGCCCCCCATCTCTCAAACGGGCCAGCCGCGCGCATTGCCTGGGGCCAGGCCGGGGCCTCTGCCCGCGGCGCCCCGGCCAAGGCCAAAGGGATTTCCAAAGGGTCACAAGGCCCTTTGGCGGGGTCCAGGGGCGAAAGCCCCTGGCGGCACCGGGGCAGCGCCCCGGTTAGCCTTGCGCGGTTGCGGGCTGGGCCGCGCCGGGGGGCACGGGGGCGGCGGTCTGCTGCTGGAGCACGCCGTATTTTGACAAAAGCTCGGTGAGCTTGGCCTTGATGTTTGGCGTGGTGCGGGCCACCTGGGTCAGGTCGATGACCACCAGGTAGTCGCGGCGCAGGGGCGCCTTGTCCCACAGGGCGCGCACGGCGGTCTGCAGGGGCTCCTCCAGCTGCAGAACCTGCATGAGCGCGGCGAGCTGCTGCGCGTTCTTGGTCTTGAACAGCAGCATGTCTGGGCGCGTGGGGTCCTGGGTCCATATCTGGCTTTTGCGGATGCGCGAGAGGCCCTTCTTGGCCAAGGCGTCCACGGCCGGGATCAGGCTCCTGCGCGCGCAGACGTTGCGCACGCTCACCTTGGCCCCCTCGTCGCGGGCCTTTTCCCGAAGCAGACCCACGAAGGCGCTTTCCAGCACGAAGAACAGCACGCGTTCCAGGGCTTCGATGGACAGGCCCTGGGACAGGGAGCGCACGGCCTCCAGCTCGTCGGAGCGCAGGGAGGCCAGCGCCGTCAGGAAGTGTTCGCGGGCCTGGCTCAGGACCAGCACCGCGCCCAGGGCCAGGGCCACGGCCTGCTCCATGAGGAAGGGCAGGGGGTGCTTCTCCTGCGGGGGCTGGCCGGCGACCCGGGCCTGCATGGCGCGGTACAGGCTTCCGGCCACGGGGTCCATGCAGACGATGAGCCCCGCGCTCTCCAGATGCTCCAGCAGCATGTCGCCGGGCAGGAAGCCCAGGCCCTTGTGCAGGCAGGACTGGATCACCTTGCGCAGGGCCAGGGTGTCGGCGTCGTCGCTGCTTGCGGATTCAAAGGCGGTCTGCACGCGGGTCTTGGCGATTTCTCCCGGAGCGTCATGCAGGGTCGCCAGCACGTCGTCGAAGAGGAAGCGGATGATGACCTGCTGGCCGTCCTTGGTGAGCAGGAACTTCCCTTCTCCGGTGAGGTGCTCGTAGCCTTCGGCGATGTGCTGGGCGATGAAGCGCTCCACGAATTCGCGCCAGAAGATCTGGTCCATCTCGCGGGTCTTGATGAGGTTGGCGAACTGCGAGAGCCCGGGCGCGCCAAAGTGGCGCATGATGAGCTCCTCGTAGTTGTCCGTGGTGAGCCCCATGGCGAAGACCATGCCCTGCACGCTTTTGACCAGCAGGGATTCGGTGTTGCGCAGCAGCGCCGTGGTCTGGGCCAGGGCGGCCTCGTCCCCGGTGGCGGTCTCCTTGTCCAGGCGGTTTAAGAGCACCGGGAAATTCCCGGCCAGTTTGCGCAGGAAGGCGTCGGCCGGGTGGTCCGTGCGCCGGCAGAGGGTGTTGATGATGCTCTGCTGCTGGGTCTCCAGCATGGGGTATTCGCTGATGCCCCCGCTGTTGATCTCAATGAAGGCCAGCAGGAGCTCGCGCTCCAGCACCTCGCGCACGGCGCTCTTTTCCTTGAGCGGGCGCAGGGCGTTGAAGTACGCCTCCAGGCGGGTCGGCCATCCGGGTCTGGTCCCGGCGCTTTGAAGCCCGAAGCCGTTCTGTGTGCTTGCTTGCTGTTCCAATGCCCCTTCCCGGCCGTGTGTGCCACGGGCCATGCTTTGCTTCCGATACTGCGTTCCTTCGGCCTGTTTGTCCAAAAAATCAAGGGGGCGGGCCGATATTCCCGCAGGGCGCGCTCAGGATGCCCCGGAAGGCATGGCGAAGCCGGCCTTGGCGTAGGAGGAAAAATGGTACTGCTCCTCCCGGTCCTCCAGCCGGAGCTGGTCCACGCCCTGGCGTTCCAGCCAGTCGAAGAGGCCGCTGTTGCGCAGCATGTCGCTGAACAGGAAGAAGTCCGTCCAGGCGTCCTCGTCGCCCGCTGAGGGCATGAGCACCAGGTGGCCGCAACCTGCGAGGTCCGTGCGGAAGCAGGCCCACAGGCGCGGGTAGCCCTCGAAGAGCCCGGCCAGGCGGCGCAGGAATCCGGCCCGCACCGGGTCCGTGGTCAGGCCGGCCTCCACGCCGTAGTCCAGGCAGTCGAGCACCGTGTGGGCCATGTACAAAAGATCGACATAGAGGAACAGGGGCTCCCCCAGTTCGATGGACGTGCCGGAACGCTCCAGCATGGGCTTCACGGCGACCTCGAAGAGGTAGGGCACGGCGCGCGCCTGACCGAGCATCTGGCCCTTCACGGCCTTGTGGCACCATTTCCAGACGCGACGGCACAGGGTGGCGCGGCGGATCTTGCGCATCTGCCAGGCCTTGGCCCCGGCGTCGGAGTACAAGGCGTAGCCCCGGCTGCGCAGCAGGTTCGAGAGGTAGTGGTCCTGGCAGTTGGTCTCGGCGTAGGAGTCGAACCCGCCCACCTGCTCCCAGGTGCTGCGGCGCAGCAGGAAGGCGTTGCCGGGGATGAACTCCACCTCGCCCACGTGGTGCAGGTTGTGGTTGTCGCCATAGGCCAGCAGGTAGCGCGAGACGAGGTCCGCGCCGGCGGCATGCACCAGCGCCCCGCCCACCAGGCCCACGCCGGGGCGCTCCAGATTCGGCAGGTTCACGGCCAGCCAGTCGGGCGCCACGCGGGTGTCGCAGTCCATGGAGAAGATCAGCTCGCCCGTTGCGGCGGAGAGGCCCGTGCCCTTGGCCCTGGTGATGCCCTGATTCTCCTCCAGGCGGATGACGCGCAGTTGCGGCAGGGGCGTGAGCGGCGCAAAGGGCTGCTTCGAGCCGTCGTCCACCACCACGATCTCATCGGGCCGCACCAGCCAGGACGGGACCTGGGCCAGCAGGTCGTGGACGAAGTCCGCGTCGTTGAAGGTGTAGGTGCACAGGGAGAGTCTGGGGCTCGGCATGGGGGCCTCCTGTCTCGTTGGGGCAGGGGTCTTTGATTTCCCTTCAGAATGCAGTATGCCCTTTTTATGCAAAAGCAAATCGCCTTTCTGGCCCAGGGCAACAACGCCAAGTTCCTGGGGCCTGTGCTGCACTGGGCCCTGGAGCGCCATGAGGTGGCGGTGCCGCCGCTGGGCCTGGACGCCGGCGATGAGCCCCTGGTGCGCGGGGTGCTTGAGCGGGCGGACCTGACCTGGGTGGAATGGGTGCAGGACCTGGCCGTGCTGGCCGCGAGCCTGCCCCGGCGGGGGCGGCTGGTGCTGCGGCTGCACAGCTTCGAGGCCTACACCGGCCTGCCCGCCCTGGTGGACTGGTCGCGCGTGGACGCCCTGGTGGTGGTGGCCCCGCATGTCGCCGAAATCATGAAGCTGCGCATCCCGGATCTGGCCGAACGCGTGCGCGTGGCGGTGGTGCCAAACGGCGTGGACCTGAAGCGCTTCGCCCTGCGCAAAAGCAAGGCGCGCACGGGCAGGATCGCCTTTGTGGGCGCGCTGCGCCACACCAAGAACCTGCCCATGGTGCTGCAATGCTTCGCCGCCGCGGCGCGCCGGGACCAGGGCCTGACCCTGCACCTGGCCGGGCAGTACGAAGGCGGCGAGTTGGAGCAGACCGAGCTGGCCGTGTACCTGCCGCACCTGATCCATGCCCTGGGGCTGCGGGAGCGCGTGGTCTTCCACGGCCAGGTGGCGGACATCCCGGCCTTCCTGGAGGACAAGGACGCGCTGCTCTCCTGCAGCATGCGCGAGAGCTTCGGCTACAACATCGCCGAGGCCATGGCCCGGGGCGTGGCCCCGGTGGTGCACCATTTTCCCGGCGCTGAGGAGCTCTTCCCCGGGGAGCGCATCTTCCACACCGTGGACGAGGCCGCCGAGCTGCTCCTGGCCCCGCCGCCCCCGCCGCACGCCCTGCGCGCCTTTGTGGCCGAACGCCACAGCCTGGCCCACCAGCGCGCGGCCCTGGAGGCGCTCATTGGCGAGCTCCTGGGGCCCTAGCCCGCGCCCAGCCCGGCGCGGACGTTGCAATTTCTGGCGGACAGGCTACAAATTGCCGCAGGCGACAGCAGGGCGCTTTTGTTTTGCTGCGCCAGGCAGGGGGCTTTGATGCGTTTTCTCGACTTCGTCCGGCAGCAGGGCTACAGGCCGTATCACGGCACGGTGTCGGCCTCGGTCTATGCCTATTTCCGGTGCGAGCACCCGGCCAAGGCCCGCTGGTACCACCGGCCCGGCAGCTTCCAGTGCGCGGGCTGCGCCCAGCAATGCGAAACCGACAGCCCCGACGGCTTCCAAATCTTTCTTTTGGTGGACCAACGCAATGCCTGACATCCTGCGCCTGCCTTCCCGCCCGCTGCTCCCGGCCCTGGCCCTTGTCCTGTCCCTGCTGGCCGCGGCGCCCGAGGCCCGGGCCGCAGGGGATGACGTGAAGCTTTCCCTGTGCACCCAGGTGCTTTCGCGCATGATGTGCAAGAAGGCAAATAATTTCGGATATATGGGTAAGATTGAGGACGGGGTGTACATCCTCTCGGTGTTCTACGCCTCCAAGAATTCGGAGTATCTGTGCGCCGTGATGCCCGACGGCCAGGTCATCCTCCAGGACCGCACCTGGCGCGCCATGCGCCGGGTCGTGCCCTTCACCACGGATTCCGAGGGCAAGTGCCTCATCGCCACCTACTCCTCTTCCGACTGCCCGAACAGGGCGCCCATCAGGGCCTGTCCGGCCAAGACCCCCCAGGACGCCAAGGAGCAGGTCAAGGAGACCTTCTGGGTCCGGCCCATTCCCAAGATCCTGGAGGAGGAGTACAAGGCCATGAGCGCCCAGGGCCAGCAGAACGCCACGGCGCCCGCCGCGCCTGCGCCGGAGGCCAAGCCCTGAGGCTTTGGCCCCGGCCTCGCGGCCCACATGTAACGAAAAGGTGATGCGCTGCAGATGGTCACACCCACACCGGAATCCGAGGCCCTGAAGGGCCGCAAGGCCATTTTCGTGGTCCGGCAGCCCATTTTCGACGCGCACGAGCAGGTCTGGGCCTATGAGCTGCTCTTCCGGGCCAGCGCCCAGGCGCGCACCGCCGTTGTTGTGGCCGAGGGCGACCTGGCCACGGCCTCGGTCATTGCCGACGGGTTTTCCCTGGCCTTTTCCGGCATGGACAAGTCCAGAAAGGCCTTCATCAATTTTCCGCAGCGCCTGCTCCTGGACGATTCGGTCTACGCCCTGCCCAAGGAGATCTGCGTGGTGGAGGTGCTGGAGACCATCACCCCAACCCCGCAGATGCTTGCGGCGCTCCGGCGCATCAAGGAGCGGGGCTATATCCTGGCCCTGGACGACTACGTGGGCCAGCCCGGCTTCGAGGAGATCATCCCCCTGGCGGACATCGTCAAGGTGGAGGTGCTGGGCATGAGCACGGAGCGCCTGCGGGCCATCAGCCAGGACCTGCAGAAGTACGGCTGCCGCCTCCTGGCCGAGAAGGTGGAGGACCGGGCCACCTATGAATTGACCAAGAGCTGCGGGTTCACCCTGTTCCAGGGCTATTTCTTCAGCCGCCCGGAGACCGTGACCGGGAGCAAGGTTCCCACCCCGGTGCTGGCCAAGATGCGCCTCCTGCGCGCCCTGGCCGGGGACGACTTCGACGTGCGCGAGCTGTCGAGCATCATCTCCTCTGACCCCAGCGTCAGCTACCGCCTGCTCAACTTCATCAATTCCGCGGCCTTCTCCCTGCGCAGCAAGATCCATTCGATCCAGCAGGCCCTGACCCTCCTGGGCAAGCAGCAGATCAGGCAGTGGTTCCTGGCCGTGATCATCTCCGACTTCGACAGCACCTCCAAGGTGCAGGAGGCGGCCTACACCTCCCTGCAGCGCGCCCGCTACCTGGAGGGCATGGGCAGGCTGCTCGACGAAAAAGCCTTCCCGCCGGAAACCCTGTTCATGCTGGGCCTGTTCTCCAAGCTTGACGTGCTCCTGGCCCAGCCCATGAACAAGCTGCTGGAGAGCATCCACCTGGAGAAGGACGTGGAGGCCGCGCTTTTGTCCAAGCCCTCGCCCTACTGGGTCTGGCTGTCCCTGGTGGAGGACATCGAGCTGGCCAACTGGGAGGACGTGGAGGAGTTTCTGGGGAGCAGGGGCCTGGACCAGGAGACCTCGGCCAAGAACCACGCCGAATCCATCGAGTGGACCCAGACCCTGCTCAAGTGCAAGGGCGGCGAATGCTGAGCCGAGGCGGCAAGCCATTCTTTCCGGGCCTCCTGGCCCTGCTTCTGACCTGCCCCCTGGCTCCCCCCGCCCATGCCCAGGACGCCCCGCCCCTTGAGGCCGAGGCGCCGCCCCCGGCCCGCCCGGCCGTGCCCCAAACCCTTTTCGGAAAGCCCGCGCCTGCCAAGCCCGCGCCTGCCAAGCCGACCTTCGGGGGGGCGCCCGCAAGGCCGTCCGGCGGCCTTGCGGCCCCGGCCCGGCCGGCGGCCCGCGGCCCGGCGGTGAAGAACGACTCCAAGCGTTACCTGCGCTCCCTGGACGCGGACCATGACGCGCGCGTCAGCCGCGAGGAGTACCTGGCGGGGGCCAGGAAGCGTTTCGTCAAGCTGGACGTGAACAACGACGGGGTCATTTCGGCCCAGGAGGCCAAGGCGGCCCAGGCCAAGGCGCAGGAGCGCAAGGCCAAACGCGACGCCCGCCGCCTGGCCCAGGGCAAGCAGTTGAAAGCCAAAAGCAAGGGCGGCAAGCCCTCCAGGCCCTATCTTTCGGCGCTGGACACGGACAAGGATGGCCGGGTGAGCCGCAAGGAGTATCTGGCCAGGCGCGAAAGGCGGTTCGCGGAGATCGACCTGAACAGCGACGGGGTCATCTCCAGGGAGGAGGCCAAGATCGCCAAGGCCAAACTCCTGGCGCGCCGCGAGGAGCGCAAGGCCGAGGCCAGGGAGCGGTCGGCCCGCAGGCGGGCCCAGGCCGAGGTCCCTCAGGCCATTGCCCAGCCCCAGCCCGCCCCTCAGGCGGAGCCTCAGCCACCCCGGTAGCCCCGGAAATGTGGGCGGAAGCCAGGTCGCGCGCCCAGCGCTCCTGGCGGCGGCAGGCCCCAGGGGAGGCGCTTGGCGCGCTGGAGCCGGCCTAGGGGCGCTGCCGCCCGGCCAGTTCGCGCAGCCGCTGGATGCGCTCGGCCATGGGCGGGTGGGTGCTGAAGAGGCTGGCGAAGCCCCCCGCGCTGAAGGGGTTGACGATGAACAGGCTTTCGGCCACCGGGCTGCTCTCAAGGGGAACCTGGCGCGAGGCGGCGTCCAGCCGGGCCAGGGCGCTGGCCAGGTCCAGGGGCCGGCCGGACAGGCGCGCCCCGGTCTCGTCGGCCAGGTATTCGCGGGAGCGGGAGATGGCCATCTGGATGAGCATGGCCGCAAGGGGCGCCAGGACGGCCAGGGCCAGGGCGGAGAGACCGCCGCCCCCGCCGCCTTCCCGGTCATTGCTTCTGCCCAGGCCGAACATGGCCCCCCACCGCAGCATGTGGGCGATGCTCATGATGGCCGCGCCCAGCACCGCGGCCACGCTCTGGATGAGGATGTCGCGGTTGGCTATGTGCGCCAGCTCGTGCGCCAGCACCCCGCGCAGCTCCTCGGGCGAGAGGGCGCGCATGATGCCCTCGGTGACGGCCACCACGGCGTTCTGGGGGTTTCTGCCCGTGGCGAAGGCGTTGGCCGCCTCCTGGGGGATGACGCAGATGCGCGGCTTGGGGATGCCCGCGGCCTGCGCCAGCTCCCCCGCCATGGCGTGGAGCCAGGGCGCGTCCGAGGGCGAGAGTTCGCGCGCCCGGTACATGGAGAGCACGATCCTGTCGGAGAACCAGTAGCTGACGAAGTTCATGGCCAGGGCCAGCACCAGGGCGATGACAAGCCCGGTCTGACCGCCCGCGGCCTGGCCGATGAGCAGCATGAGGCCCGTGAGCAGGGCCAGTAGGAACAGGGTCTTCAGTTGGCTGGTCATGGATGGCCTCCCTCAACTCTATGGCTGTCCCGCCGGCCTTCCGCCGGTTTTGGAATCCGCCCGGACGGGCCTCAGCCCCGGGCCTCGCGGTTCTGGTCCTGCCCCGCCCTGGTGGGGTACTTGCCGCAGGCGAAGCGCGGGCTCTCCGGGCAATAGCCCAGGGATTCGCACTTGGCCCCGGCCGTGGCGAATATGGCCGGCAGCTCGGCCTTGCAGATGGCCAGCATGGCCTCGGCCAGGGCGCGGATCTCCCACTGGGCGCGCAGGCAGCAGCGCAGGTGGAAGAAGTGCAGCAGCGCCCGGCAGTTCATGGTCAGGACGATCTTGGTCTCCGCGGCCTGGGGCAGCACGAAGCGCGCGTCCTCCTTGGACTTCTCCTTGCGGCCGTGGGCGTCCAGGATGCCCTTGAGGTCGCGGTAGGCGCTTCCCACCTCGTCCATGAAGGCCTCGAAGCGGGCCTTGGCCTCCGGGATCTTGGCGATGGCCGGGGGCAGGATGAAGTCCATGTCCGAGCCGTCGACATAGCGCTGGCTCTGCTGGGAGTAGGAGGCGATGCGGTGGCGCACGATCTGGTGCGAGCAGGCCCGGGAGATGCCCTCCACGGCGAAGGTGAAGCTGGCGTGCTCGATGGGGCTGTCGTGCCCGCTCTCCAGCACCTTGCGCACGAAGTCGGCCTGGGCCTCGCGGTCCGCCTCGCCGTTGGTGAGCCGGGGCCACATGTCGGCCACGAAGCCGGCGTGGTAGCACTGGCGGAAGGCCGCGTAGATGAGCGAAAGGGCGTCCGGGGTGCGGGCCAGGAGTTCGACCTTGAGGGGCTTGACGGGCATGGGGGCTCCGGGGGGTGCTTTTGTTCGGCGCGCGCTACATTTGCACGCGCTCCAGGACGTCGGCCAGGACCTCGGCCAGGGGGCCGTCGGCCGGGGCGATGAGCTGCAGGGTCTGCATGAACAGGGGCTCATAGCTCGTGCGCTGGCGGCCCAGGCGCTCGCGCTCCTCGGACGTCAGGCCCTGGCGGCCGGCGATGGCCTCCACGCTGGCCATGAGGTAGAGCACCCGGCCCGTGGCCTGGAGGCGCTGGCGGAAGGCCTCGCCCAGGAGCAGCTTGTGGGGCACCTCGACGATCGCCGGGCCGAGGGCCAGCAGGCGCGAAAGCTCCTCGTCGGCGCGGTCCAGGGGCAGCTCATGGGCCGGCCGGCCCAGCTCCCCGGCCAGGTGGGCGGCCACGGCGGACTTGCCGCTGCCGGGCAGCCCGAGAATATAGAGGATGCCGCCGTCGGGCGTCTGCGGCCTGGGGGCCGGGGCGTCCTGGCGGATGCGCGCGCTCTTGTCCGCTTCGGCGACCTGGAAATCGCGGCGAATGAATTCTGCCACCTGCCCTCCATCTGTCCGGTCCTGGATCCGCGGCGCCTGCGGCCTTGGTTGCCGCCTGCGCACAGGCAGGGTATAGCCCAAGCGGAAGCCAGGGACAAGGTGTCCGGGCAGCCTGAGCAGGGGGGAGGGTACATGCCCAGGGAGATGGTCCACTGGCTGGTGGCCGAGCGCGCGGCCGGGCTTCTGGCCTCCGGCCCCTTCGGCCCGGCGCTGGCCCGCTGCCCCAACGGCCTGCGCTATGGCGCGGTGTTCCCGGACGTCCTGTACTATCTGCGCGGCGAGCACCCCGAAGCCTTGAAGGACCTGCCGCACCGCCTGCACGGGGCCCACGGCGAGGACACCTATGCGCTTTTGCGGCTCTATGCCCCGCACATGTTCGCCCAAAAGGCCCAGCCCCTGCCCACGGCCTTTTTCGTGGGCATGGTCTCGCACATCTTCGCCGACGCCTTCCTGCACCCCCTGGTGTACCATTTCACGGGCAACTACTACGACCAGGATCCCGCGCGCCGCACCGCCGCCGTGCGCAGGCACCGCGCCCTGGAGGTCCTGCTGGACATGGTCGCCCTCGGGGGGCTCAAGGGGCTGGAGAGTCGGTCCCTGCGCGTGGTGGTGGACAACCTGGAGGCCCCGGCCGCCCTGGCCTGTCCGCCGGAGCTCCTGGGCCGCCTGGCCGGGGTGGACGCCGGCGCCGCAGCCGCAGCCCTGGGCGCGGCCCTGGACACCTACTGCACCATGCAGACCCTCTGCCGCGTTCCGACCCTGGCCCGCTGGGTGCGCGAGCTGGAGGGGCTGCTGCCCGCCAAGGGCCGCGAGATTGCGGCCCTGTTCTATGCCCCGCAGCTCTGGGACCAGCGCGCCTCGGTCTCCGGGCAGATGAGCTACCGCAATCCCGCCACGGGCGAGGCCTGCACCCAGAGCCTGGCCGGCCTCATGGACCTGGCCGCGCGCCACACGGCCTGGTTCTGCTCGGCCCAGGCGCCGGAGCTCATCAAGCGTGGCGAGCTGGCCGAGACCTTGCCCGGGCCCTCGCTGGACATGGGCCTTCCCGGCGTGCCCACCAGCCGGGCGACGCATTTTTCTGCCAGCCCCCTGCCAGCGGACTGAGCCCCGCAGCCCGCCCCGGCGGGCCTTTGCCCCTCCCGCCGCAAGCGCCCTCCGCAAGCCCCAGGCCAAGGCCTCGCCTTGGCGCCGCGAATATTTTTCGAACCTTTTCGAATTTGTCCCGGAGCGCCTAAAGTTTTTCCAAGGCAGGCCGATGAGGTGAGCGTAGAAACAATCGGGCCGGCCCCGCAGGCGATGTCGCTTGGAAGAGGGCCACCGAATGGCAAGGATGCCAAAAAACTTTCAAGGAGGAAATGGTTATGTCGCTCACCATTAACCACAACTTGATGGCCATGAATACCGCCCGCAACCTGTCGAGCTCGTATTCGGCCCTGGCCACCTCGACCCGGCGCCTGTCTTCGGGTCTGCGCGTGAACAGCGCGGCTGACGACGCGGCCGGCCTGGCCGTTCGCGAAATCATGCGCGCGGAAATCAAGAGCTTGCAGCAGGGCATCCGCAACGCCAACGACTCCATCACGATGATCCAGACCGCTGACGGCGCCCTGGGCGTCATCGACGAAAAGCTCATCCGCATGAAGGAACTGGCCATGCAGGCGTCCACGGGCACCTATTCTTCGGACCAGCGCCTGATCATCGACTCGGAATACCAGGCCATGGCTTCGGAAATCACCCGAATCGCCAACTCCACGGACTTCAACGGCATCCACCTGCTGAACGGCAACCTTTCCGGCACCAGCAGCTCCCACAACGGCAGCCCCCTCAAGGCCACCGGCCCCCTGAAGGTCCACTTCGGCACCGGCAACGACTCCGCTGAGGACTACTACTACGTGTCCATCAACAGCTCCACCTCCTCGGCCCTGGGCCTGGGCCTTGGCGCCGCGGCCAAGGGCGGCACCGGTGAAACCGCCAGCGCCGGCAAGTCCATCTCCACCCAGACCCTGGCGCAGAAGGCCCTCGACGCCATCAACAACGCCATCATCTCCAAGGACAAGATCCGCGCCAACCTGGGCTCCATGCAGAACCGCCTGCAGAACACCATCACCAACCTGAGCGTTCAGGCTGAGAACACCCAGGCCGCCGAGTCGCAGATCTCGGACGTGGACGTGGCCACTGAAATGACGGAGTTCACCCGCAACCAGATCCTGACCCAGTCCGCGGTGGCCATGCTGTCCCAGGCCAACGGCCTCGGCAAGCTGGCCCTGCAGCTCATCGGCGGCTAAGGCTAGCCGGGGGCGGATCGAGCCCGCAGAACGCAAGAACGCACGGGCCGCCGCAAGGCGGCTCGTGTCGTTCTGGCACCAGGCTTGCACAAGAGGCATGGGGAACCAGAACCAGGAAAGAATTGCCTCCCCAGAGGACCTAAGCCATGGCAAGCATCACCTCCAGCTACGTCTCCGGACAGACCAACGTCACCGGCCTGGGCAACGGCACGGACTTCAACGCCCTCATCGACGGACTGGTGAAGGCGGAGAGCGTGCACATCAACAGCCTGGAGAGTTGGCGCAAGGAGTGGACCGACAAGGTCGCCAATTTCCAGGGCCTGAACACCAAGATGCTTGCCCTGAAGACCACCCTGGAGGGCATGGACACCCTCGACTCCTTCATGGTCAAGTCCGTGTCCAGCACGGATGCCTCGGCCCTCTCGGCCACGGCGGACAGCTCTGCGCAGGTCTCCTCGCACACCGTCGTCGTCGGCCAATTGGCCCAGAACGACATCCTGACCACGACCTCCGGCGTGAGCGCCCTCACCAGCTCCGTGACGGCCTCCAACACGAACATCACCTTCTCCTACGCCGGCACCAGCTACACCTTGAGCAACATCTCCGCCGGCACCACCCTCACCGGCCTGGTCAACTACATCAACAACAACGCCCTGTGCAGCGGCAAGATCAAGGCCACCACAATCTTTGACGGCACGGTGTACCATCTGCAGCTCTATGGCTTGGGCCAGGGCGACGCCAACCAGGTGGTCCTCTCCAACACCGGCTCCCTGGTGTTCCAGCCCGGCGGCTTCGACAACACCCAGCAGGCCCAGAGCTCGCACATCAAGGTGGACGGCTATCCCACGGGCGCGGCCAGCTGGCTCTCGCGCGACTCCAACACCGTGTCCGACGTGCTGCCGGGCATCACCATGAACCTGAAGCAGGCCAACTCCAACGCCACCCTGCAGCTCGGCATCTCCACGGACACTGCGGCCATCAAGCAGAACATCAAGACCTTCGTGGCCCAGGTCAACGAGGTGCGTGCCCTCATCCAGGCCATTTCCAAGGTCGACGACTCCTCGGGCACGGCCAAGGGCGCCATCCTCACGGGCAACTACGGCGTGCAGCTCATCTCCTCCCAGCTCAAGGACGCCGTGGCCGACAAGGGGCTCGGCTTCTCCTATTACACGGTTTCCGGGTCCACCGTCACAGGGGACTATTACTCTTCGCTCTCGCAGCTGGGCATCAAGACCGACGCCGAACAGGGCTCGGCCACCAGCGGCCAGCTCACCCTTGACGAGGCCGTGCTGGACGAGGCCCTGGCTGCGAATCCCGACGCCGTGGCCAAGCTGTTCGCCGCGGACTATCTGGGCGAAAGCGATTCGCAGAATTTCTCCTACCTCTCGCACATTGGCGGCACCACAAAGCCCGGCAACTACGAGGTCAGCATCACCACCGACGGGTCGGGCATCTCCAGCGCCACCATAAACGGCCACACCGCGCTCATCGACGGCTGGAGGATCACCGGCGGCTCTGGCTTTGACGAGGCCGGCCTGGTCATCCAGCTGGACAACCACACCCTGAACAGCACAATGACCGGCCAGGTGAACCTGAAGCTGGGCAAGGCCGGGGAGATGGTGGCCAAGCTCAAGTCGCTCACCAGCTCCATAGACGGCCCCCTGCACATTCTGGAAGAGAATTACGGGGAGATCACCAAGAGCATCGACAAGAAGATCGATTTCGAAACCACGCGCATCGCCAAGCTCAAGCAGACGCTGCAGGCCAAGTTCTCGCGCCTGGACACCCTGCTCGGCAAGTTGACCCAGCAGCAGAACCAGCTGGCGAGCGCCATCCAGCAGATGACCAAGTAGCGCAGACCAAAGGGGAGGCTGAAGCAATGCTCAAGGCCGCCAAGGCGTATCTTTCGACGCAGGTGAACACCGCCACCCAGGGCGACGTTCTCCTGATGCTCTATGACACGGCCATCAAGCACCTCAAGCTGGCCAAGGTGAAGATGGCCGAGCGCGACTACGCCGGCAAGGGCAACCTCATCACCAAGGCCATCGAGATCATCAGCGAACTGCACGAGTGCCTGAACAAGGAGCGGGGCGGGGAGGTGGCCAAGAACCTGAGCCAGGTCTATTTTCTCTGCAACACGAGGCTGTTGCAGGCAAATATCGAGATGAATCCCGGCAAGCTGGACGAGGTGGTGGGCATCCTTTCCGGCCTGCGCCAGGCCTTCGCCCAGATCATTCCCGGCCACGAGGGCATGAGTCCGGCCTCGCAGTCGGCCGTGCTGCGCCAAGGCGCGGAGCCTGAACCTACGGCGCCGGAGAGCGCCGCGCCGGCCTTTGAAGCGCCTGAAAAGGTCGAGGCGGTCGAGACGGTCGAGACGGAAGGTTCAGGGCCGCTCCCGGACCCTGAGCGCGCGCCGGTGAACACGGCGCGTTTCCGGGCCGCCAGCGCCTACGCCAACTCCCGCTAAACGGCGATGACCAGCGGCACCACCACGGGGTCGCGGTCCAGCACGGTGCGGAAGAAGCGCCGCAGCGCCATGCGCACGCGCTCCTTGAGCTTTTTCAGGTTGCCCCGGGGGGCGTTCTCCACTTCCTCCAGAACCACGCACTTGGCGTCCTCCAGCAGGTGGGCGTACTGTTGCTCGAAGACAAAGCCCTTGGACACGATGTCCGGGCCGAGGCGTATCGCCCCGGTATCCTTGTCCACCACCAGAAGCACCACCACCATGCCTTCCCCGGCCAGGAGCTGGCGCTCCTTGAGCACGCTCTGGCCCACGTCGCCCACGCCCTTGCCGTCCACCAGGATGCGCTCGGCGGGCAGGGCGTCCTCCAGGCGGATGCCCAGGGGCAGGAAGGTCAGGGGCTGACCGTCCTCCAGGATCATGGCGCGCTCCGGCGCCACCCCGCACTCCACGGCCAGGCGCACGTGCTTCACCAGATGGCGGTACTCGCCGTGGATGGGCACGAAGTACTTGGGCCGCACCGCCTCCAGCATGATGCGCAGCTCCTCGCGGTGGGCGTGGCCCGAGGCGTGGATGGCCTGCACCTTTTCGTAGAGCACCTCGGCCCCGAGCTTGTAGAGCCTGTTGATGACCTTGGTGATGGCCAGCACGTTGCCGGGGATGAAGCGCGAGGACAAAAGCACCAGGTCGCCCTTCTTGATGCGCATCTGGCGGTGCTCGTCCAGCGACATGCGCGAAAGCGCGGCCAGGGGCTCGCCCTGGCTGCCGGTGACCACGAGCACTACCTCTTCGTCGCGGAGGCTCGAGGTCTCGTCCACCTCCACCAGGGTGCCCGCCGGGATGCGCAGATAGCCCAGTTCGCGGGCCAGATCGATGTTGCGCATGAGGCTTTTGCCGGAGGTGGCCACCTTGCGGCCGCAGTCAGCTGCCAGGTCGAAGATCTCCTGCAGGCGCTGGATGTGGCTGGAGAACAGGGTGACGATGATGCGGCCCCGCGCCTTGTCGAAAATCTCGCGGAGCGACGCCTTGATCTCGCGTTCGGTCAGGGCGAAGCCGTCGCGCTCCACGTTGGTGGAGTCCGAAAGCAGGAGCTTGACCCCGGGCTCGGCGAAGCGGCGGACGGCGTCCATGTCCGTGGCGTGGCCGTCCATGGGGTTGCGGTCGATCTTGAAGTCTCCGGTGTGCAGCACGCGGCCCTGGGGGGTCTCGATGCCCAGGGCGTAGCCCTTGATGATGGAGTGGCAGACCGGGATGAAGTTGAAGGCGAAGGGGCCGATCTCCACGCGGTCGCCGGGCTTCACGGGGCGCAGGTCGGCCTTGATGCAGCGTTCGTTGAGCTTGGCGGCCACCAGGGCCAGGGTGAAGTCCGAGCCGTACACCGGCACGTCCACGTGGGGCAAAAGCCAGGGCAGGGCGCCGATATGGTCCTCGTGCCCGTGGGTCAGCACCACGGCCTTGAGCTGGTCCCTGTTGGCCAGGATGTGCTCGAAGCGCGGTATGACCACGTCCACGCCGAAGAGGTAGTCCTCGGGGAACATGAGCCCGCAGTCCACCAGCACGGTGGAGCCTTGGGCCTTGAAGGCCATGCAGTTGAGTCCGATCTCCCCCAGGCCGCCCAGGGGGTGGATGGTCAGTTGGTCCTGGCCGTGTGCCATTTCAGCTCCTTGCCAGTTTTTGGTAGGCGTCGTTCATGAGGGCGTACATGTCGTCCCTGAACCTGTCGCGGTCCTTCATGGTGTAGGCGGAGGGGTCCACCGGGGGCAGGGCGCGCAGGCGCACCAGCTGGTCGGGGTTGAAAAACAGCGCCCCCTTTGGCAGGAGCCTGCCGGTGCCTTCCATGACCAGCGGGGCCACGGGCAGGCCGCACTTGAGCGCCAGCACCATGCCGCCCACCTTGAAGTCCATGAGCTTGGCCAGGTCCGGGTTGCGCGTGCCCTCGGGGAAGATCAGCGGCGCGATGCCGGCCTTGGCCGCGGCCACGGCCTCGTCCAGGCTCTTCATGGCCGCGCGGCGGTTCCCGCGGTTGATGGAGATGTGGCCCGCGTTGCCCAGGGCCTTGCCGTAGATGGGGATCTTGAACAGGCTCTCCTTGGCCACGAAGCGCATGTGGTAGCCCTTGAGGACGTTGAAGAGGATGGGGATGTCGAACAGGCTCTGATGGTTGCACATGAACACATAGTTGGCCTTGGGGTCCAGGGCGGAGAGGTCGGCCTCGACCTTGATGCCCGCCATGCGCAGCATGAAGCTGCCATAGGTCTTGCCCGGCCAGTCGCGCTCGTCGGCGGTGCCCTTTTCCTGGTCCAGCAGGAGCTGCCTGATGCTGTAGTAGATCGTGGTGGGCACGAGCAGGAGAAAGAAGCGCAGTACTCTGAACATAACCATCCCTGTGAGTGTCTTGTGCATGCTTCCCTACGTGAAAAGCCCGCCCGGCACAAGCCGGCCCGCCGGGGCCGCGGCGAAGATCCCGCTCCCGCCAAGAAAAGGGCGGCGGAGATGAACCCCCGCCGCCCGCGCAATGCAGTTGGTGTCCGCCCGGGCTATTCCTCTTCGGCGGCCTCGCGCTTGTTCTCCTCGATGACCTTGGCCGCGATGGGCGGCGGGCATTCCTCGTAGTTGGAGAACTCCATGGTGAAGGTGCCCTGGCCGCCGGTCATGGAGCGCAGGTCCGGGGCGTATTTGAGCACCTCGCTCATGGGCACGTGGGCCTTGATTTCGGTGACGCCGGCCTGGGACTCGCTGCCCAGGACCTTGCCGCGGCGGCTGGAGAGGTCGCCGATGACATCGCCCATGTGCGAATCGGGCACGGCCACGGTGACGGTCATGATGGGCTCGAGCAGGATCATCTTGGCCTTTTCGCAGGCCTTTTTGAAGGCGATGGAGCCCGCGATCTTGAAGGCCATTTCCGAGGAGTCCACATTGTGGAAGCTGCCGTCGTAGAGGGTGACCTTGAAGTCGATGACCGGGAAGCCGGCCAGCACGCCGCGCGCGGCGGATTCCTGCACGCCCTTGTCCACGGCCGGGATGTACTGGCGGGGGATGGACCCGCCCACGATGGCGTCCACGTACTCATACCCCGCGCCCTTGGGCTGGGGCTCCAGGTGGATCCAGCAGTCGCCGAACTGGCCGCGGCCGCCGGTCTGCTTCTTGTGGCGGCCCTGGATCTCCCGCGCCGCGGTCTTGAAGGTCTCGCGGTAGGGCACCTTGGGCGTCTTCAGGATGATCTCCACCTTGTAGCGCCGCTTGGCCTTCTCCACGCTGATCTCGATGTGGTTCTGGCCCATGCCGGAGAGCAGGGTGTCAGCGGTCTCCTCGTCGCGGCCCAGCTTGAGCGTCACGTCCTCGTCCAGCAGCTTGGCCATGGCCTGGTAGACCTTGTCCTCGTCGCCCTTCTCCTTGGAGGCCAGGGCGAAGGTGATGAGGGTGGGGGCCAGGGCGGGCTTCTTGAGCACGAAGGGGGCCTTGTCCGAGGACAGGGAGTCGCCGGTCTTGGTGTCCTTGAGCTTGGCCAGGGTTACGATTGCGCCAGGGCCCAGCGGGGTCTTGCAGGGCACCTGCTCCTTGCCGTTGGTCAGGAGCAGCTGGCCCATGCGCTCGTGCTGGCCGGTGCGGGAGTTCACCAGGGAGACGTCGCCGGTGAGGGTGCCGGAAAGCACGCGCATGACGGTGAGCTGCCCGGCGAAGGGGTCGGCCAGGGTCTTGAAGACGAAGCCCGCCAGGGGTGCGGCCTCCATGCTCTCGCGGGTGCTGCCGTCCTCGCCCTCCCAGTAGGGATGGTCAAGCGGGCTGGGCAGCAGGGCCTGGATGGCGTCGAGCAGCTGCGGGCCGCCCATGTTGTTCAGGCCGCTGCCGATGCACACGGGCACCAGCTCGCCGCTCTGCACGCCCGCCACCAGGGCGGTCTTCAGCTCCTCGGGGGTCAGCTCGCCGGCCTCCAGGTACTTCTCCATGAGCTCTTCATCGCTCTCGGCGATGTTCTCGATCATGGTCTCGCGCAGGGGCGTGGACAGGGCCTCGACCTCGGAGGGGATGGCGCCCGGCGTGGCGCCGCCCTTGCCGTCGAAGAGCAGGGCCTTGTTCTCGATGAGGTCCACCACGCCCTTGAAGCCTTCGCGCTCGCCGATGGGGTAGTGCAGGAGCACGGGCTTGATGCCCAGGCCGTCCTTCAGGCCGCTGAAGGCCATGTCGAAGTCGGCGCGGTCGCGGTCCATCTTGTTGATGAACACCAGGGCCGGCAGCCCGGCCTTTTTCACTTCGCCCCAGGCCTTGCGGGTGAGGGGCTTGACGCCGTCCACGGCGTCGATGACGAAGACCACGGCGTCGGCGGCGGCGAGGGTGTAGGGCAGGTCGCCGTTGAAGTTGTTGTCGCCCGGGGTGTCGATGAGGAAATGCTGGTTCTTGTTCCACTTGAAGTTGGCGAAGCTGGGCTGGATGGAGCCGCGACGCTTGATCTCCTCGGGCTCGAAATCGAGGGTGGTGGTCCCGTCTTCAATCTTTCCCAGCCTGTTGGTCACACCTGCGTTGAAGAGGAGCATTTCGGCGACAGTGGTTTTTCCGCTGCCGCCATGGCCGACCAGAACGTATGTCCTTTGAGACTTGAGCGCTTCCGACATCCCTTACTCCGTGTATCGAGTTTACCGCCGGGAACTGCCTTCCTGACGGGTTGTGGACCGTCTGCCAAGAATCTTCAAGGTGTAGTGGTATAGGGAGAGGGACGCGAGAATGTCAAGGGTGGGGGGCGGATGGGGCGAAGGGGCGCAGCTGCATGGGTTCGACAAATGAGCGTGCGCCTTGCAGCGGCTTGGCTATTCGGATATGGAATGTGCAGTACGCGAATTGTACTGCGCCTCATGGTCGGCCTCCGGCTGCCTGGGCGACGCATGCCGCGGCCGACCGGCGCCGCCCGCACCAAGGGAGTGTCCGCGCCGGCAGGCGCAGGACGGCTGGTCGGCCTGGGGTGACGGGGCATGGCGCACCCCGGCCGGGCCAGACAAGGGCCTTTTCCGTGCCCGATTTCGGCCTGTTGGCCGCCCGGCTGAGGAGGCGGTCAGCCAGGGTGCGCCCGTACACAGGGCATTGGCGCAGGGCCGGGAATTTTCCAGGCCGAGGAGTTGACTCCGCGATGGGGCCGGGGCCGGTTCAAGAGCAGGAGCTTTTTCGCGTCGCGCCGCAGCAGGCTGGATGGCGCACGCAATCCCCAACAAGCAGGGAGGATGCATGAACAAGACGGTCAAATGGACGTTGATCGGAGTTGGTTGCCTGGTCGGGCTTGCCGTGGTCGGCATGGTGCTGGCCGCCATTTTCATCGACCCGAACAAGTACAAGCCGGAGATCGTCCAGGTCGTGAAGGAGAAGACCGGCCGCGACCTGAAATTCGCGGGCGACCTGAAGCTCGCCGTGTTCCCCTGGATCGGGGTGGACATCGGCGGCATCGAGATCTCCAACGCCCAGGGCTTTGGCGACAAGCCCTTTGTGAAGGTCGGCAAGACCTCGGTGCGCCTGCAGCTCCTTCCCCTGCTTACCGGCCAGGTGCGCCTGGGCAAGGTCTCGGTGGAGGGGCTGAACCTGAACCTCGCCGTCAACGAGCAGGGCGTGTCCAACTGGGCCGACCTGGTCGGCAAGGATGAGCAGAAGCGCGAGAAGAAGGACGAGAAGAAGGACGCCGCAAAGCTGGACCTGTCCCTGGGCGGGCTTGCGGTCAAGGACGCGAACATCATCTACGACGACCTGCAGAAGAAGAAGCACTACGCCCTGCGCGACGTCCAGGTGAAGATGGGCTCGCTGTCGCCGGGAACCCCCTTTGACTTCGAGCTGGTCTTCGGCATTGAGATGAGCGATCCGCAGCTCTTGGCCAAGAACACCCTGACCGGCACGGCCAGTCTCGACCTCTCGGCCAGAAACTACGAGGTCAAGAAATTCAAGGCGGTCATCGACGCCACGGGCAAGGCCCTGCCCACGGGCAAGGCCGGGCTCACCCTCACGGTGGCCGCCATCGCGGTCGACCTCTCCGGCGCTGGCCTGATCGACGCCCAGGGCATCGTGACCAAGCTCGACGACTCCACCATCAACGTGAACTTCCGCATGACCGGGATGGAGAAGCCCGCCTACGCCGTGCAGGTCAAGGTCGACGCCCTGGATGCCGACCGCTACCTGGCGCAGAAGATCGAGCCTGAGAAGGAGGCCGCCGCCGCGCAGCCTGCCGGGCCAGAGGCCGACGTGGTCCCGGTCAAACTGCTCAAGGACCTGGCCCTGGACGCCGAGTTCCAACTGGCCAGCCTCAAGTACCACAAGATGCAGATGAAGGACGTGCTGGTGAAGGTCCATGCGGCCGACGGCGTGGTGGACGTGAAGCCGGCGCAGCTGGCGCTCTACGGCGGGTCCATCGCCTCGACCGTGAATCTGAACGTCCAGGGCGAGACGCCCAGGACCGCGCTCACGGCCAAGATCACCGACGTCCAGGCCGCTGGCCTGGTCAAGGACATGACCGGCAAGGACTCCTTCGCCGGGCTGGTGAACTTCAACTCCGCGCTGACCTGCCAGGGGGCCAAGGTCTCGGGCATGAAGCGGACCCTGAACGGGGACCTCGCCTTCAACTTCAAGGACGGCGTGTTTCCTGGCGTGAACCTGGACGCCATGGCCCTGGCTGTGTCCAAGGCTGCGAACAGGAACAGCAAGATCGAGGGCAAGAAGGAGGACCAGACCAGGTTCGGCGAGATCAGCGGCACGTTCAAGGTTGTCAACGGTGTGGCCACGAACAGGGACCTGGACGTCAAGGCGCCGCACATCCGCGCCGCAGGCGAGGGTGCGGTTGACCTGAACTCCGAGGCCGTGGACTACCTGGTCAAGGCTAGAGTCGTGGCCTCGGGCCAGGGTCAGGGCGCGGACACCAGCGGCGTCGCCGACATCATCGGGCTCACCGTGCCGGTCCGCGTCAAGGGCACGTTCAAGAACCCGTCCTATGGCGTGGACTGGGCCGAATACGCGAAGATGCTCGCTCAGGGGCTGATGAAGGGCGTGGGCGGCCTGACCGAAGGCGTGGGCGGCCTGACCCAGGGCCTGGGCGGCCTGCTGCCGGGCAAGTCCACCACGGGCGCGACCTCCACGGGCAAGTCGGCCACGGGCTCGACCGGTGGCTCGACCCCGAAGAAGGGCGGGCTCATGGACGGCGTGAAGAAGCTGTTCTAGTCCTTATCCTATCGCTTGAAACCAAGCCGGAGGGCTGGCCCGCAAACAGGGGCCGGCCCTTCGCTCGTTTTATGGGCGGCGGCGACATCGTCCGGGTGGCCTGGTGCGCGAGCCACAGCGGCACCGCGCACGCGGTGGGAGCCAGGGCCCCGGACAGCCACGGATTCCATGACATGAGCGGCAGCGGGTTCAGTTGGGGCAAGGATGTGCGCCTCGACAACGCCGAGGCTTCACTTTCGCGTGATGATCCCGTTGTCAGTGGCGGCGGGCGGAGGGGGGGGCGTGGCGGATATCAAAAAGGCGGCCTGCATGACGTTCGTGCCGCCATCCGGGGCACTGCGCGCCATTTTTCGGAGCGTCGGCAGCGGCCCGCGTCTCGTGCGCGTTTCCTGGCTCCCGGCCCGCTAGTCTTCATGCGTCCGCCCCGGCGCAACCGCGCTGCGCGACCGCCAGGCCCGCTCCTCGGCCAGGCCGCCGAAGAGCGAGAGCTGTTTGGGCGCGCGGGCTTCCTCGTCCAGCAGCTCGGCCTCGGAGATGAGGCCGCCGTGGCCCAGGATGTGCGCCACGGCCACGCCCTGCTCTCGCAGCACCCGGCTGATGAGCAGCCGGCGGTGGCAGCCGCGCGGGTCGTGCTCCCCGCAGGTGAGCGCCATGCGGTAGCCTTTGCGCAGGCCTGTCAGCACCCGCCCGATGCCCACCTGGAAGGGCTGGGAGACGGCGATGCGGTCATAGAGCACATAGCCCTCCTCGTCGTAGAACAGGGGGTTGTCGGGCCTGCCGCCCAGCTCCCGTCCCAGGTACAGATAGCCCAGGTTCGCCGCCCTGGCCGTCTGTTCGATCTGTTCCTTGTTGAAGTGCGGGGTGTAGCTGGCATACGGCTTGGAGCGCACGTCCACCAGCACCTGCACCCCGTGGGCCTGCAGATTGCCCAGGAAGCGCTCCACCGGCAGGTTGGAGAACCCGGCGGTGAACACGGTGACGGGCAGCGTGTCCGGCTGCCCTGAAAATACGAACTCTGGCATGCTGCGTACCTATCGCAATGCTTTGTATGCGTCAAGCTGTACCCCGGGGGCGGGGGCTTGCGGCTTCAGGCCGGGCCATGTAACGTGTTCAGGAATATATGTTTGGAGAGTCCGCGCACAAGGAGGCCGCCCATGCCGCTGAAAGATTACCAGGACGCCCTGACCCGTCTGCAGAAGGGGCTGGCCCAGGCCTACCAGCAGTCGCCCCTGGTGCTCAACGTGCCGGGCCAGTCCGTGGCCTGCAAGGTGGACCCGGAGTATTACCTGGCCCTGGAGCCCGTGTTCACGGAGATCCTCGCGCGCTGGGCCGTGTCCTTTCCGGAGAGCGTGCTGGAGACCCTGGCCCACACCGGCAACGTGGTGGTCTGCAAGCCCTTGTCCACCCACATCATCCCGCTGACCGTGACCTGGGGCGGGCGTGACTTCGAGGTTCAGGCCATGTTCCTGCTGGCGGACTTCGTGGAGCGCGCGCTCAAGCTCTACGCCGGGGTGGCCTCGCCCCTGCCCGTGGCCGACCTGCGCATCCGCACGGACGACCGCAAGGCCGTGGAAGCCTTCTTCGGCGCCTTGACCCCGCCCAATTCCGTGGCCTACCTGTAGGCTTTCGCGCCTGAACGCCAAAAGGGCGATGCCCCGGACCAACCGGAGCATCGCCCTTTTGGCGCTGCGGACAAGGCGGGCTAGTCGTCGTCCCGGGCGTTGGGGCACTTGGGCCGCAGGATGCAGACGGAGCAGCCGTCGCTGTAGGGCGAGCGCGTGAACACCGCGAACTGGCGGTTCACCGTGCCCTCCGTGTTCCAGACGAGGCCCAGCTTCTCAAAGGCCTTCAGGACGCCGGCGGTGGGCTTGGGCAGGGGGGCGCAACCCTTGTCGGCCAGCTCCGGCACCAGGGCCTGGGCGGCGCTCATGACCATGTGGATGGCCAGGTTGTGGAAGGACATGCCCGCAGAGGGCGAATCCTGCCAGATGCCCTCGATCTCGCTCTCCACGGGCTCCTCCAGCCAGAGCACGATGTGCCCGCCGCCCTTGGGCGCGGCCGGGTCGGTGATGCGGTAGGCGCGCAGGTACTTGGCCGACCAGTCGTCGAAGCGCGGCTCCAGCTCCTCCAAAAGGTCGTGCTCCAGGCGCGTCTCGCCGGCCAGCTCGCAGTAGGTGAACAGGTCGAACTCCGGGCGGGCGTCGATGGCCTCCACCTGGATGGGGCCCGCCGGCTTCTTGGCGGCGGGATTCCTGGCGGCGGGCTTGGCCGCCTTTTTGGGGCCGGCGGCCTTGGCGGCAGGCGTCGTTTTCGCAGCAGCTTTCGCAGCGGCGGGCTTCTTTGTCGTGGTCACGCGGGTCTCCTTGTCTTTGGCCTTATGCGGCCTCTTTGTCGGCCATAAGCGCGGCCTTGAGCGATTCGTCCAGGGTGGGGTGGGGGAACAGGAAGTTCTCGGCGTCCTCGCGGGTCCAGCCCTGGCGGATGATGAGCGTGGCGAAGCAGGCCAGGCGCGACACGCCGGCGCCCACGGCGGTGATGCCCGCAACCTTGCCCTCGCTCCAGACGCATTTCACGAAGCCCGCCGTGGCGGCGTGGGCCTGGGCCATGGGGTTGGCGATGAGCTGCGCGCGCGACACGAATACGGTCTGGCCCAGGGCCTTGGCCTCCCCGGCCATGAGCCCGGCGCGGAAGACCTCCGGGCTGCCGTAGAGGATGCTCGGCACCGGGCCGGACTCGTACGGCCCGTGCTCCTCGCCCAGGAGGCGCCGCACCACGTAGCGGGCCTGGTGGCTGGCGGCGTGGGCCAGAAGCATGCGGCCGCCCACGTCGCCCACGGCGGAGACGTCCGGCGCGGCCAGCAGGCGCGCGTCGGTTTGGATGTAGCCCGCGCCGTTGAAGGTCGCGCCCAGGGCCTCAAGCCCCAGGCCGGCGCTGTTGGGCCTGCGGCCCACGGCCACCAGGGCGGCCCCGGCGCTGATCTCCTCGCCGCCTTCGAACTCAAGCACCGCGCGCTCGCCACGAGTGGCCACGCTGGCCACCTTGACGCCCAGGCGCAGGTCCCAGCCCTGGCGCTTGAACACGGACTCCAGCGTCTTGCTGACCTCCGGGTCCTCGGCCCCGGCCAGGCGCGGCAGGGCGTCCACCAGGATGATCTTTGCGCCCATGCGGTGCGCGGCCTGGGCCATCTCCAGGCCGATGAAGCCGCCGCCCACGACCAGCAGGCTTTTGGGCATCTCGGCGCAGGCCAGCAGGCCTGTGGAGTCGAGCACGCGTTTGCCGTCCGGGGCGACGCCGGGGAAGCTGCCGGGCCTGGAGCCAGTGGCCACCAGCAGATGCCGGTAGCCCAGGGCCGTGGGGCCGTCGGCGGTCTGCACCTCGACGCTGCCGGGGGCCGCGACGCGGCCCAGGCCGGCCACGAGGTCCACGCCCAGGCCGGCCAGGCGCTGGGCCATGGCCTTGCGCGTGGCCGCGACGTACTTGTCCTTGCGCGACTGCAGGGCCGCGAAGTCCATGCGTATCTCGCCCGAGGCCAGGCGCAGCCTGGCCTGGGCGGCCAGCCCGTCCACTGCCTCCGTGGCCCCGAGCCAGAGCTTGGTGGGGATGCAGCCCCGGTTCAGGCAGGTGCCGCCGAGCTCGTTTGCCTCCACCAGGGCGGTCTTCAGGCCCGCGGCGGCGGCTTCCACTGCGGCGTCGTAGCCGCCCGGGCCGCCGCCCAGGACCACCAGGTCATAGGTCGTCATGGGGAGCTACCGCTGTTCCCTACAGGTCATCGGTCAGCTCCATGCTGCGGGCCGCGCGGGTCTCGTCCAGGCGGGTCACCGGCAGGGTGCGCGGCGCGCCCGTGGCCAGGGCCGGGTCCACCGCGGCCTCGGCCAGCAGGGCCATGAGGTCGTCGGCGAACTGGTCCAGGGTGTCCAGGCTCTCGGTCTCGGTGGGCTCGAACATGAGCGCCTCCTTGACGATGAGCGGGAAGTAGATGGTGGGCGCGTGGTAGCCCTTGTCCAGAAGCATCTTGGCGATGTCCAGGGCGCGGATGCCGCAGGTGGTCTGCTTGCAGGCCGTGGCCACGAACTCGTGCATGCAGATGCGGTCAAAGGGCACCTCCAGCACGCCGTCCAGGCGCTTGCGCAGGTAGTTGGCCGCCAGCACGGCGCTCTCCGTGGCCCGGATGAGCCCGGCCCGGCCCAGGCGCAGGATGTAGGCGTAGGCCTTGAGCACCACGCCGAAGTTGCCGTAGAATGGGGCCACGTAGCCGATGGACTTGGGGAAGTCGTAGTTGAGGTAGAACTGGCCGTCCTCCAGCTTCTCCACGCGGGAGATGGGCAGATACGGCACCAGCCGCTCGCTGACGCCCACCGGGCCCGCGCCCGGCCCGCCGCCGCCGTGGGGCGTGCCGAAGGTCTTGTGCAGGTTCAGGTGCACCACGTCGAAGCCCGCGTCGCCCACGCGCATCTTGCCCATGATGGCGTTCAGGTTCGCGCCGTCGTAGTAGAGCAGGGCGTCCACGCTTCTGAGCATCTCGACGATCCGGGGCAGGTTCCTCTCGAACAGGCCCAGGGTGTTCGGGCAGGTCATCATCATGCCGGCCACGGAATCGTCCAGCACCTTGGCCAGCTCAATCGGGTCCACGATGCCGTCCCGGCTGGGCAGGTTGACCACCTCGTACCCGGCGATGGCCGCGCTGGCGGGGTTGGTGCCGTGGGCCGAGTCCGGGCAGATGATCTTCGTCTTCTTGTTGCCGCGGTCCTTGTGGTAGGCGGCCATGATCATGACGCCCGTGAGCTCGCCGTGGGCGCCGGCCATGGGGTGCAGGGTGAAGGCGCTCATGCCGCAGATCTCGCAGAGCAGGCGCTCGGTCTCGTACATGACCTCCAGGGCCCCCTGGCAGAGCCTGCCCGCCCCCCCCAGCTGCGGCAGCACCGGGTGCAGCCTGGTGAAGCCGGGCATGGCGGCCACGGTCTCGGTGAACTTGGGGTTGTACTTCATGGTGCAGGAGCCCAGGGGATAGAAATTGCCGTCCACCCCGAAATTGCGCTTGGAGAGCTGGGTGAAGTGGCGGACCACGTCGAGCTCCGAAAGCGAGGGCAATCCGGCGGGCCTGGTGCGCAGGAGGCCTGCCGGCAGCAGCTCGGCGGCGGATTTGTGAGCCCTTTCGGGCCAGACGCCCTCGCGGCCGGGGTCGGATTTCTTGAAGACCGTGTTCATAGGAGCATCCCCCGCAGCATCTCGGCCAGGATGCCGATCTGCTCCTTGGAAGTCTTTTCGGTGCAGGCCACCAAAAGCGCGTTCTCCAGGCCCGGATAGTAGCGGCCCAGCGGGAAGCCGGGCACCACGCCGCGGCTGGTGAGCTTGTCGATGGCCTGGTAGGCGCTGACGGGCAGGCTCACGGCGAACTCGTTGCCGAAGGGCGCGTCGGAAAGCAACCGGACCCCGGGGATGGCGGCCAGGCGTTCGGCCGCGTAGTGGGCGCGCTCGATGCAGATCTCCGCCGTGCGCCTGAGGCCTTCCTCGCCCAGGAGGCAGAGGTGCATGAGGGAGCGCAGGGCGCACAGGGCCTGGTTGGAGCAGATGTTGCTCGTGGCCTTCTGGCGGCGGATGTGCTGCTCGCGCGCCTGGAGGGTCAGCACGTAGCCGGTGCGGCCTTGCGTGTCCACGGTGCGGCCCACCATGCGGCCGGGCATCTGCCGGACCATGTCCCTGGTACAGGTCATGATGCCCAGGTACGGCCCGCCGAAGCTCAAGGGCAGGCCCAGGCTCTGGCCCTCGGCCACGGCCACGTCGGCGCCCATTTCGCCGGGGCTTTTGAGCACCGCTTGGAGCACCGGGTAGACCGTGATCACCGAGACCACGCCCTGGGCCTTGGCCGCGGCGAAGAGCGCGCCGAAGTCGTGCAGGGTGCCGAAGAAATTGGGGTTCTGCACCAATACGGCGGCGGTGTCGCCGTCCAGGGCGGCGGTGAGGGCGGCCAGGTCGCAGCTGCCGTCCTTGTGCGCGATGGTGGCCAGCTCCAGGTTCAGGTTGGAGGTGTAGGAGGCCAGCATGACCCGGTAGATGGGATTGAGCGCCTCGCAGACCACCAGCCTGCGGCGTCCGGTCTGGCGCACGGCCATCATGGCGGCCTCGAACAGCGCGCTGCCGCCGTCGTAGACCGAGGCGTTGGCGAAGGTCAGGCCGGTCAGCCGCGTCACGGCGGTCTGGTATTCGAAGATGGCCTGGAGCGTGCCCTGGCTGGCTTCGGGCTGATAGGGCGTGTAGGCCGTGTAGAACTCGCTGCGCATGGACAGCGCGTCCACGGCAGCCGGGATGTGGTGGTCGTAGAACCCGGCGCCCAGGAAGCTCATCTGGCTCACCGCGTTTTTGCGGGCCAGGTCCTCCATCTGGGCCAGCACGGCCATCTCGCTCTTGCCTTCGGGCAGGTCGAAGCTCTTGGGGCGCATCGAAGGGCCGATCTCGGCGAAGAGCGCCTCCACCGAGGGCGCGCCGATGACGCCGAGCATCCGCCGGATGTCCTCCGGGGTATGCGGAACGTAGGGCATGTCATTCTCCTTGCTGGGCGTGGCTCCCTGGCGGAGCGCGCGGGCTAGTGGGCTTCCTCGGCGCAGACCTGCTCGTAGGCGCTGGCGTCCAGCAGGCCTTCCGCCCCGCCCGTGAGCTGCACCTTGATCATCCAGCCGGCCACGTAGGGGTCCTGGTTGATCATCTCGGGCGCGCTCTCCAGGGCGGCGTTGACCTCGGTGACGATGCCGGAGACGGGCGAGTAGAGCTCGCTGGCGGCCTTGACGGATTCCACGGAGCCCATCTCGGCTCCGGCGGCGAGGGTCTGGCCGACCTTGGGCAGGTCGACGTAGGTCAGATCGCCCAGTTGGTCCTGGGCGAAATGGGTGATGCCGATGGTGGCGCTGTCGCCCTCGATCTTGGCCCACTCGTGGCTCTTGGCGTATTTGAGGTCCTTGGGGATCATGCGCGTATCCTCCTTGGGGGAAGGTTTGTTTCAGGGTGAAGGGCGCAGGCGTCCTCGCCCGTGGGGGGGAGGACATGCCGTAACCCTCTGCGAGCATGGGCTGCCGTTGCGGGAACATTTTTCCGCCTGGCCCGGCTCGCGCAGGGGCGCGCGCTGCGTGCGCTTTCGGCGCTTCATATACAGTCGGGCGGTTGAAAAGAAAAGCCTGGAATTGCCCCTAGGCGCAAGAGTCTTCTGGTCTTCAGGAATAGCCCTTGCCTTTGCTCGCGCAATCCTGCTACGCTAGTCATAAACATCCTGCTGCAGCAACCGGCTCCCGCAGGTTTGGGGGAGATTTCGGCCCTGTGCTGGGCCTTGCGAGGTCGCTTGGACGATGTGCGCGCTCTGGCTCGAAGAAGCTTCGAATGACACCCCGCGCAGGGATGACCCTGTGCTGGACAAGCTGGGCCAAATCCTTGAACAGCGGGCCGAGCTCAGGCTTGAGTTTTGCGACAGCGCCGTCTGCGTCCAGAGCCTAGCGGCCACCCTCGTCAAATTCAACGACAGGGGCGCCATCCTGGAGGTTCCGGCCCTTGGGGGCCTGCCCGAGGTTTGGGTCGGGGCCGAGATCTCCTGCTTCTTTTGCCTGCGCGACGAGGCCTGCCAGGGGGGCGCCCAGCTGCGCTCCTTCAACAGCCGCATCCACAGGGTGCATAGGCAGCCCGGCGGGGCGGCGCTGTGCGTCCTGCCGCTGCCCAAGGCCATCCATGACGCGCAGCGCCGGCGCAGCGTGCGGGTCAAGGTGGACATGGGCAAGGTGCCGGTGCTCAAGCTCTGGCGCGAACTGTCCCCTCGCGCCGTCATCTCCGGTCAGCACCCGCTGCTGAACAGCGAGCACGATGCCAAGCGCGGGCTCACGGTGGGCAACATCTCGGCCAAGGGGCTCGGGCTGCAGCTGCCCGAGCCCCTCATGCAGAAGGTCATGCCCGGACAGGAGAAGGGCGAGAGCTTCGTCTTCTACTTCAAGGCCGTGGCCCAGGGCAGCAGCCCGGCTGCGGATTTTTGGGTCCAGGCCGTCCTGCGCAGCATCTACGCCAACCCCCGCACGGGCGATGTCGGCCTGGGCTTCGAGTTCATCGCCGAGGGCGTTTTGAACAAGGCCAGAAGGCTCGACTGGTCTGCGCTCAAGCTGCATGAGGTCAGCGGCCTGGGCAGGTTCATCTTCAAGTGGAACCTGGACTTCTACCGCGAAAAGGCCGCCGGCGAGGCCTAGCCGCCGGGGCCTGCGCGCCGCGCCCTCAGGCCTCCCCCGGGCCGATGCTCTCCAGGCGCCGGGTGTTCCAGTCCAGCACCGCCGTCTCCACGATCATCTTCGGATGCAGGTCCGGCCGCTCGCGCTTGATGACCTCGTCGGCGAACTGCGAGAGGAAGCGCGACTTGAGCTCGGCCCTGGCGCGGTCCATGCCCGCCTCGCGGTACGGGGCCGAGGCCAAGAGCAGGAAGCCGTCGTCCGGGATGCGCCCGGAGGCCATGTTCGAGCCGATGATGCCCGCGGCCTTGGCGATGGGGCCGGAAAGGTCCGGGCTGAAGGGGCCGACGATGAGGGCCATGTTCGGCTCGTGCAGGAAGTCGAAGCCCCGGCCGATGCAGATGACCCATTCGCGGTGCTCCACGGCGATCTCCCGGCCCGTGGCCCGGATCTCGCCGATGTGGCGGATGTTGCCCAGGACCAGGGGCAGCAGGTCCAGGAGGATGCGCCGGGGCATGTCCGGATACAGGGCGCGCAGCTTCTGCTCCAGGGCCTGCTCGTCCGGGCGGGCCGGGTCGGCGCCCTGGACCGGGGTGGCCTCGGCCAGGTTCCATATGCCGCCGGGGCCGTGCAGGATGAGCGCGTCCTCGTCGGTCTCGAAGCCGAAGACCACGGGATACACGGTCTGCCGCGAATGCCCGAAGGTGTGCTCCATCTGGTTCTTGATCCCGTGGACGTAGCGGATGCTGGCCTCGGTGTCGAAGTCGAACCCGGCGCAGCCCCGGTCCCGGTCGCCTTTGGAGAAATGGTAGGTGATGACCAGGAGCACGCGGCGGCCGCGCTCCACGGCGTCGGTGACGGAGTTGGCCACCACCTCCCCCAGGTAGGGCCAGCCCATGTGGAACATGCCGCCCAAATTGCGGAAGGGCTCGATGATGCCCAGGGGCGTGTTGGTGGCGTGGGGGATGTGGATGCGGCCGTCCATGCACTTGAGGACCATGATGTGCGTGGGGTGCAGGGCCAGGTAGCGCTTGCGCGCCAGGGTGGCGTCCGGACCGCAGAACTGCTGGGAATGCTTGCGGCCCAATTGCCACAGCCACTCGACGCGTTCGTGGATGCTTCTGTCGCCCATGCTGCCTCCCTGTGGCCGGCGCCTTTAGCCGTGACGGATCCATAGCAACAGTCCCTGTCCCGTGGCAATGCCGCGGCCGCCCTGGCCCGTGACGGACCTTGACAGATGCGCCCGGGGTGCGCATTCTCCCGCAATCTGGCGAGCCGCAAAGGCCGCCGCACCACAGGAGAAACACGCAATGAAACCCCTCGCCATCGCCGGACTCGTCCTTGTCGGCCTGCTGCTCATGGGCGGCATGTCCATGGTCTCCACCAACAACGCCATCATCACCCTCGACGCCCAGGCCGATCAGATGACCGGCCAGGTGAACAGCGCCCTGCAGCGCCGCCTGGACCTCATCCCCAATCTGGTGGAGACGGTGAAGGGCTACGCCGGGCACGAAAAGGAGACCCTCACCGCCGTGATCCAGGCGCGCGCCTCGGCCACGCAGGTCAAGCTCGACGCCTCCACCATGACCGACCCGAACAAGCTGGCCCAGTTCAACCAGGCCCAAGGGCAGCTCACCGCGGCCCTGGGCAAGCTGATGGTGCTCACGGAGCAGTACCCGAACCTCAAGGCCGACAAGCAGTTCGTGGAGCTCATGACCCAGCTTGAGGGCACCGAGAACCGCATCAAGATCGAGCGCGACAACTACAACAAGGCCGCCACGGCCCTGAACATCAAGATCCGCACCTTCCCCGGCAGCCTGGTCAACTCGCTCATGGCCAACATCGCCAAGCGCGAGGTCTTCCAGGCCGAGGAGGCCGCCAAGGCCGCGCCCAAGGTCAGCTTCGGGACCGAAAAGAAGCCCTAGGCCATGAAGCGGGCTCTTCTCGTCCTAAGCCTTCTGCTGCTGGCCGCCACGGCGGGCCACGCCCTGGAGGTGCCGCCCCAGGGCGGCCAGTGGGTGGTGGACGCGGCCCGGCTGCTCCCGGCGGGCGAGAAGGACGCCCTGGCCGAGTCCCTGCGCGCCTATGCGGCAAAGTCCGGCAACCAGGTGGTGGTCCTGACCGTCCCCGGCCTTGGGGGCGAGGACCTCTCCGCCTACGCCAACCGCGTGGCGCGCGAGTGGGAGGTGGGCCAGAAGGACAAGAACAACGGGGTGCTCATCCTGGTGGCCCAGGCCGAGAAAATGGTCCGCATCGAGGTGGGCCGGGGCATCGAGGACCGGCTGCCGGACCTGCGCGCCAAGCGCATCCAGACGGAGGTCACCCTGCCGCTGTTCAGGGCCGGGCGTTTCGGGCCGGGCCTCATGGCCACGGCCCAGGCCATCCAGACGGCCCTGGAGGCGGGGCAGGCGCCTGACGGGGACGCGCCCGTCCAGCCCCGGCCCGCCCCCCCCCGCGACGCCGGGGCCGCGGCGTTCACCCTGGTCCTGGTCTTCGTGGCCGCCATCCTGGCCGGTCTCTACTTCCGGCGCGGGCCCTCGCGCATGGGCGGCGGGGACTCGTCCTTCATCATGGGCCTTCTGCTGGGCATCCTCTCCAGCATCTTCCGGGGCCGGGGCGGCGGCGGGGGCTTCGGCGGCGGCGACGGCGGCTTCTCCGGCGGGGGCGGCGACTTCGGCGGCGGCGGCAGCTCCTCGGGCTGGGGAGATGACAACTAGCCCTTCATTCCAGCACCTGCCGCTGCGTCGGGCCATCCCGGCGCTTTTGCTGCCCGTGGTCCTCGCGGCGGTCCTTTTTCTGCCACTCCTTGCGCGGCCGGCCCTGGCCCTGGACGTGCCGCCCCACGGGGGGCAGTGGGTGGTGGACCTGGCCGGGCTGCTTCCGGCGGGGGAAAGGGATGAACTGGCCGCATCCCTGAGGGACTATTCCAGTAAGTCCGGCAACCAGATCGTGGTGCTGACCATCCCTACCCTTGCGGGAGAGGACCTCGCGGCATATTCCAACCGCGTGGCGCGCCAGTGGGGCGTGGGGCAGCAGGGCCTGAACAACGGGGTGCTCATCCTGGTGGCCGCGGCGGAGCGCCAGGTGCGCTTTGAGGGCGGTCGCGGCACCGGGGACAGGCTGCCGGATATCCTCTGCCATCGCATCCAGCAGGAGATCACGGTGCCGCACTTCAAGGCCGGGCGCTTCGGACCGGGCCTGGCCGCATCAGTGGCGGCCATCGAGCAGGCCCTGGATTCCGCACCTGCCCCTGTTCCGCCGAGGCTGCAAGGCGACGTCGGCGGCGGAGGCCCACCCCTGGGCTTCGTCCTGCTGGCCGCTGCCATGCTGCTGCTTTTGGCACTGGAGATCTTCTGGCGCGTCGCCGGTTCGCGCCTGGCCGCGCGCCTGCGCGCCGGTGAGGACTTCAGCACGGGCCCGGCCCCGCCCGCCCTGGCGCTTTTGCTGGCGCGCCTGCTCGCCCGCGTGTTCCGCGACCCGCGTCCGGGCAGGCGCG
>JAHJLB010000040.1 GCA_018822105.1 Pseudomonadota bacterium
CCTGGCCGCAGCGCCGCTCATGCGCCCCCTGGGGGTCTGGGCCGCGCCGACGCTGGCCGCGCCCCAGGTCTTTGTGGCCCGCGCCGCCTCCTACGCCGTCGACCTGCGCCAGCCCATCCTGACGGCCCTCACGGAGTTGGGCATCGCCCGGCACCTGCGCGGCAAGAAGGTGGTGCTCAAGCCGAACCTCGTGGAGCCCCACGCCGGGGCCGAGCACATCAACACGCACCCGGAAATGGTGCGCGCGGCGGCCCAGGCCTTCCTCGCCCTGGGCGCCAAAAGCGTCGTCGTGGCCGAAGGCTCGGGCCATATCCGCGACCCCCACGAGGTGCTGGAGGCCTCGGGCCTGGGCGCGGTGCTGCGCCAGGAGCGCCTGCGCTTCGTGGACCTGAACACCGCGCCCTTCGCCGCCCTGGCCAACCCCACCCAGGTCTCGGGCCTCGAGACCATCACCCTGCCCCGTCTGCTTCTGGAGGCCGACCTGGTGGTCTCCCTGGCCAAGCTGAAGACCCACCACTGGGCCGGGGTCACCCTGTCCATGAAGAACCTCTTCGGCGCCCTGCCCGGCAGCGTATACGGCTGGCCCAAGAACGCCCTGCACATGGCCGGAATCCAGGCCTGCTGCGTGGACATCACCGCCACCCTGGCCCCGAACCTGGCCCTCATCGACGGGGTGGTGGGCATGGAGGGCGACGGCCCCATCATGGGCACGCCGGTGAACTCCGGGCTCATCATCGCCGGAACGAACCTGCCTGCAGTGGACGCCACCTGCTGCCGGCTCATGGGCATCAACCCCGAACGCGTGGGCTACCTGCGCCGCGCCGCCGAACTGGGCCTCGGAGCCATCGCCAGGGATCTCATCACGCAGCGCGGCGAGACCCTGGAGGCCGCGTCCCTGCGCTTCGCCCTCCGGCCGGACATCCCGGCCCAGGCGGCGCTCATGGAATAGGGGGAAGGCTTGACTGGGCGCCCCCGGCGGGGCAAGGAGAGGGGCTCAGGAAGACTGGCAACGAAGCGGCGCAGGCCGCCAATTGAAAGAAGATGGAGAAGCGCATGCCGCCCAGCCCAGCCCAGCCCAGCACCCGCCCCACCATCGACCTGCGCGAGGTCTGCTGCGGCCTGGTGCCGGCCATCCTGGCGGAGCTTGCGCGCGTCCAGGCCGACGAGGTGGACGTGCTCGTGCGCGCGGGCATCGAGCCGGAGATCATCAGCGGGTTCGGCTCCGGCGGAAGCTGGCGCCTGACCTTCCTGCCAAGCTTCGGGCACGGCCTGGCGCGCTTCACCCGCTGCGCGAGCGGGGCGCAGGCCAAGATCCGCCTGGACACCCTGGTCTACTAGCCGCTCCCAGGGCCTAGCCCCAGCCGCGGACCTCGTCCACGTAGCGCTCCAGGTCGTTGGGCGAGCCCTGCTCGTAGTCGTCCGGGTAGAGCAGCGCGGACATGAAGAACGGGCTGCCCACGGTCAGGGACGTTGCCGCGCTCTGGGAAAACCGCGCCAGGCGCTCCCCGGCTGCCTGGGACAGCGCCGGCTCCAGCGCCAGCACCAGCCCCTGGGCGTCCCCGGCCAGATCAGCCAGCAGCAGGGCCTTTTCGCGCATTTTGGCCGCATAGCCGGCCTGGCCCCCCTGGCCGTGGAGGATGCCCTCGGCCTCGGCCTCCAGGGCCCGGACGGCCCTGGCACGCTGCTCCAAAAAATCTGCCAGCACTGCTGCGGCGCTCTTGCCCATGGCTGCTCCCTCCTGTGCGTCTCGCGTTTGGCCTAGGGTATGCGCCCGGACCAGCCTTGGCAAGACCCGGCCCGCAAGGCCGCCTCAGCGTCTGGACAGCGGACCTGTTTCCCGGTACCCCCATGCCCTTGACCCGCACCTAACCCCTAGGAGGCCCCCAGTGGCGATACTCTCCGCAAGCCTTGGCCTGACCCGCTACCGGGTGGTTGAAGCCATCCCCGACTCCCTTTGGCGGGAGGCCCCCAAAAGCCTGAAGGACAACGCCTTCCGCGACATCGACGCCACCACGGACGAACGCTCGTGGGGCTGGTGCAACATGGACAACATGCTGGACATGGACTGGGCCGAATCCCCGCCGGAGAAGGGGCACTACTTCTGCTTCTCCCTGCGCCTGGACACCCGGCGCATCCCGCCCGCCGTGTTCAAGAAGCACTGCATGATCGCCCTGGCCGGGGAGCTGGAGCAGGCCAAGGCCGAGGGCAAGGCCTTCATCTCCAAGGACCGCCGCCGCGAGATCCGCGAGATGGTCATGCTGCGCCTGCGCGCGCGCAGCCTGCCCGTGCCCGCCGTGTTCGACGCCGTGTGGAGCATGCGCACCGGGCGCCTCCTTTTGGCCAGCACCAATGCCAAGGCCAAGACCCTGTTCGAGGACCATTTCAACCTGACCTTCGGGCTGAACCTGGAGCCCCTGACGCCCTTCTTCCTGGCCATGGACCTGCTGGGCGAGGCTGCGGCCTCGCGCCTGGAGACGCTTGAACCCTCGAACTTCGTCTAGACCGGGAGCATACGCATGGACCTTGCATTGGCAGAACGCGAAAACACCATCCTGGGCCAGGACTTCCTGACCTGGCTCTGGCACGTCACCGAGGCCCGGCGCGGCGTGTTCAAGGACCGCGACGGGCGGGAATTCTCCCTGCGCATGGAGGAGCGCCTGAGCGTCCAGGGCGGCGACGGCGAAGGCATGGAGTCCGCCGTGGTCAAGAGCCCCAGCGGCGAGCTCACCGAGGCCAGGAGCGGCCTGCGCACCGGCAAGAAGGTCTCCCGCGCCCAGCTGCGCTTTGAGCGCGACCCCGAGGCCTGGCAGGTGACGGTGAAGGACAACGACTTCTCCCTGTCCGGGCTCAAGACCCCCAAGGTCGAAACCGCGGACCGCGAAGACGTGGACCCGGACGCGCGGGTGCTGGAGAAGCTCTTTCTCATCGAACAGTGCCTGGAGCTGTTCGACGGGGTGTACGCGGAGTTTTTGGCCGTGCGCCTGAGCTCCAAGTGGGCGGACGAGACGCGCACCGTGCGCGACTGGGTCGCCAGGGGCTAGGGCGTGAGCATTGCCCGCGTGAGAATCGCCGCCTACGGCGACAGCCTTGTGGAAGGCTGGGGCCTGGCCCCGGCCGATGCCCTGCCGGCGCAGCTGGAGGCCGAGCTCATCCGCTCCGGGATGAACGCGCGCGTGCTGAACTTCGGCGTCTCCGGCGAGACGGCCCCGGAGGGCCTGCTGCGCCTGCCCGAGGTGCTGGAGGCCATGCCCCAGGCCGCCATCCTGGAGTTCGGCGCCAACGACTGCTACCAGGGCGTGCCCGTGGAGGAGACCGAAAAGGCCCTGGCCGACATGCTCCACGGCCTGCTCGGGGCCGGGGTGGCCGTGCTCCTGGCGGGCTGGCGCACGCGCGAGGACCTCTTCTCCCAGTACCAGGACGACCCGGCCCTGGCGGGCATGATCCCCCTGGCGCCGCCCTTCTTCAACGCGGAGTACGTCAGGCGCTTCAACGAGATCCACCCGGCCCTGGCCAAGCGCTTCGGCCTGCCGCTCATCCCGCACATCCTGGATCCCCTTGCGCCCCAGCAGGATGGCCAGCCCTATTTCTTCCAGGCCGACGGCGTGCACCCCAGCGCGGCCGGAACCCGCGTCCTGGCCGGAGTGCTGGCCCAGGCCCTGCGGCCCCTGCTGGCCTAGCCGCCCCCTGCCCCCGCCACGCGGCTTTTGCCCGCGTTTTGTTTGCCCGCTCCGCCTGCCGGTCCGCGCACGCCAGAGACCAATTGTAAAATTTTCGCAAAGACACGCGCAAATTTCCCGCCGGTCCTTTACTTAATCCGCATACCCTGGTAGAAAGGGATGAAATAGCCAATCCCATCAGCAAGGAGACACCCGCCATGCGCATCAAGGATCTGAACACCCGCACAAAACTGCTGGCCGGCTTCGCCCTGGTCATCGCCATCGCCCTGGCGGCCCTGGGCTTCATCATCGTCCAGGTGCGCGAGCTCGGCACCCTGCAAAACGCCGGATACACAACGGCCAAGGACGCCATGGACCTGGGCGCGATTAATGCCCGGGTGATCGGCGTGTACACGGTCATCGCCGACGCCGTCATCAACAACAACCTGGAGCAGACCAAAAAGGACTTCGCCGAGATCCGCTCCAAGGCCGAGCAGGACATCAAGCGCGTCCACGGGCTTTCGGAAACCCCGGAACAGAAGGCCAACGCCGATGTGTTCGCCAATGCCTACAGGGAATATCTCGACCTGTTCGAGAAGCAGATGCTCCCGGCCCTGGAGAACAAGGCCGACATGGAGGCCGTGCGAGGCTATGACGGTGCCCTGGACAAGATCCGCGAGCGGCTGCTGAAGCCCGTGGAATGGCTGCTGGCCATCCACAAGAAGGAGGCCGACGAGAGCGACCAGCTCTTTGACGGGACCTCGTCCAAAACGGTGAACGCCGCCTTCGGCGCCTCGGCTTTGGTGCTTCTGCTCTCCATCTCCATCGCCCTGTACATCGCCAGCCTCATCGTCCGGCCCATCCAGCAGGGCGTGGAGTTCGCCAAGGGCATGGCCGAGGGCGACTTCACCCGGACCCTCGACGTGGAGCAGAAGGACGAGATCGGCGTGCTGGCGCAGGCCCTGAACGACATGGTGGGCCGCCTGCGCCAGGTGGTGGCCGACGTGCAAGGGGCCACGGACAACGTGGCCTCAGGCTCCGAGGAGCTCTCGGCCTCCAGCGAATCCCTGTCCCAGGGCGCCACGGAGCAGGCCGCGGCCGTGGAGGAGGTTTCCTCCAGCATGGAGGAGATGACCGCCAACATCCGCCAGAACGCGGACAACGCCCAACAGACCCAGAAGATCGCCATGCAGGCGGCAACCGACGCCCAGGAAGGCGGCGGGGCCGTGAGCAAGGCCGTGGACGCCATGAAGACCATCGCCGAGAAGATCGGCATCATCGAGGAGATCGCCCGCCAGACCAACCTGCTGGCCCTGAACGCGGCAATCGAGGCAGCCAGAGCCGGCGAGCACGGCAAGGGCTTCGCCGTGGTGGCGGCCGAGGTGCGCAAGCTGGCCGAGCGCAGCGGCCACGCCGCCGGCGAGATCAGCGAGCTGTCCAGCAGCACCGTCATCGTGA
Source organism: Pseudomonadota bacterium (assembly GCA_018822105.1). Taxonomy (GTDB): domain Bacteria; phylum Desulfobacterota; class Desulfovibrionia; order Desulfovibrionales; family Desulfovibrionaceae; genus Humidesulfovibrio. Next base: position 5,115 of record JAHJLB010000040.1, read on the forward strand.
GCGAGAAGGCCGGAATGATGCTGGCCAAGCTCGTGCCGGACATCCAGCGCACGGCCGAACTGGTGCAGGAGATGGCGGCCTCCACCCGCGAGCAGAACTCCGGCGCGGAGCAGATACAAAAGGCCATCGTCCAGCTGGACAGCGTGATCCAGCAGAACGCCTCGTCCTCGGAGCAGACGGCCTCCACGTCTGAGGAATTGTCCAGCCAGGCCCAGCAGCTGCAACAGACCATGAGCTTCTTCCGCGTGGACGAGGGCGGCGCGCGCCAGACCGCACGGCCCAGCAGCAGGCCCAAGGCCCTGCCCGCCGGCGCGCCGGTGCGCAAGCCCCAGGCCGTTGCCGGCCACGCCGCCCGCAAGCCCGGCAAGGGCGTCAACCTGGATCTGAGCGCAGACAACGACGACGAACAGTTCGAAAAGTTCTAGGAGGCCTGACATGGCGGAAAAAACAACCACGGACACCAGCCAGTACTTGAACTTCACCCTGGGCAAGGAGGTCTTCGCCCTGGACATCGCCAGCGTGCGCGAGGTCCTGGAGCTCACCAGCATCACCAAGATACCGCGCA
>JAHJLB010000041.1 GCA_018822105.1 Pseudomonadota bacterium
CCGCCCCGGCCCGCCCCCTGGCCCAGGGGCGGAAAAAAACCCGCCCGGCCCGGCCGCAGCGCAAAGGGCGCAAAGGCCACGGCGCTCAGGGCCCGGACCAGGTCCGGCACACACGCCTCCTCCACGTCTCCCAGGAATTTCAGGGTCAGGTGCCAGTTTCCGGGCCGGGTCCAGCGCACGGGGGAGGCCAGGGCGGCGGAAAGCCGCACGGTCACCCGCGCCAGCCCAGCCTGCCAGGACTCCGGCAGGGGCAGGCCGACAAAGCAGCGCAGCATGCCGCAGGGGGCCGGCATGGGCGGCTACCGGGCGAAGGTGGCCAGCCCGAACAGCGCCCCGGCCACGCTCTGGGACTTCACGGCCGCGCGCGACCCCCGGAACAGGAACTGCTCGGCCCGCGCCCCGCCGGGCCAGGCCCAGGCCATCCAGACCGTGCCCACGGGCTTTTCCCGCGTGCCGCCGGCAGGCCCGGCGATGCCGGAGATGGCCACGGCCACGCCGCGCCCCTGGGGCATGCCCGGCAGGCCGAGCGCGCCCTGGGCCATGGCCAGCACCACGGCCTCGCTCACGGCGCCGCACTCGGCCAGAATGGCCGGAGCAACGCCCAGAAGCCCGGTCTTGAGGTCATTGGAATAGCTGACCACCCCGCCATGGAACCAGGCCGAGCTGCCGTCGATGTTGGTCAGGGTATGGGCCAGAAGCCCGCCGGTGCAGGACTCGGCGGTGGCCAAAAGCCAGCCCTGGCCGTGCAGGTGCCGGGCGGCGCCCGTGGCCAGGGAGCTCAGCCGCTCGGCGCTCTCCTGCTCAAACAGCCCCTGAAAGGAGACCTTATTCATGCCCGCACCCCCCGCTTCGTGTTGACGGATGTTTACAGGACCGGGCCGGCCGTGGCAATTGTGACGCATGGACACCGCCCGATTCCTCACAGACCTGCGCCAGCGGGCCGGAAACCTCCTGCACAAGCTGCGCCTGTGCCGCCGCGAGCCCTGGAACTGGTGCCTGCACGCGGCCAGCCTGGCCATTCTGCCCTTCGGCCTGGTGACGCACAACGCGGCCCTGCTGGCCCTGGCGGCTCTGGGCCTGGCCGCGGGCTGCCTGGAGCTGCCCCTGCCGCCCATGGCGCACACGGAGCTCCGGGGCCTGCTGCCGCGCGTGGAGCGGCTCATCGGCCTGGAGAACGCCTGGCTGGCCCGGCCCCTGGACCGCGTGAAGAGGCTCCAGGTCGCGCTTCTGGGCCTGGGCGCGCCGGTCACGGCCTGGCTGCTGTGGAGCCAGGACCTCGGCCCCATCGGCGCGGCCATGATCGTGGGCTACCTGCTTTACGTGCGCCGCAAGAACATCGAGGACGGCATCAAGCCCTAGCCAGGCCTGTGCGCCCGCGCCCCTGGCCCTGGGCCGGCACACGCCGCAGCTTCTCTCCCTGCCCAATGGGGACCCCAGAGGTCCCCAGGCCCTTCCAGCGGGACCCAGGGCAGCGCCCCTGCCAGGGCCAAGAGGCGGCTCCTCCAGACTGCCATTTGCCCCTTTATTCCCGGCGCGGCATCGGGTACATCCCCCGGAGCGCGCCTCAAGCGCGGCATCATTTCAAGGAGACCCGACATGCTGGACCTGAAATTCGTGCAGAAGAACCTGGAGGCCGTGAGCCAGGGCCTGAAGAAACGCTGCAAGGCCGAGCCCGACGTGGCCGAGTTCGCCCGGCTCGACGAGGCCCGCATCGCCCTCATCCGCGAGGCCGAGGCCCTCAAGGCCGAGCGCAACCAGGGCTCGGCCGAGGTGGCCAGGCTCAAGCGCGCGGGCCAGGACGCCGCTCAGCTCATGGCCGCCATGGCCAGCATGGGCGAGCGCGTCAGGGAACTGGACGCCGAGCTGGCCCGCATCGAGGAGAGCGAATCCGACTGGCTGCTCAAGGTGCCCAACATCCCGCACGAATCCACGCCCGACGGCTGCTGTGAGGACGACAACCCGGTCCTGCGCACCTGGGGCGAAAAGCCGCAGCTTGATTTCCAGCCGAAGGAGCACTGGGAGCTGGGCCAGGCCCTGGGCGGACTGGACTTCGAGCGCGCGGGCAAGATCACCGGCTCGCGCTTCTGCGTCAGCTTCGGCTGGGCCGCCAGGCTGGAGCGCGCCCTGGGCGCGTTCATGCTCGATATCGCCGCCGAGCACGGCTACACCGAGGTGCTGCCGCCCTTCATCGTCAACCGCGCAGCCATGACCGGCACGGGCCAGCTGCCCAAATTCGCCGAGGACCTGTTCAAGATCGAGGGCCAGGAATACTACCTCATCCCCACGGCCGAGGTGCCGGTGACCAACCTGCACGCTGGCGAGGTGCTGGGCGAGGACGACCTGCCCACGGCCTACTGCGCGCTCACCCCCTGCTTCCGCTCCGAGGCCGGCAGCTACGGCAAGGACACCAAGGGCCTCATCCGCCAGCACCAGTTCCACAAGGTCGAGTTGGTGCGCTTTGCCCGCCCGGAGCAGTCCATGGCCGACCTGGAGCTCCTGACCGGCCACGCCGAGGAGGTTTTGCGCCGCCTGGGGCTGCACTACCGCGTCATCGCCCTGTGCGGCGGCGACCTGGGCTTCTCCTCGGCCAAGACCTACGACATCGAGGTCTGGCTGCCGGGCCAGGGCAAGTACCGCGAGATCTCGAGCTGCTCCAACTTCCAGGACTTCCAGGCGCGCCGGGCGAACATCCGCTTCAAGGCCAAGGGCGCGAAGAAGTCCGAGTACCTGCACACCCTGAACGGCTCCGGCCTGGCCGTGGGCCGCACCCTGGTGGCCGTGCTGGAAAACGGCCAGCAGGCCGACGGCTCCGTCATCCTGCCCGCGGCGCTCAGGCCGTACATGAAGGGCCTGGAGAAGATCGAGGCGAGGTAGGACCGGCAGGGGCGCCGCCCCTGGCCCTCCGCCAAGGGCGGCCGGGGCAGACGGGATGATCCCGGTCAGGCCCCGGCAAATCCTGCACGCCGCGGGTCAGTCTAGAAATAATCTGGAAAATTTTGCCGGGTGCCTGACGCGGGAGCCGCCGCTTCGCCGCGCTGGCGCTCCCGCTCAAGCTCTCCCCGCGCGCCGGGGCGCCCGGATTCCCCAGCTTGCCCCGAAGGGCGAGGGAAAGCCCGGGGCTGCCACGCCCCCAGGCCTGCGGGGCTTGCTCAGCCCTACGCCAGGGCCACCAGGTCGTAGCTCTGGGCCTGCTCGATGTCGGCCAGGACCAGGCGTCCAGGCTTCACCCTGGGCCCGCTGACATAGGTCACGCCGTCCACCTCCGGGGCCTGGAACCACACGCGGCCCACGTGCAGCCCCGGCCATTCCGGGCTTTCCTCCTCCACCAGCACCTCCTGGCGCGAGCCCACCAGGCCGGACAGGCGCTGGCGGCTCAGGCCCTCCTGGAGCTTCATCAGCGCGTTCTTGCGCCGGGTCTTGGTGGCCTGGGGCACCTGGCCCGGCAGGTCCGCCGCCCTGGTGCCCTCCTCCTGGTGGTAGGGGAACACCCCCAGGTGCGTGAACCCCGTGCGCTCCACAAAGGCCTTCAGGGCCTTGAAGTGCTCGCCGGTCTCGCCGGGATAGCCCACGATGAGGCTGGTGCGCAGGGCCGCGTCCGGAAAATGCCGGCGCACCCGGTCGATGACCAGGGAGGGGTCCTTGGCGAAGGGCCTGCCCATGGCCGAGAGGATCTCCGGGTGGGCGTGCTGCAGGGGGATGTCGAAATAGGGCAGCAGCGGCCGGCCAAGCCCGGCCAGGTGCCTCAGGAGGCCGTCGGTCAGGCCCGCGGGGTAGAGGTACATGAGGCGCAGCCACTTGAGGCCCTTGATGGGCATGAGCCGGTCCAGCAGGTGCCTGAGCCCGTCCCCCTGGCCGCCATCCAGGCCCAGGTCCTGGCCGTAGGAGGTCACGTCCTGGCCCACCAGCACCAGCTCCGCCACGCCGCCCTGCTCCACCAGGAGGCGCGCCTCGCGCTCCAGCTCGTCCAGGGGGCGGCTTGCGTGCCTGCCCCGGATGCCGGGGATGGTGCAGAAGGCGCAGTTGTGGGAGCAGCCCTCGCTGACCTTGAGGTAGGCGTAGGCCGGGCCGGTGCTCAGGCGCCGGGGGCCCAGGGCGTCCAGGTTCTTGCGGCCCAGGGCCGCGCCCACCAGCCCGGGCCACTGGGCCAGCTCCCGGGTGGAGAGCCAGATGTCCACCTCGGGCAGGTCCGCGCCCAGGGCCTCCGCGCCATAGCGGCTCACCAGGCAGCCGGCCACGGCCAGGACGGGGCGCGGGGACAGGTCCGCGCTCTCGCGGATGGCCGCGAGGATGGTCTCCACGGACTCCTCCACCGCCGGGCGGATGAACCCGCAGGTGTTGATGAGCACGAGGTCCGAACCTTCCGCGCCCTCGGCCGGGACGAAATGGCGGCCCAGGGCTCCCAGCAGCCGCTCGGTGTCCACGCGGTTTTTGGGGCAGCCCAGGCTGATGGTGTGCACACGGATCTTGGGCATCTTGCTTACCCCTTGCGGTTGTTCGATTATACAAAGTATCACAGTCCATTTTCAAACCAGCTGTTGCGCTTTGATCGGACTCGTGTAGTATGTTGCTGTCTCCATTTCAGAGCGCCCCCACGAGAGAGGAGCCCCGCCTCATGGTCGAATCCCTGCGGACCGAGAAGCCTTACCGCATCGGCATCATCGGCGACAAGTCATCCCTGGTGCCTTTCTGGGAGCTTTTCGCCTCCCTGGGCAACGAGCGCGTCCTGGGCCAGCTGGGCCTGGTGGCCCTGGCCCTGCACGACAAGGCCCCCCTGGACGAGCGCTTCTCCGCCGCCCTGGACCTGCCCGTGTACCCCGGCTGGGGGCCAATGCTCGGCGCGCACCCGGAGATCACCATGGTCCTTGAGACCACCGGCAGGCCGGAGCTGACCCGGGACCTGCGCCTGGGCCTGCCCACGACCATCTCCCTGGTGGAGCGCGCGGCGGCCAGCTTTTTCCTGCGCCTGCTCACCTCGGACCAGATGTGGGTGGCCTGCAAGATCGACCTCTTGCATACCCAGACCCTGCTGAAGAACGTCATCGACCAGCTCAAGGAGGAGATCGCCCTCACCGACGAGCAGGGCCGGGTCATGGACTGCAACAAGGCCGTGCTGGAGCGCCTGGGCCTGACCAAGGCCCAGGTCACGGGACGGCCCCTGCGCAGCTTCTTCACCCTGCCGGAGACGGCCACCCCCAACGGGAAGCCCTCCTCGCCCCTGGCCCTGGCCCTCTCGACCCGGCAGAACGCCGAAACCACCCTGTCCGAGGTGGACCAGGAGGGGCGCATGCACTACCTGCGCGAATACGCCTACCCCATCCTGGACGACGCGGGCGAGGCCAGAAACGTGCTCTACATCCGCCGCGACATCACCGACCGCACCCACATGGAGCAGCGCCTGCAGCAGTCCGAGCGCCTGGCCTCCATCGGCGAGATGTCCACCTACATCGCCCACGAGATCAGAAACCCGCTCTTCGCCATCAGCGGCTTCGCCAACCAGCTCTTGCGCGAGGCCACGCAGGACAAGGAGAAGGAGAAGCTGGGGATCATCCTGGCCGAATCGCGCCGGCTCGACGGCATCCTCAAGAGCATCCTGACCTTCGCCCGGCCCACGGAGTCCGCCCCGGGCCTGTCGGACGTCAACCGCATCGTGCGCGACACCATGGACCTCATGGGCATGGCCTGCGAAAGCCAGAACATCGAGCCCATCCTGAACCTGACCACGGACATCCCCCTGGTCAAGGCCGACCCGGAGCTCATCAAGCAGTGCGTCATCAACCTGGTCAAGAACTCCGTGGAGGCCATGCCCCTGGGCGGGCTGCTGACCGTGCGCACTGGCCTGGCCCCGGCCCACGTGCTCCTGGAGGTGGTGGACACCGGCGAGGGCATCCCCCCGGAGGTGCGCGACAAGGTCTTCAGCCCCTTCTTCAGCACCAAGGGCAAGGGCTCGGGCCTGGGCCTGGCCATGATCAAGAAGATCCTCGACGACCTGGGCGGCAGCGTGGAGCTGGCCAGCATCCCCGGCGAGGGCACCCGCGTGACCCTGCTTCTGCCGCCGCACCTGGCGGTTGCGAAAGCGGAGCCAACCGGGTAGGCTTGCCGCATGCCCATATCGAAGACTCGCAGCCCAAACGCAGTGGTCCTGGCCACCCGGAACACGGGCAAGATCGCCGAACTTGAAGCCCTGCTGGCCGGGTTCGGCGTCGCCGTGCTCGGCCTGGGCGACTTCCCGGAGATCGGGGAGATCGAGGAGACCGGCAGCACCTTCGCCGAAAACGCGCGGCTCAAGGCCCGCACCGTGGCCCAGGCCACGGGCCTGGTCGCCCTGGCCGACGACTCCGGCCTGGCCGTGGACGCCCTGGGCGGCGCTCCCGGCGTGTATTCCGCCCGCTACTCCGGCGCAAACGCCACGGACGCCGCCAACAACGCCAAGTTGCTCGACGCCCTGAAGGACGTGCCCGAGCCCGGCCGCGGCTGCCGCTTTGTCAGCGTGGTGGCGGCCATAGCCCCGGGCGGGGCCGAGATCCTGGCCGAGGGCCGCTGGGAGGGCCGCGTGCTCCCAGGCCCGCGCGGCAGCGGCGGCTTCGGCTACGACCCCCTCTTCCTGGACCCGGAACTGGGCAAGGCCGCGGCCGAGCTCGCGCCTGCGGAAAAAAACGCGCGCTCGCACCGGGGCCAGGCCCTGCGCGCGCTCCTGCGCGACTGGCCGGCCTTCTGGGCCAGGGCCGCAGCCGGCCCCAAGGCCCCCTAACCCTCAACCCAGAGCAACGGAGCGAACATGTGCGGCATCATCGGCTACTGCGGCCACCGGCCCGCCGTCCCCCTGGTCATAGAGGGCCTGCGCCGTCTTGAATATCGCGGCTACGACTCGGCCGGCGTCAGCTTTGTCCAGGCGGGCCAGCTCTCGGTCATCCGCGCCGAGGGCAAGCTGGCCAGCCTGGAGCAGAAGCTCGCCACCATGTATGCCTTCTCCGCCACCACCGGCATGGGCCACACCCGCTGGGCCACCCACGGCATGCCCGTGGAGAAGAACGCCCACCCCCACCGCGACCATTCGGGGCGCCTGGCCCTCATCCACAACGGCATCATCGAGAACTACGAGCAGATCAAGGCCGAGCTTTCGGCCAAGGGCTATGCGTTCCGCTCCGACACCGACTCCGAGGTCTTGGTGAACCTCATCGCCGAATGCCTGAAGGGCACCGGCGGCGACATCATGCAGGCCCTGTCCGCGGCCCTGACCCGCGCCGAGGGCGCCTACGCCATCGTTCTCATGAGCGTGGACCACCCCGGCACCCTCTGGGCCACCCGCGTGGCCAGCCCGCTGGTCATGGGCGTGGGCACGGGCGAGAACTTCCTGGGCTCGGACATCCCGGCCTTCCTGCCCTACACCCGCGATGTGGTCTTCCTGGAGGACCACGAGCTGGTGCGCCTCACGGCGTCAAGCTGGGAGGTCTTCAAGGCCGACACCCTGGAGCCGGTTGAGAAGGACGTCCAGCGCATCAACTGGGACGTGCAGGCCGCGGCCAAGGGCGGCTACAAGCACTTCATGCTCAAGGAGATCTTCGAGCAGCCCAAGGTCATCCGCGACTGCCTCCTGGGCCGCATCGACGCCGCCACGGGCCAGGTGCGCCTGCCGGAGCTGGACGACCTGCCCGTGCCCGAGCGCCTGCACATCGTGGCCTGCGGCACCTCCTACCACGCCGGGCTCTGGGGCCTGTACCTGCTGGAGAAATACGCGGGCATCCCGGTGCAGGCCGAGATCGCCTCGGAATTCCGCTACCGCGAGCCCATCCTGGATGCGCGGAGCGTGGTCCTGGCCATCAGCCAAAGCGGGGAGACCATGGACACCATGGCCGGCATCAAGCTGGCCAGGCAGCGCGGGCTCAAGGTCATCGGCCTGTGCAACGTGGTGGGCTCCAGCATCTCCCGCGAGTCCGACTGCGTGGTCTACAGCCAGGCCGGGCCGGAGATCAGCGTGGCCTCCACCAAGGCCATGTGCAGCCAGCTGGCGGCCCTGTTCCTGCTCACCCTCTACTGGGGCCGCAGAAAGGGCACCATGAGCGAGGCCGACTGCAAGGCCATGCTGCAGGAGCTGGCGACCCTGCCCAAGATGCTGGAGGACGCCCTGCCCTCCCTGCGCGCGGAGGCCCAGCGCCTGGCCCGGCATTTCGCGGAGGCCACGAGCTTCCTCTACCTCGGCCGCGGCCCGAACTTCCCCCTGGCCCTGGAGGGCGCGCTCAAGCTCAAGGAGATCTCCTACATCCACGCCGAGGGCTACGCCGCCGGCGAGATGAAGCACGGGCCCATCGCCCTCATCGACCCCAACTTCCCCACCTTCGCCATCGCCCTGGACGACGCGTTCTTCCCCAAGGTCAAGAGCAACTTGATCGAGGTGCAGGCGCGCGCGGGCGAGATCGTGGCCCTGACCAACGAGGGCCTGGACCTCAAGGTGGAGCACCCCTGGCTCTTGCCCCGCGCCACCGGGCCGCTCTCGGCCTTTCTGACCCTGCCCGCGCTGCAGCTCTTCGCCTACGAAATGGCCGACTACCTGGGCAAGGACGTGGACCAGCCGCGCAACCTGGCCAAGAGCGTCACCGTAGAGTAGCCGCGACCGGACACAAGGACGCCATGCCGAGCACAACCCGCTCCGCCCCGCAGACACGAGTCCCCAGGAAGCGCACCCTGCTCCTGGGGCTGAGCATCCTGCTCTGCCTGGGCTTCTTCAGCACCACCCTGGTCAGCTACCACGTCTCGCGCGAGTCCATCCGCGAGTCCATCC
>JAHJLB010000042.1 GCA_018822105.1 Pseudomonadota bacterium
CGGCCTCCACGCGCGGGGTGCCGGCCGCGGCGGCCTCCATGAGCCGCATGGCCTGGCGCGGGTCGCCGCCGTAGGCCACGCCCACCTGGGCATGAACGCGCAGGTGCGAATCGCTGTAGCTCAGGTTGATGACCTCGTTGCCGATGAGGCTCTCGTTGGGCAGCAGGTAGGCCTTGCCGTCCAGGGTCTCCACCACGGCGTAGCGCGCGTTGATCTGGGCCAGGGTGCCGTGCACGCCGCCGATCTCGATGACGTCGCCGGGCTTGAGGGACTTGTCCAGGAGCAGGATGACGCCGGAGACGAGGTTGGAGAAGATCTTCTGCAGGCCGAAGCCGATGCCCACGCCCACCGCGCCGCTGAACACCGTGAGGCTGGTCAGGTCCACGCCCACGCTGGACAGGGTGATGGTGACGGCCAGGGCGTAGAGGCCGAAGCTGGCCCCCTTGGCGAAGAGCACCTGGGCCGAGGGCGAGAGGCCCTGGGCCTTTTGCAGCTTGTCGTCGGTCATGCTGGCCAGCATGCGCGCGGCCTGGATGAGCACCACGAAGAGCGCGCCCCCCTTGAGCACGAGCAGCAGCGACACGTGCGACCGGCCCACGGAGAAGCTCAGGTCGTCCAGGAACTCCAGGACCTGGCCCACCACGCCCAGGGCGTGCAGCACGGCCATGACCCAGACCGCCCAGGCCACCAGGCGGGCCAGAAAGCGGCTTTTGATGAGCGCCCCGGCCACATGCGCCAGCACCCAGGCCAGGGCGATGGACGCGGCCAGGGAGAGCACCTGGCGCGGCAGGTGGAAGTGCCGGGCCGCGGAGTCGGCCAGGAGCAGCAGCGCGCCGGAGACCCCGGCCCAGGAGCTGCGCCGCAGCTCGCGCAGCATGGGCGCGATGCGCGGGTCGGCCCGCCAGCCTGCGGGCGGCGGCGCCTTCTTCGCCCCCAGGTTCAGGGCGCGGCAGAGCGCCCAGGCGGCCAGGCACAGGGCCAGGGCCAGCAGGGCCTGGAGCAGCGCGGCCTTGGTGCCCAGGTGCAGGCCGGCCCAGTCCTGGATGCGTTCGGCCCAATTGACGGGGTCGCCGGAAAAGACGATCTCGGCCATGCGTCACACGTCCTTTGCGGTTTGGCTCAGCGCGCGAACATCCAGGGCGAGCCCAGGGCGAGGTCCGCCCAGGCCCCCAGGAACACGAACACCGCGATGACGCCGTTCAGGGTGAAGAAGGCCACGTTGACCTGGGACAGGTCGTCCGGGCGGATGAGCTTGTGCTCCCAGACCAGGATGCCGCCCACCAGGAGCGCAACAATGGTGTAGAGCAGGCCCAGGCCCGCGTACCAGCCGGCCATGGGGAACAGCAGGGCCGCGGCCGCGTGGGTCCAGGAGGAGGCGAAGAGCGCGCGCGGCACGCCCTGGGCCGCGGGCAGGGAGTGCAGGCCCTGGCTGCGGTCGAACGCCTCGTCCTGGCAGGCGTAGAGGATGTCGAACCCGGCCACCCAGAGGCTCACGGCGAAGAAGAGCAGCAGCGCGGGGTAGCCCAGGCGCGAGGGCGACACGGCCAGCCAGCCGGCCACCGGGGCCAGGCCCAGCACGCTGCCCAGCACGAAGTGGCACAAGGGCGTGAAGCGCTTGGTGTGGCTGTAGAAGGCGCTCCAGGCCAGGGCCAGGGGCGAGAGCGCCAGGCAGGTGCTGTTGAGCAGCGCGCAGGCCGTGGTGAAGACAATGGCGCAGACGAAGATGAAGCGCTTGGTGAAGGCCACGGACAGTTCGCCCGTGACCAGGGGGCGCGCTTTCGTGCGCGGGTTCCTGCTGTCGATGTCCACGTCGGCCAGGCGGTTGTAGGCCATGGCGAAGGAGCGCACGGCCACCATGGCCACGGCCAGGGGCGCGAGCACGGCCCAGGAGGGCATGGTCCAGTCGGGCCCGGACTTCGCGGCCAGGAAGGCCCCGGTGAAGGCGAAGGGCAGGGCGAACACGGAGTGCTCGATCTTGATCATGCGGAAGACCGCCAGGGTGTCGCGCAGCAGGCTCACGGCAGGCTCCTTCTAGTACTCGTTGACGAGCCAGGCCCCGGAGAGCAGCAGGGCCACGCCTGCCAGCCGCTGCCAGGAGATCTCGCGCACGGTGTAGCCCACCAGGCCCAGGTGGTCCAGAAGCACCGAGGCCATGAGCGACCCGGCGATGCTCCAGGCCATGAGCGCGGTGGCGCCCATCTTGTAGGCCAGGAGCACCGAGCCCACCACGAAGCAGGCCCCCAGCATCCCGCCCACCCACGACCACCAGGGCGCGCTGGCCGCGGCGGCCAGGCCCGGCAGGGGCGTGCGCGTGGCCAGGATATAGGCCACGATGGCCAGGGTTCCCACGCTGAAGCTCACCAGCGAGGCCATGAGCGGCTCGCCCAGGGATTGGCGCAGGCGCGCGTTGATGCCCGCCTGCAGGGGCATGAACGCGCCCATGACAAAGGCGATGACAAGGGGGAGGTAACGCATCCGGGGCTCCTGTTCGGCTACTGCTGCCCGGCCGGGGGGGCCGCGGGCTGGGGGGGCTGGGGCGCGCGTCCGCCAAGGCGTTCCGGGCCGTCCTCCGCGCCCGGCAG
>JAHJLB010000043.1 GCA_018822105.1 Pseudomonadota bacterium
CCGGGAGGCGCGTGGCCGGACCGGGGCCGGGCCCGGGGCCGGGCCGCAGCGCCAGGCCCAGGGCCAGGGCTGCGGACAGCCCGACGAGAAGGAAGAGGATGGTCGCTCTGCGCATGGGCCGTAAACTCCTCGGATCGCGGGATGGGCCAGGGCATAGCACGGGCCCGGGCCGCAGGGAAGCCCCCGGGGGCCCTTCGGAGGGCCGGCGCCAAAGGCCCGGGCCGTCAGGCGCCGCTCCGGCCGGGCTTGCCGGGGTGGCCGGCGGCCGGAACCCGCGCAGGCTACTTGTAGAAGCGGATCTGGTCCACCCAGAACCCGCCCGGGCCCGGCGGGTTGGTCTTCGGGCCAACGCCGATGCGCAGCTCCTCCACGCGGTCCAGGCGCAGCACCTGGTCGCCGGGGCTCAAGCCGTGCTTCTCCGCAAGCCTGTTGATCCAGCCCGGGGACGCCGCCAGGGAGGCAAAGGGGATGCGCACCGCCTGCCACTCCGTGCCGGCCCTGAAGGTGGCGTAGAACCGGTCCACCATTTTCGGGTTGGCCGGGTTCGAGGTGTTGAGGAACAGAAAGAACGCCAGGGGCCGGGTGGCCAGGACGTTGAATTCGATGCCCGCGAACCCCGAGAAGTCCCGCTTCCTGCGGCTGACGACGTTGGCCAGCATTTCGCCGCTGTTTTCGGGAAAGGCGAACTCCACGCGGAAGGACTGCCCCGCGCCTTTGGACTTGACCTTCTCGTCCAGGTCCACCGAGAAGCGCGCGTCCCCAACCCGGAAGGTGCCGACCCACCAGGAGGGATCCAGGGGCAGCGGGGCCTGGGGGTCCGGGCGGGCGTACTGGGCCAGGCCCGCGCCCGGCGCGCTGGCCACGGCCTGGCCCTTGGCCTGCTCGGCCTGGCCGGAAGGCTGCCCGCCGCACGGGCCGGACAGGCAGAACACCCCGCGCAGGTTGTCCGACTTCCAGGGCGACTGCTCGCCGCCGGTCTGCTGCTCCACCTCCGCGCCCACGCGCATGAACACGTCGTCGATGCGCAGGCCCGGCGTCCTGATGAAGCGCGCCAGGGCCGAGGTGAAGGGGCTGTTCCTGCCGCGCCCGTCCGCGGCCGTGCGGCCCGGAGCCGTGGAATAGGCCACCAGCGTGCCCTTGGGGGCCATGATCTGGGCCAGGCCCGCCGAGACCTCGCGCAGGCCGCGCTCGCCGAAGGGGTTGTTGCGGCAGGCGTCGAGGACCACCACGTTGACCTGGGTTCCCGCCGCGGCCATCTCGTCCAGCACGTAGTCCGCGTCCAGGAGCTGGTATTTGACCTGGGTCCGGGCCGAAACATTGGCACGCACCGGCACCAGATAGTTGTGGCCGTCCAGCTGGACGCCGTGCCCGGCATAGAAGAACACGCCCACGGCAGCGCCCTTGACCATCTCCCCGAAGCGCTGCACGGCCTGCTCCATCTCGGCCTTGCCGGGCAGGTCCGTCAGCGCCCGGCCGTCCACCAGCTCAAAGCCCAGCGCCTTGAGCGACTCGGCCATGAGCCGGGCGTCGTTGGCCGGGTTCGCCAGCGGGGCGACGCTGGCGTAGGCGCTGTTGCCCATGACCAGGGCCACCCGCCGCTCGGACTGGGGCTGAGGCGCGGCCCACACGGAGGAGGAGGCCAGGAGGCCGGCCAGCAGGATCGGAATGAGCAGGGCTGCTTTGCGCATGGGCACCTCCCGGGGCAACGGTTCTGTACCAGTGTTCCCCATCACGGCGCAATGCCCGTCCCGTCGGCCCCGGGCTCCCGCCGCGTGGGGGCCAGGACCCCGGCCAGGGCATAGAGCCCCAGGGAGGCCAGGAAGACCCAGGAATAGCCCCAGCTCACGGCCAGGATGTTGGCCAGGGGCGTGGCCACCACGGACAGCGCGCCGTTGACGCTCCAGGCCCAGGGGATGAAGGGGCTCTTCGCGCCCCGGTAGGTGGACAGGGCCAGGGGGAAGGGCATGCCCATGAAGAAGCCCAGGGGCGCGACGATGGCCGCCGCCAGGGCGATCCTGGCCGGGTCGGGCCAGGAGAGGGCCAGGTCCAGCAGCCGCGGCAACAGCAGCCCGGAAAAGGCCGCCAGGGTGGCCGCCACCCCGCAGGCCAGCCGGATGCCCGCGCGCGGCCGGGGCACGAAGCGCCCGGAAAAGGCGCTGCCCAGGCCCAAGGCGATGAGCATGGCCGAGAGCACCAGGGCGAAGGCCAGGGCCGGGTCGTTGAGGAAGAAGGTGAAGCGCTCGATGAGCACGATCTCCACGAACAGGAAGCCCAGGCCCAGGCACAGGAAATAGCCGAACCCGGCCAGCACCTCGCCGTGGCCCAGGTCGCCCATGCCGCGCCGCCGCAGCATGGGCAGCAGGAACACGACGAGGGCGAAGACCGTTGCCTGGGCCAGCACGGCCACGTTCACCAGGTAGCCGATCTCCTGGCGCGGCAGAAGCTCCATGCGCGAGAGGGCCTCCGGGATGCGCGAAAGGCGGATGATCTCGTGGAAGAAGGGCCGGTCCTGGGTGCTGGGCGCGAGGTTGAAGAAGCGGAAGCTGGAGGAGTCGGCCCGGCCGTCGCGCAGGAAGGCCACCAGGTCGTCCATGAGGGCGTCGCGGGCGCGCGGCCCGCCGTCGGACTCCAGGCCCGCCTGGCCGGCGTCCTGCCTGGCGGCCTCGCTGGTGGCCTGCTCGAAGGACACCGGCGGCAGGTCGTTGAAGACCTCCACCTGGGCCGGGTCGATGCCGGGGAAATAGGGCGTGTCGAAGCTGCGCTCCGCGGCGAAGGCCCGGGCCAGGGCGATGTCGCGGGGGGCGAAGGCCCGGCGCGAGACCAGGATGCGCGCGGTGAAGGCGCTGCGCAGCACCAGGATGTGCGCCTGGGGCTCGGCCGCGCCGGCCAGCAGCAGCCCGGCGCGCACCGTGGCCACGGCCTTCAGCGCATAGACCGGCAGCTCCCCGATGCCCATGGGCAGGGAGAGCAGGCCGTCCTCGGACAGGGCGGCGAAGAGCCGGGCCAGGCCCTCGGCGGTGAGCACGTACTTGTTGGCCTGGCCCTGGTCCAGGAACTCCGGGGAGATGTCGATGAGGCTGTAGGGGGTCTCGGCCTGCTGCGCCAGCACCAGGGGCGAGCCCAGGCGCGGGGGCCAGGCCTTGCCCGAGGGCGCGTCGCGGCCGGGGGCGAAGGCCTCCGCCGGGGCCAGGAGCCGGCGCTCCTGGGGCGGGTACCGCCTCGGCC
>JAHJLB010000044.1 GCA_018822105.1 Pseudomonadota bacterium
CGGCCCTCGTCCGGCAGGGCGCAGACGTTCTCGCGCAGGCGCGCCCAGCGGGCGGCCAGCCCGTCCAGCTCGGCCAGCAGGGCCCGGGCCGAGGGCGGACGCCGCCGGGGGTCCGGGTGGCAGGCCCTGGCGAAAAAGTCGTCGAAGCCCCGGTCCAGGCCTGCCCGCAGGGAGCTGGCCGGAAGCCCCTCCTGGGGCAGCCGCCCGGTGAGGCAGCGGAACAGCGTGACCCCGGCGGAATACACGTCGGCGCGCTCGTCGGCGGCCTCGGGGTCGGCCTCCTGCTCGGGCGCGGCGAAATAGGGCGAGCCCACCACGGCGCCCTTGGGAGTGGCCGGGCCGCGCTCCCCGCGCAGGCGCGAGAGGCCGAAATCGATGAGCTTGACCTCGTCGGCCAGCCAGGGACCGCCGCCGGAAGGGGCCGGCGCGGCGTCCGGCGGACGCTCGGCGAGCATGAGGTTGAAGGGCTTCACGTCGCGGTGCAGGATGCCCGCGTGGTGCAGCCGGGCCAGGGCCTGGGCCAGCTGGCGGGCGCAGGACAGGGACTGCTCCACGCCCAGGCGGCGCGTCGGGGCCTCCACGCGGTAGCCCTCGCCCAGGAGCGAGCCCAGGTTGTTGCAGTAGTATTCCATGACGAAGAAGGGCAGGCCGCCCTCCGCGCCGGGCGTCTCGTCCACATCCAGCACCTGGGCGATGTTCGGATGGCGGATGCCGGCCATGAGCGCGGCCTCGCGGAAGAAATCCCGGCGCAGGGCGTCTTGGTCCGCCGTGGCGGCCAGCATCGCCGAAGGCTTGAGCACCTTGACGGCCACCACGCGGCCCGTGCGCGGCATGGCCGCCTTGTACACCGCGCCCATGCCGCCGCGGCCCAGCAGCCCCAGGATGACGTACCTGCCGATGGTCTTCATGTGCCCGTTCCTGTGGTTGCGGTGCAGAAGGGCGCAGCGCGCCAGGCCCCAGCATAGCCCAATGGCGCCAGGACGCAAAGGGGGGGGGCTGGACGGAGGCCGGCCAAGGCCATATAGGCCGGAAAGACGCATGCCCCCAGGAGGACACGCATGGACGCACTCGACTGCATCATGACCCGCCGCTCCATCCGCACGTTCAGCCAAGCGCCCGTGGACCCGGAGCAGATCCAGACGGCCCTGGCGGCGGCCATGGCCGCTCCCAGCGCGGGCAACGCCCAGCCCTGGCACTTCGTGCTCATGACGGACCGGGCCCTGCTGGACCGCGTGCCGGAGTTCCATCCCCACGCGGCCATGACCCGGCAGGCCCAGGCGGCCATACTGGTCTGCGCCGAACCCGGCCTGGAGAAATACCCCGGCTACTGGCCCCTGGACTGCGCCGCGGCGGTGCAGAACCTGCTTCTGGCCCTGCACGCCCTGGGCCTGGGCGCGGTGTGGGTGGGCGTGCATCCGGACCAGGGCCGGGTGGAGCATTTCCGCAGGCTGCTCGGCATCCCGGACTCCGTGACCCCGCACAGCTTCATCCCCCTCGGCATCCCGGACATGCACTCCGGCCGCGTGGACCGCTTCCGGCCCGAGCGCGTGCACCGCGACGGCTGGTAGACCGGGCGCAAAAAAGGCCGCCCCCGTCCGGGAGCGGCCTTGCGCTGCGGAATGAGCGGCGGCTTAGAAGCGCCGTTCGAGCACGTCCACCAGGGACTGCTCCAGGGCCGCGCCGCAGGTGCGCAGCGGGCAGCCGGACACGGCCGGGCAGTTGCCCGTGGCCTCGCGCTCCACAAAGACCTCGCGCTGGGGGCCGGAACCGGCGGGGGTCAGGGGGACCAGCACCCGGCCCTGGCAATAGGCGGGCTCCTGGCCTCCCAGGGGCGCTCCGCCGGAGGAGGCCTCGGCGGGCCGGTCGAAGACGCCGCCGGAGCGCCGGCGCATGGAGGAGTCGCGGCGGTCCAGGGCGTCCTTGTTGGCCGAGCCCATGCCCACCCGCGAATCCGGCAGCCAGTAGTGTATGTCCTTGCTGTAGCCCGGGCCCACGGCTTCCGCCGGGAGGCGCAGCTCCTCGGCCACGAAGCCGAGGCTGGCCTTGCGCGTGTCGGCGCAGAGCAGATAGGCGTCCACGGCGTAGCGCGCCGGGCCGGAAGACTTGAGGGTGTAGCCCTTGGACTCCAGGGTGCGCACGACGAACCCGCGCAGGGAGGCCTCATCGGCCCCGGACTGCTTCACGCCGCCCTCGGCGTCCAGTTCATAGGTCTTGAGGCTCAGGGTGAAGTCGCCCGCAGAGCGGCCGAACTCGCCCAGGCCCCGCACCAGGAGATTGGGATCGCGCTGGGCGCACCCGCCCAGGGCCACAAGCGCAACCAGCGCCGCCAGGAGTACCTTCCGCTGCATGTCTTGCTCCTTCCATTGCGTCTCCCGCGGCAGGAGTGCCGCCCGAATCAAATAGCCCATCGCCCGCCACGGGGCAAGCCCCAAGAGGCCCCGGCCCGTCGGCCTTGCCAAGGAGGCCGGGCGGAGGGTACAGCTTCCTCCACGTTTGCGGCATCGAAACCCCTGTGCGAGGCCCCATGACCATCTTTTCCGTGCGCTCAAGCGGCCTGCTGGAGCATCTGCTGCGCCTGGCCGGGCTGCTGGTCCTCTTCGGCCTGGTGGCCCTGGGCTTCTGGAAGAACAGCGAGCGCAACATGGAGCGCATCAACGCCCGCTTCGGGCTCTCCGACGAGACCAAGGCCCTGTCCGGAGACGAAGCGGAGCACGTCCAGGCCTTCATCTCGGCCCTGCGCGCGGGCTACGGCATCGAGGCCAGGGTGCAGGTGCGCCGGGGCGCGCTCGACCCGCCGCAGCCGGACGGCAAGACCCTGTTCGTGGGCCTGAGCCTGGAGGGGAAATCCGCCCTGGTGCTGCTGCCGCCCCTGGTGCAGCGCGCCCTGGGGCCGGACTTCGCGCGGCGGCTGGAGACCGAGCATTTCCCCTTCCATTTCGGGCCGGGCAGGCGCTGGCAGCAGGGCCTGGTCCTGGCCCTGGACCTTGTGCAGGCGCGCCTGGCGGCCCTGGGCGACCCGGCTTTGCACGAGCCCCCCCCCAACAACGCATCCCCCAACAACGCATCCCCCAACAACGCATCCAAGGACACCCCGTGAGCGAACTTCCCCCCGTTACCCTGTTCACCGACGGCTCCTGCCTGGGCAACCCGGGCCCGGGCGGCTACGCCTGCGTGCTCGTCTGCGGCCCGCACCGCAAGGAGCTGGCCCAGGGCTTTTCCGGCACCACCAACAACCGCATGGAGATCATGGCCGTCATCGCCGGCCTGGAAAGCCTCAAGCAGCAGAGCGCGGTGGAGATCGTCACGGACTCGCAGTACGTGAAAAAGGCCTTCACCGACCGCTGGCTCGCGGGCTGGCAGAAGAACGGCTGGAAGACCGCCGCCAGGCAGCCGGTGAAGAATCAGGATCTTTGGAAGCGCCTGGTGCCGCTCATCAATGCCCACAAGGTCACCTGGAAATGGGTGCGCGGCCACAGCGGCCACCCGGAGAACGAGCGCTGCGACGTGCTGGCGCGCGCCGCGGCCTCGGGCCGCAACCTGCCGCCGGATATCCAGGCCGACGGGCAGGAGCCCTAGCCCCCCACGCCCTCGCCCCACTCCCATTCCTTCCTGCCCAGCAGCCGGAAGGAGCGCCGGCCGTGGACCATCTCGGCCAGGGCCGCCGGGGCGCTCTTGACGAAGCCGCGGATGGGCCCGGAGCCGATGTTCCGCATGGCCCAGAACAGGCACCAGCGCAGGCGGTCGGACCAGAGGAGCTCCGGCCGCACCGTGCGCGCAAGCAGGCGCCCGTATTCGCAGGCCGCCGCGGCCTCCCCGTCCCGCAGCCCGCAGAGCGCGGCCGAGGCCGCGTGGGCGCCCGTGGCCAGGGCGTAGAAGATGCCCTCGCCGAAGAGCGGCTCCACGAAGCCCCCGGCGTCCCCGGCCAGGAGCAGCCGCCCCTGGGCGGGCTCTGCCAGGGCGTTGCCGTAGGGCAGCGGGTGCCCGCGCAGGGCCACGCCCTCGGGCTCCGGCACGCCCAGCAGGCGCAGGAAGTCCAGAAAGATGGCCCCGAAGTCGCGGCCGTGGCGGCCCTCCCGCCGGAGCCCGCAGATGCCCACCTTGGGCCCGTTGGGCCCGGGGAACACCCAGCCGTAGCCCGCCCCCGGCACGCTTGGCCCGCCCACGTGCAGCTCCGGCGTCCGCACCGCGCGCGGAAACAGCCCCGGCCCCCGGCCGTTGGGCAGTTCCACCTCGATGGCCGCTGCCAGGTTGCGCCGCCAGGCCACGCGGTCAATGCCCAACGCCCGGCGGGTGACGGAATTGGCCCCGTCCGCGCCGATGACGAAGCGGCCCCGGCACTGCTCCCCGCCCTCCAGACGCACCAGCCCGGTCCCGGCGTCGCAGCCCGCCACGGCCCGACCGGGCAGGTGCTCGGCCCCGCGGGCCACGGCGCAGCTGACCAGCAGCGCGTCGAAGTCCGGGCGGCTGACGAAGCGGAAGCTCTCGGCCGCAGCGCCGCGCAAGAGCTCCCGGCCCTGGTGCAGGAAGATGTACTCCGGGGTGCTGTGGAACAGCCCGCCGCGCGCCGAGAGGTCGGCCTCGCCCAGGCCGAAGATACGCGCCAGGGCCTCCAGGGTCTTGGCCGTGAGCAGCCCCCCGCAGAGCTTGGGGCGCGGATGGGCCGCGCGGTCGAGAAGGGCCACGGACAGCCCGCGCCCGGCCAGCACCATGGCCGCGGCGGCTCCGGCCGGACCGGCGCCCGCCACCAGCACATCATAGCTCTTGACCACGGCCCCTCCCTCATTCAGATTGTCCCGGCCCGTGTACCGCGCTTCAACCCGGCGGGCAAGACGCACCAGAGGAACCATGCCCCACAAATCCGCCTCCCTTGACGCCATGCTCTTCGACTTTGACGGCACCCTTGCCAATCTGACCATTGACTTCGCCCGGCTGCGCCGCAAGATCACGGCCCTGGCCGAGCCCTTCCTGGGCGAGGAGCCCGAGCCCTCGGACCTGCCCGTGCTGGAGTGGCTGGACGAGCTGGCCATGGAGATCCGCGAGTTCGACCACGCCCTGGGCCAGGAGTTCCACTGCCGGGGGCGGCTGGTCATCCAGGCCACGGAGCTGGACGCCGCGCGCGAGGCCGCGCTCTTCCCCTTCACCCGGCCCCTGCTGGCCTCCCTGCGCGCGGCCGGGATCAAGACCGGCATCCTCACCCGCAACTCCACCGCCGCGGTGAAGGTGGTCTTTCCGGACGTGCTGGCCTGCTGCGACGCCTTCGTGGCCCGCGAGGACACGCCCAAGGTCAAGCCCGACCCGGCCCACGCCCTGGCCGTGCTGAAGCTCCTCGGCGTGGCCCCGGGGCGCGCCCTGCTCGTGGGCGACCACCCCCTGGACATCCAGGCCGCGCGCAACGCCGGGCTCCTGGCCGCGGCCGTGACCAGCGGGCACTCCACGCGCGAGGCCCTGGCCGCGGCCGGGCCGGACTACCTGGCCCAGGACTGCGCCGAGCTGGTGGCCAGACTGTGCGAAGATTACGTATTGGCACATCCCTGCCCCTGACGTATAGCAGGGGCACGCAGGCGGGGGGCTCCATGTACCAGCGGATCAAACGGCGCGACCTGAAGCCCGGCATGTACGTGGTCAGCCACGGGCTGGGCACCTTCGACAGTCCCCTGGTGCAGGTGGACAAGCCCATCCTCACCCCCGCGCACATCGACGAATACATCCCCAAAGACGCCGCAGACGTGCTCATAGACGCCAGCATCCAGGTGGAGCCCCTGAACCGGGAGCGTCCCGCTGGCCTGCCCGGCATCACCTGCCTGAGCGAGGAGCTGCCCATAGCCAAGCGGCTCTACGCCGACGCCCTGGTGCACGTGAAGAGCTTCGTGGACGACGTGCGCCGGGGCACGGACATCGACTACCGCAAGGCCACGCCCCTGGTGCAGAGCTTCATCGAGAGCGTGTTCCGCAACGAATCCGCCGCCGTGACCCTGTTCAAGCTGCGCGGCTTCGACGAGTACACCTACACCCACTCCATCAACGTGAGCATCCTGGCCGTGCTCCTGGGCAAGCACCTGGGCCTGGACAAGGCCACCCTGCTCAAGCTGGGGCTGGCGGGCATGTACCACGACGTGGGCAAGGCGCGCATCCCGGAGAGCATCCTGAACAAGCCCGGCAAGCTCACGGCGAGCGAGTTCGAGGCCGTCAAGGCCCACCCCCTGGAGGGCTACAAGGTCATGCGCAGGCAGGTGGACCTGGACCCGGAGATCCTGCGCGCCGTGGCCGAGCACCACGAGCGCCACGACGGGTCCGGCTATCCGCGCGGCGTCAAGGACCAGGACATCGGCCGCTTCTCGCGCATCATCGCCGTGGTGGACGTGTACGACGCCCTGACCAGCAGGCGCGTGTACAAGGACGCCATGGCCCCGGCCAAGGCCCTGGGCATGATGTACCAGCTGCGCAACAAGGACTTCCCCGACAACGCCATCGAGAACTTCATCCGCTGCATCGGCGTGTTCCCGGTGGGCAGCTTCGTTCGCCTGTCCGGCGGAGAGTACGGCATCGTGGCAAGCGTCAGCGCCGCGCGCCCCACCAAGCCGGAGGTCAGGGTCGTCCTGGACGCGAGCATGCGCCCGCAGCCGCCGCGCGTGCTCGACCTCTGGGCCGTGGAGGGCACGCCCCAGGCCCAGGACATCGCCGAGGTCCTGAACCCGCTGGAGCACAAGCTCGACCTGGAACGCTTCATCTCCGCCTGATCCCCCCCTTGCCTTGAGCCAATGCCGCCGGAGCGGCCCCTTGGGCGCGGGCCTGCCCCTGGCACGCGTTCCTTCGTATTGTTTTCAAAATACGTATTGTAATTATAAAGAGTTGCGGGTATCCACCTCTCAAAAGGACCGCCCCATGCACCAGTTGATAAAGCGCAAGCACCTGCAGCCAGGCATGTTCGTCGTCAGCTACGGCCAGGGGACCTTCCACAGCCCCCTGGTGCGGGTCGCCGCGCACATCTTCAGCCCGTCCCAGATCGACGAGCTGGTGCCCGCGGACGTGGAGGACGTGCTCATCGACACGAGCGGCGCCATGCCCCTGCCCCTGGCGGACAGGGTCCCCGTCGGCGCGCCCTTCAGCGTGGAGTTCGGCGAGGAGCTGCACATCGCCAGGAAGCTCTATTCCGACGCCCTGGACTATGTGAAGACCTTTGTGGACGGCGTGCGCAAGGGCACGGACATCAACCTGAGCCAGGCCACAGCCCTGGTGGACAGCTTCATCGAGAGCGTGTTCCGCAACGAGTCCGCGGCCGTGACCCTGTTCAAGCTGCGCGGCTTCGACGAATACACCTACACCCACTCCCTCAACGTGAGCATCCTGGCCGTGCTCCTGGGCAAGCACCTGGGGCTGGACAAGGCCGCCCTGCTCAACCTGGGCCTGGCCGGACTGCTGCACGACGCCGGCAAGGCGCGCGTCCCAACGGAGATATTGAACAAGCCCGGCAGGCTCACCGAGAGCGAATTCGAGGTCGTCAAGATCCACCCCCTGGAGAGCGTCAAGATCCTGCGCAGGCAGAAGGACATGCCCGTGGAGGTCCTGCGCGCCGTGCTGGAGCACCACGAGCGCCACGACGGGTCCGGCTACCCGCAGGGGCTCAAGGGCGAGGCCATCGGCAGCCTCTCGCGCATCATCGCCGTGGTGGACGTGTACGACGCCCTGACCAGCCAGCGCGTGTACAAGGAGGCCATGGCCCCGACCAAGGCCCTGGGCATGATGTTCCAGTGGCGCGGACAGCAGTTCGCCGCCCAGGACATCGACAACTTCATCCGCTGCATCGGCGTGTTCCCGGTGGGCAGCTTCGTGCGCCTGTCCGGGGGCGAGTTCGCCGTCGTCTCCGGCATCAACGCCCAGCGCCCCACCAGGCCGGAGGTCAAGGTCGTCCTGGACGCGCGCATGCGCCCGCAGCTGCCGCGCCTGCTCAACCTCTGGGTGGTGGAGGGCACGGCCGAGGCCCAGGACATCGCCGAGGTGCTGAACCCGGCCGAGCACAAGATCGACCTGGAGCCCTTCCTCTCCGTCTAGGCCGCCCGGGCCGGCCCGGGCCTTTCCCCTTGCCCGCGCCGGCGCTTCGTGCTAGCCGCAGGCATCATGCTTGAATCCCTACCCGACCAGATCGTCCGCATCAGCATTTTGGCCGTGCCCCTGCTCCTGGGCCTGACCTGCCATGAACTGGCCCACGGGGTCGTCGCCCTGGCCCTGGGCGACCCCACGGCCAAGCTCGCCGGGCGGCTGACCATGAACCCCCTGCGCCACCTGGACCCCATGGGCGCCATCGCCTTCCTCCTGGCCAACATCGGCTGGGCCAAGCCCGTGCCGGTGAACCCGGGCTACTTCAAGCGCCCCAGGCAGGACATGATGCTCGTGGCCCTGGCCGGGCCGGGGGCCAACTTCCTCCTGGCCGCGGCCTTCGCCCTGGCCTTCCACCTGCTCCTGCCGCAGCTCCTCCGGCACCCGGAGCTGCGCTCCCTGCTGCAGCCCTTGGTGCTCATCAGCGAGGCCGGGGTGGTGGTCAACCTCATGCTGGCCTTCTTCAACCTGCTGCCCATTCCGCCGCTGGACGGCAGCAACATCCTGGCCTGGCTGCTGCCGACCCGCCTGGCCCAGAGCTATCTCGCCCTCGGACGCTACGGCTTCCTCCTGCTCCTGGGCCTGCTCATCGCCTCGCAGCTGCTGGGCATCAGCCTCCTGGGCGCGCTCATCTTCCCCCCGGTGCGCTTCGTCGCCAAACTCCTGATGTAACCCTTAACCCCACAGAAGCCATGACCACCAAAAAAGAACGCATCGTCTCCGGCATGCGCCCCACCGGGCCGCTCCACCTGGGCCACCACTTCGGCGTGCTGTCCAACTGGCTGGCCCTGCAGGAGGAGCACGAATGCTTCTTCTTCGTGGCCGACTGGCACGCCCTGACCACGGAATACGCCGATCCCCGGAAGATCAAGGACTTCGTGCCCGGCCTGGTCATCGACTGGATCGCCGCGGGCCTGGACCCTGCGAAGTGCGTCATCTTCCAGCAGTCCCAGGTGAAGGAGCACGCCGAGCTGCACCTCCTGCTCTCCATGCTCACCCCCGTGGGCTGGCTGGAGCGCAACCCCACCTACAAGGAGGTGGCCCAGGAGCTCTCCGGCCAGAAGGACCTGGCCACATACGGCTTCCTCGGCTACCCGGTGCTCATGTGCTCGGACATCATCCTCTACCAGGCCACGGCCGTGCCCGTGGGCCAGGACCAGCTGCCGCACCTGGAGCTGACGCGCGAGATCGCCCGGCGCTTCAACTACCTGCACTGCCCCGAGGCCGCGCCGTATTTCCCCGAGCCCAAGGCCCTCTTGACCGAGGAGGCCAAGCTGCCCGGCCTGGACGGCCGCAAGATGAGCAAGAGCTACGGCAACTCCATCGCCTTGGGCGAACCCTTGGAGGACATCGGGCCGAAAATCAAAACCATGCTCACGGACAAGAACCGCCTGCGCAGGTCCGATGCCGGCGACCCGGAGGTCTGCAACCTCTTCCCCTACCACAAGCTCCTGACCGATGCGGCCCTCTGCGCGGAGATCCGCGAGGGCTGCGCCAAGGCCAGCCTCGGCTGCGTGGACTGCAAGAAGCTGCTCATGGATTCGCTCACGCGGTTCCTGACGCCCGTGCATGAGCGCCGCCGCGCCCTGGAGAACGACCCCGAGCGCCTCTGGGCCATCCTGGCCGACGGCAACGCCCGGGCCCGCGCCGTGGCCGCCAGGAACATGGAGACCATCCGCCAGACCCTCAACTTCTCGTTCTAGACCCGCCAGGGCCGGAGCCGGGGCGCCGCGAGCACAGGCGCCCGCCCCGGCCCTTTTTCATGGCCGCAAGGGGAGCCGCAGATGACGGAGAATGCCTGCATTTCGAAGCGCGCCCGGGAGATCACCCCGTTTCTGGTCATGGACATCCTGGAGGCCGCCCAGCGCCTGGAGGCCCAGGGCCACGAGGTCGTCCACCTGGAGATCGGCGAGCCGGACTTCGACACCCCGGAGTGCATCAAGCAGGCCGCCAGGAAGGCCCTGGACGACGGCCAGACGCACTACACCCACAGCCTGGGCCTGCCCGCCCTGCGCGAGGCCATCTGCGAGGACCACCGCGAGCGCTACGGGGTCCTGGTCCACCCGGACCAGGTCATCGTGACCCAGGGAACCTCCCCGGCCATGCTCCTGCTCTTCACGAGCATCCTGGAGGCGGGCGACGAGGTCATCCTGTCCGACCCTGCCTACGCCTGCTACGGCAATTTCATCCGCTTCGCCGGAGCCACCCCCGTGCGCGTGGCCGTGAGCGAGGACGACTCCTTCCAGTACCGCCCCGAAGCCATCGAGGCGGCGCTGACCCCGAGGACCAAGGCCATCCTGCTCAACTCCCCGGCCAACCCCACGGGCACGCTGCTCTCGGCCGGGCGCATGCGCGCCGTGGCCGGCATCAGCGCGGCCCACGGGGTCCGCATCGTGTCCGACGAGATCTACCACGGCCTGGTCTACGAGGGCCGGGAGCACAGCGCCCTGGAGTTCACGGACCAATGCTTCGTCCTGAACGGCTTCTCCAAGCTCTACGCCATGACCGGCTGGCGGCTGGGCTACCTCATCGCCCCGCGCCAGTTCATCCGGCCCATGCAGAAGCTCTGCCAGAACTTCTTCATCTCAGCCAACTCCGTGGCCCAGCACGCGGGCATCGCGGCCCTCAGGGAGTCCCAGGCCGACGTGGCGCGCATGAAGGCCGTGTACGACCAGCGCCGCAGATACATCCTCCCGCGCATCAAGGCCCTGGGCCTGGGCGTGGCCCACGACCCCACGGGCGCCTTCTACGTGCTGGCCAACGCCCGGCACTGGGCCGAGAGCTTCGGCGGCAGCTCCCTTGCCCTGGCCTTCGATATCCTGGAGAAGGCCCACGTGGGCGTCACCCCGGGCATCGATTTCGGCGCCAACGCCGAGGGCTTCCTGCGCTTCTCCTACGCCAACTCCCTGGAGAACATCGGGCGCGGCATGGACAGGCTGGCGGCCTACGCCCGGGACAGGGGCCTGCCCGGCGCCGTGCCGCCCGCCCGGCTTGCCTCCCCCGCCCCATAGGGGTACACTTGTCTCAGGCCGCGCCACCAGCGCGCCGGCCGGGATGTCCGCCATGCGTGTATTCGCCCTCTTGCTCTTAGCTGCGCTCCTCGCGCCCGCTCTCCCAGGCCCGGCCCAGGCGGGCCAGGCCCGGACGCGCGCCCAAAAGGCCCGCCCGCCCGCGGCCAAGGCCGTGGAACAGCCCGTTTTGAGCCAGGAGGAGCTGCTCTCGCCCTACAGCGCCCTGCTGCGGCGCAAAGTCGGCCCGCAGCAGGCGGGCGGCCAGGGCGCAGGGTCCCTGGCCCCAGACAGCGTCCAGTCCAACGCCACAAGCTGGAAGCTGGACCTCTCCCTCAAGCCTCAACCCCGCGACGACGACTCGCCCCTGCGCTTCCGCCTGGGGCGCGACACGCCCCTGGACCCGGTGACGCATGAGCCCCTGACCCCGCGCGCGGACCCCCTGGGGGCCGGGGAGAGCCTCAGGCAGCTCAACCTCAAGGACGCCCTGGACAAGATTAACGGCAAGGCCGAGGTCCAGGTGGACGTGCTCAAGTTCTAGCCCGGCCCCCTGGCGGCGCAAAAGCCCCCGCCCGCTTGCCATCCCCGCGCCCAGCGGCTAGGGTTCCGGAAAATCTTCCGGCCTTTAACGGCCACCGGGCCGACAGACCGACAGGGGCGACGCATGACCACCTTCGCGGCGGATCTGCACATCCACTCGCGTTTCTCCAGGGCCACCAGCAAGGGCCTGACCATCCGCAGCCTGGCCGCCTGGGCCGAGGTCAAGGGCCTGGGCGTGCTCGGCACCGGCGACTGCACCCACGCGGGCTGGCTGGAGGAGATCGGGCGCGAGCTCAAGGAGGACGGCTCGGGCCTGCTCTCCCTGCGCGACCCCGGCGGCCTGGCCGCGCAGATCCCCGGCCTGGACACCCTGGCCGGACGGCGGCTGGCGGGCGGCGCCCGGTTCATGCTCCAGGGCGAGATCAGCTCCATCTACAAGCGCGGCGGCAAGGTCCGCAAGGTGCACAACCTCATCTACCTGCCCACCCTGGAGGCCGCCCGCGCCCTCAACTCGCGCCTGGCCCACGTGGGCAACCTGGCTTCCGACGGCCGCCCCATCCTCGGCCTGGACAGCCGCACCCTGCTCTCCATGGTCCTGGAGACCCACCCCGAGGCCTTCCTGGTGCCCGCGCACATCTGGACGCCCTGGTTCTCGCTCTTCGGCTCCATGTCCGGCTTCGACTCCGTGGAGGAATGCTTCGGCGACCTCTCGGAGCACATCTTCGCCATGGAGACCGGGCTGTCCTCGGACCCCGGCATGAACTGGACCCTCTCGGCCCTGGACCGCTACCGCATGATCTCCAACTCCGACGCCCATTCCGGGGAAAAGCTGGGCCGCGAGGCCAACCTCTTCCGGGGCGAGGCGTCCTTCGCGGGCATCCGCCAGGCGCTCAGGGCGCATCTGCCGGGCGAGGCCGCCGGGGACTGCGAGTTCCTGGGCAGCGTGGAGTTCTTCCCCGAGGAGGGCAAGTACCACCTGGACGGCCACCGCAAGTGCAACTGGCCCATGGAGCCCGGCGAGACCGGGGCCAACCGGGGCCTGTGCCCGGTCTGCGGCAAGCCGGCCACCCTGGGCGTGCTGCACCGCGTCCTGGCCCTGGCCGACCGGCCCGAGCCCGTGCAGCCCGAGGGCCAGCCCGGCTACGATTCGCTCATTCCGCTCAAGGAGGTGCTCTCCGAGGTGCTGGACACCGGCGCCGGCTCCAAGAAGGTCGCCGGCGAGTACTTCCGCCTCATCGAGACCCTCGGGCCGGAGCTGTTCATCCTGCGCGAGGCCCCGCTGCCGGACATCCGCAAGGCCTCCCCGGTGCTGGCCGAGGCAGTGGAGCGCATGCGCGCGGGCAAGGTGCTGCGCAAGTCCGGCTATGACGGCGAGTACGGGGTCATCACCGTGTTCACGCCCGAGGAGCGCGCCGAGATGCGCCACGGCGGGCGGCTGGTGGCGGCCAAGGCGCAGCAGCGCCGCAAGCGCCCGGCCCAGGCGGCCGGGCAGCCCGCCCAGGAG
>JAHJLB010000045.1 GCA_018822105.1 Pseudomonadota bacterium
AAATCGAAGTCGCCGCTGGGCTTGCGGGCCGGGGCCTTGTCCGCGCCGGCGCCGGAGCGCTCGTTGCGGCGGGGCGGCCTGGAGCTGCGCTCGTCGCGCCCCTTGTCGCCGGGCTTGCCGCCGAACTTGCCGGCCGGCTTGCCGCCGGGCTTGCCCGAACCGTAGCCGGAGCCGGAAGTCTTGGGTCCGCCGGAACGCTTGGGGCCGCCGGAAGCCTTGGGCCCGTCCGAAGATTTCGGGCCGCCGGAGGGCTTGGGGCCGCCGGAACGCTTGGGGCCGCCGGAGGGCTTGGGTCCTCCGGAGGGCTTGGGGCCGCTGCTGCTCCACTCGTTGTCCTCGCGCTTGCCCTGTCCGGGGCGCGGCTTGCGGGCCGGACCCGGCTTGCGGGGGGCGCTGGGGCGTGCTGGTTTTCGGGAATCCGCCATGATGTACCTCGGGGTGGTCCGGCTCAGCGGGCGAGCTTGCCAGACAGAAAAAACAGGTGTAATGTGTGGTGTCTTATTTCGTGTCCAACAATCGGCGCACGGGGCACCGTAACTACGTAAGCGGCCCCAATCTCAGGAGCCTTCTCTCCACCCGCGCCGCCGACCGGAGGAAACCATACCGATGACCATGACCATGCGAAAAAAATTGTCCGTGCTCGGCCTGCTCGGCCTGCTCACGGGCCTCTGGTCGTGCTCGACCATGAATAGCGACATCACAGCCCCTGTCAAGGCCCAGTCCACGCAAAACCTGCTTTCCGCCAACACGACCTACAAGCCCGGGCCGGCCGCGGCCAAGGCCCGCACCCCCCTGAACCCCCTGGGCAAACAAGCCGTCCTGGACGACAACGCCGATCTTGAGCCAGACATGTCCGACATGCCCCTGACTCCCGGACAGACCGGCACCCTGCTCGAGCCCGAGGTGCTGTCCCCGCCCCTGGCCGAGGAGCCGCAGCTCACGCCTGAGCAGCGCCGCATCCTGAGCGAGCGCTCGGGCCTGGACTTCGACATCGACCTTTTCGACTCCAAGGAAGTGGAGCGATATTTCGCCTACTACACCGGCCCGGCGCGCGAGACCTTCGCCCGCTGGCTCAAGCGGGCCGAGGTCTACCTGCCCCACGTGCGCGATTCGCTGGTGAAGAACGGCCTGCCCCAGGACCTGGCCATGCTGCCCTTCGCCGAGTCCGGCTACAACTGCTACGCCTATTCCTGGGCCGGCGCCGGCGGCATGTGGCAGTTCATGCCCTACACCGGCCGCAAGTACGGCCTCACCGTGGACTGGTGGATCGACGAGCGCCGCGACCCCAGGCTGTCCACCGAGGCGGCGGGCAAGTACCTGGCCTTCCTGAACGACATGTTCGGCGACTGGTACCTGGCCCTGGCCGCGTACAACGCCGGCGAAGGCAAGATCTCCCGCGCCCTGGCCGGCACGGACACCGACGACTTCCTGGACCTGGTGAACCACAACAACCGCCTGAGCCGCCGCGCGCGCCTCAAGCCGGAAACCCAGAACTACGTGCCCAAGTTCATCGCCATCACCAAGATCTTCCAGAACCTCGAGGCCCTGGGCTTCGAGCCCGTTCGCTGGGACGCCGCGCCCAAGATCGAGACCGTCAACGTGCCCGGCGGCACTGACCTGCTGGCCCTGGCCAAGTCCGGCGGCATGAACTGGGACGAGTTCCACCAGATGAACCCGTCCTTCCGCCGCCAGGTGAGCCCGCCGGACCGCTCGGTGAGCGTGGCCATCCCGGTGAGCAGGAGGGCCTCCATGCTGGCCTACCTGGAAAACCCCGGCGCGCGCCCCTATGAAGGCATCATCACCCATCAGGTGGCCAAGGGCGAGTCGCTCAGGACCGTGGCCCAGCGCTACCGCGTGCCCCAGGAGGTCATCTGCCAGATCAACGGCCAGGAGGCGCAGTCCCTGCGGCCCGGCCAGTGCCTTCTGATCCCCGCCAGCGGCACGGGCGAGGCCATGCCCGGGAACCTGAGGAAGACCAGGCGCATAGCCTCCAGCCGCGCCAACTACGTGGTCCGCGGCAGCGACAACGTCTGGTCCATCAGCAAAAAATTCAACGTCAGCGTGAAGACCCTGCTGGCGGCCAACGGCCTGTCCAACTCCAAGGGCATCAAGCCCGGGCTGCGCCTGAGCATCCCCGACGCCTCGTCCAAGGCCGCCCGGAAGACCAGGGCCCAGGCCGCCAAGGCGCGCGAGCAGGCCACCCGCTACACCGTGCGCCGGGGCGACACCTTGATGAGCCTGTCGCGCCGCTTCGGCGTCTCCGCCGAGGCGCTCAAGGACTGGAACAACATCAAGGGCAGCGACCTGCGCACCGGCGCCAACCTCAAGGTCTACCTCCGGTAGCGCGCAGCGCGATCAAGCAAGGACGACCGCCCGGCGCTTGCCTGGCGGTCGTCTTTGCTTGCGGGGCAGGCCCCGGGAAGCCTAGCCCTGGCGGTCCGTCTCAAATCCCCCGGAAGCGCAGGCGGCGGGGACCCCGAAGAAGGCCTCGACCCCGGCCTCGGGCAAAGCCGGCGAGAAGTAGAAGCCCTGCACGGCCTCGCAGCCCAGCTCCCCCAGCAGGTCCAGCTGCTCGCGGGTCTCCACGCCCTCGGCCACCACGGACAGCCGCAGGCTGCGCGCCAGGGCCATGATGGCCCGGACCAGCTCCCGGCTGTCGGAATGCTCGCGCGGGAGGTCATGCACGAAGGAGCGGTCGATCTTCAGGATGTCCACCGGGAAGCGCTGGAGGTAGGCCAGGGAGGAATAGCCCGTGCCGAAGTCGTCGATGGCCAGGGACACGCCCGTGGCTTTGAGCCTGCGCATGGACGAGAGCGCGGCCTCGGGGTTGCCCATGAGGGTGGACTCCGTGAGCTCGAGCTTCAAATGGGCCGGGGGCAGGCCGCTCTCGCGCAGGATCTGGCGCACGGTCTCCACGATGTCCGGGTGGGTGAACTGGCGGGCCGAAAGGTTCACGGCCAGGGTCATGCCGCGGCATTGCGGAAAGCGCTCGCGCCAGGCGGCCATGGTGGCGCAAGCGCGGCGCAGCACCAGTTCGCCCAGGGGCACGATGAGCCCGGACTCCTCGGCGTGGGGGATGAAGGCGTGCGGCGTGACCAGCCCGCGCGTGGGGCTCTTCCAGCGCACCAGCGCCTCCAGCCCCAGGGTGCGGTCCCCGGTTATGGACATCACCGGCTGGTAGTACACGGTGAACTCGTCCTGCTCCAGGGCCTTGCGCATGTCCGCGTCCAGGGTCAGAAGCTCCCTGGCCCGGCGCTGCATGCCCGGATGGAACAGGCGGATGCGGTCGCGGCCGCCGTCCTTGGCGCGGTGCATGGCCATGTCCGCGTTCTGGAGAATATCCTCGGCCCTGGGGCTGTCCGCCGTGGGGCCGACCACCACGCCCACGCTGGCCGTCAGGCGCACCTCCTGGCCCTCCACGGTGAAGGGGACGCACAGGCTGTCCAGGGCGCTGCGGATGGCGGCCTGCGCCTCCTCCGGCGTGCCCGGCTCTTCCACGATGAGCACGAACTCGTCGCCGCCGAAGCGGCAGACCTGGCCCAGGCCGCGCAGGCCGCGCACCAGCCGCCGTGCGGCCTCCACCAGCACCAGGTCGCCGAAGGAATGGCCCAGGCTGTCGTTCAGCATCTTGAAGCGGTCCAGGTCCATGAAGGCCACGGCGAAAAGGGTGTTGCGGCGCTGGGAGTCCTCCAGCACCTGCTGGATGCGCTCCAGGCACAGGGTGCGGTTGGCCAGGCCCGTGAGGGCGTCGTGGTGGGCCTTGAACAGGAGCTGCGCCTCCATCTCCTTGCGGGCGGTGATGTCCGTAAGCGTCAGGATGGCCGCGATGACGGCCCCGGCCTCGGAGCGGATGGGCGCGGCGTTGGCCAGCAGCCAGCGGTCCGCCTCGCCCGGCCGCGAGAACAGCGCCACCAGGTCGCGGGTGCTCTGGCCCTGGGCCACTGCGCGCAGGATGGGCCCCTCGTCCGGGGACACGGGCGTACCGTCTTCGCGCAGGAACCTCCACGAGGGCAGAAACCTGCCCATGGACATGCCCTTGAGCACGTCCTGTGTGGTGTCCAGCATGGCCGCGGCCGCCTGGTTGGCTATGGTGATCCGGCCTGCGGCGTCCGCGATGACCACCCCGCTCAGGGACTGGTCCATGGCCGCGCTGAACAGGGTCCGCGTGCTCTCCAGCTCCTTCTGCATGCGCTTGCGCTCGGTGATGTCCTGGCCGAAGGCGCAGAGGTATTCCTCCTCGCCGAAGCGCATGTAGAAGGCCTTCATCTCCTTGAGCACGCGCACGCCGGTGCGGGTCAGCTGGGTGGTCTCAAAAGTGTGCTGCCCCGCGCGCACCAGGCGCAGCAGCCCCTGGAGGATCTCGGGGGTATACCCCGGATCAATGAACGACACGGGCTGGCCCAGGAGGTCCGAGCGCGGATGCCCCAGGCTGCGGGCCACCGCCTCGTTGACGTAGGCCAGCGTCCCGTCGGGCCGCACCAGATAGACCTCCTCCACCCCGGATTCGAGGAAGAACTTGAAGCGGGCCAGGTCGCGCGCCGTCTGGCGCGCCCCGGTGCTGTCGCTGAAGACCAGCACCGCCGCGCGCAGCTCGCCGTTGGCGTCGCGCACGGGCGCTGCGCTGGCCGATATCCAGCGTTCCGCCCCATCGGCCAGCTCCAGGCGCAGCTCCATGTTCTCGAAAGACTCCCCGCGCGCCAGCGCCCGGGCCAGGGGCATATCCTCCGGGGCCACAAGGGCGCCGCTGGGCAAAAAGGCCCGCCAGACGTGGTCTTCGGGCCGGAAGCCTGCAGGCGGGCTGCCGTTCAGGCCCAGGATGCGCAGGGCCTGGCGATTGAACACGGGCGGCCCGGAGCCGTCGGCGTAGGCCAGCACGATGCCCGAGGGGGACTGCTCTATGGCCGCCATGAACAGGTCCTGGGTCTTGCGGAGCCGGGTCATCTCCGCCATGAGGTTCCCGGCCATGAGGTCGGCCGCGCGGATGCGGGCCTCGGCCCCGGCGCGCAGGCGGCGCACGCGCAGGAAGGCCCACGCCCCGGCGGCAAGGAGCGCGGCGCAGCCAGAGAGCACGTAGGCCCAGCCGGGCTTCCGCCAGGGGGCTTTGCCCCAGGTCCGCTCCAGCGCCCGCACGTCCCCGGGGCTGACGGCCGCGATGCCGGCGTTCAGCCGCTCCAGCAGCTGCGCGTTGCCGCGGCTCACCGCCGCCCGCAGCTGCACGCCGGGGAACACGCGCGCCAGGGTGAAGGCTTGGTCCTGCTGGAGCGCCAGATGATGCCGCAAGGCCAGGACCGGGCCGGCCACGATGCCCACCTGGCCCAAGACGGCGGCCGTGGCCAGGGCGGGCATGTCGAGGAAGTATTGCTGTCTCAGGTTGGGGAAGGTGGCCGCCAGAAAGGCCGCCGAATGGTCGTTCAGCACCAGGCCCACGGTGCCGCTGGCGCCCTCCAGCTGCTCCGGCGGCATCCCGCCCTTGCCGCCGGCGACGAAGATGCCGATGCCCAGATCAAGCAGCGGGCGGGAAAAGAGAAAATCCCCCTCCAGCTCCGGGGACAGCGGAAGGCCGGCATGGGCGTCGGCATGGCCGGCGGCCACCAGGGAAAGCACGTCTTCGCCCTCGGCCAGGACGATGCGCACCTCCACGCCGGCCTCGCGGCCCCACAGGCGCCAATAGTCCACCAGCAGCCCGGCGGGCTGGCCCGCGCCGTCGCGGAAGCAATAGGGCGGGTCGCCGCCCTGGTGGACAAGGGTCAGGCCCTCCCCCGCCCAAGCGGCCTGCACGGCGGAGCCCAGGGCCAGGCAGCAGGACAGAAAGGCCAGGCAGCAGAGGCCCCACAGCCGCAGCCCCCCGCCGTCCAGGCGAAAGGCGGCCGCCAGGCGGCGCAGCCGGGGGGGGCGCTTGGCCGGCCTCTGCACCGCGTGGGCTACTTCGCCGCCTTGACCACGTGCGTGGCGGCGTCCTGAAGGAGGTACTGCAGGGTGGACGCCAGCACGCCCTGGGCGGCCTGCACGGCGGTCATGCCCAGGTCCTCGCGCGAACCGGAGTAGATCTGCTCGGTGATGAACTGGCCGTCCTTCTCCAGCCTCACGTTCAGGCGCAGGTCGGCCTTGACCATGAGGTTGGGGGCCCGCTCCACCAGCAGCCGGTCAAAGGAGCCGGACACCACATAGCCCTTGAGGGGCGTCGCATCCTGCTTCTCCCGGTAGCTCACGGCGCAGCCGCGCGCCTTGAGTTCCTCGAACATGGCCCAGCTCACCCACTCGGCGGGGTCGCTCTCGGCGTAGAAATGCTTGCCCTCGCTCAGGGTGCCGATGGTCAGGGTGTCGGCGCGCTTGTCCACAAAGGGCACGATGGTGAAGGACTGGCTGCTGAGCTGCCCGGCCAGGGGCGTGGAGGCATGGTAGCGCAGGGGCACCACGGTGTTGGTGGCGCAGGCCGCCGAGACCAGGCTCAGGGCCAGGACGAACAACGCGGCGCGGAGGGTGGCCAATTTCTGCATGATTATTCCCCTTGGATCCTGTGGAATTGACGTTTGGCAAAGCATTGCCCGTGTTGTGCACGGCCTTGCAGACTAGCCCAAACCGCCCGGCACCGCAAGGTGACCCAGACCCCCGGCCAAAACTCAAAATTAAGTCTAGACTACTGCCGAAATCTATGCTTGGCTTGCAGCGGTTTCTCCGGCGCGGCGGCACGCATCCGCGCCGGGGCCAAGGAGTCCCATGCGCGACGCACGCCCCCCCGCCCTTGCCTTCGTCCTGGCCCTGATCCTGGCCTGCGCCCCCAGCGCCCAGGCAGCAAAGCCCGCGCCCAGGCCCGCGGCCAAGGCCGATTCCGCCCAGGCCAGGGGCGAGCCCGTGGACATCAGCGGCCGCGTGGCCGTGGGCCTGGACAAGACCTTCATCAAGGACCAGTCCCAGGGCTACCTCATGGTCCAGGGCCTGGACCTCTCCCGCTTCGCCGGGCGGCACATCCTGGCCAAGGGGCTCCTCCTCGGCCAGGAGCAGGAGTATCGTGTCGTGCGCCTGCTGGAGTACCGGGTCCTGAGCCCGGACGACGACTCGCCCGGAGCGGGCGGCACCGTGGGCCAGGGGTCCAAGGCCGCGCCCGCTGCCCGCGGGAAGAAGTAAATTCGCCCAGGCCGGCCGCCCCGCAGGTGCACCTTGCCAAGCACGGCGCAAGGGGTTATTTTGTGCGGATGGACGTCAGCCCCGGCCGCCCGGGAAGGCTTCCAGGCCGCCTGACCAAGACAACAAACCACGCCCCCCGGGCGGATACGGAGTTCCCATGAGCAAGGCCAAGCAGACCGAGACCTACCAGCTTGTGTACAACATGCCCGGCAAGGACAAGGAATCCATCCTCTTCACCTCGCCCAAGCTTCTGGACGTGGA
The DNA here is from genome assembly GCA_018822105.1 of Pseudomonadota bacterium. Lineage (GTDB taxonomy): Bacteria > Desulfobacterota > Desulfovibrionia > Desulfovibrionales > Desulfovibrionaceae > Humidesulfovibrio. The sequence continues at coordinate 7,387 of JAHJLB010000045.1, forward strand.
GCTCAAGCGCGAGCAGCACATCCGCTCCATCACCACCGGCTTCGTGGAGGTCCGCAAGGCCTGAGCCTCCGCCTTCCTGCGCCTCCGGCCTTGCCTAGACCGCACGGGCGGGCTATATCGGCCTCATGGATGACATGATCCGCCCGCAAGGGGCAGGCCCGAATATTGCATTCCTCCGGACCGGAGGCGCGGCATGACCCACAGGACACCCCCGGCAGAACGGCAGGACGGGCGCGAGCCGCCCGCGCCCTCGGGCGGCTTCACGCTCATCGAGCTCATCACCGTCATCATCATCCTCGGCATCCTGTCGTTTGCCCTGTTCGGGCGCACCGGCCCGCGCAGCGGCCCGGAGTTGGCCCGCATGGCCGAGGTGCGCGCCCAGATCCGCTTCGTGCAGCTCCGCTCCATGAAGACCAGCAGCGTCAACGGCATCAAATGCGACGGCACCAGCTACTGGGCCTTTACCGGCACCAACCCCGACGCCGTCGCCGCGCGCCTGGACCTGCCCGGCGAGTCCGGCTCCGTCATCACCCTGGGCGCTACCAACATGACCATGACCGCCTTCGTCTTCCTCTTCGACGGCTTCGGCATCCCCTACACGGCCTACACCAGCGCCACCACCAACACCAAGCTCGCCGCCGACGCCCTCATCACCATCACGGCGGGCGGAGGCACCGGCACCCTGACCCTGACCCCGGAGACAGGCTATGTACCCTAGAAGCACGCCCGTTCCACCGCGCCGCGCCCTTGGCGGCACCCCCGGCTTCACCCTGCTGGAGGTCATCGTCATCGTCATCGTGGCCGGCCTCCTGGCGGCCCTGGTGCTGAACCTCATGGGCACCCAGCTTTTGCGCTCCAGCAACCCGGCCACCATCGCCGCCGACGCCGGCGACGCCGAGGCGGCCATGGAGGGCGTGGTGGCCAACTACACCGGCAAGGTCAACACCAACACCACCACCGCCCTGGACGCCCTGAAGGCGGACTACACCACCAACAGCACCGTGAGCATCACCGACGCCACCTGGAACTCCGTGCGCACCCTCACCGTGACCACCAGGGTGGGCAACACCAGCTACACCTCCCTGTTCACCCAGGCGCGCACCAACGCCGCCGACAACGCGACGGACTACTAGGGCTCCCCATGCGCAGACAGGCCGGATTCACCCTCATCGAGCTCATCGCCTGCATCGTCATCCTGGGCATCGTCGGCTTCGGCATGACCACGGTCATCTCCATGGGCGCGCGCAGCTTCTTCAGCGCCCGCAACGCCGACAACGCGGGCCCCAGCGCCCAGCTCGCCCTGGAGCGCATCGCGCTCGAGCTGCGCGACGTCAACGGCGGCGGGGGCGCAGGCGGCGAGGCCCAGGTGCTCGGCGGCACGCGCATCGTGTACACCACCAGCCAGGCGGCCCTTCCCGGCATGCGCACCCTGAAGTTCGAGGGCAACGCCATCACCCTGACCCCCGCCACCGGGGCCACGGCGCGCACGCTGCTCAACGGGGTCGACACCTGCGCCATGAGCTTCAACGGCACCGGCCGGGGCAGCACCCTCACCGTGACCTTCACCCTGCAGAACGCCCCCACGGGCGAAAGCTTCAGCATCACCGTGAAGCCGCGCAGCAACACCCTCACGCCCGTGACCTCGTAGGGAGGCAGCATGAACAGCCGAGAACCATCCTCCCCGGTCGCCAGCCGCCAGCGCGGCAGCATCGTGGTCTACCTGGCCGTCACCCTGGCGGCCTTCGGCATCCTGGCCATGGCCGGGGGCACCCGCTACGGCGCGTCCATCCTGGGCGTGTCCGCGCCCAACTGCGCCACCCAGGCCCGGCTCATGGCCGAGAGCGGCGTGCGCTACGCCTCGGCCCGCCTGCGCTCCGCGGCCGACCAGGCCGCCCTGACCGCCCTGATCGCCGCCTTGAACGGCCAGACCTACACCGTGTCCGGGAACATGTCCTTCACCCTGGCCGTCCAGGCCAGCGGCCCGGGCGCGGCCCTGGTCACCTCCACGGGCAGGGCCTGCGGCGGCGTGGTCTTCTCGCCCGCCACCACCAACCAGGCCCAGACCTCGGTGAACGTGCCCGCGGCCGGCGGCGGCGGCGGCGGGGAGATCACCCAGGGCGACCTGCTCGACTCCTCCAACATCATCGACCTGACGGGCCAGCCGGCCATCGTCAAGGACGCGGCGGGCAACACCATCTTCCTGGGCATCATCGGCCAGACGGAGAACTCCGCGGCCCTCTGGTACGCCGGCAACTCCACCAGCTGCGTCGAGGGCGCCTGCAACATGCCCTACGGGCTGCGCGCCTATTTCGAGGTCCAGTGGGACATCAGCTCCACGGCCGACGGCATCGTCTTCGGCCTCATGAGCGCCCTGACCAACACCAGCACGGCCCTGGGCGGCGACACGGCCATGGGCGAGCTCATGGGCTGGGGGGGCCGCGGCCCGACCGCGGGCGTCGACGGCATCCGCCCGCCCAAGATCGGCCTGGAGCTGGACACCTGGCGCAACAACGCCAACACCCCGGTCTACAACTCCGACAGCCGCGCGGACAAGAACTCCACCGGCCTGGGCGACCGCAACTCCGACCACCTGTCCTACGTGTTCTGGGGCAGCAACACCTCCGAGACATTCCGCCGCGGGGGCTGGGGCTCGCCCTGGATCACCTCCACCACCTACGACGACAACCGCCACGCCTCGGACTCCTCCGGCAGCGCGGGCACGGGCTCCTCCAGCGACCCCATCTCCTACCTGCCCATCAGCGGCAGCGGCGACGGCCGCTGGGGCTACTACTACACCCTGCCCGGCAACTGGCTCAAGAACGGCACCAAGTACAAGATCCGCTTCGAGCTGACCCGGCACAAGGACCTGCCCAACGCCGCGGGCAACTACCCCTACATCCTCAAGACCTGGGTCAAGAGCGGCGCGGTCAGCAGCAGCTACCAGAACGTGAACCAGAACTACACGGCCGACGCGCCCAACATGTACCGGGCCGTGTTCCTGTCCTCCGCCCTGCACACCCAGCTGGCCAAGATCTTCTTCGGCTTCACCGAGGCCACGGGCGGGGCCACGCAAAAGGTCGCCCTCACCGGGTTCAACCTCTCCTTCAAGAGCGCGGCGGAAACCCCAGCCATGCCCGGCGGCTACGCGTCCTACTGGCCCCTGAACGACAACAGCGGGACGGGCGTGGACGACGCCAACGCCACCAGCAACAACGACGGCACCCTGTCCGGCGGCGCCTCGCAGTGGTACAACCCCGGCGGCTGCCCCCGCTGCCCGGCCGTGCGCCTGAACGGCGCCAACAACAGCCACATCCACGTGCCCGACGCAAACACCCTGGACCTCACCACCCAGGGCAGCATCAGCGCCTGGTTCACCCTCCTGGACTACGTGGACGCCACGCACAACGCCGCGGGGCTCGTGCACAAGGGCGACAACACGGCCACCTTCGCCGACGAGGCCTATTCCCTGCAGTTCCTGGGCGCGCGCGTCCTGTGCCTGTACGTCAACAGCGGCTCCGGCGACGTGATGGTGGTCACCCCGCAGATACCCAAGGACAACAACTGGCACCACGTGGTCGGCACCTGGGACGCCACGGAGCTCTTGATCTACGTCGACGGCGTGCTCCAGGGGCGCACGGCCAACACCAGCGCCAGGGCGGCCCGGAACTCCGCCGGGGGCCTGAACATCGGCTCCCAGGGCCACGGCAGCGTGAACAACTATCCCTTCATGGGCCCCCTGTCCCGGGTGGCCCTGTACAACAGGGTGCTCACGGCGGCGGAAATCGCGGAAATGGCCGTGGGCCAGTACTAGACAAGGAGAACAGCATGACCTCCCGCACCCCCCTCCTGGCCGCGCTCTGCCTGGCCGCCCTGCTGGCCCTGCCCAGCGCCGCGGCCCTGGCCAAGGCCTCGCAGGAGATGCCCGCGCAGACGGGCCAGCCCGCCCCGGCCGCCCAGATCCCCGCCAGCCCGCAGGCCGCGGCGGAGGCCCTGGGCCAGACCATGCAGGCCATCAACAAGCACAACGAGGCCACGGCGGCCGCAGTGGCCCAGGCCCAGTCCGAAAACAGGCCCGGCCCGGCGTCCCCGGCCGCCCCGGCGCAGAAGGCCGGTTCCGGCAAGGCCATCTACGGCGACATCATCATCCACAAGTAGCGCCCCATGCCCGCCAACCCGCAGCACGACGGCCGAGACCTGCCCGTGGCCCACGTGAGCATCGGCGACTGCGCCTTCGCCACCCGGTCCATGCTGCTGGCCACGGTGCTGGGCAGCTGCGTGTGCGCCACCTTCCACCACCCGGCCCGCCGCTGCGGCGGCATGTTCCACGCCATGCTGCCCAGCAAGGGCATGGCCCGGCCCAACTCGCGCCCCTGCCTCTTCGCCGACCAGGCCGTGGCCTCCCTGGTGCAGCGCTTCCGCACCCTGGGCATATATCCCGAGGAACTGGTGGTGAAGCTCTTCGGCGGGGCCAACACCATGCTCTCGGCCCAGTCCACGGCCATGCGCGAATTGCTCGACGTGGGCCGCAAGAACGTGGACAGCGCCCGCGCCGCCCTGGCCTCCTTCGGCCTGCGCCCCGTGGCCGAGGACACCCTCGGCGGGCGAGGCCGCAAGCTCTTCTTCGCCACGGCCACGGGCGAAGTCTGGCTGACGCGCCTGTCCTCCGCCGAGACGCGCACCCTGCCGCCCGAGGAAGCCGGGTGAACCTGCGGCGCGCAGCCCCGGCCCTCCTGGCCCTCCTGACTTTGATCCTTCCGGCCCGGACGGCCCCTGGCCAGCCCGCCGCCGCCCAGACCCCGGTCCTGGCCGCGCGCGTGCAGCGCAGCCTGCCCCACGACCCCTCCGCCTTCACCCAGGGCCTGCTCTTCCACCGGGGCGAGCTTGTGGAGAGCACCGGCCTGTACCGCCAGTCCAGCCTGCGCCGCACGGACCCCGCCACCGGGCGCGTCCTGGCCCGGACGCGGCTGCCGGACGAACTCTTCGGCGAGGGCCTGGCCCTGTGCCCGGAGCGGGCCGGCGGCCCGGCCCGGCTGGCGCAGCTCACCTGGCGCGAGGGGCGCGTCCTGACCTACGAGGCCGCGAGCCTGCGGCCGCTCTCCAGCCACCGCCTGCGCGGCGAAGGCTGGGGCCTGGCCTGGGACGGGGAGCGGCTGTACCTGAGCGACGGCTCCGACACCCTGCGCCTGCTGACGCCGGACGCCTTCGCCGAAGCCGGACGCCTGCCCGTGCGCGAGGGCCAGGCCCCGGTGCGCGCGCTCAACGAGCTGGAATGGGTGGAGGGCTGGCTTTTGGCCAATGTCCTGGGCCAGGACCGCATCGCCGTCATCCGCCCCCGGGGCGCGGCCAGGCCAGGCCAGGTGGAGGCCTGGCTCGACCTTTCGGCCCTGCGGCGGGAGCTGGGCCCCCAGGCCGAGGCCGCCAACGGCATCGCCTACGACCCGCGCGAGCGCGCGCTCTACGTCACCGGCAAACGCTGGGACCGGGTCTTTGTGCTGGCCCTGCCCGCGCTGCTGGCGCGACCGCCGGACACGCCGCACCCGGGACGCGGACCGGGCCACTGAAAGGCAGCTGGCCGGGTCCACAGGGCCTGAAGACGAATCGGCCGCCGCACCAGTACCCGCCAGGTTTTTGAAAATCCCCGACGCGCCCAAAGGGCTGGGCCAGGAACATCCTGGGCCAGCCCTTTGGGCTTACTGCCGAGGGAGGCCCCGGCCCAGGGGCTAGGGCAGCGTGGCCTGGCCCTGGAGGACGCGGGCCTTGAGAAGCATCTCGGGGCGGTACTCGAAGTGCATGAGGTCAAAGCTCGCCCATTTGCCGCCCCAGAGAAAGCCCTCGGCCTCGAAGGCGGCCAGGATCTCCGGCGGGAAGGCCGCGCGCCGGGCCGGCGCCTCCTCCGGGCGTGGCTCCGTGCGCCAGTAGGACAGGCGCGGGTTCAGGTCGATGGCCAGGCCGAAGGAGTGCATGCTCAGGCGCTTGGTCCCCGCGATGCGCCGCCAGGCCAGGGTGCCGCCCAGGGGCCGCAGCACGTCCCGCCACTGGGGATGTCCGGGCAGCAACCCCTCCAGGCGTGTCCAGACCCGCGCAAGGGCCTGGGCCGCTCCGAAGCGGGCGTTGAAGAGCACACCGCGCCCGGCGAAGCCCACGGCCGCGCAGCGGCCGCGCACGGCGGCCCTGGTGCCGCCGTAGAGGGCCATGAACAGGGCCTGGGAGCGAGCGCGGCCCGGGTCGAAGCCGGGGGGCGGATGCGCGGCGGCCTCGTCCACCGGGCCCAAGGGGTAGATCTGGGCCAGCATAGTGCGGATGTCCGGGGATTCCAGGGCCTGCGCGGCGTCGCGCGGGCGGCCGTCGTCGTACGGGAGCCGCCGCCCGCCCGCGAGCACGAGGGCCAGCCGGCCGGAGGCGTCGCGCTCCAGGCCCTGCACGGCGCCGGGATAGGCGGCGCGCAGCACCGCCAGGTCAAGGGCCGCCTCCGGCCCCGGTTCCGGCTGGGCCGCGGCGCAAAGGGCCGGTTGCGGCAGCGCGCCAAGCAGCGCGGCCAAGAGCAGGACGCCAAGGACACTTCGCCGCACGACACCTCCGCCTGAAGTCCACACGCACCTTGAAACTTCCGCCAGCAATAGGCGCGCTCCCTGCTGCGGTCAACAGCGCGGCAAAGGCCCTTCCGGCGCGCATTGGCGCTCCGGGCCGCCGCCAAGAAACAACGCTTTATTTCCCAAACGCCCTTCCTAAAGCTGCGCAACCATGATAACGGGTACACAGAACCCAGAAAACGCTCACGGCAATGCAGACCGTACAGCCCGACGGCTGTTCCACAGAGGAGGAACCGCCCACACGCAATCAGCCCAACCGTCCGCAACCCCTTCCCCCGACACCTCCGAACCAACGCCTTCCGGCAGCCCTTCTCGCGCCCCAGGGCACTATCGCGAAACACCAGCACACAAAGGAGTAGCGCTATGACGCTTGCCATCTTGCTGCTGCACGCCTTGACCGGAATGCTCTTCATCCTGGCCGCAGGCTTCGTCTTCGTCGACACCTTGAACGCCAGCGCGGCGAATCTGGAGCGCATCCGGTCCATGAGCCGCCTCGCCGCAGGCATGCTGTGGCTGACCTACTTCATCGGCGGCTACTGGTACGTGGTGAACTACGCCCCGGAAAAGGCCTTCATCCTGAAGGGCCCCTGGACCTTCTCCCACAGCTTCTTCATGGAGACCAAGGAGCACGTCTTCCTCGCCCTGCTGCTGCTGGGGACCTTCCTGCCCATCGTCGCCACCAACGACATCCCCAACTCCCCGGCCGCGCGCAAATTCATGCTCTGGACCTCGGCCCTGCTGCTCCTGGTCGGATTCGGCCTGGACGGCGCCGGCGCAATCATCAGCCTCGGGGCCAAGGTCGCCCTGCTGCCCGCGGTAGGAGGTTAAGCCATGAGCACATCCACCCTGAACGCGCAGACCAGGGCCTTTGGCCTGTCCGTCGCCATCACCAGCATCGTCAGCGCCCTGCTGGTCATCGCCAAGGAGTCCAACGAGGACACGCTGCTCAAGTTCATGAAGACCGTCACCCCGCACCACTGGATAACGCACGGCCTCTTCAACCTGATCCTCTTTGTGGCCCTGGGGCTCATCCTGGCCAAGAGCAACAACGGCCAGGGCCCGGCCCTGGACGACGACAAGCTGATCAACGTCACCGCCGGCGGCTTTCTGCTCAGCTGCTTCATCATCGCCGGTTTCTTCCTGATCGGAGGCTGACCGGCGCCCGGCGCCAGGAGTCCACCGCATCCCGGCGCGCGCGCCGGACGAACCAAACCAGGCCGGGGCAGGACAACCGCCCCGGCCTGAACCGTGCAGCGGCCCAGGCGCCAAAGCAACACTGCCCCTTGCCCCCTGGCCCCGGCGGGCTTATCTTGCTTGCTCAGCGTCATCCACCATCGCAACGAGGAGTCCCCATGCGCCGCACCCTGTCCTGGCTCGCCCCTGCGCTCGTGCTGCTCTGCGCGGCCAGCGCCCTGGCCGCCGGCAAAAAGCCCGCCGCCCTGAAAAGACCGCCCGCCCCCGCCATCAGCGTGGCGCCCCTGTCCGAGGAAGCCCCCGGCGCGGGCAACACCCTGGTGCGCCTGAAAAACGGCATGGGCGTGCTGGTGCGCGAGGACGACCGCTTCCCGCTGGTGAACATCCGCATCCTGGTGCATGCGGGCTCGGCCTACGAGACGCCGCCCCAGGCGGGCATCAGCCACGTGCTGGAGCACATGGTCTTCAAGGGCGCGGGCAGCCCAGGCCCGGACCAGATGGGCCCCGGGGAGGTGGCGCGGCGCATCGAGGCCGCTGGCGGCAGCCTGAACGCGGGCACCAGCTTCGACCACACCACCTATTACGTGGAGGTGCCGGAACAGGCCTGGCGGCTCGGCCTGTCCACGGTGGTGGACATGACCTTAAGGCCCACCCTGGACCCCAAGGAGCTGGAGAGCGAGAAGGAGGTGGTGCTGGCCGAGCTCAAGCGCGGCGAGGACTCCCCGGACACCATGCTCTTCCACACCGTGCAGCGCCTGCTCTGGAAGGGCACCAGCTACGAATGGCCCGTCATCGGCTACACCGACACCGTGCGCGCCGTCACCAGCCAGTCCATGCGCGACTACATCGCGCCCCTGTACCAGCCCCAGAACATGCTTCTGTGCGTGGTGGGCCGGGTCAAGACCGCCGAGGTCGTGGCCGAGGCCGAACGGCTCCTGGGCGGCCTGGCCAACACCCGGCCCCTGACGCCGCCCACGCCCTTTGCCGCGCCCAAGGCCCCCGGGGCCGACGCCCCGCGCCTCGTCGTGCTGCCCGGCCCCTGGAACAAGCTGCACCTGGCCCTGGCCTTCCCGGCCCCGGACTTCCTCTCGGCCAAGATGGCCGGGCTGGACGTGCTGGCCCAGATCCTGGGCGGCGACAACACCTCGCGGCTGCACCGCAGGTTCAAGTACGACAAGCGCATGGTGGACGCCATCAGCGTCGGCAGCAGCAACCTGGAGCGCTCCGGCGTGCTCATGGTCGGCGCCGTGCTCGACGCGGACAAGCTGCCCGCCTTCTGGGACGGCCTGCTGGCCGAGCTGGCCGCCTTCAACCCGGAGGACATCACCGACCAGGAGCTGGCCAGGGCCCGCGCGAACATCGAGGCCGGGCTGTTCCTGTCCAGGGAGACCCTGGCCGGGCTGGCCGGAAAGATCAGCCACCAGTACGCCTTTGAGAACGGCCCCCAGGGCGAGGCCAACTACCTCCAGGGCGTCGCCGCGGTGGACCGCGCCCAGCTGAGCGCCCTGTACCGCGAATTCTTCCGGCCCGAGAAGCTCGTGGCCGCCGTGCTCTCGCCCAAGGGCGCCGGCGTGGAGGCCGGGCCGCTGCTGGCCGCCCTGAAGAAGCGCTGGCCCGCCGCCACGCAGGCCCGGGCCGAGGCCCAGGCCGGGGACGCCTCGGCGGTGCGGCAGGTGGCCCTGCCCGGAGGCGGCACCCTGGTGCTCCAGCCCGACCCGACCCTGCCCTACGCCGCCCTGTCCCTGGCCTGGCCCGGCGGCGACGGCCTGCTTGAGCCCTCGGAGCAGGGCCTGGGCACCCTCACGGCCTCGCTGCTCACGCGCGGCACCACCAAGAGGAGCGCCAACCAGGTGGAGGACTTCCTCTCCGACCGGGCCGCCAGCCTGGGCGCCGGGGCCGGCACCGAGACCTTCAGCGTCAACGCCAAGTTCCCCACCCGCTTCAGCGCCGACGTGCTGGGCCTGGTGCGCGAGATCCTGACCAGCCCGGCCTTCGCCAAAAAGGAGCTGGCCCGGGCCAAGGAGGACCAGCTGAACGGCATCAAGCGCAACGAGGACCAGCCCATCAGCCTCCTGTTCCGCAACCTGCCGGGCATCCTCTTCGGCACCGCGCCGCACAACTTCAAGCGCCTGGGGCTGGCCGAGGACGTGGCCCGGATGACCGGGGCCCAGGCCAGGGAGTTCTGGGCGCGGCAGTCACGCCAGAGGTTCGTGCTTTCGGTCTGCGGCCAGTTCGACGAAGCCGAGGTCACGGCCTTTGCCACGGCCCTGGAAAAGGCCCTGGGCGTGGCGCAGCAGGGTTACGCCATCAAGACCCCGACCTGGAACCCCAAGGCCGGCAGAACCCTGACCCTGAAGGGCCGCAAGCAGTCGCACCTGCTGGTGGTCTTCCCCTCCCCCGGCCGCGCGGACCAGGAGGCCAGCGCCCGCCTGGCCGTGCTGCGCGCGGCCCTGGCCGGCCAGAGCGGCATGCTCTTCCGCGACCTGCGCGACAGGCAGGGCCTGGGCTACACCGTCACGGCCTTCATGGCCCAGAGCAAGTTCGCCGGCTACATGGCCTTCTACATCGCCTCGGACCCGGACAAGATCCCCCAGGCCCTGGAGGGCTTCCGCAAGGCCGCCCAGGACATCCGCGGCACGGCCCTGCCCGCGGCCGAGCTGACCCGGGCCAAGAACATCCTCTCCGGGGAATACTACCAGGACCGCCAGTCCCTATTGTCCCGCAGCGGCGAGGCCGCGGCGGCCCTGGCGCAGGGCTACGACCGCGACATCGAGCGCCAGCTGGTGGAGCAGGCCCAGAAGGTCAGCGCCGAGGATGTGCGCCGCGCCGCAGAGGCCGTGCTCAAATGGGACGAGGCCTTCGTGGTGCAGGTGCAGCCCTGAGGCGCGGCCCACCCCTTGATCGCCGGGTCGTTGTTGGGCTACATGGTCGGGAACACTTGCGCGGGCAGGGGCGGATGGGCCGCCCGCAGCGCAGCGAACTGAGGAGGCGTGATGGCCCTATTCAACAGCGGCGGCCGCAAGACCAAGCCCGAGGAGGAGGACACCAAGTCCGACCCGCGCCTGGGCCAGGCCAAGGACCACTACATGGCCGGCCGCTTCAAGATCGTGACCATCGACTCCGTGCCCGGCCGCGAGATCCTGGGAACCTTCGGGCTCATCGTCTGCCGCAGCTACACCTTTGACAGCGCCTTCTACGGGCTCATCGCCCAGGCGCTGGAGGTCAACGCCGACGCCATCCTGGGCTACCGGGAGACCGTGGCCTTCCACCCCGAGGGCGACAAGTACTACTCCTGCTACGGCACGGCCGTGCGCCTGAAGCCGCAGCGCTAGCCCGAAATAGAGACCGCAAAAAGCCCCGGAACCGCTTTCGGCTCCGGGGCTTTCATGCGTCTCCACGTCGAGGGCGCTAGAGCACCCCGACCATGTCCGAGGAGAGCTCGCGGTAAAGGTCGGCCACCAGGACCACGCCCAGGACCTTGCCGTTCTCCTCCACCACGGCCCAGCCGCGCTTCTTGCGCAGGAAAAGCTCCAGCACCACGGGCAGGGGGTCGCCGGGCTTCAGCACGGGCACGTCGGGCTCCAGGTGCCCGGACAGGGCCGTGTGGGTGCACACGGCGCAGGCGCGGGCAAAGGTCTTGTCGAAATCGCTGGCCTGAACCACCTTGAGTTCCGGGTCGCGCAGCACGCACTCGTCCACGGCCTCCAGCACCTTCCACACCGACACAGCGCCCTTGAGCGCGCGGTCCTGCCCGCCCGACTTGCCCAGCACCAGCACCACGTTGTTCTCCGGGTGCAGCACCTGGCTGGCGCGCAGCACCCGCACCACCTCGGCCAGGCTGGCCGACTCGTCCACCCAGGCGAACTCCTCACGCATCAAATCCCAGGCGCGCTTGCGAAACAGCATAGGTTCTCCTCATGGCAGGTTTTTTCGCCGCGGACACGCCGGGCGGGACGGTTTACCCTGTAACCCGCTCCGCCCGCCGGAGGCAAGAGGGCCGTCCTTGACAAAAGACCTGCCCGGCCCCACTCTCCAGGCCATGAATCGTCTTGCGCCGCTGGCGCTTTTCCTGTTGCTGCTCTGCGCAGCCGCCCCGGCCAGGGCCGAGCACCCTTTCGCGGGCGGGGAAAAGCTCAGCTACGACCTCTTCTGGACCTTTGTCCACGCCGGCACGGCCACCCTGGAGACCCTGCCGGACGGCGAGGCCGAGGGCAAGCGCGCCCTGCACTTCCGCGCCCTGGCCAAAAGCACGCCTTTCATCGACAAGTTCTACCGCGTGCGCGACCAGATCCAGTCCTGGGTGGACCCCGAGGTGACCCGGGCCCTGTTGTACCAGAAGGATCAGGAAGAGGGCGACTACGTGCGCAACTACGTCATCCGCTTCAACCCCCAGGGCACCATGGCCTTCCGCTACAGCAAGGGCGCCCTGAAGAACTCCGTGCTGACCCAGGCCGGCACCTTCGACCCGCTGTCCATGCTCTTTTATTTCCGCACCAAGCCTTTGACCGTGGGCTACGAATTCACCGCCCCCGTCACCGACGGCGACAAGGCCGTCCTGGGCAAGGCCCGGGTGGTGCGCCGGGAGACCATCACCACGCAGGCGGGCGAGTTCGACACCCTCCTGGTGGAGCCGGAGGTCAAGGACATCGGCGGCGTCTTCCGCAAGAGCCCGGACGCCAAGCTCCAGATCTGGATCTCCAACGACGCCCGGCGCATCCCCGTGCGCGTCAAGAGCAAGGTCATCGTGGGCTCATTCTCCATGGACCTCACAGCCTACCAAGGCCCGAAACCGGCCCTGTAAGCAGTCAATCCCCCGGCGCAGACCCTGCGCGCACACTTTTTATGCACACACACCCAAGGAGCGCGCAATGAGCCGCAACACATCGCAGAAGAAAGGCGGCCAGGGCAGCCGTTCGAAGCCCCGCCCCACCCGTCCGGCCCGCCCGGCCCACCGCGCGTCCCAGGGCGCGGCCTCGCCCCTGGCGGGCAGGCTGGTGGAGCTGTCCATCGACACCCTGGCCCTGGGCGGCGCGGGCGTGGCCCGCATGCCCGAGACCATCGAGGGCCTGGACGAATTCACCGGCGCGGGCATGGCCGTCTTCGTGGAGGGCGCCCTGCCGGGCTCGCGGGTGCGCGCGCGGCTCACGGCGGTGCACCGCCGCCATGCCGAGGCCGTGGTGGCCGAGGTCCTGAGCCCCTCGCCCGAGGCCGTGACGCCCTTCTGCCCGCATTTCGGCCTGTGCGGGGGCTGCTCCCTGCAGCACCTGGCCCCGGCGAGCCAGCTGGCCTGGAAACAGCGCCAGATCCTGGACGCCCTCAAGCGCATCGGCAAGGTGGAGCCGGGGACCGTGCTGCCCGCCGTGCCCGCGCCCAAGAGCCAGGGCTTCCGCAACAAGATGGAGTTCGCCTTCCAGTCCACCCACGGCAACCGGGCCGAAGGCCTGCGCCTGGGCCTCTACGAGGCCGGGCAGCCGGGCCAGACCGGCAGCGGCCGGGTCTTCGACCTCAAGGCCTGCCCCATCTTCCCCGAGGCCGGGGTGGAGATCGTCCACGCCGTGCGCCAGGCCTGCCAGGCCGCCGGGCTCTCCGCCTACGACCGCGCCCGCGGCGAGGGCTTTCTGCGCCATCTGGTGCTGCGCCACAGCGTGCACCAAGACGCCTTTTTGGCCCAGATCCTGACCGCGCCCGCCACCGAGGCCCAGGGACGCGCCGTGCAGGTCATGGGCGAGGCCCTGCTGGCCCGGTTCCCCAAGCTCACGGGCTTCGCCCACTCCGAGCGCGGCCGGGCCGACGGGCTCTCCCAGGCCGAGCGCACGCGCCTGACCCTGGGTTCGGCGGTGCTCATCGAGGCCCTGGAGGACGTGCGCTACTCCATCAGCGCCGACGCCTTCTTCCAGACCTGCACCCCCGGGGCCGAGGCGCTCTACGCCGCCCTGCGCGAGCTGGCGGACATCGCGCCCTCGGACACGGTCTACGACCTGTACTGCGGCGGCGGCGGCATCGCCCTGTTCCTGGCCGGCGTGTCCGGCCGCGTGCTGGGCCTGGAGCAGAACGCCTCCGCCGTGGCCGACGCCGAGGCCAACGCCAGGCTGGGCGGCATCGAGAACTGCCGCTTCCTGCGCGCGGACCTCTCGGGCAGGCAGCCCATACCCGCGCGCCTGCCCGAGGACTTCCAGACGCCCAACGTGGCCGTGGTGGACCCCCCGCGCGAGGGGCTGGACGCCGGGCTGGTCCAGTGGCTGACGGACAAGCCCCTGCCCCGGCTGGTGTACGTGTCCTGCAACCCGGCCACCCTGGCCCGCGATGCCGGGCTTCTGGCCGGGGCCTACGAGCTGGCCGCGGTGCGCGCCGTGGACCTGTTTCCGCACACGGCCCATGCCGAGTGCCTGGCCCTGTTCACGCCAAGAACTCTCTAGGAGGGAAGCCATGCCGCAGCGGGTCGTCTACCTCTACGTCCTCGACACCCTGGCCGACTGGGAGCCGGGGTATGCCCTGGCCGAGCTGAACAGCGGGCGGTTCTTCCGGAAAGGCGCCCCAAGGCTGGCGGTGAAGACCTTCGCGTTGGGCAAGGACCCCGTGACAACCATGGGAGGGCTGCGCGTCTGCCCCGACCTCAGCCTGGAAGAGGTGCAGGTGCGGGACGGTGCGCTCATGGTCCTGCCAGGCGGCGACACCTGGCTTGAGCCCCGCCACGCGCCGGTGCTGGACAAGGCCAGGGAGTTCCTGGCCGCCGGCGTGCCCGTGGCGGCCATCTGCGGGGCGACCCTGGCCCTGGCCCAGGCGGGCCTCCTGGACGACCGCCCGCACACCAGCAACGACCTCGGCTTCTTGAAGTCGCTGTGCCCGGCATACAAGGGCGAGCGCTTCTACCGGGCGCAGCCCGCGGTTTGCGGCGGGGATGTCATCAGCGCCAGCGGCGCCGCGCCGCTGGAGTTCGCCACGCAGATCATCAAAAGGCTGGGTGTTTTCTCGGAGGAGGCGCTTGCGGCGTGGCACGATCTGCACAAGTCTAATGACCCAAAGCACTTTTTTGAATTGATGCAGGCCGTCGCGCCGGAATGACCCGCGCGGGGAAGACGCGCCCCGGCCCTTGCCGAAGGCCATGAAAGCGCGATAGATTCCGGCGTTGAGGGAATCCGAAGGAGGAGCCGATGTCCACTGTGATCCGCAAGAGCCTGCTCCAGCTGGTGTTCTCCGGCGCCTTCATGAAGCGCTGGAACGACCGGCTGCGGCCCATGGAGCTCATGGAGGTGGACAAGCAGGCCCACAAGATGATCGTGGCCTGGATGCTGCTTTCGCGCGTGACCAGGGACATGGGCCTGCAGGCCCGGCTGGACCTGGTGGACGAGACCATCGAGGGCGGCCTCTTCGACTATTTCTACCGCCTGGTCATCACCGACATCAAACCCCCGGTGTTCTACAAGATCAAGGCCAACCGCGAGGACTACCAGAAGCTCACCCAGTGGGTGCTGCCCCAGCTCAAGCCCCGGCTGGCCCCCCTGGGGGAGGACTTCTGGGCCCGCATGACCGAGGCCCTCATGGAGCCCGAGGAGAAGACCCTGTCCCGGCGCATCCTCATGGCCGCGCACCTCTTCGCCTCCTATTCCGAGTTCCGGCTGCTCAAGCCCATCAACCCGCACGACGAGGAGCTGCCGGAGATCGAGCACAGCTTCGTCTCCCGGCTGCAGGGCCTCACGGACATCCCCGGCGTGGCCGACCTGCTCTCCGAGGACAACGAGTTCTCCCGCTTCGCCGCGCGCGCCGGGCAGCTGCGCTTCCAGAAGCGCTGGTCCCAGACCCCGCGCGTGCCCGAGACCACGGTGCTGGGCCACATGTTCCTGGTGGCGGCCTATTCCTGGTTCTTCAGCGTGGAGGCCGGGGCCTGCCGCGCGCGCAGACACAACAACTTCTTCACCGGCCTGTTCCACGACCTGCCCGAGCTCCTGACCCGGGACATCATCTCCCCGGTGAAGAGCTCCGACGCCTCCATCAGCGAGCTCATCAAGCAGTACGAGAACCAGGAGCTGGAGCGGCGCATCCTGGGCCCCCTGCGCAACGGGGGCTGCGCGGATCTGGCCGAGCGGCTGAGCTACCTGCTGGGCCTGGCCGTGGGCTCGGAGTTCATCGCCACCGTGCGCGAGGAAGGCCCGGACGGCCTGCAGGTGCGTCACGTCACCGAAGACGAGCTCATGGGCGACGCCAACCGCGACGAGCTGGACCCCAAGGACGGCCCCCTGCTCAAGATGTGCGACAACCTGGCCGCCTTCATCGAGGCCGACACGGCCCTGCGCAACGGCATCAACAACGAGCAGCTGCACCAGGCCCGCTGGCGCATCCGGCACCTCTACGACAGCCGCCCGGAGGTCCTGGGCATCCAGGTGGGCGCGCTCATGGCGGACTTCGATTGAGCCCCGACGCGCCCGTTGCCCCCCTGGCCCCCGGCCTCTTCGTCGTGGCCACGCCCATCGGCAACGACGCAGACCTCTCCCCGCGCGCCCGGGACGTGCTCAGCCGCGCGCACGCCGTCCTGGCCGAGGACACCCGCCGCGCCGGGCTCTTCTTCCGGCGGCTGCAGATCACCCGCGCCAGCAGGGGCTTTTTCAGCCTGCACGAGCACAACGAGGCCGGGCGCATCCCCCAGGTGCTGGACATGCTCCGCCAGGGCCAGGCCGTGGCCCTCATCAGCGACGCCGGAACCCCGGTGCTGGCCGACCCCGGCTACCGCCTGGTGCGCGCCTGCCGCGAGGCGGGCCTTTGCGTCACGCCCCTGCCCGGGCCCTCGGCCCCGGCCGCGGCCCTCTCGGCCTGCGGCCTGCCGCCCGCGCCTTACACCTTCTTCGGCTTCCTGCCCCGCCAGAAGGGCCAGGCCAAACGGCTCCTGGCCCGCCACGCGGGCAGCGGCGCCACCCTGGTCTTCTTCGAGCGCAAGGACCGCCTGCCGGGCACCCTGGCCCTGGCGGCGGAGGTGCTGGGCGACCGGGAGGTGGCCCTGTGCCGGGAATTGACCAAGGTCTACGAGGAGTTTATTTTGGGGCGCCTGGGGCGCCTCCAGGACCTGGACCTGGACCTGCTGGGCGAGATCACGGTGGTCATCGGCCCCGAGCCCCTGGACGGCCCGGCGGCGGAGGCCGGAGCGGACCAGGACGCCCTTGTGGACGCGGCCATAGCCGAGGAGAGGGCGCGCGGCGGCAAGCCCCGCGAGGTGGCCCGCCGCGTGGCGGAGCGCGTGCCGGGCCGGAGCGTGAAGGAGATCTATGAGCGGCTTGGGCGCAACAGCTGACCTCCACAGGGCCGTGGACCTGGCCCTGGCGGGCAGCCCCCTGGACAAGGCGGCCCTCGGGGCCGTGCTCGACGCCGCGCGCCTTGGCGCGGAAGGGGACGGCGGGGACGCGGCCTTCCAGGCCCTGCAGGCCGGAGCCCGGGCCGTGCGCCGGAAATATTTCGCCCAGGACCTGCACCTCTGCGCCATCATCAACGCCAAGAGCGGCGCCTGCTCCGAGGACTGCGCCTTCTGCGCCCAGTCCGGGCGCCACCAGACCGCAAGCCCGCGCCACGCCTTCCTCGATCCCCGGGAGATCGGCCGGGCCGCCCAGGCCATGAGGGCCCAGGGGGCCTCGCGCTTCGGCATCGTGGCCAGCGGGCTCAAGCCGACGGAGGCCGAGTTCGAGCGCCTGCTCGAGGCCGTCTCCCTGGTGCGCGCAAGCGGGCTGGCCGCCGACGCGTCCGTGGGCCTGCTCGGCCCGGAGCGCCTGGCCCGCATGGTGGACGCCGGGCTCTCGGGCGTGCACCACAACCTGGAGACCGCGCGCAGCTTCTTCCCGCAGATTTGCACCACCCACGCCTACGACGAGGACGTGGCCGCCGTGCGCCAGGCCCTGCAGGCCGGCCTCTTCGTCTGCTCGGGCGGCATCTTCGGCCTGGGCGAAAGCTGGGAGCAGCGCGCCGAGCTGGCCGCCACCCTGCTGGAGCTGGGCGTGCGCAACGTGCCCGTGAACTTCCTGGTGCCCATCCCCGGCACCCGCCTGGAGCGCCAGCCCGTGCTCTCAAGGCCTGAGGCCCTGGGCATCCTGGCCCTGCTGCGGCTTCTGCTGCCCCAGGCCAACCTCCGCGTCTGCGGTGGCCGCGGCGCGGTGTTCGGGGAAGCCGGGGGCCAAGGCCAGCGGGCGCTTTTCGACTCGGCCGCCAGCGGGATCATGATCGGCGACTACCTGACCCTGAGGGGCGGCCCGGCGCAGGCCGACCTGGCCCTGGCGGCGGAGCTGGGGCTCGCCCCGGTGCTGGAGGAGAACCGCTGATGCCCGGCCTGGACGCCTTCTGGAGCGAGCGCGGCAAGGCCTATTTGCGGTGCTTTCTGCGCACGTACCTCGTGGGCGCCTCCATGAACCCGCGCGGGCTCATGAGCGTGGGCATCCTCTACGCCATGCAGCCGGGCCTCTGGTTCATCCACCCCGACCCCAAGGCGCGCGAGCAGGCCCTCAAGCGCTATGCCCGGCACTTCAGCTCGCACCCCTTCTGGGTGCCCTGCCTGGTGGGCATTTTCCTGGCCGTGGAGCAGGACATCGCGGGCCGTCGGCTGCCGCCCGACGCCCTGCAGAAGGTCAAGAACACCACGAGCTACACCCTCTCGGCCATCGGCGACTCGGTCTTCGCCGGCAGCCTTTTGATCTTCTGGGCGCTTTGCACCTCCTGCCTGCTGCTGCTGGGCCAGCGCGCCCTGCCCCTCGGAATCGGGATTTTCTTTTTTCTTGGATTGCAGGTCTTTCGTGTGTACACTTTCCTTGGAGGCCTGCGCAGGGGCTTCAGCTTCCTGGGGGCGCTCAAGAACTGGGATCTCATCAACTGGGGACGGCGCATCAAGTTCCTCAACGCCGCACTGCTCCTGCTGCTGTGGTCGCTCCTGTTCCCGGCCAGGGACTTCGTCTCCTGGGCCTGGGGGCTCGGCGCCCTCGGCCTGGCCGGGGTCCTGACCCTGCGGCCCATACTGCCCAGGTGGCTGCTGGCGGGATTCGTCCTGGGGACGCTGACGGCCATCCCCTGGCTCATGCAGCGCGCCGTCGGCGGCCTGCCAACGGGCCTGCCCTAAGGCGCGCCTGCGGGCGCGGAACACGGTTGAACCAATGTCGGATATGAGCGCACAAACGGATTCGAGCAGCACTGACGCAGAGCAGTGCATGCGGCAGGTGCTGGTGACCAACCAGCTCGGCCTGCATGCCCGGCCCGCCAGCCAGATCGCCCGCGAGGCCCAGGCCTTTGCCGCGAGCATCACCATCGCCGGACCGGACCAGTCCGTGGACGCCAAGAGCATTCTGGACATCCTGACGCTCTCGGCCGCCATGGGCAGCACCCTTGAGATTCGGGCCAGCGGCGCGGACGCGGTCCAGGCGGTGGACCGCCTGACGGAGCTTTTCGCCGCCAAGTTCGGGGAGAGATAGTGGCCAGAGCCATCGTACGCGGCATATCGGTCTCCACGGGCTTCGCCATCGGCAAGGCCGTGTTCGTCAACCGCAGGCACCGCTCCGAGCTGCCGCGCCAGACCATCCAGCCCGCCCTGGCCGGGCAGGAGGAGGCGCGCCTGCGCGCGGCCTTCGCCGCCGTGGAGGCCGAGCTGGCCGCCGCGCGCGACCGCATCCCCATGGAGCTCAAGGAGCACAAGCACATCCTTGACTCGCACCTGATGATCCTGAAGGACCCCAAGCTCGCCGGGGCCGCGGCCAGATGCATCCGCGAACTGGGCGTCAACGCCGAATGGGCCCTGGAAAAGGCCGTGGCCGAGCTGGAGAAGGTCTTCGGCGTGCTGGACGACCTGTACATCCGCGAACGGCTGCAGGACGTGCGCGTCATGAGCGACCGGGTCATGGCGCAGCTTCTGGGCACCGTGCGCGAGCTGCTGGCCGTGGAGGGCCGGGTCATCATCATGGCCCACGACCTTACCCCCGCGGACACCGTGGCCCTGGAGGTCTCCAAGATCATGGGCTTCGCCACGGCCCAGGGCGGCAAGACCTCGCACACGGGCATCATGGCCCGTACGCTGGGCATTCCGGCCCTGGTGGGTGCCTCGGACCTGGAGGACGCGGTCAACGACGGCGACCTTGTCATCATGGACGGCGTGGGCGGGCGCATCCTGGTGGACCCGGACGAGGACGAGCTGGCCGAGTTCAACGAGCTGGCCGCCCAGTTCGAGGACTACCAGCGCCGCATCTACCGCGGCTGCCAGCTCCCGGCCGAGACCATCGACGGCTACCGCGTGCACGTGCTGGCCAACATCGAGCTCATCGAGGAAGTGGCCGCGGTGCTGGACAACGGCGGCGAGGGCATCGGCCTGTACCGCACGGAATACAGCTACCTGAACCGCACCGACCTGCCCCAGGAAGACGAGCTGGCCGACAAGTATTGCGACCTGGCGGCCATCATGAGCCCGCGCAAGGTCATCTTCCGCACCCTGGACCTGGGCGCGGACAAGACCATCGCCAGCTTCGGCGCCCTGGAGGAGGCCAACCCGGCCATGGGCCTGCGCGCCATCCGCTTCTGCATGCAGCACCCGGAGCTGTTCAAGACGCAGCTCAAGGCCATCGCCCGGGCCAGCGCCTACGGCAACGTGTCCATCATGTTCCCCATGATCTCCGGCCTGCGCGAGGTGCGCCGGGCCAAGGCCAAGCTGCGCGAGGCCCAGGAGGAGCTGCGCACCGAGGGCAAGCGCTTCAACCAGGACATGCCCATCGGCATCATGATCGAGCTGCCCGCGGCCGTGATGATCGCCAACCTCCTGGCCGAGGAGGTGGACTTCTTCAGCATCGGCACCAACGACCTCATCCAGTACTCCGTGGGCATCGACCGCACCAACCCCCACGTGAGCTACCTGTACCAGCCCCTGCACCCGGCCATCTTGCGCAGCATCAAGCAGGTGGTGGACGCCGCGCACCAGGCCGGCATCGAGGTCAGCCTCTGCGGCGAGGTGGCCAGCGACCCCTTCTGCGTGCCCATCCTCATGGGCATGCAGATCGACTGCATCTCGCTTTCGCCCCAGGCCATCCCCGGCATCAAGCGCATCATCCGCCAGGCCCGCATGGGCGAGTGCAAGGCCCTGCTGCGCGAGGTGCTGGCCTGCCGCACCGTGGGCAAGATCAACCGCCTGGTGCGCGACACCATCTTCAACAAATACCCGGAAGAGCTCACATTCTTTGCCTCGCTCCTGGACAACGACGATCTCGGGGGCTAGCCAATGACCGCCAATCCCAACGCCCACGCGGGCGAAAAACTCATCGCCACCAACAAGCAGGCGCGCAGGCTCTATGAATTCATCGAGGTCTTCGAGGCCGGGCTGGTGCTCATGGGCTCGGAGCTCAAAAGCCTGCGCGAGGGCCGCGTGAACTTCATGGACGGCTACGTGCGCTTCAACAACCACGAGGCCTGGCTCACGGGGGTGCACATCGCGCCCTACGCCAACGCGGGCATGGACCCGCACGAGCCCACGCGCGAGCGCAAGCTCCTGCTGCACGGCCGCGAGATCGCCAAGCTCCAGGCCCAGGCCGCGCAGAAGGGCCTGACCGTCATCCCGGTGAAGCTGTACTTCAAGAACGGCCGGGTGAAGCTGCAGATCGCGCTCGGCAAGGGCAAGAACGTGCACGACCGCCGCGACGACCTCAAGGCCCGCGACATGGCCAGAGACACCGAGCGGCAGTTGCGGGACTACCGGAAGTAGACCCCGCCCCCAACGGCGGCCCAGGCCACCCCTGAACATTCCGTGACGGACGCACCCATGACCGCACTTGCCACCTCCCTCACCCCCACGCATCTCCACTTCCTCGAAGCGCTGTTCCCCGGCGACGGCCTCGTCACCAGGCCCGAGGAGATGGCCGTATACGGCGCGGACTCCAGCCGCCGCTCGGCCATGCCCTGGGCGGTCGTCAGGCCGCGCACCGAGGAGCAGATCGTGGAGCTCCTGCGCTGGGCCGAGGCCGAGAGGGTGCCGCTGGTGCCCCGGCTGCGCGGCACGGGCATGAGCGGCGGCGCGGTGCCGGCCTTCGGCGGCGTGGTGGTCTCCACCCTGTGGCTGAACCGCGTGCTGGACATCGACGCCGAGGACTTCTGCGCCGAGGTGGAGCCCGGCGTGGTCACGGCGGAGTTCCAGGCCCTGACCCAGAAGCGGAGGCTCTTCTACCCGCCGGACCCGGCCAGCCTGAAGATTTCGACCCTCGGGGGCAACGTGGCCACCTGCGCTGGCGGCATGCGCGCGGTCAAGTACGGGGTCACCCGCGACTACGTGCTCGGCGTGCGCGCCGTGCTGCCCGGCGGCAAAATCTGCGACGCCGGGGGCCGCGCCCACAAGAACGTGGTGGGCCTGGACCTCACGCGCCTGTTCGTGGGCTCCTGCGGGACGCTGGGGATTTTCACCAAGTTGACGCTGAAGCTTCTGCCCCTGCCGGAGTCCTCGGCCACGGTGCTGGCGGCCTTCGGCTCGCTGCACGACGCCCTTGAAGGCGCGCGCGGGGTGTTCCGGGCGGGCATCCTGCCCACGGCCCTGGAATTCATGGACGCCACGGCCTGCCGGGGCATCGCGCAGATCAAGGATGTGCCCTGGCCCACCGCTCCGAACGGCGACACCCGGGCCGTGCTCCTGCTCAAGATCGACGGCTCGGCCTCGGCCCTGGCCGACGAGCTGGCGCGCCTGGAGCGCGCGCTCTCCCAGGCCGGCCCCTCCTGCCTCTTGAAGGGCCTGGGGCCCAGAGAGGAGGAGCCGCTCTGGGAGATCCGCCGGTTGGTGAGCCCGGCGGCCTTCCAGCTGGGGCCGGACAAGCTGGGCGAGGACATCGCCGTGCCGCGCGGGTCCACCGTGCAGGCCGTGGAGGGCTTCCAGGCCCTGGGCGCGGAGCACGGCGTGCACGTGGCCTGCTACGGCCACCTGGGCGACGGCAACATCCACGTGAACATCATCTACGACGCGCAGGACGAAGGCCAGCGCGCCCGGGCCAAGGCCTGCAAGGAGGCCGTGTTCCGGCTGACCCTGTCGCTTGGCGGCACCATCTCCGGCGAGCACGGCACGGGCATCACCAAGGCCCCGTATGTGTCCTGGCAGCTCTCCGAGACCGAGCGCGCGCTCATGGCGGGCATCAAGCAGGTCTTCGACCCCTCGGGCATCCTGAACCCCGGCAAGGGGTGGGTCTAGGTCCAGGTGCCCAGCGTGAAACACGACGCCAAGGCCGACGGCATCCTCGACGCCAAGCACAACGGGAACGACGACGGTGCGCCAGGCTCCAAAGCCTCGCCCGCCAACGGTTCCGGCGAAAAGTCCGACGCCATTTCCAACGGCAATCCCAACGACACTTCCGACGCCAGCAACAACGCCAAATCCAATGCCAAGCCGGAGCGCGACTGCGTGCTCTGCGGCTGCTGCCTGGAGCTCTGCCCGCTGTTCGCGGCCACCAGCCGCGAGGAGTTCTCCCCGCGCGCCAAGGCCCTCCTGTCCGGCCCCTCCAAGTTCAGCGCCGCCACCCTCGACGACAAGGCCGTGGCCAAGCTGGCCGGCCTGTGCCTGGCCTGCGGCAAGTGCGAGGCCCTCTGCCCCCAGGGCGTCAGCGTGCCGCGGCTTTTGGCCCGGCTGCGCGCGGAGCACCCGGACTTCCGCCAGTGGCTGTGGCGGCAGTGGATCACCAGGCTGCAGCCCCACTGGGCCCTGGCGGCCCGGGGCGCGGCCCTGGTGCCGGACATGCTGGCCCCGGCCGGACTCGGCCTGGCCCTCAAGGGCCTGCGCGGGCTTCGCCCGGGCAATGGGCTCCGTGCCTGGCTGACAATCACGAAATTCCCCGTGGAGGCCTTCCGCCAACAATACGGCGAGCGGCCCGTGGCGCTGTTCGACGGCTGCGTGGGTTCCGGCCCGCGCCAGGCCTGGGCGGACACGGCCCGGCACCTGCTGCGCGGCCTGGGCGCGAACCGGGTCGAGGCGGGCTTCTCCTGCTGCGGCTCCACCCTGGGCGTGGCCGGGCTGCCCCAGGACCAGCTCAGGGCGCGGCGCGCCAACGTCGAGGCCTGGCGCAAGGCTGACCGCCCCCTCCTCGTCACCTACTGCGCCACCTGCCGCAAGGGCCTGGCGGAGTATGTGGGCGCAGGGATTTTCGCAGACCACGAAGAGGAGGCGCTCTGGACCGCCAGCGTGGCCCCGCTCTCCGGCCTGCTGCTGGACGCGACGGCCAGGGCGGGCCGGGGCGCGCCGGCGGCGGTGGGCTGGCACCGGCCCTGCCACGCGGACGCCGCGGACGCGGACTTCCTGCTGCTCCAAAGCCTGCTGGGGGCGCGGCTGCGCAGCCCGGCCAGGGCGAACTGCTGCGGCTTCGGCGGCATCCTGCAGCTGGGCGCGCCGGAGCTCTCGGCCCAGGTGGGCGCGGCCTGCTGGGGCGGCCTGGATGCGGCCCTGGGCTTCTCCGCCGTGCCGGAGGTGGTCTCCGGCTACGTGCTCAGCGGGTGCAGCGGCTGCGTCATGCAGCTTGGGGCCACGGCTCCGGCCGGGGCCAGGGCCGGCCACTGGCTGGAGATCATCCGGCAGGCTTAGGGCGCCAGGGCTGCGCGCGGCGGGCAGGGAAAAATGCCCTGCCGCGGGTTGACGAACCCCTTGCAGGGGTTATCTCCACACGATGATTTGACGCGGCCCCGGAAATGTCCGAGAACACCGCAGCGGGTGCGCCGGGGCCTTTCGCCCCTGGCGCCGCCCAAGACACACGACGAAATCCGCTGGACGCGCGCAGCCCGCCGCCAGCTTGAGGAGCTTTCACGCATGTTCAACGTCATCATGAAGAAGGTCTTCGGGTCGAGCAACGACCGCTACCTCAAGAAGCTTGAGCCTTTGGTCGAGCGCATCAACAGCCTGGAGCCGCAGGTGCAGGCCCTTGCCGAGGCGGACTTCCCGGCCAAGGTGGCCGCCTGGAAGGTGGAGGTGGCGGCGGGCCGCCCCCTGGACGAGCTGCTGCCCGAGTGCTTCGCCCTGGTGCGCGAGGCCGGACGGCGCGTGCTCGGCATGCGCCACTACGACGTGCAGCTGGTGGGCGGCATGGTGCTGCACCAGGGCCGCATCACGGAAATGAAGACCGGCGAGGGCAAGACCCTGGTGGCCACCCTGCCCGTGGTCTTAAACGCCCTCTCCGGAAAGGGCGTGCACCTCATCACCGTCAACGACTACCTGGCCCAGCGCGACGCCGCCTGGATGGGCAAGATCTATAATTTTCTCGGCCTAAACGTTGGCGTCATCGTCCACGGCCTGTCCGACGAGGAGAGGCAGGCCGCCTACGGCGCGGACATCACCTACGGCACCAACAACGAGTTCGGCTTCGACTACCTGCGCGACAACATGAAGTTCTACAAGGAGTCGCTGGTCCAGCGCCCGCTCCACTACGCCATTGTCGACGAGGTGGACTCCATCCTCATCGACGAGGCGCGCACCCCGCTCATCATCAGCGGCGCGTCCGAGGAGTCCACCCAGCTCTACCGCAAGGTGGACGCCATCATCCCCCGGCTGGTGCGCGGCGAGAAGGCCAAGGAGGAGGGCGCGGAGCCCACGGGCGACTTCGAGGTGGACGAGAAGGCCAGAAGCATCTCCCTCACCGAGCTCGGCGTGGGCAAATGCGAGAAGCTCCTCGGCATCGACAACCTCTACGATCCGGCCAACGTGACCTACCAGCACCACGTGATCCAGGGGCTCAAGGCCCACCACCTCTACCACCGCGACGTGGAGTACATCGTCAAGGAGGAGCAGGTGGTCATCGTGGACGAGTTCACCGGCCGGCTCATGCCCGGACGGCGCTTTTCCGACGGCCTGCACCAGGCCCTGGAGGCCAAGGAGCACGTCAAGGTCGAGGCCGAGAACCAGACCCTGGCCAGCATCACCTTCCAGAACTTCTTCCGCATGTACGAGAAGCTCGCGGGCATGACCGGCACGGCCGACACCGAGGCCGTGGAGTTCAAGCAGATCTACGACCTCGACGTGAGCGTGATCCCCACCCACCGCGACATGGTGCGCCTCGACTACCCGGACATGATCTTCAAGACCCAGCGCGAGAAGTTCCAGGCCATCGTCGAGGACATCGTGGACTGCCACAAGCGCGGCCAGCCGGTGCTCGTGGGCACGGTCTCCATCGAAAAGAGCGAGCTGGTCTCGGAGATGCTGAAGAAGCGCGGCACCCCGCACAGCGTGCTCAACGCCAAGCAGCACGAGCTGGAGGCCCAGATCGTGGCCGAGGCCGGGCACAAGGGCCGGGTCACCATCGCCACCAACATGGCCGGCCGCGGCACGGACATCGTGCTCGGCGAGGGCGTCAAGGAGCTGGGCGGCCTGCACATCCTGGGCACCGAGCGCCACGAGTCCCGGCGCATCGACAACCAGCTGCGCGGCCGCTCGGGCCGCCAGGGCGACCCCGGCAGCTCGCGCTTCTACCTGGCCCTCGACGACGACCTCATGCGCCTGTTCGTAAGCGACCGCATCTCCGGGCTCATGGACTCCCTGGGCATGGAGGAGGGCGAGGCCATCGAGAACCGCATGGTCAGCCGCGCCATCGAGGGCTCGCAGAAGCGCGTGGAGGCCCACAACTTCGAGATCAGAAAGCAGCTCCTGGACTACGACAACGTCATGAACCAGCAGCGCGAGGTCATCTACACCCGCCGCCGCGAAATCATGTTCGCCGAGACCCTGGACGACATCGTCGAGGAGTACGTGGACGAGCTTCTGACCGACATCTACGCGCCCCTGGCCGAGGCCAAGGGCCATGATCTGGACGAGGAGACCGAGGGCATCATCGCCTCGCGCCTGGACGAGGTCTTCGACCTCTCGCGCTTCCCCGGCTTCGCCACCGCCCTGCCGAGCCGCGAGCAGGCCGAGGCCTGGATCCGGGAGATCCTGGGCGGCCTGCAGACGGCCTCGCCCGGACACTACCAGGAGATCCTGCGCTACTTCATCCTGGAGACCCTGGACCGCAACTGGAAGGACCACCTGCTTTCCATGGACCACCTGCGCGACGGCATCGGCCTGCGCGGCTACGGGCAGAAGGACCCCAAGCAGGAGTACAAGCGCGAGGGCTTCGACCTGTTCCGGGCCATGCTCTACACCATCGCCGAGAAGTCCATGAGCCTCATCCTGCGCCTGCGCATCCAGAACGAGGTCAAGGAGGAGGAGTTCCAGCACAAGGAGACCGCCGCCGAGCTGGAGTACCAGGGTGCGGGCGCGGCCGCGGAGCCCAAGAAGAAGCAGCCCGTGAAGCGCGGGGCCAAGGTGGGCCGCAACGACCCCTGCACCTGCGGTTCGGGCAAGAAATTCAAGAACTGCTGCGGCAAGTAGCCGCGCCTGCCGACACGACCACAGCCCCTGGCGGAGACGCCGGGGGCTTTTTTTGCGCCCCGCGCCGGGCAGGACGGAGGCGAGAGCGGCGGCTTGGCATGGCGGGCGGGGCGGAGCCGGCGGGGACCTGCTGGTGCGCGGGCTGGACAACGGCGGCGTTGTGGACGATGGCCGCGAACTCCCTGGCGGCCCTGCGCTGTTGCCAAACGGCCAGGCGGCGGGAAGGGCTTTGCGGCCCTGGCCGGCCTGACGCGCCTGCGCCTGCGCCACTGCGCAAAAGCCGTGCAAATGCGCCTTGCGCCCTTGCCGGAGACGGAGCGGTGTGCTAGCACCTAGGCTGGACCCTCCACCAGTTGTTTTGCGGGCTGGAGCACCCACCCCAAGGAGCCGCGCGCAGGCCATGAGCGACACCCGCCTCCACCAGAAGCTCGCCGCCCTCTCCGCCTTCCCTCAGGCGGACAAGGCCGTTGTGGCCCGCATGGGCGAGCTGCTGCCCGGCCTGGACGACTGGGCCGTGCGGCGCGTGAACCCCCTGCGTTTCGCCTCGGAGCATGGCCTGCCCGAAGACAAGGTGGTGGACTTTTTCTTGTGCGCCACGCGCGCCGGGCTCTTCGACCTGTCCTGGGACCTGACCTGCCCGGCCTGCGGCGGCATATTGAACCGCACCGGGGCCCTGGACGAACTTTCCGGGCCGGAGGTGGAGCACTGCGTGCTCTGCGATATCGACGTCCAAAAAAGCCTCGACGACCGCGTGGAGACCAGCTTCACCTTGAGCCAGGCGGTGCGGGAGCTGGACATCCAGGCCCACGCGGACCTGCCGAGTTATCTGGCGGCTAACTTCTCCGGCAACGTCACCCTCGACCCGGAGCTGTGGGCCTACGTTTCCTCCGTGCTGCGGGGCTATCTTGGCCTCGGACCGGGGGAAGAGCGCGAGGCGCTCTTTCCGGACTGGAGCGAGCCGCGCTTCCGGGTGGTCTCCATCGCCGTGCACGAGGCCGCCTCCGTACCCATGGGCGCCGGGCGCGCGGACATCGAGCAGACCCTGCGCCTGAGCCTGACGCGCCGCGGCTTCGAGGCCAGCGTTTCCCCCGGCCCGGAGCTTCTGCCCGGCCCAGTGCGCGTCATCGCCCGCAACCTGCTGGACGTTCCCGTGGGGCTGTCCTTTTTCGCCGTGGACTACACGCGGCTGCACGAGCTCATCGCCCGCGCCCGGAACAGCGTGCGCCCCTGCCTGACCGGCAGGGCGCTGCTCACCAACCAGACCTTCCGCGAGCTGTTCCGCGTCCAGAGCCTGGCCCCGAACCTGAACCTGAACATGCGCAGTCTGACCGTGCTGTTCACCGACCTGAAGGACTCCACCGCCCTGTACGAGAAGATCGGCGACGTGGCGGCCTACAGTTTGATCCAGAAGCATTTCGACGCCCTCTCCCGGGTGGTGCGCCAGCACCACGGGTCCGTGGTCAAGACCATGGGCGACGCGGTCATGGCCGCCTTTTCCGACCCCGGGGAAGCCTTGCGCGCCGCCATCGGCATGCTGGACGCCGCGGTCGGCCTGGGCTCGGGCCAGGGTCAGGAGGTGGGCCTCAAGATCGGCCTGCACGAAGGCCCTGCCCTGGTCATCAACAACGTCGGCAGCCTGGACTACTTCGGGCAGACCGTGAACGTGGCCGCGCGGGTGCAGGGCCTGGCCGGACCGGGCGAAATCTGGGCCAGCGGCGGGCTCATGTCCTGGCCCGACGCGGCGCAGGCGCTCTCGGCCCTGGGCTGGACGAGCCTGGAACACCAGGCCAGCCTCAAGGGCGTGGGCGGAAAAACGACAGTATACCGGCTGCTTCCGCAGGCAGCGAACACATAGGAGCCTTTCATGTCCAGAGTCCTTGTGGTCGAAGATAGCCGCACCTTTGCCGCCATGCTTTCGCGGCGCATCACCGAGGAGATGGGCCACGAGGTGGTGCTGGCGAATTCCAAGGCCATGGCCATGGAGATCCTGGACAGGGACACGGACTTCTTCGTGGCCCTGCTCGACCTGAACCTGCCCGACGCGCCCTGCGGCGAGGTGGTGGACATGGTGCTGGAGCGCGGCATCCCCTCCATCGTCTTCACCGGCGAGATGGACGACAAGCTGCGCGACCAGTTCTGGGCCAAGCGCATCGTGGACTACGTGCTCAAGCAGAACATGGACAACGTGCAGTACATGCTCTCCCTGGTGGAGCGCCTGAACCGCAACCCCACCATCAAGGTGCTCGTGGTCGACGATTCCCACAGCACGCGCTACGTGGTGGGCGAGCTGCTGCGCGCCCACCGCTACCACGTGCTGGAGGCCGAGGACGGGCCCACGGCCCTGGCCATGATGAAGGAGCACCCGGACCTACGCCTGGTCATCGCGGACTACAACATGCCCAAGATGAACGGCTCCGAGCTGGTGCGGGCCATCCGCCGCGACCACGCCAAGGACCAGCTGGCCATCATCGGCATCTCCGGCACGGACAGGGCCGGGCTTTCCGCCCGCTTTCTCAAGAGCGGGGCCAACGACTTCCTGCACAAGCCCTTCCTCACCGAGGAGTTCTACACCCGGGTGACCCAGAACGTGGAGCTGCTGGAATACATCGGGCAGATCAAGGAGCTGGCCGAAAAGGACTACCTGACCAAGCTCTACAACCGCCGCTACGTCTTCTCCACCGGGCCGAAGCTCCTGGCCGCCCAGATGCGCCGGGGCCTGGGCGCGGTGCTGGCCATGCTCGACATCGACCGCTTCAAGGCCGTCAACGACACCTTCGGCCACGACGCGGGCGACGCCGTGCTGCGCCAGATGGCCGCGCTCTTGGCCGCGCGCTTCCGCACCTCGGACATCATCTCGCGCTTCGGCGGCGAGGAGTTCTGCGTGCTGGCCACGGACATGACCCCGGCGGACGCGCCGGCGGTGTTCGAGGACCTGCGCAAGGCCTTTGAGGCCAGCCCGGTGAGCTTTGGCGGCAAGAGCATCCCCTACACCGTGAGCATCGGCCTGTGCCTGCGGCCCATGGCCACCCTGGAGGAGATGATCAAGGCCGCGGATCAGGCCCTGTACGCAGCCAAGAACGCCGGCCGCAACCGCGTGGTGGTGGCCGGGGGGTAGACCTTGGCATGCGGCTCGGGCGAATGGCCCCTGGCGGATGCGCCGGGGGCTTTTTTTGCGGCGAATGGCGCCAATCTTTCGGAATTCCTCGTTTTCATCCCGCGCACGGTATTGCCTCGGCGCAACGAATCGTGCACATTCGCGCAGCTGTGACGAAACGTCCCCTGACGCGAGGACAGACGATGGGAAACATGGAATCCAGGCTTTCTGGGTTGTGGATGTTCGTGATGTTCAACTACCTCTATTGCGACGTCGTGATGCTGATGGACAGCGGCATCCTGAGTCAATTCCTGTCCGGCAAGGTGGACGGTACGCCGATCACCAGGGAATTTCTGCTCGGCGCGGCCATATTGATGGAAATTCCCATCGCAATGACCGTCCTGTCGAAATATTTGCGGCACAAGATGAACCGCCGGGCCAACCTCGCCGCCGGGGCACTCATGACCGGCGTTCAGTGCGCGACCCTTTTCACCGGGTCAACACCAGCAATGTACTACCTCTTCTTCAGCGCCATCGAAATCCTGTGCACAGCGTTCATCGTCTGGCTGGCGTGGTCCTGGCGCGAGCCGGACCAGTGCCAAGCCAGGCAGACCTAGGAGCCGCCCCGCCGCCCCCAAAATCCCCCTTTGAATCCCGGCCCGGCCTGTGCTACGGGTTGTCACTGCGCGGCCGGGCGATTCCTGGGCCGCGACGATCTTACGCGAGGTGCGCCCATGACCCTGGTGCCCAAGGGATACCGTTTCGCCGTGGCTGCCGCCGGCTTCAAAAAGGCCGACCGCAACGACCTGGGCCTGATCCTGAGCGTCGGCCCGGCCGTGGCCGCCGGGGTGTTCACCACCAACCGCTTCCAGGCCGCGCCCGTCCTCGTGTGCAAGGAGATCCTGGCGGACAGCCCCGTGGCCCGCGCCATCGTGGTCAATTCCGGCCAGGCCAACGCCTGCACCGGCGAGGAGGGCCTGGCCAACTGCCGCGCCACCCTGGACATCGTGGCCAAGGCCGCCCGGGTGGAGCCAGCGGAGATACTGCCCACCTCCACCGGGGTCATCGGCGCGCAGCTCAAGATGGACCTCTGGGCCGAGGCCGGGCTCAAGCTGGCCGGCAGCCTGGGCCGCGCCACGCCCATGGACGTGGCCAAGGCCATGATGACCACGGACTCCTTCCCCAAGCTGGTGGGCAGGAGCGTGCAGCTCTCCGGCGGCGAGGTGCGCGTGCTCGGCATGTGCAAGGGCGCGGGCATGATCTGCCCGCAGATGGCCACCATGCTGGGCTTCGTGCTCTGCGACGCCGACGTGGACCCCCGGCCCTGGCGCGAGATGCTCTCGGCCGTCGCCGACAAGTCCTTCAACGCCCTCACCGTGGACGGCGACACCAGCACCAACGACACGGTGCTGGCCTTGAGCAACGGGGCCTCCCGCGTACGCGCGGAGTCCAAGGCCGACCTGGAGCTTTTGCGCCAGTGCCTGCTCTCGGTCTGCCAGGAGCTGTCCTACCGCATCGTGCAGGACGCCGAGGGCGGCACCAAGGTGGCGCACATCACGGTGTGCGGGGCCAAGAGCCACCCCCAGGCCGAGATGGCCGCGCGGGCCATCGGCAACTCGCCCCTGGTCAAGACCGCGCTCTTCGGCTGCGACCCCAACTGGGGGCGCATCATCGCCGCCCTGGGCCGCAGCGGCGCGGACTTCGACCCCCGGGAGGTGGTGCTCAAGATCGGCGGGATCCTGGTGTTCGAAAACGGCCAGCCCTCGCCCGAGGACCTGGACGCCCTGCTCGCGCCCTGCATGCGCCACCAGGACGTGCAGATCGAGCTCGTGCTGGGCCAGGGCCGGGGCACGTTCACGCTGCTGGCCTCGGACCTGACCAAGCGCTACGTGGAGATCAACGCGGATTACCGGACGTAGGGGCCGGACGCGCCGTGGACGTTCAGACAGCGTGGCTTCCGCCCGCGATTTTGGCCGCCGCCGTGCTGCTTGGGCTGGCTTGGCGGCTGGCCTCGCGCCGTTGCTCGCTGCCCTGCCCGACCTGGCTGGCCTGGCTGGTGGAGCGCGACAACCCCTTCACCCGCACCAACAGGGCGGCGTCCATCATCGGGCAGCTCGGGCTCCAGCCCGGCATGGCCGTGCTGGACCTGGGCTGTGGGCCGGGGCGGCTGGCTCTGCCCCTGGCCTGGGCGGTGGGGCCGCAAGGGATGGTCACGGCTGTGGACATCCAGCCCGGCATGCTTGAACGGGCCGGGGAGAAGGCGCGGGCTGCGGGGCTCGACAACATCCGGTTCATCCAGGCCGACGCGGGCAAGGGCAAGCTTCCGCAGGGCCTGTTTGACCGGGCGCTCTTGGTGACGGTGCTCGGGGAGATCCCGGACAAGGCGTCGGCGCTCAAGGAAATTTTCGCGGCGCTCAAGCCCGGCGGCATCCTGTCGGTGACGGAGATCATCTTCGACCCCCACTTCCAAGGCCGCCAAAGCGTGACCCGGTTGGCCGAGGGCATCGGCTTCCGCGACAAGGCGTTCTTCGGCGGACGCCTCGCCTACACCGCGCATTTCGAGAAGCCCTAACGCCCGCGCCAACGCCAGGAAGGGACGCCGTCCCGCTCCCGATACCGGAGGTTTTCCATGTCCCGCCTGAACAAACGCTCGCGCCTGACACGCCTGGCCGATTTCCTCTTCGAGTGCGGCATGTTGCGCAAGACCCCGCGCACGGGCTACCAGTTTTTGGGCACCGGGGCGGAGAACGTGGCCGAGCACTCCTTCCGCACGGCGGTCATCGGCTTCGTGCTGGCCCAGATGGCCGGGGCGAACAAGGAGCGCACGGCCATGATGTGCCTGTTCCACGACCTGCACGAGGCGCGCACCGGGGACTTCAACTACGTGGCCCACATGTACAATGCGAGCCAGCGCACCCGCGCCCTGGCCGACGCCCTTTCCGGCACGGGCCTGGGCGAGGACCTCATGCCCCTGTGGGAGGAGTTGGAGGAGACCGAGAGCGTGGAGGCCCGCCTGGCCCAGGACGCCGACCAGCTCGACCTCATGCTGAACCTGAAGGAGCAGGCGGACCTGGGCAACAGGTATGCCGACAAGTGGCTGGCCGCGGCGGTGAAGCGCATCCGCACCATTGAGGGCAAGAAGCTGGCCCGCGCCGTCATGCGCACGGACCACACGGACTGGTGGTTCCTGGGCCCGGACCAGTCCTGGTGGGAGAAGAAGAACGGCTCGCGCAGGAAACCGGCCAAGCCCGTTGCGCCCGAAGGCACGGACGCGGACAACGGCGAGGACGTCCCGTAGGCCTGGCCCGGCAGTTTCGCTTGAAATGCCGGGCTGCAAGCCCCTGGGCATTGCAGGCTGCGCAACCTTGTGCTACGAACGCCCGAGTGAACTGGGGGCCATGTCCGCCTCCGGTGCCGAACTTTGCCGGTCCAGGACCACATGCCAACGCACAGCGGCGCTCATGGCCAGAAGGGGGAATCCGCGCTGATGATCCACGGGAAACGCCCACAGCTTTCGCCTGTCGCCCACCTGGGCGAGGCCACGCTGCGCTTTGTGGGCGACACAGGGGCCATGTTCCTGTTCCTGCTGGAGGCCTCCGCGCGCATCTTCTCCTCCCTCGGCCAGTTCCACAAGACCGTGCGCCAGATCTACTTCATCGGCGTCAAAAGCATCAGCGTCATCACCCTCATCGGCCTGTTCACGGGCATGGTCATCGGCCTGCAGATGCACTACGCCCTGGCCAAGTTCGGGGCCGAGGGCTTCCTGGGCGCGGCCGTGGCCCTGTCCCTGGTGCGCGAACTGGGGCCGGTGCTCACGGCCATCATGATCACAGGCCGGGCGGGCTCGAGCATGACCGCCGAGATCGGCGTCATGCGCATCACCGACCAGGTGGACGCCCTGCGCGTCATGGACATCAACCCCATCGGCTACCTGGTCAGCCCCAAACTGGCGGCCAGCATCATCTGCTTCCCCATCCTCACGGCCTTCTTCGACATGGTGGGCATGGCCGGAGGCTACCTCACGGGCGTGCTGCTCCTGGGCGGCAACCAGGGCATCTATTTCTACCGCATCCAGGCCTACATGAAGATGAGCGACGTGTCCGGCGGCTTCATCAAGTCCCTGGTCTTCGCCGTGGTGGTCTGCACCGTGACCTGCTTCATGGGCTACTACACCCACACGCGGCGCGACGCCGTGGGCCCGGAGGCCGTGAGCCAGGCCACCACCGCCGGGGTGGTGAGCTCCTGCATCCTGATCCTGTTGTCCGACTACATTCTGACCTCGCTCTTATTCTAGGTGCACGGCATGCTGCAGGGAACCACTCCGGACATCCGCCTCGAAGGCCTCACCGTGGGCTACGGCAAGACCGCCGTGGTCAGCGGCATCGACGTGACCCTGCCCGGCGGCAAGATCTCGGTGATCCTGGGCGGCTCGGGCTGCGGCAAATCCACCCTGCTCAAGCACATCCTGATGCTCCAGCCGGCCCTGGCCGGGCGCATCATGATCGGCAGCCACGACCTGGCCGGCCTTGACCGCCGGGGCATGCACTGCCTGCGCCAGCGCATGGGGGTGTTGTTCCAGGACGGCGCCCTGCTGGGCTCCCTGAGCCTGGGCGACAACGTGGCCCTGCCCCTGCGCGAGCACACCAGGCTCGACGAAGCCGCCATCCGCCAGCGCGTGCTGGCCAAGCTGGCGCTGGTGGGCCTGGAGGAATTCCACGACTACTACCCCAACGAGCTCTCCGGCGGCATGCGCAAGCGCGCCGGCCTGGCCCGGGCCATGGTCATGGACCCGCCGCTGCTGTTCTGCGACGAGCCCACAAGCGGCCTGGACCCGGTGAATGCGGCCGAGCTGGACCTGCTCCTGCTGGAGCTCAAGGGCAGCTTCGAGATGACCCTGGTGGTGGTGAGCCACGACCTGGACAGCATGCGCACCATCGCCGACCATGTGGTGGTGCTGGGCGAGGGCAAGGTGTTGTACAACGGCCCCCTGGCCGAGCTGGAGGCCACCACGGACGAGTACCTGCGCCGCTTCCTGGACCGCCAGGCCGCGGCGCGCACCAGTCCCCGGCTGACCATGCCGGCCCTCGATTTCAAGGCCATGAAACGCGATTGCTCCAAGTATCTGGACCAGGGCGAACGCTCGTGAACCAGACCATGGGAGGTGCATGATGAAGAAGTATTCCAGGGAGACCCAGGTGGGCATCTTTGTGCTCCTGGGCTTTATGGCCATCGCCTACATGAGCGTGAAGCTCGGGAACGTGCACCTGTTCTCCGACGACCATTACGCCATCATCGCCAAGTTCAACGACGTCACCGGGCTCAAGATCAACGCCCCGGTGCAGATGTATGGCGTGGAGATGGGCTTCGTGGAGAAGATCGGCATCGACCTGGATTCCGGCATGTCCTCGGTCACCCTGCGCATCCGCAAGGACATCAAGCTCACGGACGACACCATCGTCTCGGTGAAGACCAGCGGCCTCATCGGCGACAAGTACGTCAAGCTCTCCCGGGGCGGGGGCGAGACCATAAAGGCCGGCGCGGTGCTCAGAGACACCGAATCGGCTATTGACCTTGAGGAATTAATCAGTAAGTATGTTTTCGGCGGCGTGTAAGATCGTGGCCGATCCTCTTTTGGCGGGACACACGAAGATGAAAAAATTATCCATCCTTGTC
Source organism: Pseudomonadota bacterium (assembly GCA_018822105.1). GTDB lineage: Bacteria > Desulfobacterota > Desulfovibrionia > Desulfovibrionales > Desulfovibrionaceae > Humidesulfovibrio. The sequence continues at coordinate 43,253 of JAHJLB010000045.1, forward strand.
GGCACGTTGCTCCTTGTCGCGGCCCTTTGCTCCACCGCCTTGGCGGGGGAGCCCCAAGACCGGCTCCGCTCTGGCATCGAAAAAGTCATCGCCATTCTGTCCGACGCCTCCCTCAAAGGCGCCGCCAAGCGGCCCGATCGCCAGGTCAAGCTGCGCGCCGTGGCAGACGGCTTCTTCGACTGGCGCGAGCTCTCCCGCCGCGCCGCGGCCGAAGGCTGGAACAAGTTCGCGCCCAAGCAGCAGGACGAGTTCGTCGCCGCCTTCTCCGAGCTTCTGCAGAAGACCTACATCCGCAAGCTTGAGAAATACAACAACGAGAAAGTGAACTACCTGGGCGAGCAGATCGAGGGCAACCAGGCCTTCCTCAAGACCCAGGTGACCATGAAGGACAAGACCATCCCCATCAACTACGTCATGATCAAGCACGACCAGTGGATGGTCTACGACGTGGTGGTGGAGGGCGTGAGCCTGGTCAAGAACTACCGCACCCAGTTCGCCAAGATTTTGTCCAAGGACACTCCCGACGCCCTCATCCAGCGCATCAAGGACAAGATCAAGTCCCTGGACGAGGGCAAGAACGTTGACGACGTTGTCGGCAAGGAAGGCTAAGATGACCGTTCAAGCGAAGGCGGCACGCATGCACATCCTCTTCCGGAGTCTCTTGGCGGCACTGGCCCTGACCCTTGTCAGTGCAACCTTCGCCCTTGCGGCGGACCAGGCCGCCAGCGTGGCCCCGAAGCAGGCCCGGCCCAGCCTGCTGCTGGCCTATGGCGACGTGGACATCTGGGACGAGACCGGCCAGATCATCAAAAAAGGCAGCGGCGGCGACAAGATGACCCTGTCCGACGCCGCGGCGCAGACCCCGGACCCCCTTGAGGGCTGGAACCGCATGTGGTTCGGCTTCAACGACAAGCTCTACTTCTGGGCCCTCAAGCCCGTGGCCCAGGGCTACAGCTTCGTTGTCCCGGAGCGGCCCCGCCTCTGGGTGCACAACTTCTTCCACAACCTCATGTTCCCGGTGCGCTTCGTCAGCCTGGTGCTCCAGGGCAAGCCCGACGCCGCCGCCGTGGAGACCTCGCGCTTCATCGGCAACACGGCCTTCGGCCTGGGCGGCTTCGCCGACATCACCGCCGACAGCAAGCCTTACAAGCCCATCGGCTCCACGGAAAAGGACCTGGGCCTGACCTTCGGCTACTGGGGCGCGGACAACGGCCTCTACCTCGTCTGGCCCTTCATCGGCCCCTCCAGCGGGCGCGACACCCTAGGCTACGTGGGCGACTATTTCCTGACCCCGGCCACCTACATCAACCCCTGGTACTGGTCCGCCGGAGCCAAGGGCTATGAGAAGGTCAACGAGGTCTCCCTGCGCATCGGCGACTACGAGACCCTCAAGGACGCCTCGGTGGACCCCTATGAGGCAGTGCGCGACGCCTACCTGCGCAACCGCTTCAAGAAGGTCAACGACTAGGGCGCGACTGGCCAGAACCGTCCGCAATGCGACTGGCCGTCATTTCCGATACGCATCTCTCCGCGCCGGATGCGCGCTTCGAGCGCATATACGCCAATCATCTGGCCGGGGCCGACGTGCTGCTGCACTGCGGCGACATGGTCAGCGCCTCCATCTACCACAGCCTGTGCCGCCACCCGCGCTTTCTTGCCGTGCGCGGCAACTGCGACCACTTCCTCCTGGACCACGAGCTTCCCCCCACCGTGAGCGCCGAGCTGGGCCTGGCCTCGGGGCGGGTCCTGCGCCTGGGCATGGCCCACGGCTGGGGCGAGCGCCCCACGGTCTGGAAACGCGTGGCCGGGCTCTTCCCCGGCTTTGACCTGGTCTGCTACGGGCACACGCACCGGCGGGACTGGACCGAGCACGACGGCACGCGCCTGCTGAACCCCGGAAGCCTGGGCGAGGGCTCCCTGGCCCTGGTGGACGTGGAGGACGACGGCTCCCTGGCCTGCCGCTTCGTGGACGCGGACGCAGAGGAAGCAGCCCCCTAGCCCCTGCCCCGGGCCGGGCCGGTTCCCACCTGCGCCCGGCCCGGCTGGTCAAGGCCGCGACAGAGCCCAACGTCCACAAGATCGCAGGGCGGCTCATGGGCGTCCAGGGATGGGCGCAGCCACGGCCCTAGGGCCTGGGTGTGGCGTCCTGCAGCTGTCCAGCCGTGTGCTGGCCCTGCTGCACGACCTTCTTGGCCGTGGGCGCAGCCTTCTGCGCGCCCTTCTGGGCTCCGGTCTTGACCACCTGCGACGCCTTCTGCACAGGCAGGGGCGCGGCGGACTCGGCCTTGTGCGCCACGGACTTGGCCTTGTTGGCCGTGGACTTGGCCTTGCCCTTGATCTTGCTGCCGATGCCGGCCGGGGTGGAGGCCGGGGCGGCCAGCAGCAGCCCCAGACACAGGATGAGCATGGATGCCAGCTTGGCCATGGGACACCTCCTTACGGGTCAGCTGCAACTGAAGGGCGTCAACCATCCCGATTACGGACACGAGTACGCCGCGCCAACGCCGGTGCGTGCTGGACGTCACTTCTAGATCTTTCCGAATACGTCCGAAAGCTGCTCGACAGTGGCCTTGCCCTGCTGCTTCGCCTGGTTGGCCTTGTCGGCGGCTTTGTCCGCCACCTTGCTGGCGCCGGACTTCGTCGTGCTGGCGGCGGACTTGGCCTTGGATTTGATCTTGCCGCCCAAGCCGGCAGGGGCGACGGCCGGGACGGCCAGGAGCAGACAGAGGCAGGCCATGAGGGGTCTGAGCATCTGACGCATGGGGCACCACCTTGAGGTTCAGGCGTTGTCATTGCGGGGAGGCTGATGGTTCCCGCCATACACCAGGCGGGGCATTGGAGCAAGGGGCGGGCGGAACATCGGGCGCCGGGGCTGCCTGCCCCGGCTGCCGGGCGGCGGCATGCAGAACGGCCCTGCCCCTGCCGTCGCGGGAACCCGGGCAACGCGTCACGCGCGGCCGAGCCAAAGGTCCGCGGGCTACATGCCCACGAACTCCTTCTTGGCCGCGAGCACCTTGCGCAGATAGTCCCGGGTCTCCTGGGCCGCGTGGCGCGAGACGATGGTCTTGTACACGGCCAGGGGCGGGCGGCTGTTGATGGCCGAGAGCGCCCGGCCACGATTGGAGTTGAAGGTCTTGAGCAGGGCGCCGGACCCGCCGTTGTAGGAGGCGATGACGCAGTACTCGCGCGAAAGCGCGTCGCCGACGCCAGAGAGGTGTCGCGTGGCCAGCAGGTGCAGATAGGCCGCGCCGTAATTGATGTTGTGCGGCGGCTCGAAGAGGTAGGCCTTGGAGGGCTCGCCGCTGGTCTGGTTCAGGTAGGCGTAGACGTCGGCACCGGCGGTCTGGGGCACCACCTGCATCAACCCCACGGCGGGCACGGAATTGATGGCGTAGGGGTTGAAGTCGCTCTCCACGCGGATGATGGCGTAGATGAGGTTGCGGCTGACGTTGAAGCGCCGGGAGGCCTCCTCCACCAGCGGGCGGAACTTGGCGGCGCGCACCTGCATGTGGTCCTGGATCATGGGGATGACCACGAAGGACACCCGCCTGCCCGGCAGGCTTGAGGCGCGCTCCTGCAGGCCCGAGTCCACCGCCTGGCGGGCGAACTCCTCGGCCTGGCCTTCGCTGCGGATGTCGCGGCCCTGGTGGTCCTTGACCTCGCCCAAGAGAAACGGCGTGCCGCCCAGCTGCACCGGCCCGGCGGAGTAAAGGTCCACGGCGCGCGGGTCGTGGGGCGTCAGCAGGGTGGTGGCGATGGCCTCGCGCAGGCTGGCGCGCGGCGTGTCCTGGTCCAGGGTCTCCACCAGGATGAGCCCGCGCTCGAAGTCCACGCTGGCCCTGGACAGATAGTTCTGGGTGTACTTGACGTACTGCTTGGGCTGGGGCTCGCGCACGTCGCCCTCGCCCCAGGTGCCGCCCACGGCGCGGCGGAAGCTGGAGAGAAGGCCCTTGAAGCGTTTGTAGTCGGCCTCGATGGCGCTGGGATTGGTGGCGTAGCGCAGGGCCTTGCTGCGGGCCAGGCCCACGGCGGCGCTGGTGTCGCCGCTGGCCACGCGGGCGATGCTCACGGCGTCTGACACCGAGCAGGAGGCGGTCAGGAACAGCAGAAGCAGGGGCGCGAGCGCGCGGATTGCGGACATGGCTGGCCTCCTCTCGCCCTTGGGGTTCGCAGCCGGACGCCGGACGTGGAAAAACCCCAGTTGACCGTGGGCAGTGGATCGGAACCCTCGTGTTAATGGGCACTGCCCTTCACATTCTTGAGTGTTGGTTCCCGATGCCGTTCTGGCACTCACCTGTCGTCCAGGGTGCCTATTCCGTAGCATGTCCCGTGCCAACCCCCGCGGCCAGGAGCGGCCGGGCCGGGGTTCACTTGGCCGCAGGCGCCAGCCGGCGGGCCTCGGCAAGGTATTTGGCGGCCAGGGCCGCCTCACCGCAATGCTCGGCCCAGTGCAGCCAGAGCAGGCGCAGGTCCCGGGTTCGGGCCGCGCCCGGACCCGCCAGACGCTGGCCCGGCAGATTTTCGTCAAAACCTTGGCGCAAAAGCGCGGCCAGATCCCTGGCGCGGTGCCGGGGCCGGTGGGCCGCCTCGATGCGCGCGGCCCCGGCCCGGGAGCAGGCCTCGCGCCGGGCGTCGTCGGCCAGCAGGGCGCAGGCCTTGGCCGCCGCGTCCGCGGCGTCGTCCGGCGCGTAGGTCACGAAATGCACCCCGTCGTCGAAGAGCTCGTCCTGACCGTTGGCTATCCTCGGGGTCAAGAGGCAGGCCCCGCAGGCCAGCCCCTCGAAGACCCGGAAATTCAGGTCGCCGCGCTCGGCGATGTTCAGCACCACCCGGGCGCGCGGAAAGAGCTGGGCGAAATCGCCCTGGCGCACGGCCAGGCCGGGGAACAGGGCCGCCAGGCGCTTCAGGAAGGCGTGGCGCAAAGGGGTCGTCTCCGGATCCACGGTGCCCACGAACAGCAGGTCCCACTCCTTCCCGGCCTGCAGGGGCCGGTAGCGGTCCTCGGCGCTGGGCGGCAGCCAGAGGATCCGGCCCGGCCCAAGCTCGCCGCTGAAGCGCGGCACGTCGCCCTTGAGGCTCGCGGCGCAGAGGTCGAAGGTTCCGGCGTAGAGCGGATACCAGCTGTGGATGTGCGAATCGATGCAATAGAAGGCCGTGAGGGCCGGGAAGCGCTCCACGCCCAGGAGCGGCGGGGGCAGGCTGCGGTCGGTGTAGACCACGGCGTCGGGCGCCGCGCCGCAGCGCGCCACGATGTCGTCCCAGGTGAGGGCCTCCGGTTTGGTGAGGGGGATGCGCGCCACGCGGAAGCCTTCGGCCTCCATGTGCTGCATGAAGAACTGTCCGCCCACCCAGGCGATGAGTTTCGGCTCCGTGCCCATCCTTGCCCTCACGCCAGGTGCAGGTAGCTGATGAAGTCGCCCAGGCCCGCCAGGCGGCAGTCCACGTAGGCTGCGGCGTACTGGGCGAAGGTCCTGGCCTTGCCGTAGACGTTGAAGGCCTGGCCGGCATGGCCGTAGGCCAGGCCGTAGAAGGCCGCCGCCTGGGGGTGCACGGGCAGCTCGAAGTCCGCGTAGCCCTCGCCCAGGGCGGCCAGGGTCGGCAGGCGCGAGGGCTGCGGCGCCGCCAGGCCCAGGTGGCGCAGGATGCCCGCGGCGGCCAGGGCGATGAGCTCCGGGCCGGGGTGGTTCACGCTCAGGTACAGGGGCCGCGCGCGCCAGTGCTCCAGCACATGGTCCAGGTACTGCACCGGGGTGTGGGCCTGGCGCTCGCGCTCGCGGGCCGCGGTTTCGGCCAAAAGCGCGTTTAGATCGTATTTCCGGTCCAGCGGGGTGGACAGGCACAGGTGCAGGATGTCGCGCCGGGGCAGCCCCAGAGACAGCAGGTGGTCCAGGTAGATGTCGCGGTAGTCGAAGCCCGCGGCCCCCGACCACAGCGGCCACGGGCCACGGAAGAACATGTTGGGGATGCACAGCCGCGGGCAGTCCGCGGGAAGCCGGCCCAGGAGCGCGGCAGAGGAGAGCTCCCCCCATTCCGGTCCCAGGTGCTGGTAGAGGAACAGGCCGCAGGAGGCCAGGTCGGCCTCGGGCACCGGCTGGCGCGCGTAGTTCAGGTACACGCGCGGGGCGAAGCCCCGGGCGAACTCCGGGCTGGCCAGGAGGGCCTCGGCCAGGGGCCGGCCCTGGCAGTTGGCGTGCAGAATGGCTGTGCGTTTGTCCACGCCGGAAACGTTGCAATGCCCGTGCCGGGACCCCACCCTGAACGTGTGAAGGGCGAGCGGAGGGGCGGTTAAGGCGGCCCCGCGCCCCTTGAAATGCCCCCCGGATTCGGCTACCAGTGCAGCCATGCCGAGCGGACATCTCGGAACACGGTGCGATTCCGTGGCGGTCCCGCCGCCGTAACCGGGGACGGGGAGAGACTTCGGGCCAGCAGGCCCGGCCACTGCCGGAGAGGACTCCGGTGGGAAGGCCGTCTCCCCCGGCTGATCCGGAAGCCGGAAGACCTGTCCGCGCTGGTGAGAGCGGGGAACCTGATGGCAAAAGGTTCCGGCAGGCCCCTGTGCGCCTGCCGGAACCTTTTTTGTCGCACCAACGGACAATGCCGACTACCAGGCGGCATTGCACAAAAGGAGTCTTCATGCGCGCACGCTTCGAGGCCGTTCTGGCCGCCATCTCCCCGGTGAGCCGCTCCCTGGCGGCCGCCGGCCAGGCCCACCTGGACAATCTGACCAAGCCCCAGGGCAGCCTTGGCCGCCTGGAGGAGCTGGCCCTGCAGTTGTACATGGTCCAGGGCGGGCAGCCGCCCAAGGCCGACCCCTGCCGCGTGTACACCGTGGCCGGCGACCACGGCGTGGTCCAGGAGGGCGTGAGCGCCTTCCCCCAGGAGGTCACCCGCCAGATGGTGGCCAATTTCGTGCATGGCGGCGCCGGCATCAACGTGCTGGCGCGCACCAGCGGAGCCGAGCTCTTCGTGGTGGACGCCGGGTGCCTGGGCGGAGGCTTTGACGAGCACCCCAACCTCATCCAGGGCAAGGTGGCCCCCGGAACGGCCAACATCGCCAAGGGCCCGGCCATGACCCGCGACCAGTGCCTCCAGGCCCTGCTGCTCGGCGTGGACCTGGCCGACCGCGCCCTGGCCGAAGGGGTGCGCGTGCTGGGCACAGGCGACATGGGCATCGGCAACACCACGCCCTCCACGGCCCTCTACTGCGCCTACCTGGGCCTGGACCCGGCGCGCATGACCGGCCCGGGCGCAGGCCTGGACAGGCCGGGCGTGGACCGCAAAACCGAGGTCATCCGCAGGGCGCTTGGCGCCAACGCCGGGGCCGTGGCCGCAGGCGGCCCCCTGGACATCCTGGCGGCCCTGGGCGGCTTTGAGATCGCCTGCCTGGCGGGCCTGATCCTGGGCGGGGCCAAGAACCGGCAGTTGGTCTGCGTGGACGGGTTCATCTCCACGGCGGCCTGCGTGGCGGCCTGGAAGCTCTGTCCGGCCACGGAGGACTACACGGTGCTGGCCCACGCCTCGGCCGAACCGGGGCACAAGCACGCGGTGGAGAAGATGGGCAAGGCCCCGCTGCTGCACCTGGGCCTGCGCCTGGGCGAGGGCACGGGCGCGGCCGTGGCCATGTACCTCGTGCGCTCGGCCGCGGCCATCTTCAACGAGATGGCCTCCTTCGCCTCCGCGGGCGTGAGCACGGCCAAGGAATAGCCCCCCGCCCCCGCAACGCGGCAACGCCCGCCCCGGCTCTCTGCCGGGGCGGGCGTTTTCCTTGGGGCGCGGCGGGGAGGGGCTAGGCCTGGCCGCGCACCACGCGAAGCACCTGGGCCAGCACCTCGTCCTCGGTGGAAAGGGTGGTGTCCACCACCACGGCGCCCGGGGCGGGCTTCATGGGGGCGATGGAGCGGTTCCGGTCCTGGTCGTCGCGCAGGATGATGGCCGCCAGAACGGCCTCGTAGTCGGCGGGCTTGCCCTGGGACTCCAGCTGGCGGCAGCGCCTGCGGGCGCGCTCGGCCGGGTCGGCGTCGAGGAAGAATTTGAACTGCGCCCCGGGGAAGACCACGGTGCCCATGTCGCGACCCTCGGCCACAAGGGAGGTGGTCTGGCCCAGGAAGATCTGGGCCATCTTCATGTAGGCGCGCACCGAGGGCACCACGGCCAGCTGCGAGGCCCACAGGCCCGTCCGCTCGGAACGGATCTCCTCCGGCAGGGGCTGGCCGTTCAACAGCAGCTCGGTGTCCGCCCCGCTGCCGCGCAAGGTGAAATCGAAGTCGCCCAGCTTCTGCTGCAGGATGCCCTGGGTCCAGTCCCAGGCGCCCTCGCCCAGGGTGTAGGCGGCGGCGCGGAACATGGCCCCGGTGTCCAGGAAGGCTATGCCAAGCTCCCCGGCCAGGCGCGAGGCCACGCTGCTTTTGCCGACGCCTGCGGGGCCGTCCAGGGTGACAGTGAGGACAGGGGCGTTAGGCATTGAGTATCTCCTCCAGGGCCTTCAGGAAGGCTGTGTTTTCCGGGCCTGTGCCCACGTTGACGCGGATGTTGTCGGGCAGGCCGAAGCTCTTCAGGTGGCGCACGATGACGCCGCGCTTCAGAAGCTCCTCGCAGACCACCCCGGCCGGGCGCTGCGGGCGGAACATGACGAAATTGGCCTGGGAGGGCCAGACCTGGCAGCCCAGCTCCGGCAGGCGCTTCAAGAGCTGCTCGCGGCCGTTGAACACCGCCTCCAAGGTGGCGGAATAGAAGGCGTCGTCCTCCAGGGCGGCCAGGCCGGCCTCCTCGGCCAGGATGTTCACGGTGAAGGGCAGGCGGGCGCGGCGCATGTGCTCGGCCAGCCACTCGGGCATGACCCCGTAGCCCAGGCGCAGACCCGCCAGGCCGTAGGCCTTGGAGAAGGTGCGCAGCACCACCACATTGCCCAGGGCGCCCAGCTCGTTCATCATGGAATACTCTTCCGGCGGCCAGGTGAAGTCCATGTAGGCCTCGTCCACCACCAGCAGCGTGCCCTCGGGCAAAATGCCGGAAAGGACCATGAGCTCCTCGGCCTTGGCGGCCAGGCCCGTGGGGTTGTCCGGGCTGGTGACGAAGATCAGGGCCGTGTTGTGGTCCACGGCCTCGGCCAGGGATTCCAGCGGCAGGCGGAAATCGCCGCCGCGCGGCACCTCGCGGTACTCCACCCCGCACAGGCGGGCCGTAAGTCCGTAAATGCTGAAGGAATGCTCGTAGCAGACCACGTTGTCCTCGCCGGGCCGGGCGACCACGCGCAGGAGCAGGTCGATGAGCTCGTCGGAGCCGTTGCCCACCACCACCTGCTCCGCGGGCACGCCCATGGACTTGGCTATGGCCGCGCAGAGCCGGGGGGTGTGGTTCTGGGGATAGCGGAAGACCTGGCCGGCGGCCCGGGCCACGGCCTGCTGGACCACCGGCGAGGCCCCCAGGGGGTTCTCGTTGCTGGCGAGCTTGATGACCGTGGACAGGCCGTATTTGGCCTTGATTTCCTCTATGGAAAGGCCCGGGACATAGGGCGTGAACCCAAGGATCTCCGGCCGGACTTTCTGGCGTGGCATGGCGCTCCCCTTCTGTGCTGGACGCAATAGCACAGGGAGCCAGCCCGGAGCCAGCCCCTGTGCCAAATCATTCGCCATGCCTATAGCCGGAGTTCCGGCCTGACGCAACCGGCTCCAGCGCCAGTCCGGCTACTTGATCGGACGGATGGTCAGCACCGGGCAGGCGGCGCTCTTGACGACCTTCTCCGCCACGGAGCCGAAGAGGATGCGGTCGATGCCCTTGCGCCCGTGGGTGCCCATGACGATGAGGTCCACGGCCTCCTTGCCGGCCATGCCGAAGATCTCCTCGGCCGCGTAGCCGGTGACCACATGGCCCACGGCCTCCACGCCCTGGAAGTTCTCGTTCAGAAAGGCGCTCATGGTGGCCTCGGCCCCGGTGACGATCTCGCCCACGAAGTTCTCGATGGAGCTGGGCGGCACGTGGAAGCCCACATACTGGCTGAGGGAGGGCGCCACATACAGGCAGACGACCTTGGCCCCGAGACCCTGGGCCATGATCCGCGCGTATTCGGCCACGGCCGGGCTGTGCTCGGAAAAATCCACTGCGCATAGGATCTTCTTGATCTGGGCCATGACGCTCCTCCTCAAAAGACGGCTCCGGTTGCCCCCCCTCCCGACGAGGGGGGAGAGTGTGAACAATGTGAAAATAATCACCCGTGTCCATTAACGCAAGGACAAAACGCACCGAATAGACACGGAGGCGGAGGCGGCCTCGGCTTCTGGACAAGCCCGCGGGCATGCGCTATCCGAAAGGCCAATGGGGCTGCGGGCCGGACCCGGGGCAGGCAAGATTTGCCGCCGCCAGCCGCTCTCAAAAATCATGCATTACAGCTGGTTGTCCTGGCAAGACCTTGGCATGGTCCCTGCACAATGAGGACAAAACACAGGATGAGGAGAAAACATGAAGATCCATCCTGACCAATTGGAGGGCGTTCGTCCGGACAATGCGCCGCAGACGAACAGGGTCAAGCCGCCCAGCACCGCCTTCGGCGATCTCCTGAACCAGGAAGTGGCCAAGTCGAGCGCGGAACCCGCCAAGTCCACCGCAACCCTGCCCCCGCCGGGCGGGCTCGGCAACCTGGGGGCCCTTTTCAGCGCCCCCCCTGTCGAAGCCGTCGCCCCGGTGCCCAAGGCGGAGAAAGCGATCATGGACAAGGTGGAGAACCTGCTCGACAAGTGGGATCAGTACGCCCAGAATCTGAAGAGCACGGCCAATGCTTCGAGTCTCAAACAGGCCTATGGGGTCCTGGACGACATCGACGGCACCGTGCAGCAGATCAAGGCCGACAATCCGGACCTGGCGCAGAAGCACCCGGCCTTGCAGGGCATGGTGGCCGAATTGGAGGTCCTGACGGTGACGGAACGCTTCAAGTTCAACCGCGAGGGTTACTACCGGCAAGGCTAGAGCCCGCGCGCAAACCGCTAACCCTTTTCAACGACACGGGGCAGGAGGCTATCCTCTTGCCCCGTCTCCATTTTGCGCACTCTCCAGGCGCCCCCCAAGCCCTGGGGCGCCCGCGCCGGAAACTCCGCCAGCGGCTGGTACTGCGGCCCGCCGGGCCCCAGCACGCTGCGCCAGAGCGTGAAGCGCGAAACCTCGGCTTCCGGCCAGGCCTCCGCAGCCACGGCGCGTTCCACCTGCCCCCAGTCGTCGCCCGGGCTTGCGGCCCTGACCCGGCCCAGGGTCAGGTGCGGCGCAAAGGGCCGGGCCTGCGGCGCGAAGCCCAAAGGCCCCAGGGCCCGCTCCACCTCCCCGGCCAGCCGCGCGCTCGGCGGCGCGCCCTGCGCCAGCCCG
>JAHJLB010000046.1 GCA_018822105.1 Pseudomonadota bacterium
CGTGTGCATGGCCTTCTGGTAGCTCTGGTCCAGCAGCATGGCCAGGAGCAGCACCTGGTCGTCGTCCTGGCTCATGGCCTTGGCCATGTCCACATAGCGGCGCATGCGCTCGCACTCCAGGCTGTCCTTGCCGCGCAGGTTGGCCTCCAGCACCGTGGTCAGGCGCTGGGCCACATGGGCCGAAAGGTCGGCCTCGGTGGGCAGCTGGCGCTCCTGCATCTGGATGCTGTACTGCCGGGCGATGCGCGCAAGCTCCATCTTCTGCATCACGTCCACCAGGGAGATGACCGTGCCCGAGGCCCCGGCCCGGCCCGTGCGCCCGGCGCGGTGGATGTAGCTCTCCGGGTTCTCCGGCGGGCTGTAGAGGATCACGTGGGTCAGCCCGGGGATGTCGATGCCCCGGCCGGCCACGTCCGTGGCCACCAGGAAGCGCAGCTGGCCCTGGCGCACGCTGGTGAGCACCTGGTCGCGCCGGGCCTGGGTCAGATCGGCGCAGAGCTCGTCGGCGTTGTAGCCGAAGCGGCTCAGCACCGCGGTCAGGTAATGCACGTCGGCCTTGGTGTTGCAGAAGATGATGGCGCTTTCCGGCGACTCCATCTCCAGGATGCGCATGAGGGCGCGGTCCTTGTTCATGCCCGGGATCTCGTAGAAGGCGTGGGTCATGTCGGCGATGTGCACCTGGCCCTCGGACAGGGCGAGCCGGCCCGGATCGGTGAGGAACTCCTGGGCCAGGCGCAGCACCTGCTGCGGGAAGGTGGCCGAGAACATGGCCGCGTGGATCCTGCGGCGCGGCATGTAGCGCTGGATGGCCTTCATGTCCGGGTAGAAGCCGATGGAGAGCATGCGGTCGGCCTCGTCGAAGATGAGGGTGCTGAGCTCGGCCAGGGACAGGGAGCGCTTGAGCAGGTGGTCCAGGATGCGGCCGGGGGTGCCGACCACGATCTGCGCGCCGCGCTGGAAGGCCTCCAGCTGCGCGGCGTAGCCCACGCCGCCGTACACGGCCACGGTCTCGATGCCCATGCCCGCGAAGATGACGTCGGCCTCGGCCGCCACCTGCTGGGCCAGTTCGCGCGTGGGCACCAGGATGAGGGCCTGGCACGAGGTCAGGCGCGCTTTGAGCCGGCCCATGAGCGGCAGCAGGAAGGCCCCGGTCTTGCCGGAGCCCGTGCGCGCCTGGACCATGATGTCGCGCCTTTCCAGCATGTACGGCAGGGCCTTTCCCTGCACGGGCATGAGGCTGGACCAGCCGGCGCGGCCGCAGGCGGCCTGCATCTCCGGGGAGAGGCCGGCCAGGGTCAGTTCGGGCAGGGCGTCCTCGGCCGAGATGAGGCCCACGGCCTCGGTCTGCGAAGACTGCTGGGAGAGCTCGGCCTGCTCGGCGAAGAGCAGGGCCTTCTGCACCTGGGTCAGGCCGGGGGTCTGGACCGGGGTCTGGACCGGGGCGCTGCGGCCCTGGTTGTCACCATCGGAAACGGGGGCGTCTTTCTCGTGTTCAGTCATCTGGGGTCGTTCTCCAGCGCGCTAGCCGCCGAACCCTTTCGGGGCGGGCTGCGCGCCCTGTTCAGTGTGAGCAAAGGTCTTGCCGCCGCGCACGCCGTCCACCACGGCCAGGGCCTGGGCGACGAGCGAAGCCACATCGGCCACGTTGGCCGGCAAGATGAGGGTGTTGTTCTGCTTGGCCAGATTGCCGAACTCGGCGATGTACTTCTCGGCCAGGCGCACGCGCGCGGCGTCCATGCCGCCCGCGCCGTTCAGGGCCTCGGCCACGCGGCGGATGCCTTCGGCCGTGGCGCTGGCCACGATCTCGATCTCGCTGCCGCGGCCCTCGGCCTCGTTGACGCGCTTCTGCTTCTCGCCCTCGGAAACGTTGATGGCCTGCTGGCGCTGGCCCTCGGCCATGTTGATGCGGGCCTGGCGCTCGCCCTCGCTGCGCGCGATCTCGGCGCGCTTCTCGCGCTCGGCCTTCACCTGCAGCTCCATGGCCGCCATGATGCCCGGGGGCGGGTTGATGTCCTTGATCTCGTAGCGCAGGACCTTGATGCCCCAGTTCAGCGCGGCCTCGTCCACCGCGGTGATGACCTGGTGGTTGATGGCCTCGCGGGTCTCAAAGGTCTTGTCCAGGTCGATCTTGCCGATGGCCGAGCGCAGGGACGTCTGCGAAAGCTGGATGGCCGCCTGATAGTAGTCCACGATGCCGTAGGAGGACAGCACGCTGTCGCGCACCTCCAGGTAGACCACGCCGTCGATGGAGACCGAGACGTTGTCGCGGGTGATGCAGACCTGGGGCGGTATCTCCAGCACCTCCTCCTTCATGGAGCGCTTGTAGGCCACGCGGTCCACAAAGGGGATGAGGATGTGGAAGCCCGCGCCCAGGGTGGTGGAGTACTTGCCCAGGCGCTCCACAATGAATTCCGATTTCTGGGGCACCACCACGGCGGTCTTGGCGAAGATGACGATGACCAGGACGGCCAGTATGACAAGTATGAAGATGCCTGCATCCATCGGCTAAGCCTCCTTCGCCGGGCGCACCAGATAGGCGCCGGAGTCGTTCGGAGCCAACCCCAGGAGCACCACAGTCTGGCCTGCGGCGATGTCCACGCTGGACTCCGCCCGCCAGAAGCTGCCCCGGAATTTGATCTCGCCCGCCGCGCCGGCGCGGATGTCCTGGGTGACCAGGGCGGTCTTGCCCGCGTCGGTGTCGCCCAGGGCCGGGTCCACGGCTGCTTCCCCGCGCGAATGCGTGCGGCCCTGGAACACACGCAGGAACATGCGCCGGAGCAGGGCCACCCCGGCCAGGGACACGGCCAGAAAGACCAGGAACTGGCCGTTCGTGCCGAGGGAGGCGTAGGCCGCCAGCGCCGCGGCAAAGGCCCCCAGGGCGAAAAACAGCAGCACGAAACCGGGCAGGGCCATCTCCGCCAGGAGAAAGACCGCGCCGGCCAAAAACCAGAGCACATGTGCTGAATAGAGCCAGTCCATAGCGGACACCCTCCACCGTATCTGCAACGCATACGCCATTGCGGGCCACTCGGCAAGCACCGGCCAGGACCCCGCGCGCGCCGGGCTAATGCCGCGCGGCCCCCGCGCCGATAAGGAGCATAACAGGAGCGACGACCATGGACAGCCAGAACCCCTCCCCCGCCCAGCACTACCTGAACCCCCTGCACGTGTACTGCCGCCTGCGCGACCTGGGCCTGCCCAGCCCCGTGGCCCGCACCCTCTGCGCCGGGTACGAGCGCGTGGTCTACCGACCGGCCTCGGGCCAGAACGCCCCGGCCGCCACCGCGCGCTAGGGGCGCACCCCCGCCAGGGGCTCCGCCCCTGGACCCCGCCGGGGGGACACGTCCCCCCGGGCCCCCCGCATGCGCGAAGGGCGTTTTTCAGCGCAAAGCCGCTGAAAAACGCCCTTCGCTTTGGCGCGTCCACGGGAGACCATCCCGCGCAGGAAGCATCAATGTCGCCAAACAGGGAGGGCAGGGCGCGCCCACCCGGCCTGCGCAGCACCTCCCCCGCCCTTTCCCGCCGCCCGGCCAAACCCTGTCAAGAGGGTATTTTTGTCCTTGTACCGGCCAAAAACGGGTAATTTTTGTCCGGGCCAAAAGGCTGTACTATACTCCGTTGCAAATCGCACGGAGGTGCACTATGCTCACGAACGCTCGCGGAAATCGGCTCTGGATCATTGACGAAACCGGCGAGGCCACGCCCGTACGGCGGCCTGCGGACATCCACGCGCGGCCCAGGGCGCGGCATCTGCCCGACTGGTGGGTGGTGGAAAAGGCCCCGGACTGGCGGCCCACAGGCGAGACATCGCTCTTGCGCCTGGGCATGACGCAGAACGAGGACGACGCGCGGCGCACCGCCCAGCGCTGGCCCGGGTACGAGCACGACCCCGGAGACGGGCCCGGGGGGCGGCCCGGCAAGCCTGCCGACGACCTTGGCGATGACCCTGGCGACGACCTGGGCCTCGACCCGGACATGGCCCCGGCCACCGGCCCGGCCAGGGGCATGAAGATCGGCGCAGGGCACAAGCTCCAGGCCTACGACCAGCATGGCCGCTACACCGGCCCGCGCGGCGGGTCCATGCCCATTGGCGACGGCCGGGTGCGGCTGTTCGGGGCCGAGGGCCTGGCCGCGACCGGCGGCGGCGAGACCCAGGAGCCTTCGGCCGAGGGCCTGGAGACCGTTTCCAAGACTCTGGAGCAGGCCCGGGAGCAGGCCGAGCAGGCGGCCCAGAAGGCGGCGGAGGAGGCCCGGCAGGCGGCTGAGGAAATGGCCCGCGCGGCCCAGGAGGCGTCCGAGGCCGCCGAGGCCTCGACCAAGACGCTTGAAGGGGTGCTGCTGGCCGACAACACGAAGACCAGGACGGATGCGGGGGGCGGACTCTCGGGCGGGTACGAGGTGCGCGGGCCGGTGAATCCGCCGGAGACGTCGCCCTTCCCGCCGCCGCCGCCAGCCCCGAAGGAGCCGCATTTGACGTACAGCCATAAGTCCGGAAACCTGACCGGACCTGACGGCGCTCACCTGGGGACGGGCTACGCCGGGCAAAAGGAAGGGAAAAACAACACGAACGCCGAGGGCATC
>JAHJLB010000047.1 GCA_018822105.1 Pseudomonadota bacterium
AGGACTACAACACGGCCCGGCCCCACACCTCGCTTGGCGGATTGGCCCCAGAGGAATACGGAAGAGCCATGAATGAGGAAAACCTGAACCACCAGAGCCCAAACTTACGGGTGGTATACTCGGCGGGGTAGGGTCATCAGCACCCATTCCAGCCACATCGCTCACGAGTGCGAGTTTGGCTCGCTTCGCTATTTTCGGCGTTTACCAGGCGGCGGCAAAACCATCCCGACCTCCTGTGTTGTCAATCTGGAAAACGTGTTTGGTGACGCCCCTGACACCGAGCGCTTTGTGACACGCTACCTGCGCGTCACCCACTGCGACCTGTTCTTTGCCGACGCAGCCATCTTGATTGAGGGGCCGGCCGAACGCATCCTCGTACCCAACTTTGTGAACTTCAGACCGGAATTCAAGAAGCTCAAAGAGAGCTACATCACTTGGCTTGAGATCGGCGGCAGCCATGCCCACAAGATGCGCAGTTTGATCGAAAAAATCGGAATCACCACGCTGGTCATCACCGACATTGACTCCTGCAATGCCGCTGGTGCCAGCGCGCCGCCGGTTCGAGGCGCTGGCTGCACAACCCGCAATACAACTCTGCGGAAATGGTGGCCCGTCATCAATGACCTTGACCCACTCCTCGACAAGCAAGAGCACGAAAAGATTAAAACCTACGTGGATGAGAATTTCTCGATCCGCGTGGCATACCAGTCGCCCGTCCAGGCGAAATTCAAAGGCGAAAACGCCGAGGCGCTTTCCTACACCTTGGAAGACGCGATAGTGATGGCAAACATCGATCTGTTCGAGACCTTGCCGGGGACCGGGCTCATTACAAAATTTCGGAAGGCCATCGTCGATAGCGCCGATCTGACTGCTTTGAGCGTCACACTAAAGGCGGCGCTCAAAGATGGGGATAAAGCCGAGTTCGCGTTGGACCTGCTCGAGATCGAAGACCCCGTTTCACTGAAGCCACCGGCCTATATCAAAGATGGGCTCCTCTGGCTGGCTTCCCAACTTGAGCGAGAGCAGGTCGAGCTTGGCCTCACGCAGATCGCAGAAAATGAGGATGCGCCGTCGGCAGGTAAAGCTCCTGCGGAGGGCAAGGCGTGAACACCCCTGTCACAACTTCGAACGTCACGCTCGACGATCACGTTGAAGATGAACTGGCCGGCTTCCTCAGCCTTGAAAAACCCACCAGCTTTTTCCTCTTTGCCGGTGCCGGGTCGGGCAAGACACGTTCGCTGGTGAACGCACTGAACTATTTGGCAAAGACCTACCGGGATGTTCTTCGCCTTCGCGGCCGACAGGTCGCCGTCATCACATACACCAATGCTGCCTGCGACGAGATCACCCGCCGAACCGAATACGATCCGCTGTTCGTCGTGCGAACCATCCACAGCTTCGCATGGTCGCAAATACAGGGGTTCAACTCCGACATCCGCGCCTGGCTGAAAGACAACCTCCAGCGCGAGATCGCTGACCTTCAAGCCGAAGAGGCAAAGGGCCGAGCGGGCACCAAGGCGTCGACCATCCGCCAAACCCAGATCGAATCCAAGCAGCGACGGTTGGACCGGCTCGCAGACACCAAAACCTTCACGTACAACCCCAACGGCGACAACCGGGAGCGTAATTCGCTAAATCACAGCGAGGTCGTTAAGATTTTCTGGACCTTCCTGCTCACAAAGCCGCTCATGCAGCGCATCTTTGTCGGGAAGTTCCCGTTCCTGTTGATTGATGAGAGTCAGGACACCAGCCGCGCGCTCATTGACGCCCTGTTCGTGTTGCAGAAGACCCATGCAGACCGCTTTTGCCTCGGCCTAATCGGTGACACGATGCAGCGCATCTATGCGGATGGCAAAGAACGGATTGAAAAGGAGATACCAGAGAGCTGGGGGAGGCCGGAGAAGAAGCTCAATCACCGCTGCCCGCAGCGTATTGTGCGGCTCATCAATCAAATTCGTGACGGCGCTGACGACCACAAACAGGAGCCGCGCGACGACCGGCCGGAAGGATGGGCGCGATTGTTTGTTTTTTCAATCGATGTGCCCGACAAACCTGCCTTGGAGCAGAAAGTCCGAGACTACATGGCGGGGTTGACCGACGACCAGGATTGGACCAATGCCAGCAAATGCAAAATCCTAACCCTAGAACATCACATGGCAGCCCGGCGGATGGGCTTCTTGAAAATGTTCGAGTCACTGGCTTCGGTAGAAGAATATCGGACAGGATTTCTCGGCGGCAGCTTTGCACCAACTCGGTTCTTCACCCACTCCGTCCTGCCGCTTGTCACGGCCCAGCAGAAGGGCGATAAGTTCGCGACGGCAAAGCTGGTACGAGAGAACTCCCCGCTGCTCAGCAAGGACACCTTGAAAGGTCATGACAATCCGATAGCGCAACTTCGCATAGCCCAGGCCGCAATCGACAGCTTGATGGCCCTTTGGGCCAGCGGCCAACCCACCTTGGCGGCAATCGCAGCGAACATCGCCGAAACCAACCTGTTTGTGGTGCCCGACAGTCTCAAAACCGCCTTGGCCGCGAAGCAGGCCACAACGACAGAGACGCCCGATGCTGAAGAGGCGGATCCTGTCAGCGAACAGATCGCGGCACTTGTGGCGTTCCTCGATTGCTCATTCTCGGAAATAGCGCCGTATGCCGCATATGTGGCGCACGAGGCTCCATTTGATACCCATCAGGGGGTAAAAGGGTTGGAGTTCGAGCGCGTCATGGTTCTCATGGACGATGGGGAGGCCCGTGGCTTCCGGTTTAGCTTTGACAAGTTGCTCGGTGCCAAAGCGCCCACGGCCACCGACATCAAAAACGCTCAAGAGGGCAAAGAAACCTCCGTGGATTCCACTCGCCGCCTGTTCTATGTGACCTGCAGTCGCGCTCAATCCAGCTTGGCTCTCTTGGCCTATTCTGCTGATCCCTCTTCAGCCCGCGCGCACGTCATCGCAAATGGGTGGTTCACCGCCGATGAGATTTTGTTGGAAATTGCTGATCAAAACCGCGGGTGAGCGGCGGTTGCCGCTACATCCTGCTCATGTCGCAGAACAGCACACTTTCCGAACAATCATAGGATGTGAAAAATCGTTTTGGACGGCAGCCCTGGGATCCTCGGTCACCTCAGCTGACACCGCGTTTGTGGGGAGCTTTTCCCCCGGCTACACCGCCAGTCATTCTCCACCCCCCCCCCCACGCAGAAAGGGGACCACCGCGTCTTGCGCCGACAGGCATCCTGACCTTTTGCTTCCCTTTGAAGGATAGGCTAGAATGCCTTCAGAAGGGTCTTGGAGCAAAGATGTCCGCAGAGGGATTCTTCCATTTCATCCCAGTTCGAGGCAGCTTGGACACTCTTTACGTGTCCCGTGTGTGTCCCGAAATATCAAAAATGACCGGGGAAGTGTCGACGTAAACTCTTGAAGTAAAAAATAATTCTTTAAAAACAACTAGTGACGTTGGGGGGGAATCATTCCCCCCGGCGGGGCCAAGGGGCGGAGCCCCTTGGGGTACGGTCACACATTACTATTTGAGGAGTACACGCATGCGTTTGTCCCGCACCTATGTTCCGACGTTGAAGGAAGTCCCGGCCGAGGCCGAGGTGGTGAGCCACCGCTTGTTGTTGCGCGCCGGGTTCATCCGCAAGCTCACGGCGGGCATCTACACCTATCTGCCCCTGGGGCTGAAGACCCTGAACAAGGTGGCGGACATCGTGCGCCAGGAGATGGACCGCGCGGGCGCGCAGGAGATCCTCATGCCCATGGTGCAGCCGGGCGACCTCTGGCGCGAGACCGGGCGCTGGGAGTTCTACGGCAAGGAGCTGCTGCGCTTCCGCGACCGCCACGACCGCGACTACTGCCTGGGACCCACGCACGAGGAGGTGGTCACGGACCTGGTGCGCGGCGAGGTGCGCTCCTACCGCCAGCTGCCCATCAACCTCTACCAGATCCAGACCAAGTTCCGCGACGAGATCCGCCCGCGCTTCGGGCTCATGCGCGGGCGCGAGTTCGTCATGAAGGACGCCTATTCCTTTGACCGCGACGAGGCCGGGGCCGACGCCAGCTACCGCGCCATGTACGACGCCTACAAGGCCATCTTCCGCCGCCTGGGCCTGGAGTTCCGGCCCGTGGAGGCCGACTCCGGCTCCATCGGCGGCAGCTTCAGCCACGAGTTCATGGTCCTGGCCGACACCGGCGAGGACACCATAGCGGTGTGCCAGGCCTGCGAGTACGCGGCCAACATGGAGAAGGCCGAGGTGGTCTCGCCCGTGGACAAGTGCAACTGCGGCGGCGACTGCGGCCCGGCCAAGGAGATTCCGACCCCCGGCAGGCACACGGTGGAGGAGGTCTGCGAGTATCTGGAGATCGACGCCAGCGCCCTCGTCAAGACCCTGCTCTTTGATGTGGACGGGGCGCCCGTGGCCGGCCTGGTGCGTGGCGACCGCGAGCTGAACGAGGTCAAGCTCAAGAACCACCTGGGCGCCACGGAGGTCAAGCTGGCCACCCCGGAGCAGGTGCAGGCCTGGACCGGCGCGCCCGTGGGTTTTGCCGGGCCTGTGGGCCTGCAGGTCCAGGGCCTCAGGATCATCGCCGACCGCGAGCTGGACTTTGACTGCGGCTGGGTGGTGGGGGCCAACAAGGCCGATGCGCACCTGAAGAGCGTGGACCTGAGGCGCGACGCCAAGGTGGACGCCTACACCGACCTGCGCAACATCACCGAGGGCGACCGCTGCCCGCGCTGCGGCGGGGCCATCGGCTTCCGGCGCGGCATCGAGGTGGGCCACGTGTTCAAGCTGGGGCTCAAGTATTCCCAGGCCATGAACGCCACCTTCCTGGACGAGAACGGCAAGGATCAGACCATGGTCATGGGCTGCTACGGCATCGGGGTCTCGCGCATCGTGGCCTCGGCCATCGAGCAGAACCACGACGCCGAGGGCATCAAGTTCCCGCCGTCCATGGCGCCCTTCGAGGTGGCCCTGCTGTCCCTGGGCGGCAAGGACCAGGAGGTCGTCGAGGCCGCGGACAGGCTCTACGCGGAGCTCGTGGCCGCGGGCGTTGAGGTGCTCTATGATGACCGCGACGAGCGGCCCGGCAGCAAGTTCAAGGACGCGGACCTCATGGGCATGCCCATGCAGCTGGTGCTGGGCGGCAAGGGGCTGAAGAACGGCATCATCGAGGCCAAGGACCGCCGCACCGGCGAGAAGCGCGAGCTGAAATTGGCGGACTTCGCCCGCGAGTTCGCTGACTGGCGGCGCAGCGTGCGCCAGGGCTGGGGCCTGGGCATCGAATAGGCGGGAGATGCGCGCGCGGGGCCTGCTCCTCCGGCTTCCGGCCGTTTTTGCCCTGCTGCTGCTGGCGGCTTGCGCCGCCGGGCGGCAGCAGCAGCCCGTTGCGGCGCTTTCGCCGGAGGCCAAACGAGAGGCCGGGATCCAGCGCGACTTCGCCGCGGAGTCCTTCTACGAGCGCCTGGAGCGGCTGCACGTTGTGGGCTTTCCGCTCCTGACCGCCAACGAGCCCCTGTGCCGCCAGCGCGGCAGGACGCGCCAGACCCTGGGCCTTGCGGCGGAGTACTTCAACCGCCGGGACAGCGGGGAGTGGTTCGATTCCCTGCGCAAGGTCTGGGGCGTGGACGAGAACACCATCGTGGTGGTCAGCGTCATGCCCGGCGGCCCCGCAGCCAAAGCCGGGGTCAGGCGGGGCGACGTGCTCCAGACGGCCAACGGCGTTGCGCGCGACCTCTCCGGCCAGCGGGTCAACGTGACCCAGGCCCTGGACAACCTGTCGGCAAAAGGCCCCGTGGTCCTCATGCTGCTGCGCGCCGGGAAGCCCCTTGCGGTGACCATCCCGGCGCCGGTGGACATCTGCGAGACGACCTTCCGCGTCCTCATCGGGGACTCGGTGAACGCCTTTGCCGACGGCAGGCATGTGGCCGCCACCTACGGCATCATGAACCTATTCGCCAAGGACGAGGACCTGGCCGTGGTGCTGGGGCACGAGCTGGCCCACAACATCCTCGGGCATGTGCGGAAGGACGCCTCCGGCAAGACCGTCAGGACCGCCACCCCGGAAACGGAGTCCGAGGCCGATGCCGTGGGCCTGTATTTCACGGCGCGGGCGGGGTTCAACATCGAGAACGCCCCGAACGTCTGGCGGCGCATGGCGGCCCAGAATCCGGCGCACATCCGGTCCGGGGCGGTCCACCCGTCCTCGGCCTCCCGGTTTGTGGATCTGGAGGCCGTGCGCGACGAGATCCTCATGCGGCAGGCCGCAGGGTTGCCGCTCATCCCCAGGCCGCGGGTCGCGCCGGGGCCGTGAGCCGACGCCAGCCCGGCCTGCTCCTCCGCATACCTCCAGCCCCCGCGCATCGACCCTGTCCACCGGGGCATCAACGCGAGTCGCCGCGCCGGTCGCTGTCGCCGTCCTTGTCGCGCAGGGGGCCGGCCAGCGGCAGGCCCGGGCCACGAGCCCGCCGCCGCGCTTCTCCAGGCGCTGGCCGCCTTCGCCGCAGGGGTACTGGATGCGGCGGCCATCGGGGGAGATCGACGCACGTGGCAGGCCGGAGGGCTCGTCATGGAACCGCGTCGCGGCCTCGCCGCGAACCGTGTGCTCGACCTTCAGGGTGCGGAAGCCGGCCTTGTCGTGGCCGTACTGGCGGTGGTTCGGGACATGCTCCGCAGGCCAAGGGGCGTTGCCCCTTTGAACCCCATTGAGGGGGTCCGGGGCGGAGCCCCTGGTCAGGGCATCTGGGGCCGCCCATCGCAAATGGACCATTGTACTCCCGGTTTTGGGCGCGGACAATAATCACCTGCATTTGGCCGCAAAAAGGACGAGAATTCCCGGTTGACAGGGTTTGGGGCAAGTCGGGCCTGGCGTTGCCCGGTCCAGGCGGATTTGGACAGCCGAGGCATTTCGGGATAGAGTCTCCGCACCATGTCGCACATCCTCTCCGTCACCGATCTCACCCAGGCCCTCAAGGACGTGCTTGAGGCCGAGTTCCCCTTTGTATGGGTGCGCGGCCAGGTGACCAACCTGGCGCGGCCGGGTTCCGGGCACCTGTATTTCACCCTGTCGGATTCCGGGGCGGCCCTGCCGGTGGTCTGGTTCAAGAACAGCCAGGGGCGCGGCGGCAGGGGCGGGAGCGGTTCCGGCGGCAGGCCCGGCGGCGAGGCCATCGATCCCCTCACCGGCGAGGTGCTGGAGCCTGGGCGCGACGTGGCCGCGGAACTGGCCGACGGCCAGGAGGTGCTGGCGGCCGGTCGCGTGACGGTCTACGCCGCGCGCGGCGCGTACCAGCTGGTGGCCGAACTGGTGCAGCAAAGCGGCGTCTCGGACCTGGCCCTGGCCTTTGAGGCCTTAAAACACAAGCTGGAGGCCAAGGGCTATTTCGATGCGGCGCGCAAGCGGCCCATTGCCCCGAGCCCGGCCCGCGTGGCGCTCATCACTTCGCCCCAGGGCGCTGCGGTGCGCGATTTCCTGCGCCTGGCCCAGGGGCGCGGCACAGGGGCCAGCATCCGCATCCATCCCGCCCTGGTGCAGGGCGCGGCGGCCCCGGCCCAGCTGGCGGCGCAGCTCGACGCCGTGAACGCCGACGGCTGGGCCGAGGTGGTGGCGCTCATCCGGGGGGGCGGCAGCCTGGAGGACCTCTGGGCCTTCAACACGGAGGTGGTGGCCGAGGCCGTGTTCCGCTCGCGCATCCCCGTGGTCACGGGTGTGGGCCACGAGCCGGACGTGAGCATTGCCGACTATGTTGCCGACAGGCGCTTCGCCACGCCCTCGGCCGTGGCCTCTGGCCTCTGGCCCCTGCGCGCGGACCTGATGCAGGCCGTGGACGGCCTGGAGGCCGACCTGGCGCGGGCCTTTGCCGCGCACCTGGAGCGCAAGGACAGGCAGCTTTCGGAGCTGCGGCGGGCCTTGTCCTGGCTTTCGCCGGCCCGGCGGCTCGCGCGCCTGGACGAGGCCTGGGTTGACCTGTCGCGGCGGCTTGCCGGCGCAGGGGGCCGGCTGCTGTCTGTGCGGCGGGAGCGCCTGGCCGCTGTGGTGCGCCATCTTTCCCGGGCCTTTGGCCCGGCGGCGGTCTGCGCCCGCCAGGAGCAGGTCCAGGCGCTGTCGGAGCGCGCCAGCCTGAGCGCAGGCCTGGCCCTGGCCGGGGCCGGGCGCCAGGTGGAGGTGCTGGCCGCGCGCCTGGCCGGGCTGGACCCCGAGGGGCCGCTCAGGCGCGGCTACAGCCTGGTGCGCGTGGAGCGCACGGGCCGTTTTTTGCGCTCCACAGCGGAGGTGGCCCCGGGCGACCGCCTGGGCGTGCGCACGGCGGATGGCGAAGTGGCGGCCGTGGTGGCGGAAGCGGAAAAGGGGAGGATCTGATGCGCAGGGGGCTGCTCATTGTTCTGGCCTTGGGCCTGCTGCGCGTGCTGGCCCTGGCCGGCATGGCGGCCAGCCCCGCCCGGGCCGGGTCTTCGGCCTCGGCTGCGGCCAAGGTCCCGGGCCGGGGCCTGGAGCCTGGACAGAAGAGGCCAGGCCAGGGCCGGGCGCGGCAGCCGCAGCCGAAGCCGCGGGCGGAGCTTTTCGCCCCGCAGGGCGCGGGCCTGGGCGAGCCGTTTCTCGTGCGCGTGCGCGCGCCGAAGCCCCTGGCCGGGCTGAGCGTGACCTGGCTGCAGCGCACGGTCAGGCTCACGGGGCGGGCGCTGCCCGGCGGCTGGGAGGCCGTGGTCCTCCTGGGCTCGGACGTTGGCAACACCGCTCCGGGCCGCCATGAGCTGGTGCTGCGGCATGGTCGCAAGGGCCAGGTTGTGACGCAGCGCGCAGGCATCGAGGTGTTGCCCGTGGCGCGGCCCGTGGAGAGCCTGGAGCTGGACGCGGCCATGGTCACCCCGCCGAGGGAGGCGTATGCGCGCATCCTGGCCGAGCGCAAGCTGCTGCAGAAGCTCCTGCTGGCCACGCTGTCGCGCGCGGTCCCGGCGGGGACGGACGCGCGGCGCTGGTCCCTGCCCCTGCTGCGGCCCGTGCCGGGCGAGGTTTCGAGCATCTACGGCATCGGCCGCCTCCTGAACGGCCAGCCCCATGCCCCGCACCGGGGGCTGGACCTGGAGGCGGACACGGGCCAGCCCGTGCTGGCCGCGGCGGACGGGCTGGTGCTCTTCTCCGGAGAGCTGTATTATGCCGGCAACGCGGTGTACCTGGACCACGGCCAGGGCCTGGTGACCTCGTACTTCCATCTCTCCGAGCGGCGGGTCCAGACGGGCGCGCGCGTGGCCCGCGGCCAGGAGCTGGGCCTGGCCGGAGACACGGGGCGCAGCACGCGTTCGCACCTGCATTTCGGCGTTTGGGCCCTGGGGCGGCATGTGGACCCCGAGCCGCTTTTTCTGTATGAATCCCTCCCGTAAGCTGCGGCAAGCACCGCTGGAGCAATGATGGCCAAGGACAAACAGAGTTTCGAGAAGCGCCTGGAGCGCCTGCGCGGCATCGTGGAGGCCCTGGAGCGCGGCGACCTGCCCCTGGAGCAGGGTCTGGCCCTGTACAAGGAGGGGCTGGGCCTGGCCGGGGACTGCGGCCGCCAGCTGGAGTCGGCCAAAAACGAGGTGAAGCTCGTGCAGGACGGCCTGCTCAAGGAGTTCGCCGCCCTGGATGCCGCCGGGGACGCCCCGGCAGACCCCGAGGGCATCGGGGGAGAGGGCGCATGAGCGCGGCGCCGGACCTTGCCAAGGGCGGCGGCCTGGACGTCAAGGCTGCCCTGGCCCTGCGCGCGGCCGAGGTGGAGGCCTGCCTGGCCGGGTGCCTGCGCGGGCGCGACATCCCGGAGCGCCTGCTGGCCAGCATGGAGTACAGCCTGCACGCCGGGGGCAAGCGCCTGCGCCCGGCGCTGCTGCTCAGCTTCGCCCGGCTGTCGGCCGGGACGGGCACGGGCCTGGGCCGGCGCATCCTGCCCTTTGCCGCGGCCCTGGAGCTCATCCACACCTATTCCCTCATCCACGACGACCTGCCGGCCATGGACGACGACGACCTGCGCCGGGGCAAGCCCAGCAACCACCGGCAGTTCGACGAGGCCACGGCCATCCTGGCCGGGGATGGCCTGCTCACCGAGGCCTTCACCCTCATGCTCTCCTGCGTGGAGGAGGGGCACGTGCCGGCGGAGCGCGTGGTCCGCGCGGCCCAGGCCGTGGCCGTGGCCGCCGGAGCGGGCGGCATGGTCGGCGGCCAGGCCCTGGACATGGAGTACACCGCCCGCGCGGGCGTGGGCTTTGAGGAATTGCGCGGCATGCACGCCATGAAGACCGGCGCGCTCATCACCGTGGCCTGCGTGGCCGGGGCCGTGCTGGCCGGGGCCCAGCTCCCCGAGGTGCACCGCGCGCGCGAGTATGGCCGCGCCGTGGGCCAGGCCTTCCAGATCGCCGACGACATCCTGGACGTCACGGGCGACACCAAGACCCTGGGCAAGCCCGCGGGCAGCGACGAGCGCCAGGGCAAGACCACCTATCCGTCGCTTCTGGGCCTGCCCGAGAGCCGCCGCCTGGCTGGCGAGCGCGCCGACGCGGCGGTGCGCAGCCTGGAGCCTTTCGCCGGGCCGGAGGCGGACTTCCTGCGCGCCCTGGCCCGGTACATTGTGGAGCGGGTCAGTTGACCTCCACGGCCTGTTTCAAGGACTCAAGCACATGACCGACCTCTCCCTGACCTCACTTCTGTCGCGGGTGGCTGGGCCCGCGGATGTGGCCCGCATGGGCCTGGACGACCTGGCGCTCCTGGCCGTGGACCTGCGCCGGGTGATCATCGACCAGTGCTCCGAGGGCGGCGGGCACCTGGCCCCGTCCCTTGGCGTGGTGGAGCTCACCCTGGCCCTGTTCAAGGCCTTCGACTTCGAACGCGACAAGCTCATCTGGGACGTGGGGCACCAGGCCTACGCCCACAAGCTGCTCACGGGCCGCATGGAGCGCTTCCACACCCTGCGCCGCCTGGACGGCGTGAGCGGGTTCCCGCGCCTGTGCGAGAGCCCCTATGACCATTTCGGCGTGGGCCATTCCAGCACCTCCATCTCCGCCGCCCTGGGCATGGCCATGGCCCGCGACCTGTCCGGGCAGGACCACCGCGTGGTCTCGGTCATCGGCGACGGCTCCATGACCGCCGGGCTGGCCTACGAGGGCCTGAACCAGGCGGGCGACATGGGCCGCAAGATGGTGGTGGTCTTGAACGACAACGAGATGTCCATCTCCAAGAACGTGGGCGCGCTGTCGCGCTTCCTCTCGCGCAGGCTTTCCCGGCCCGCGCCCCAGCGCTTCAAGCGCGAGTTCGAGTCCTGGCTCACCAGCATCCCGCGCATCGGCAAGGACCTGGCCATGTACGCCCGCCGCAGCGAGGACTCGCTGAAGAGCTTCTTCACCCCGGGCATGCTCTTCGAGGCCTTCCGCTTCACCTACGTCGGCCCCATCGACGGCCACGACACCGCCAGCCTCATCGACGTGTTCGAGCAGACCAAGGGCATGGACCGGCCGGCCCTGGTGCACGTGCTGACCAAGAAGGGCATGGGCTACAAACCCGCGGAGACCAACCCCACGTATTTCCACGGCGTGGGCTCCTTTGAGCCCGAGACCGGCCTGGCCCCGGCCAAGCTCGGCTGCGGGCCCAAGTCCTACACCGAGGTTTTCGGCGAGACCCTGTGCCGCCTGGCCGACGAGGACGACAAGATCGTGGCCATCACCGCCGCCATGCCCGAAGGCACGGGCACGGACTGCTTCCTCAAGCGCCACCCGGAGCGCTTCGTGGACGTGGGCATCTGCGAGCCCCACGCCGTGACCTTCGCCGCCGGGCTGGCCACCCAGGGCTACAAGCCCGCGGTGTGCATCTACTCCACCTTCCTGCAGCGCTCCTACGACCAGATCGTGCACGACGTGTGCCTGCAGAACCTGAACGTGACCTTCTTCCTGGACCGCGCCGGGCTGGTGGGCGAGGACGGGGCCACGCACCACGGCGTGTTCGACATCGCCTACCTGCGCCACGTGCCGAACCTGACGTTCATGGCGCCCAAGGACGAGGCCGAGCTGGTCCAGATGGCGGCCACGGCCCTGGCCACGCCCGGCCCCGTGGCCGTGCGCTTCCCGCGCGGGGTCGGCCCCGGAGCGGAGGTGCCGGAGACCCCGGCGGCCCTGGCGGCCCTGGGCCTGCTGCCCCTGGGCCAGGGCGAGCTATTGCGCGACGGCGCGGACGCCGTGATCATCGCCCTGGGCTCCCGGGTCTACCCGGCCCTGGAATGCGCCCAGGAGCTGCAGGCCGAGCGGGGCCTGTCCGTGGCCGTGTTCAACGCCCGCTTCGTCAAGCCCCTGCCCGAGGCGCAGCTTCTGGAGCTGGCCCGGCGCTTCGGCTGCCTCGTCACGGCCGAGGAGGGCTGCCTGGCCGGGGGCTTCGGCTCGGCGGTGCTGGAACTCTTGGCCGACCATGGCCTCTTGTCCGGCCACACCGTGAAGCGCGTGGGCATCCCCGACGCCTTCATCGAGCACGGCACCTCCAAGCAGCTGCGCGCCAAGGTCGGCATCGACAAGGCCGGGATCAAGGCAATGGTGCTGGCGGCTGTGGGCCGGTGAGGGGCATTGTTTGAGCGGGGCAACCCTGTGGGGTGGGGCTATTGAAAAAGATCATCTTTTCGCTGGCGACAGGTGCTGCCGCCGGAATCGTTGATGTCGTTCCGATGCTTCTTCAGGGTCTGGACGTGAATTATTCCCTGTCGGCTTTTGTGCAATGGCTTGTCGCGGGGTTTGTGATCAACCACATGGAATTCGGCCTCCGGGGTTGGCTGAAAGGGCTTGTGGTCGCGGAGCTGCTGGCGTTGCCAATTCTTGTCCTGATGTCGAAGGCGGATGCCTCGGCGTTGGCTCCGATTGTCGCCATGTCGGCAATTCTGGGCAGTCTTGTCGGGTTTGCGAGCGAGAGGCACAACGGATAGGAAGGCGATCGGCCCTGGACGGCGCCAGGTTCAGATGCGCCTTGGTTGAGTCGTCCCCGGCGCGTTTGCGGGCAACCGCCTGCCCAGGCTTGAGCCCATCAGAAATACCCCAGCCCCTTCAATATCTCCAACTGCCGCTCCTTGTCCGGGTCGCGGCCCGCGCGCTCGTCTGAATCCGCTCCGGCGGGCCGGGTGCAGGGCACGCAGCCCAGGGACCGGTAGCCCTCGTGGTACAGCTCGCAGTACGGCATCCCCTCGCCAGTGATGAACGCCCAGACGTCCATCTCCGTCCAGTCCAGGATGGGGTTCACCTGCCAGTGCTCCGGGCAGGTGTCCGTGGCCTGGCGCAGCTCGACATAGGGCCGCGCCAGGCGCGAGGGGTGCTCGTCGCGCCGGATGCCGGTGAGGAGCGCCTGCGCGCCCGTGTCGGCCAGGGCCCTGCACAGCGGCAGAATCTTGAGGTCGCGGCAGCAGGAGATCTTGTCCAGCGCCACGGGGTAGGCCGAGAGGTCCACGCCGGGCCGGGCGATGGTCAGCTCCACGTCCCAGTCTTTGCAGAGCCGGTCGCGGAAGGCCGTGACCTGGGGGAACTTCACGCCCGTGTCGATGCTGATGGCCTTGAGCGGGCCGGTCTTGGCCGCCGCCAGCGCCTCGCGCCAGAGGAACAGGGCGATGCCGGAGTCCTTGCCCCCGGTGAAGGCCGCGGCCACGCGGGCGGGCTCGAAGGCGGCCAGGGCGGCGGCCAGCACCCTGCGGCAGCGGGCCAGCTTGTCCGCCAGGGGGGCGGCCGCGGGGAGCGGCGGCAGCCCGTTCAGCTGGTCGAGGGGCAGGGTGGAGTGGGGCATGGTGTCTGAAGCTCCTTGGGCCCGGCTTGCCGGGGTCGGGGGATTGCCGTAGCCTGGGCGCAAACCTGGAGGCCCGATGCTGAAGAAAATCCTGGCGCTTGTCCATGCCCAGCGGCACCTGGTCCTGGCGACGAGCGCCCCGGACGGCCGGGGCGGGCGGCCCCATTGCTCGCTCATGGCCTACTGTCCGTCGGGCGGCGGGCAGGGGGACGGCCTGGAGTTCTGGGTTGCCACCCTTGCGGACACGCGCAAGTTCGTCAACCTGCGCGCCAACCCGCGCGCCAGCCTGCTGATCGATGACCGGGCCGGCGGGCAGGGGGACGGGCCGGGGCTGGCCCTGACCGTGGAGGCCGAGCTGCGGCCCTTCGGGTCGGCAGAAGCCGAGGCCCATGCGCGCCAGGCGCTTCTGGCGCGGCACCCTGAACTGGCTGGTTTCCTGGCGCTTGAGGGAACCGTGGTCCTGCGCCTGCTGGCCCTGCGCTCCCAGCTCCTGAGCGGCCTGACGGATGTTTTCATCTGGACGCCGCAAAAAAGCCTTGACGGCCAAGGCCGGAACGCTTAAATGTTCGTTCCTCGCAAGGGCTCGTAGCTCAGTTGGATAGAGTGCCGGACTACGAATCCGTAGGTCGCAAGTTCGAATCTTGCCGGGCCCACCACGATAGATCAAGGGGTTGCCGTCGAAAGACGCAGCCCCTTTTTCTGTCGCCCCCCGGAGCCCCGCGCGGCAAGAGGCCGGCCCCGGCGGCGGACGTCTTGCGCTGTCCGCTGATTCCGGTGTATGGTCCTCGCCGAGAGGTGCCCCTATGAACCGCCTGTCCGCCCTTGCCGTCGCGCTGTGCCTGCTCGCGAGTCCCGCCGTGTCCGCCGGTGCCTCGTGGAAGCAGCTCTCCGCCGACATGTACATCGACACGAGCTCCCTGGGCCGCGGCTTCAGCTTTTCCTACGCGGACGTCAAATATATCTACGACAAGGCTGACGCCGCCCGGCTGCAGAAGACCTTCAAGTCCAAGCTCGCGCCGCAGCACTCGATCCAGCGCAAGAATTTCTTCTGCAACAACCGTGAGGTCTCCACCTCCGCCTACAAGTATTTCGCGGCGGACGGAACCATCCTGGCCACCGGGTCCATCAGCGAGCAGAAGAAGACCGCGGTGGTGCCGGAATCGCGCATCGAGGTCGTCTTCGACTTCGTGTGCCAGCAGCGCTAGCGCGCCCCGGCCCCGCCTGGACATCCGGCCCAGGCGCTGCTAGGGGGTGCGCATGAAAACAATCACCGGCTCCCTGGTCCCCGGCAAGAACGGCATGTTGCGCCCCGTCTTCACCTGCAGTTGCAGGCAGGTCATGGAAGAGTACAAGATGGCCCCGGTGGTCGAGGTGGCGTGCCCCAAATGCCAGGCCACCAAGACTTTCCGCATCGTCGAGTTCGCCCCCCGGCAGTGGCGCATCAAATAGCCCCGCTTCCCCCCTTGCTTGAGTAGAACGCGCGCCCCGGCGCGCGGCCTCGTGGCCCTGGACCGCCTCTGCCGGTGCGGGGTTTCTCGCGTTGCGCCCTGGGCACGCCAAAGGGGCTGCCAGCGCAAGACGGCAGCCCCGTTGGCGTTGGTTGGCCTGGCCTAGAGGTCGAACTCGCCGCCCCTGTAGATGACCTTCCTGCCGCCGCCGGCAAGGCTGGCGGTGACGGTCTTGTCCTCGGTGTTCACCAGGTCCCAGTGCAGGGCCGAGTCGTTGAAGCCCAGCGACTTCTTGAGGTCGGCGCAGAGCTTGGCCTGGTCGCCGGAAAAGGTGTCGGCGTAGCTGGCGCCCACGGCCACGTGGCAGTTGCCGAAGTCCCCGCCGAAGTTCTCGTCGAACAGGGTGTTGGCCATGAAGGTGTCGATGCGCGAGTGGCGGCGGTCGGTGAGCGAGAACTCGCCCAGCTGCGCCGCGCCCTCGTCCATGGCCAGCTGCTTCCGCACGAACTCCTGGCCTTCCTTGGCCGTGACGGAAACGGCCCGCCCGGCCTTGAACTCCAGGCGCACGCCCTCCACCCGGTTGCCCGAGCGGTAGCTCGGCTGGTCGGCGAAGTACACGCCCTCGGTGCCGCGCCAGTCGGGCGAGAGGAAGATCTCGAAGCTCGGGATGTTGTGCCCCGAGACCCCCAGCCAGCGGCGCGACTCGCCGGGCGTCACGGTGAGGTCGCAGTTCGCGGACTCGATGCGCAGGCTCTGGATGTCGAGCGCGCCCAGGGCCTGCTTCACGCGCTGGGCGTCTTCGAAGACCCCGGCCCAGCGCGCGGCCGGGTCGGCGTCGTCGAGAAAGCAGGCGCGCTTGATGACCCGGGCGTAGTCCTCGACGCTCAAGCCCGCGCATCTGGCCTGCTCCGGCGTGGGATAGGCGCACAGGGTCCAGCCGAAGTCGCCGCTCTGTTCGCGGCCCTCCATGATCTCGCGCAGGAATTTTCTGGCCACGGCGGCCTGGCCGATCTTGGACGGGTCCGTGCCCGCCAGGTGCGTGAGCGAGGCGGGCGCGATGAGCGAGATGAGCCCGGAGAGGTGCTGCATGAGCTCGCGGTCGCCGGGGGGCACGGTTCTGATTTGCGCCTCGCTGCCTTTTCCGTAGAAGGACAGCTCCATGTTGCTGGTGAGGTTCTGGCGCGCCACGGGCACCATGCCCTCGTCCATGAGCAGGTCGAAGACTGCCTCGGCCAGGGGCGTGGCCAGGGGGTCGAAGCGCAGCAGGATGAGGTCGCCGGGCTTGTAGGGGCTGGTGCGGGCGGTGGTGAGCCCCCACCAGAGGGTGCGGGCGTATTTCTTGAGTTCGTCGGTGCTGAACATGCGGGCTGCCTTGGAGTGGATTTCCGGTTCATCCGGATATCCGGGAGCATAGCCCAGGCCGCGGCGGACCACAACCCGCGCTGATTTGTGGAGTTCCCGCAGGAAGCTGCGCTTTGGCTTGACACCGGGCGCGAGGTGGATATATCAGCAACCCCGGAGCCTGCGCGCTCGGTTGCTTGCCTACAGTGTGCGAGAAAAACGGCGCCTGGCCCTTCGGACACCTCCCCACATGGTGGGGATGTGCCGGACGGGGCTGACGATAAATCCTATCTTTACACATCTGGAGGGTACAATGGGCTACAAGGTTACTGTCGACAACGACAAGTGCATCGGCGACGGCGAGTGCGTGGACGTTTGCCCGGTGGAAGTCTACGAGCTGCAGGATGGCAAAGCCGTTCCCGTGAACATGGAAGAGTGCCTGGGCTGCGAGTCCTGCGTGGAAGTCTGCGAGCAGGACGCCATCGTCATCGAAGAAGAATAGCGTTCATCAGCTTCGGCTGAGGCGACGGGGGCGGCGCGCGCCGCTCCCGTCCATCGTACACGCCGCGCCGCGCGGGCTTCTGCCCTCCGCAGCGCAGAGCGCCCGCCTGCAGGTGGCGGCCCTGGCGCCGGGAACCCCCGGCTTTTTTGTATGCGCCGGCCCCCTTTACAGAGGCCCGGCGCCGACGCATATTTCCCCTGACGCCGCCCTCAGTCCGGAGGCCGGCCTTCAACACGGCGAATTCTCTTGAGGAGTCCCGCATGGCCTTGGAGTTCAGCGAATTTTTCAAGAAGTATGGGGCGATCATCAGCGAGGCCGACCAGGTCTTCAACACCGTGCGCGCGCGCTTCTCCGAGAATGTGCGCTGCGAAAAGGGCTGCAGCGACTGCTGCCACGCCCTCTTCGACCTGACCCTGGTGGAGGCCCTGTACCTGAACGCGGCCTTCACGGCCCGGTTCAAGGGCAAGGAGCGCACCAGCGTGCTGGAGCGCGCCGACGAGGCCGACCGGCTGGTGCACCGCCTGAAGCGCGACGCCTACAAGGCCGTGCAGGACGGCAAGAACGCCCAGGACATCCTGCTGGAGATGTCCAAGGTCAAGGTGCGCTGCCCGCTCCTGGACGACCAGGGGCTGTGCCTGATGTACGACATGCGCCCCGTCACCTGCCGCATCTACGGCGTGCCCACGGCCATCGGCGGCGAGGCCCACACCTGCGGCAGGTCCGCCTTTGAAAAGGGCGTGGCCTACCCCACGGTCTACCTGGACCGCATCCAGGACCGCCTCTACGCCCTGAGCCACGAGCTGGCCGCGGGCCTGAACTCGCGCTACAAGGGCCTGGGCGAGGTCCTGGTGCCCGTGTCCCTAGCGCTGCTGACCGAATACTCCGAGGACTACCTGGGCATCAAGAAGCCCCAGGCCGCCAAGGCCGCGCCCCGGGCCGAAGAAGGCGCCGCCAAGCCTGGCCTGGCCGCCAAGCTTGCCGCCAAGGCCCAGGCCAAGGCGGGCAAGGGGCTGGCGGAGTGCTCCGGCTGCTCCCCGGAAACCAAGCAGGGCGGCTGTGCGGGCTGCGCGCCCAAGAGCTTCACCATCGGCCAGGCGCCGGAAAGGCCGGCCAGAAAGCCCGCGGCCAAGAAGCCTGCGGCTCCCGGCAAGAAGCCCGTCGCTGCGAAAAAGGCCAAAGGCTAGGGCGCCATGGAACAGATGTACACCTCGGAGCAGGTCGAGGAACAGAAGCGCGCCATGTACGAGCGCATGACGCCCCGGCGCAGGCGCTTTGTGGACCGCATCGGCTACGAGAACTGGGACCCCTTCCAGGCCCCCTTTGACCCCATCGACATCCGCAAGGACCGCATGGGCCTGACCAACCATGAACTTTTGCACATGTACTTCAAGACCCTGCCAGGGATTCCGGACCCGGACTACATGCAGACCCTGACCGAGTTCATGGTCCTGCTGGTGATGAACATCGAGAAGGTCCGGCCCATCCTGGAGTTCAGCGACTGGTACAACGCCCTGCTGAGAGAGCGCGGCGTCACCCTGAAATAACAGCGCCCCCCGGCGCGGAGCGGAGAATAACGCCATGAGCGAAGAGCCGAAGTACAACAACGTCGACGAGTATATCCAGCACCTGAAGGAACAGCTCATGGCCAACGCGGAGTGCGGCAACACGCACTACAACCTGGGCGTGGCCTACCTGTCCAAGCGCGAGTTCATGGACGCCGAGCGCTGCTTCCGCGAGGCCGTGGCCAATTCGCCCAAGATGGCCGAGGCCTATGTGCAGATGGGCGGCATCTGCCTGGAGCGCGGCGACCTGGAAGGCTGCCTGAGCTTCAACCGCCTGGCCGCCCAGCAGCGCCCGTTCTTCGCCGTGCCCTGGGGCAACATCGGCTTCGTGCTCCTGCAACTGGGCGATTCCGAAAAGGCCATCCCGGCCCTGCAGAAGGCCATCAAGTACGACCCGACCTTCGTGCAGGCCCTGGCCACCCTGGGCAGCGCGCATTTCTCCCGCGGCGAGATGGACGACGCCCTGGTCAATCTCAAGAAGGCCGTGGAGCTGCAGCCCAAGTTCGGCCCGGCCTGGAACAACCTGGCCCTGGTCCAGGCCGAGTTGGGCAGCTGGGCCGAGGCCGCCGAGTCGGTGAAGATGGCCCAGGCCTCCGGCTATGACGTGCCGCAGGTCTTGCTCGACGAGATCGCCGCGAAATTGAAGTAAGCGCGGCTGCCGGAGGGCGCATGGCCCACTCCCGCGACCTCAAGCGCGCCCTGCGCGACATCCTGTCTGGGGACGGCTGGGCCGAGGGCCTGGCCGGACTCGACGGGGTGCCCGCGCGCCGCCTCACCGGACCCCTGTTCTCCCTGCTCCTGGACCCCTCTGCGGTTGTGCGCTGGCGCGCGGTGCAGGCCTTTGGCCGCACCGTGGCCCGCATGGCCGAAAGCCCCCCCGCCGAGCATGCCCCCGGCCAGGGCCTGGAGGCCGCCCGCGTGGTCCTGCGCCAGTGCATCTGGCGGCTGAACGAGGAATCCGGCGGCGTGGGCTGGGGCGTACCCGAGGCCCTGGGCGAGACCCTGGCCCGGCACCGGCGGCTGGCCTTGGAGTTCCACCGCGTACTGGCCTCCTATGTCCGCGAGGAAGAGCACGGCGAGGGCAACAGCCTGGACCACGTGCCCCTGCGCCGGGGCGTCTACTGGGCCTTGGGCCGCCTGGCCCAGGAGCACCCGGACCTGCTGGCGCAGGAGATTTCCACCCTCCGGGCCGGGCTGGAGGAGGACGACGGCGCCTGCCGGGGCCTGGCGGCCTGGACCCTGGGCCTTCTGGGGGCCGGGGCCCAGGCGCCCGCCCTGGAGGCTCTGCGCGGCGACATGGCCGAGGTGGAGCTCTTCCGCGAGGGGGAGCTCCATGCCACAACGGTGGGCGCCCTGGCGGACGAGGCCCTGGAGCGGCTGGCAAGGCGGGGCTGAGACGGATGGCGGCCCTGCGCACGGTTCAGGAAGACCGCGGCCTGGAGCGGGAACGCGCCGCCCGCGAAACGCTCCGGCGGCTCGGGGAGCGGGCGCGCAGCCATGATTTTTCAGGCTTCTGCCCCCTTGGGCGGGCGGCATTTCTCCTGGTCTTTTTCGGGGAGCTTGCCCTGCGCTGGCTGTCGGGCCAGCCGGAGCCCGGGGACTCCAGCCTCCCGCTGCTGCACGGCTTCCTGGCCTGGGGCGCGGCCGCCCTCTTCCGCCGGCTGGTGGACGTGCTGCACGGGCTTTTGTGCGCAGGCGGCGGAGGCAAAGCGCCCGGCCTGCGCTTCCCGCGCAATTCTCTGTTGACAACCAGGGGTGCTTGGCTTAAACGAATCTTCCTTCGAGCAAAATAGGCGCGTAGCTCAGTTGGTTAGAGCACTTGCTCGACACGCAAGGGGTCAGGAGTTCAAGTCTCCTCGTGCCTACCATATTCGCGGAACGGGAGGCCCAGGCGCCTCCCGTTCCTGTTTCAGCCGCCGGGCCGGGCGTGTGACAGCGCCGTGCCGGGCCCATCCAAGGAGCCAAAGCCGTGCAACCTGCCAGACAGATCGAAGTCGCCGGCCAGCAAGTATCCGTCGAGGCGGGCGCGACCTGCGCCGACGCCCTGAAGCTTGGCCTCTCCGGCAAGCAGTTCAAGAACGCCGTGCTGGCCCGCTGCAATGATACCCTGCTCGATCTTGCGGCGCCCATCCCGGCGGACTGCGCCGAGCTGTCCGCCGTGTCCGCCGACACCCCCGAAGGCCTCGTAGTCATCCGCCACTCCACCGCCCACCTCATGGCCGAGGCGGTGAAGAAGCTCTTCCCCGCGGCCAAGGTGACCATCGGGCCCGCCGTGGAGAACGGCTTCTACTACGATTTCGACTTCGAGCGCCCCTTCACGCCCGAGGACCTGGAGGCCATCGAGGCCGAGATGGTCCGGAGCGTGGGCGCGGACAAGCCCTTCGCCTGCGAGGTCATGACCAGCGCCGAGGCGCGCGAGCGCTTTGCGGCCCAGGGCGAGACCTACAAGGTGGAGCTCATCGACGATTTGGCCGTGCCCACGGTGTCGGTGTACACCCAGGGCGCGTTCTCCGACCTCTGCCGGGGGCCCCACGTGCCGCGCACGGGCCTTCTGAAGGCCTTCAAGCTGACCTCCGTGGCCGGGGCCTACTGGCGCGGCGACGAGAAGAACCCGCAACTCCAGCGCATCTACGGCACGGCCTGGGCCAGCCCCAAGGAGCTCAAGCAGTACCTGGACCGCCTGGAGGAGGCCAAGAAGCGCGACCACCGCAAGCTGGGCGTGGCCCTCGACCTGTTCAGCTTCCACGAGGACGTGGGCGGCGGCATGGTCCTCTGGCACCCCAACGGCGCACTGGTGCGCGCCATCCTGGAGGACTTCGAGCGCAAGGAGCACCTCAAGCGCGGCTACCAGTTCGTCCAGGGCCCGCTCATCCTCAAGCGGGAATTGTGGGAGAAGAGCGGCCACTACGACAACTACCGCGAGAACATGTACTTCACCGAGATCGACGAGCAGGCCTACGGCATCAAGCCCATGAACTGCCTGTCGCACATGCTCATCTACAAGAGCCGCCTGAAAAGCTACCGCGACCTGCCCCAGCGCTACTTCGAGCTGGGCGTGGTGCACCGCCACGAGAAGAGCGGCGTGCTGCACGGGCTCTTGCGCGTGCGCTCCTTCACCCAGGACGACGCCCACATCCTCTGCCGCCCGGACCAGCTGCGCGAGGAGATCATCGGCGTGATCCGGTTCGTGCGCGACGTCATGGACATCTTCTGCTTCGACTTCGAGGCCGAGATCAGCACCCGCCCCGAGAAGAGCATCGGCGCGGACGAGGACTGGGAGCGCGCCACGGACGCCCTCAAGGACGCCCTGGAGCACATGGGCATGCCCTACGGCATCAACGCAGGCGACGGCGCCTTCTACGGCCCCAAGATCGACATCAAGATCAAGGACGCCCTGGAGCGCCGCTGGCAGTGCGCCACGGTGCAGTGCGACTTCACCCTGCCCGAGCGCTTCGACCTCTCCTACGTGGGCGAGGACGGCGCGCGCCACCGCCCGGTGATGCTGCACCGCGTCATCCTGGGCTCCATCGAAAGATTCATGGGCGTACTCATCGAGCATTTCTCCGGGGCCTTCCCGGTCTGGCTGGCGCCGACGCAGGCGCGCATCCTCACCGTCACCGACGCCCAGAACGGCCATGCCGAAAAAGTCTTGCGGTTTTTGCAGGAACAGGGCATACGCGCCGAAGCGGATCTGCGGAATGAGAAGCTCGGCTACAAGGTGCGCGAGGCGCAGCTTGACCGGATCCCCTACATGCTCATAGTTGGAGACAAGGAAGTGGAAGCCGACGGCGTCAACGTGCGTGTGCGCGGAGGTGCTGATGTCGGATTTGTGCCGCTTGTCGAGGCTGCCCGGATTGTCCGCGAGGCGGCTCAAGAACCATTCAAGCGCGGAGGGATGAGCTATAGCTTTTCCTAGACGGCAGGACCAGCATCCCAAGGATGATGGCGTCCGCCGAAACGAGCGGATACGTATTCCCCAGGTGCGCGTGGTCGATGACGAGAGCACGCAGCTCGGAATCATGGCGACTTCAGAGGCCTTGGCGCTGGCGCAGAGCAAGGGGCTTGACCTTGTCGAGGTTTCGCCCAACGCCGACCCACCGGTCTGTCGCATCATGGACTACGGTAAGTTCAAGTACGAGCAGCAGAAGCGTCAACAGGAAGCCAAGAAGAAACAGACGGTCATTCAGATCAAGGAAGTCAAGTTCCGGCCCAAGACCGATGAGCATGACTACCAGACCAAGCTGAAGCACATCCGCCGTTTCCTGGAGGAGGGCGACCGCTGCAAGGTGGCCGTGTTCTTCAGGGGCCGCGAGATCGTCCACAAGGACCGCGGCCAGATCATGCTCGACCGGGTGGTCGTGGACACCCAGGACATCGCCAAGGTGGAGCAGCCCTCCATCTCCGAGGGGCGCACCCTGGTGATGATGCTGACCCCGGTCAGGAAATAGCGCCGGTCCGTCAACAACGATAGACACCGCGCCTGCCGAGAGGGCGCGTGTTGATTTGAGGAGGAAAACCATGCCCAAGATGAAGACCAACCGCAGCGCCGCCAAGCGCTTCACCAGCATCGGCAACGGCAAGTTCAAGCGCCGCCGCCAGAACCTGCGCCACATCCTGACCAAGAAGGGCGCCAAGCGTAAGCGCCGCCTGGGCCAGAGCACGCTGGTGGACGCCTCCAACATGGACGCCGTCAGGCGCTTGCTGCCCTACGGCTAGACTGACCGACACACCAACGAACGTGCCGTCCGGGCTTTGAACCGGGCGTGCCTGAAACGCATTCGGAGGAATTGCAATGAGAGTTAAGCGCGGAGTTGCCGGCCACCGTCGGCACAAGAAGTACCTGAAGATGGCCAAGGGCTATATCGGCGCAGGCAGCCGCCTGTACCGCACCGCCCGCGAGCGCGTCGAGCGCGCCCTGTGTTTCGCCTTCCGCGACCGCAAGCAGAAGAAGCGCGACTTCCGCCGCCTGTGGATCGTGCGCATCAACGCCGCGGCGCGCATCAACGGCGTGTCGTACAGCCGCTTCATCAACGGCCTGTCCAAGGCTGAAATCGGCATCAACCGCAAGATGCTGGCCGACCTGGCCGTGCGCGAACCCGCCGTTTTCGCCCAGATCGCCCAGGCGGCCAAGGCGTAAGGTCCGTGAACGAGACGCTGAAGTCCTTCCTGGAAGGACTCGATGGCCTGACCCTGGAGTGCGAAGCGCGCCGGGGTCAGGCTTGCAGTTTGAAGGACCTGGACGCCTTGCGCGTGGAGTTCCTGGGCCGCAAGGGCAAGCTGGCCGAGGCCATGACCGCCCTTGTCCGCATGGGGCCCGAGGAAAAGCCCGTTGCCGGCCGCAAGGCCAACGAGGTCAAGGCCGAGCTCACGGCGCTTCTGGAGTCCCGCCAGGCGGAGCTCGAGGCCGCAGGCGCCCAGGGCGCCCTGGCCGGGTTCGACCCCAGCCTGCCGGGCCGCCGGCCCGCGCCGGGCTCGCTGCACCCCGTGACCCTGGCCATGCAGGAGATCTGCGAGGTCCTGACCGGCCTGGGCTTCGAGGTGGTGGCCGGCCCAGAGGTGGAGAACGACTGGAACAACTTCGAGGCCCTGAACATGCCCCCGGACCACCCGGCCCGCGACATGCAGGACACCCTCTACATCTCCGACTCCGTCGTCCTGCGCACGCATACCTCGCCCCTGCAGGTGCGCACCATGCTCTCCCGCAGGCCGCCGGTGGCGGTCATCGCTCCGGGGAAGGTCTACCGCCGCGACTCGGATATCACCCACACGCCCATGTTCCACCAGATCGAGGGCCTGCTGGTGGACAAGAGCGTCAGCATGGCCGACCTGCGCGGCACGCTCACGGCCTTTGTGCGCCAGCTCTTCTCGGCGGACACCAGGGTGCGCTTCCGCCCCAGCTTCTTCCCCTTCACCGAGCCCAGCGCCGAGGTGGACATCTCCTGCATGCTCTGCGGCGGCTCGGGCTACATCAAGACCGACCCCTGCCGCGTGTGCAAGAAGACCGGCTGGGTGGAGATCCTGGGCTGCGGCATGGTGGACCCCAACGTCTTCCGCGCCGTGGGCTACGATCCCGAAGAGTTCACCGGCTTCGCCTTCGGCCTGGGCGTGGAGCGCGTGGCCATGCTCAAGTACGGCATCGGCGATCTGCGCATGTTCTTTGAGAACGACGTGCGCTTCCTCGAACAGTTTTCGTAAACGCCAAGCCCCGCGACCCAGGTCCAGGCCCGGAGCGCTTCCGGCAGCCGCGGGGCCAGGGGGGCGGGGCGTTTTTCTTCCACCGGGGCTCCCCCATCCGGGACTAGGGCCCGCAAGGCTTCGACGAGGCGCATATGTTCATCAGCTTGCAGTGGCTCCGTGAGTTCGTGCCCTACACCGGCACTGTCCAGGACCTGGCCGACCGCCTGACCATGCAGGGCCTGGAGGTCGAGGCCATCCTCGACCCCTTCGAGTCCATCGCCGGCATCGTGGTGGGCCATGTGGTGGAGTGCGGGCGCCACCCCGAGGCCGAGAAGCTCTCCGTGTGCAGCGTGGACGTGGGCGGGCCGGAGCTTCTGCCCATCGTCTGCGGCGCGCCAAACGTGGCCCAGGGCCAGAAGGTGCCCGTGGCGCCGATCGGCACCACCATGCCCGGCGGCCTGGAGATCAAGCGCGCCAAGCTGCGCGGCGTCGCCTCCTGCGGCATGATCTGTTCCGAGCGCGAACTGGGTCTGAGCGAGGAGCACACGGGCATCATGGTCCTGCCCGAGTCCTTCCGCCCCGGCCAGCTGTTGACCGAGGCCCTTGGCCTGGAGCGCGAGGTCATCGAGGTGTCCATCACCCCGAACCGGGCGGACTGCCTGTCCGTGCTGGGCATCGCGCGGGAGGCGGCCCTGGGCTTCGGCCTGCCCCTGACCATGCCGAGGCTGGACCTGCGCGAGCTCGCCGCCGCCCCCATGGATGCGCAGGGGGCCGTGCGCATCGAGATTTCCGACGGCGAGCTGTGCCCGGTGTACCGCGCCCGCATCTTGACCGGGGCCAGGATCGGCAAGAGCCCGGACTGGATGCGCCACCGTTTGCTGGCCATCGGCCAGCGGCCCATCAGCAACATCGTGGACGTGACCAACTACATCCTGATGGAGCTGGGCCAGCCCCTGCACGCCTTTGACCGCTCCCTGCTCAAGGGGGACGTCATCCGCGTGGCCCCTGCCCAGGAAGGCCAGAGCATCACCACCCTGGACGGCCAGGAGCGCAAGCTGCTCGGCAGCGACCTGCTCATCTGGGACGCCGAGCGCCCGGTGGCCCTGGCCGGGGTCATGGGCGGCGCCAACTCCAGCATCACGGACGCCTCCACCGAGGTGCTCCTCGAATGCGCCATCTTCCGGCCCGGCACCATCCGCAAGACCGCCCGCCGCCTGGCCCTGCCCAGCGAAGCCTCCTACCGCTTTGAGCGGGGCGTGGACCAGGTGGGCTCGCTCTTCGCCCTGGACCGCGCCGCACAGCTCATGGCCGAGGTCTCCGGGGCGCACGTCCTGCCCGGCATCGCCGCGAGCGAACCCAAGCCCTGGGCCGAGCGCAGCCACATCTTCCGCCTGGCCCGCTGCAACGCCCTGCTCGGCCTGGAGCTCACGCCCGAGTTCTGCCGCACCACCTTGACGGGCCTGGGCTGCCATGTGGACGCCGCCGACCCGGCCTGCTGGAACGTGTCTTCGCCCCCGCACCGGCTGGACCTGGAGCGCGAGGTGGACCTGTTCGAGGAATGCGGCCGCGTGCACGGGCTCGACCGCATCCCGGCGGTGCTGCCCAGGATCTCCAAGTCCCTGGACTCCGTGCAGATGTCCGACACGGAGTTCGGGTTCATCCAGGGGCTCAAGGCCTGGGCCGTGGGCGCCGGCCTGCGCGAGGCGGTGAACTACAGCTTCGTGGGCACCGACGACCTGGACCGCCTGAACCTGCCGCAGGAAGGGCGCATCCAGATCGCCAACCCCCTGAGCGAGGACCAGAACGTCCTGCGCACGGAGATCGCGCCCGGCCTCCTGAACAACGTGCGCCACAACCTGAGCCAGGGCAACGCTTCCTTGCGCCTCTTCGAGGTGGCCAAGGCCTTTGTCGCCGACCCCGGCTCCGACACCAGCGCCCGCGAGAACTCGCGCCTGGGGCTGCTGGTGCACGGCCAGCGCCACGGCCAGGAATGGCCCTGGGAGCAGGGCGAGGCCGACTACCTGGACGTGAAGGGCTTGGTGGAGAATCTGCTCGGGCACTACCGCCTCGGCCCGGCCGATTATTATCTCCAGCCTGACCACCCCTACCTGGAGCCCTGCGTGCGCGTGGCTTTGGAGGACCGGGACACGGCGCTCGGCCTCATGGGCCGCGTGCGGCCCAAGATCGCGGACGCCTACCACGCCCGCAAGGACATCTGGCTGGCGGACCTGGACGCGGACCTGCTGCGCGAGCTTTCCCGCGCCACCACGCCCGCGTTCAAGGCCCTGCCGAAGTTCCCGCCCGTGCGCCGCGACGTGACCGTGATCTGCAAGGCTTCGATGGCCGACGGGACCATCGTGCGGGCCTGCGACGTGGAGGCCGCCATCCGCGAGATCAAGCCCAGGCTACTGGAGAGCCTGGCCCTGGTGGCCGTCTACGCCCCCGAGGACAAGGGCCCCGGTTCTCCGGGCGAGCGCAACCTGACCT
Organism: Pseudomonadota bacterium; assembly: GCA_018822105.1. Taxonomy (GTDB): domain Bacteria; phylum Desulfobacterota; class Desulfovibrionia; order Desulfovibrionales; family Desulfovibrionaceae; genus Humidesulfovibrio. Next base: position 27,281 of record JAHJLB010000047.1, read on the forward strand.
TCCGCCTGACCTACCGCCACCATGAGCGCACCCTGGTGGACAAGGAAGTGGACAAGGAGCACGGGAAGGTGCTGAGCGGCCTGCCGCAGAAGCTGCCGGTCAGCATCTAGGGCGCTGCGCGCCGCTCGTTCCGCGTGAGGGAAGCAAGAAGGGGAGTCCGCAAGGGCTCCCCTTTCTTTGTAGGCCCCGGGCGGTCGCGCCAGGAGCGCCGGATCAGTCCTTGGTGATGAAGTATCTTGCGGGGGAATGCTCGTCGGGGGGCCTTTCTGTCTGCTCGACCTCGACCAGGCGAGCCTTGCAGGCACGGACAAGGGCTTCCACCTCGGCAACGGGGATGGCGTGCATCTCCATCTTCGGATGGAACACCGGCTCGGAGCCGGCAGCATCCTGGCCGCGCGCGGCAAGGTCTTCGTGCGGCAGGACTTCGACGCCGATTCCGAAGAGCGGGTTGCCTCTGTTGGCAAAGGTGACGCCGTTGAAGTCGATGATGTCGAACAGCGCCAGATAGTTTCCGGGCGCGCCGGGAGCGGTCAGCGAATACTCCATGACCAAGGCCTCGGCTGGGGCGATGGTCTCGGGGATATCCTCGTGGTGGAGGCCGTCGAGCAGCAGTTCATTGCCCGCGTCATACCAGGTGTTCATGAGCCGGAGCAGGATCTTGCCGCGGCCCGTGGGGGTGTGCGACAGCCAGGACACGGTCCCGGTGTTGTGTACCGTCACGGGGATGGTGGCTGTCGCGCCGGGCTCCATGCGCAGCGATTTTCCTTGAAACGTAATCTTGGCCGACAGGCCGGACTCAGGGTACGTGAAGAGGTGCCCAAGCACGGAGGGGATGTGGAAGGACAGCAGTCCCCCAGGCTTGAGCACCCGGATCATTTCCGCGATGTAGCCCTTGGAGACCTCCGGGCTGATATGCTGCAGGACGTGCTCCGTGTAGATCATGTCCACGGTGCCGTCCTTGAAGAGTGAGAGGTCTTCCCGCTCGTTCAGCGTGTAGGTCACGCGGGGGCCGAAGGTGTTGAACTGCTTCGCGGCCCTGATCATGGATGGCGCGATGTCGATGCCGATGCATTTCTTGAAGTGTTCGGCAAAGGCCTGGGTGAGGCGGCCGACGCCACAGCCGAAGTCCAGGAAAGTGCCGCGAGTATTGGGGAGCCCGTGCGTGTCGCACCAGTGCATCATCTGCCTTGCGACATCCTTGCCCGTGGCAAAGAACTCCTCCTCATCCCATCTGTTCCCTTTCTTCTCCGGGCTGAGGGCGATGGCCCACAAGGGGTCTTCCTTGCCGTAGGTGTTCCAACTGCGCTTAAGCCCTTTCAGGTACTCGTCGTTGGCCATGGCAAACCGTGCCCTCTCCTGGAAACGTTGAAGAAAATTAAGAGGCTGAGCCCTTCGACTTCAGCGGAACGGCGGCGGGCTGTCAAGGGGCAGGGGCAACCTCGCTGGGCCGGGCTGGCGGCCAACGAAGCGCCCCGGAACCCGTTTGAGGGGAGTCCCGCTGCGGGCTCCCCTTGGCCTTGCGGCGGGGCCGCTCCTAGGCGCCGGGGCCGAGCATCCTGACCTCGCGCTGCGGGAAGGGTATGGCGATGCCGCGCGCACGGAACGTGTCCAGGACCGCCTTGTTGAGCTCGCCCGTGGCGTCCACGTAATCGGGCACCTTGACCCACGGGGAGACGCGCAGGGTGACGCCGGAGTCGGCCAGGCGCGCAACGCCCACCACGGGGGCCGGGTCCTGGAGCACGCGGGCATTGGCGCGCAGGATCTCGTCCACCAGGCCCAGGGCGGCGCCCACATCGGTGCCGTAGGCCACGTCCACCGCGAGGTTGAGCTGGCGTATCTTGCCGCAGTTGTGGAGGATCTCGCCGACGATCTTGCGGTTGGGGATGATGACCATGGAGAGGTCCGTGTGGCCGAGGGTGGTGCTGAACAGGCTGATGTCCAGGATCTCGCCTTCCTCGCTGGCGATGGAGATGTAGTCGCCCACGTGGAAGGGCCGCGTGAAGATGATGGTCAGGCCGGCGGCGACATTGCCCAGGATGCCCTGCATGGCCAGGGCCACGCCCGCGCCGGCCACTCCGAGGCCCGCGATGAGCGGCAGAAGCTCGATGCCGAGGTTCTGCAGGGCCATGATGGCGAAGAGCCCCAGGATCAGGACCCGCGCCGTGCGCACCAGCAGGGAGCGCACCGTGGCCTCCAGGTTCAGGCGCAGCAGCAGGTGGTCGAGCAGGCGGCCCGCCCAGCGCCCGACGACATAGCCCACGGCGATGATGATGAGCGCCACGAAGAGCTTCGGGCCGAAGCGGACGGCCATGTCCAGGGCCGAGGCCCGCACCTGGTCAAGGGATTGGAGGGATGGGTCCATGGGGCGTCTCCTTCTTGGGATGCAATGATGCGGGAAATGTTAGGGCAGATATGGGCGGAATGTCCAGCCTTGGGCGGGGTGGGCATGACGACGGAGGCAAGGGCATGGGCGGCGTGGTGCCTCGGCGCATCGGCGAGGTACCGCAGCGGGTGGCGGGCGCGCCAAAGCGGCTTCCGTGCAGGGGCATTCCGCCCCCTTCCCCCCTGACAATTCCTCTGCTATAGCTTTAACAATGGACGCAGACGAAAAGGGCAGAACGTATAAAATCGGGCAGGCGGCCAAGCTGCTTGACGTGAAGCCCTTTGTGCTGCGCTTCTGGGAGAGCGAGTTCCGGGACGTGCTCGTGCCCGTGCGCACCCCCGCCGGCCAGCGCGCCTACACCGAGGCCAACGTGGACACCGTGCGCGAGATCAAGCGCCTGCTGTACGTCGAAGGCCTGACCATCGAGGGCGCCAAGAAGCGCCTGGGCCAGGGTTCCGGCCCCGCCAGCGGGGAAGCCCCCGACATCCTGGCCGAGGTCAAGCGCGAGCTCATGGCCATACGCGATCTTCTGGGCGACTGACGCCTTGCCACCCCAGCACCACAGGAGGGCTTCATGCGCTTTCTGGTCATCCTCGGCGGCATCCTCGCCAGCCTCTTCGTCATCGCCGCCGTGCTCCTGGCGGTCATGGTGGACCCCAACAAGTACAAGGGCGACATCACCAGGCTGGTGAAGGAGAAGACCGGGCGCGAGCTGCTCTTTGACGGCGACGTGAAGCTGACCTTTTTCCCGCGCCTGGGCGTGCAGACCGGCGGCGTGAGCCTGGGCAACGCGCCGGGCTTCGGCGACAAGCCCTTCACGCGCATCCAGGGCGCCAGCGTCAGCATCAAGATATTGCCGCTGCTGACGGGCCGCGTGGAGGTGGGCAGGGTCTCGCTGGAGGGCCTGGAGGTGCATCTGGTCAGGGACGCGCAGGGCCGCGCGAGCTGGACGGACTTCTTCGGCCCGGACGAGTCGCAAAGGAAGGATGAGGCCGACAAGCCCGACACCGGCCCCTCCGGGCTGGAGGGCCTGAACCTGGACGGGCTGCACATCAAGGACGCCAGCCTGACCTGGGACGACTTCCAGGCGGACAACCACTATGCCGTTTCCGGTGCGCAGGTGGACGTGACGACCATCCGGCCCGGCAAGCCCTTTGACTTTGAGGTCAAGGTCAGCCTGGGGGCCAAGGCCCCCGAAGTGCAGGCCCAGGTGGCCATGAGCGGCACGGCGACCATGCACCTGCCGGACGAGCGGCACCTCCTGTCGAACTTCAAGCTCAGCATGTCGGCCACGGGCAAGGGCGTGCCCGGCGGCAAGGGCGAATTCAGCCTCGGCCTGGCGGAGTTCAAGGTGGACATGCAGAAGCAGACCGCCGAGGGCGCCGGGCTGAGCCTCGGCGCATACGGGGCCAAGGGCACGGGCCTGTTCCAGGTGGCGAACCTGAAGGACGCCCCGGACATCAAGGGCCGCATGGAGTTCGCCGACTTCAACGGCCGCGAGCTTTCCGCCGCGCTCACGGGAAAGGCCCCGGACACCGCCGACCAGAGCGCCTACCAGCACATCAGCGCGGCCGTGGAGTTCAAGAGCGGCAAGGGCTACACCGAGATCCCGGTGTTCAAGGCCAGCCTGGACGAAGCCCGGGTGGAGGGCCGCCTGCGCCTCACGGGCATTGAAAAGAAGGCCGTCAATTTCAACATCCGCATCGAGGGCCTGGACGCCGACCGCTTTCTGCCCGCCAAGAAGGAGGCCGAGGCCCCCAAGGGGGCCCCCAGGGATGGCGCCGCGGCCGAGGACAAGAAGGAGGAGGAGCTCTTCCCGGTGCAGGCCCTGCGCGGATTGAGCCTGGACGGCCAGCTTGTGGCGGAGCGCTTCAAGATCAAGGGCCTGCGCCTCCAGTCCCTGAAGGTGCCCATGACCGCGCTGAACGGCGTGCTGGACGTGGGCCAGGTGGACGCCCGGCTCTACGAGGGCTCGGTGAAGGGCTCCCTGCGCCTGGACGTGCAGGGGCCGCAGCCCGTGGTCACCCTGCAACTCGCCGTGGACAACCTGCAGGCCAAGCCCCTGCTCACGGACTTGAACGGCAAGGAGAGCGGCCTGGCGGGCACGCTGCAGCTGGCCACGCCCTCGCCCCTGGTCTGTCACGGCAACAGCGTCCCGGCGCTCAAGAGCACGCTGCTCGGCCGCGTGACCTTTGCCCTCAGGGACGGCGTGTTCCCTGGCGTCAACCTCATCGGCTCGGTGAACGAGGCCGCGCTGAAGGTCAAGAGGGCCGCCACCGGCGTCGAGCCCGGGTCGGAGAAATCCACCAGGTTCGGCAGCATCACCGGAACGGCGGCCATCACCAATGGCGTGGCGGCCATCAACGACCTGGACGTCAGGGCCCCGTTCCTGCGCGCCGAGGGCAAGGGCACGGTGAACCTGGTCAGCAAGGACGTGGACTACACCGTGCAGGCGCGCCTGGTGCCCAGCGCCGAGGGCCAGGGGGGCGGCGCGAGCTTCTTCGGCCTGGTGGTGCCCATCCGCGTCACCGGCCCCTACGACAACCCCGCCTACGGCACGGACTACCTGCGGGCCATCGGCACGGGGGCCATCAACGCCGTGGGCGGCGTGGTGCAGGGCCTGGGCAACGTCTTTGGCGGCAGGAAGGGCACGCCGGCGGGCGCCACGCCGGAGAAGAAGCCCGGCCTGCTGGAAGGGGTCAGGAAGCTGTTCTAGCGCAAAGCGCCCCAGGGCGCATTCGCCGCGCCATGCGTTGTTGCCGGCGCATGGACATATTGTTGATTGTTGTAGACTGTCGAAATGCCAAATGGAGTTGATATGCAGCGCTTCGCCTTTTTCGTCGACGGCTCGAACCTCTACGGTTCGCTACGGACCATGAACCTGGAGATCAACAACTACTCGCAGCTCTACGCGCACATGTACCGCGAGGCGGTGCGCACCTGGCACGAGGTGACCTTGCAGGACGCCCCGGCCAGCGCCCAGCTCCGGCGCGTCTACTGGTACGCAGTGGGCAGCATCGACGACTGGGACCTGCAGAACCAGCAGTCGCGGACGGCCTTGCGCTCCGCCTTTGTGCGCGACCAGGAGATCCGGGCCCTTTGGCTGGCCCGCGTGGCCGCCCCGGAGGCCGAGGCCACGGAGCAGGAGCGGGAGGAGGCGGCCTGGGCCGCCTGCTACAGCGACTTCCGCGACTGGTACCAGCAGAAGATCCGGGCCATCGACGGCATGCGCCGGTTCTATGCCGGGGTGCGCGCGTCCTCGGACCTCATCGACATCCGCGAGGCCGGGCACTGGAAGGTCAACTTCCTGCACAAGTGGGTGGAGGAGAAGGGGCTGGACACGGCCCTGGCCGTGGACATGGTGGCCCTGCAGGACAACTACGACGTGGCCATCGTGGTCTCCGGCGACGCCGACGCCATCCCGTCCATCCGGCACCTGAAGGAGCGCGGCAAGCACATCGCGGCCGTGGAGTTCGTGGGCGGCGGCGCGACGGACACGCGCGGCCGGGCGTTTTCCTCGCGCCTCAAGATCCATGCGGACTTCGTGCTGCGCATCTTCGAGAAGGACATCGTGCACCTGGACCACCGCAACAAGGGCATGGGCAACGGGAACGGCAGCGCAGGGTAGGGGGGATCGTTCGCCAAGGGGCGCCGCCCCTTGACCCCGCCGGGGGCATACCATGCCGGCGGACGCCGCGGCGTCCGGAGCACCAGCGCATTGGAACAAGCAGAGCAGATCAAAAACGTCTTAGCGGGAGGTGTTATGCCATGAGAACTCGCCTGAACGTGTTTGCAGTGTGTTTGCTTCTGGTTTTGGTCTTGCCGTCTTTCAGCCTGGCCCAGGATTCCCAGGAGCCGACGGAGATCAGCGCCGGCCCGGGCGGTCTGGTGCTGGATGGGTGGGAGATGGTGCTGCCCGACATCGAGGGGCAGTACAAGAGGGATCCGAGCCGGACCGTGTTCGTGTACAGGCTGAAAGACGGCACGGTGAAGAAATATGCCATGAAGCCGCCCCCGACTCCCCCCTTCATGTGGAACAAGAAAGGCACGGACAGATTGCTGTTTTCGCCCCCAGGCTATCCCAAATACTACACCCAGAAGCTCATCGACTGGTGGAGCAAGGGTGGCCGGGGTGATTTCCTCAACCAGAATGGTGCATGGGTTGGCAGGAGCAATGCGGCGGTCTCCTCCGTGGCTCCGCCCACCCCTGAAATCGAAGGCGCAACGCCGCCGGCGGTGCTACCGGAACCATCGCCGCAAGCGGTAAGCAAGGACTCGAAGGAGGCCATACGGGCGGAGTATTTTAGGCGCAAGGCGGTATTCGAAGCGATACCTAATGATGACAAGCATTTGCCAGAGAAGTCAAAGGCGTATCGGGAGTGGACGGAATGGATGCGGGAGAACGCGAGCAAGATGAAATAGCGGTGCCTTCCCCATGGCCTTGACTTGATTACGCTTGATGAGAGAGGCCCCGGTCTATAGCCGGGGCTTCTCTGCGTTTGGAGCGGCAACAGCATCGCGCTGCAAGGCACGCCTGCACTCATCCCCGTGTGCGCCCATATGTTTCCTTGCGCGCACCTCTTGCGCAGGCGGAAGATATGCCCTATCGAAATAGGAAGTAAGATAACCGGTGTCTTGCAACCGAAACATTGGCCAAAGATGGAGGGTGGGGCATGTCCAGGAGCCTGTATTGCAACCATTGTGGCGCCTATGTCGGCGATTGCGGCCATGAGCCTGGGGTCACCGGCACGGTGACCTTGTCTGGAACGTGCCGGTGCGGCCGGGAATTTTCGGTGTCGTGCAACGGCAACTGCCTGAAGGAGTCAGGGAGGGAGTCGGCGATGGAAAAGCTGGAAGGGACATGCAAGACGTGCAAGGGCCATGGCGTGATAGTCAAAACAGTAACAGTCCAATGCGGCACGTGCGACGGGTCGGGGACAGTTCTCGAGCGGAAGTGCCAGACGTGCCACGGAAAGGGGACGACGACGGAAAAAGTCCAGGAGGATTGCCCGGACTGCTGAGCACGGGCCGGCACTGCCCTGCCGGGCTCCTTCCATGAGGTGTCCCGGGCGGACTCATTCCCCCTGGCCGCCGGAGGCCGACCATGCTGGCGGACGCCGCAACGCTTTTGATCCTGGCCGACGTGGTGCTGGCGCTGCACACGGCCCTGGCGCTGTTCCTCACTTTCGGCCTCGCGGCCATTTGGCTGGGCGGCTGGCTGGGTTGGGGCTGGGTGCGGGGGCGCACCTTCCGCCTGCTGCACCTCCTCGGCCTGGCCGTGGTGGCGCTGGAGTCCGTTCTGGGCCTGGCCTGCCCGTTGACGAACTGGGAATACGCCCTGCGCACGGCGGCGCATCCTGTAGGAGAAGCCGCCACGTACCGGGGCGGGTTCATGGCCCACTGGCTGGGCAGACTCCTCTATTACGACTTCGACGAGCGGGTGTTTCTGGCGCTGTATCTGGCGGCGCTTGCGCTGACGGTGTGGGCGTGGCGGAAGGTCAGGGTGCGGCCAAAGGCCGGGGGGCAGCGGCGCTAGACCGCTGCTGCGCGGATGCGCCGGCGCTATTGTCCGGCCTGGGGCTTTACGGCCACGAGCATGTCCTGGCCGTTTTCGCAGCCTTCGCGCCCGCACCAGCGGCCGGGCACGAGTTTCGACGCCCTCAGGCCCTGTTGCGTGAGCATGGCCCGAACCAGCGATTCCTCAAAGGCCACGGCGTCCTCTTTCGAGGCCGGATCGGCCACCCAGAAGTTTCCATAGCGCTTGGTGAAGTCCGGGTTTCCTGGGCCCTTGGCGAGCAGTTCGCGCACCGCGTCGTTCATGAGGTAGTACGTGGCGAACATGCGCCCGCCGGGCATAAGCACCCGTGCGATCTCGGAGAGGTACCCGGCCATGTCCGCGGGCAGCATGTGCGTGAACACGGAGACCAGGATGACCAGGTCAAAGGAGGCGTCGGGGTAGGGGAAGCGGAAGGCTTCCGCGCTGACGCTGGCGGCCGGGTTGTATACGCCGCTGAACACGTCGACAGTGCGGAACTCGAAGTTCGGCAGGCGTGGCGACAGGTTCTCCTGGCACCATTCGATGCCCTTGGGGAAGGTGTCGAAGCCGCAGTAGCGGCCCTCGGGGGTCAGGTATTCGGCCAGGCCCCAGGCCGCGCGCCCGGCGCCGCAGCCCACGTCGAGCACGCGCTCGTGGGGCAAGAGGTCCGCGTGGCGGATGAAGAAGTCCAGCAGCATGCGCGCGCTTTGGGAGTAGTCGCCCCCGCCGAAGCAGATGCTTAAGTCCGGGTCCGGTATGGGCAGGGCGTTGGGCGCAGGCATGGGCGGCTCCATCTGTTTGCTTTGGGCGGGTGATACAGCGCGGGCGGAAAGGTTTGCCGCGTGTGGGGGAGAAAGCAAGGATTGGGCCAGGGGGGCGGGGGGCGCATCAGCGGACTGAAACGGGTGTTCCTGGCGCTGCATCTGGCTGCGCTGGGGCTGAGGGTGTGGGGGGGGAGAAAGGTGCGGGTGTGGGGGATTACGTGTGGACAGATTGCGCTTAAGTACGATATAATTAATTACTTTTTAGCGTGTTGTGCAGCGAGGTTAACTTTGAGCGATAATATAATTTCATATCTTGAGATGTGCAGGCGTGAGGGGCTAAGCCTCCAGCGTGGTATGAACTTTGGGGTAGGTGGGAGCCACTCCGTAATCCTTATGTCTGTCCGGGCAAACGCTCCCTATCGTGATCGAATTGAAGATGGTGGAACAACACTCGTTTATGAGGGGCATGATAACCCAAAGTCTGTTTCGTGCCTCAACCCAAAGGCTGTGGACCAGCCTGGCTACTATTCCGGTGGAACTCCGACGCAAAATGGGAAGTTTTTTGAAGCAGCTATAGCATATAAGAGTGGAAAGATGCAGGCAGAACGCGTGCGTGTTTATGAAAAAATTCGTGATGGAATTTGGACGTATAATGGCGTGTTTCTTCTTGTTGATTCTTGGGTAGAGAGAGACGAACTTAGATCGGTGTACAAATTCAAGCTTGTCGCAATTGAGGGGAACGATGATTTCACAATACCAACGCGACCCGATGCGGAGCGCCGTCGGGTAGTGCCAACTCATGTTAAGCTTGAGGTCTGGAAGCGTGATGGAGGGAAGTGCTCGGTGTGTGGAGCTACCGATGAACTCCATTTTGATCACATCCTCCCATTTTCAAAGGGGGGGACGTCGTTAACTTCCGAAAATATTCAACTGTTATGTGCTCGTCACAACTTACAAAAAAGAGATCGCATCGAGTAGGTGAGACCCTACCCCCCCGCCAGCTCCCTGAGCCTGGCGAAGCAGTCCTCCAGGGAGACGTTGTCGCCCACGTGCTGCTGCAAAAAGGCGTTGATGGGCGCCACCATCTCGATGGCCCGGTCCACCTCGGCGTTGCCGCCCTTCTGGTAGGCCCCGATGTTCACCATGTCCTCCACGCGCTTGAAGGTGCTCATGAGCTTGAGCACCGTGCGCCCGGCCTCGATGTTCGGGCGGTCCACCACCTCGCTGCGCAGACGGCTGATGCTCTTGAGCACGTCGATGGCCGGGAAGTGCACCTGGTCCGCCAGCTCGCGCGTGAGCACGATGTGCCCGTCGATGATGGAGCGCACCGCGTCGGCGATGGGTTCGGTGAAGTCGTCGCCGTCCACGAGCACGGTGTAAATCCCTGTGATTGAGCCCAGGGCGCTCTTGCCCGTGCGTTCCAGCAGCTGCGGCAATTGCGCGAAGACGCTCGGGGTGTAGCCGCCGCGCGTGGGCGGTTCGCCCGCGGCCAGGCCCACCTCGCGGCCGGCCATGGCGAAGCGCGTCACCGAGTCCATCATCAAAAGCACGTCAAGGCCCTGGTCGCGGTAGTACTCGGCCACGGCCGTGGCGGCGAAGGCCGCGCGCATGCGGATGAGCGGGCTCTTGTCGGATGTCTCCACGATGACCACGCTCCTGGCCATGCCCTCGGGCCCCAGGTCGCGCTCGATGAACTCCACCACCTCGCGGCCGCGTTCGCCCACCAGGCCGATGACGTTGATGTCGGCCTTGGTGTATCTGGCCATCATGCCCATGAGGGTGCTCTTGCCCACGCCGGAGCCGGCCATGATGCCGATCCTCTGGCCCTTGGCCAGCGTCAAAAGTCCGTTGATGGCGCGCACGCCCACATCCAGGGGCTGGTCGATGCGCGGGCGCTCCATGGGGTTGGGCGGGGTGCGGTAGAGGGGCACGTAGGACTCGGCGGCGATCATGCCCTTGCCGTCGATGGGCTGGCCGAAGGCGTCCAGGGTGCGGCCCAGGAGGCCCGGCCCAACAGGCATGTGCGGGGGCGCGGAGGAATTGCGGATGAGGCTGCCGGGGCGGATGCCGCGCATGTCGCCATAGGGCATGAACAGGCAGGCCCCCTCGCGGAAGCCCACCACCTCCGCCGGGATGGGCAAGGCGTCCTTGTCTTCGGGCAGGAGGTGGCACACCGCGCCCACCGGGGGGCTTATGCCCTGGCCTTCGGCGATGAGCCCGACCACTTTGGTGATTTTGCCGAAGGTCTGGCAAAGATCGAGGTCGGCGCAGGCGCCGGCGACGTCGTTGGGATCAAGCGCCATTGCGACCCGGCTCCCTGGCCTGGCCCCCGGCCCCCCTGGCCGTGTCCATGTCCTCGGGCAGCTCCAGCTGGTCCAGGAAGGGCTTGAGCTGCGCCAGGCGGCTGTCCAGGGTGTTGTCGGCCAGCATGTCGCTGGTCTCCAGCACCACGCCGCCCTGCGTCAGGGAGCCGTCGGCCACCAGGCGCCACTGGCCCAGATCGGGCCGGCTGGTCCGGAGCTCCTCCATGAGCGTCTTGGCCAGCTCGAAATCCTGGGGCGCGACCTTGAGCACGAACTCGCGGTGCCCGTCCAGACGGGCGAGGGCCTCGTCCATGAGGCTCTCCAGAATGGCGGGACGGCGGGAGTCCATCTCCACGCGCAGGGCCTTTTCGGTGAAGGCCTTGGCCAGGGCGGCGAAGTCGCGGCGGCGCGACTGCCAGACCTCCAGCCCGAGGCCGGAGATGGCCTGCATGAGGTCGGCCATGTTCTGGGCCTGGGCCTGGAATTCGGCGTCCAGGTTGGCCTGGGCCTCCTGCCGGGCGGCGTCCACGGCGGCCTGCGCCTCGCGGCGGCCCTCCTCGCGGATGGCCTCGGCCTCGCGCGTGGCCTGGGCCATGGCCTGGGCGATGATGGTCCGGGCCATGCTCTGGGCCTTGTCGCGGCAGCGGACGATGTACTCTTCCTCGGTGCCTTCGTCCCAGGTGGGGCGGTGGCGCTTGCCCTCGATCTCCTGAATGGTCAGGTAGTCCGGGCCGGGCGTGTCGCAGCCCATGATGACCCGGCCGGTGTAGCGCTTGTCCAGGATGCCGGGGCTAGATGAACTCATCTCCACCACCTCTGCTTATGGCGATGCGGCCTTCCGCTTCCAGACGGCGCACGGTCTTGACGATGTTCTGCTGCGCGCTCTCCACCTCGGAGAGCTTCACCGGGCCCATGATCTCCAGATCCTCGCGGATCATGCCGGCCGCGCGCTCGGAAAGGTTCTTGAGGAACTTGTCCTTCAGGTCGTCGCTTGCGCCCTTGAGCGCCTTGGTCAGCTCCTCGTTGGAGATGTCCTTCAAGAGTTCGCGGATGCTGCGGTCGTCCAGGGCCTTGATGTCCTCGAACACGAACATGAGGTTTCTGATGTCGTCGGCCATCTGCTGGGACTCTTCCTCGATCTCGGAGAGCACCTCTTCCTCGGTGGCGCGGTCCACGGCGTTCAGGATCTCGGCCACGGAGTTGATGCCGCCGACCTTCTTGCCTTCCTTGCCGCCCATGGCGATGAGCTGGCTCTGGAGGACCTTGTCGACCTCGTGGAGCATCTCCTCGGCCACGGCCTCGAGCTTGGCCAGGCGCATGAGCACCTCGGCGCGCACGCCGGAGGGCAGGTTGGACAGCAGCTCTGCGGCCTGGTCCGGGTGCAGGTGGCCCAGGATGAGGGCCAGGGTCTGCGGGTGCTCGTTGCGCAGTATCTGGGCCAGGATGCGCGGGCTGACGTTGGACAGCTCCTGGAAGGGCACGGGCCCGGAGCTGATCTCCAGGGTGTCCAGGATGTACTTGGCGGTTTCGCTGTCCAGGGCCTTGGACAGGAGGCGCTTCACCTGTTCCGCACCGCCCATGAGCATCTCCGCGCCGTAGGTGATGGAGTCGTTGAATTCCTTCAAGACGTCCAGCACGTCCTCGCGGGCCACGGAGTCGATCTCCAGCATGGCCTTGGACACGGCGGTGATCTCCTGGCGCTCCATGCGCTTGAAGGCCTCGCCCGTGAACTTCTCGCCCAAGGCCAGCATGACGATGGCGGTTTTCTGGGGACCGGTGAATCCAGCCACGTTAGGCCTCCTGTCTGGCCCAGGACTTCAGCAACCTGATGGCCTGATCAATGTTCTGCTCGGTCAACTGCACCGCCAGATTCTTGGCGATCTCCAGACGGCGGGAGGTGCCAAGGGCCTCCTCGGGCTCCTCGAGGACTTCCTCGATGGCCAGCCGTTCATCCATGCTGGGCAGACTTGCCACTTCCTCCGCCTCCTCTTCGGCCACCCTGGGCCGGATAAGGGCCATGACCACGGGACGGATCACCAGGATCAGGAAGAGGAAGACCAGCAGGCCGGTCAAGAGCGGCTTGCCCAGGCGCTGGCCCATTTCCAGGAAGTTCCGCACCAGCGAGGGGCCTTCGCTCAGGTCCGTGGCCCCGAAGGCGATGCTGGAGACCTCGATGTTGTCCCCGCGGTCCTTGTCAAAGCCCACGGCGCTGGAGACAAGGCTCTTGATGCGGGCGAGCTCTTCCGCCGTGCGCGGCACATAGGTGACCACGCCGGTCTTCTCGTCCTTGGTGTACGTCCCGTCCACGATAACAGCAACGCCCAGGCGCTTCAACTCCCCGACGGGGGAGACGATCTGCTGTTCTTCCTTGTTGATCTCGTAGTTGGTGGTGCGCGATTCGCGGCTGGAGTCCTGGGAGCTCTGGGTTCCGGTGAAGCCGTCGCCGCGGAAGTTGGCCTCGGGCACGTTGCCGTCCAGGTTGGCCTTGCCGGCCACGGTCTCCTCAGAGCGGGTCTCGCTGCGCACCACCTGGCTGTCGGGGTTGAACAGCTCCTTCTTGATGGTCTTGTGGCTGAAGTCGAGTTCGGTGTTCACCCGGGCGATGACCTTCTGGGGGCCGACCACCGGCGTCAGGAGCTCCTCGATGCGGCGCTCGATCTTGCGCTCGGCCTGGCTCTTGAACTCCATCTGGGTGGTGCTCATGCCCTGGGCGGTCTCGTCGTCGGCGGGCTGGAACACGGGCTGGCCGTTCTGGTCGGTGATGGTGATGTGCTTCTTGTCCAGGCCTTCCACGGCCATGGTCACCAGGTTGACGATGCCCTGGACCTCCTTGGCCTCGAGCTTCTTGTCCTTCTCCTTGAGCATCACCACAACCGAGGCCGAGGGCATGGTCTGCTCCTCGATGAACAGGCTCTTCTTGGGGATGACCAGGTGCACCCTGGCCCGCTCGACCTGGGGAAATTCCATGATGGTGCGCGCCAGCTCGCCTTGCAGGGCGCGCTGGTAATTGATGTGCTGCACGAAGTCGGTCTGGCCGATCTTGATGTCGTCGAAGATCTCAAAGCCGATGCCCTGGCCGTGCAGGTTGCCTTCGCCGGCCACCTTGAGGCGCAGCTCGTAGACGCGGTCGGCATGGACCAGCACGGTCTGGCCGTTGTCCTCGATCTGGTAGGGCTCCTTGGTGGCCTTGAGCAGGTTGACCACCTTGCCTGCGTCCTCCTGGGAAAGCTTGGAGTAGAGCACCTTGAAGTCCGGCTTGTTCATGATGATGACGCCCACCACAAAGGCGGCCAGAAGGGCCACGGCCAGCCCGCCGAGGAGCACCTGCTGGGGGATGCTGCGGCCGGACCAAACGCTTTTGGCCTTGTCCAGGTATTCCATGACCTTCGGGTTCATGCTCTTTCTCCTCTGTGCTTTCTGCGGGCGTGCTTAGGGTCTAGAACTGCAGCTTGGTGAGTTCCTGGTAGCTCTGCATGATCTTGCTGCGCACGGCGCTGGTCATGCTCATGGCCAGTCCGGCCTTCTGCAGGGTGATCATGAGCTCATGCACGTTGTGGTCCTTGCCTGCGGCAAAGGAGGTGGCCAGGCTCGATTTCTCGTTCTGCAGGTCATTGACCTTCTCCAGGTTGCCCTTGAGGGCGTCCATGAAGCCGCCCTGGGCGGCCGCGGGCTTCTTGAAGTTCGAGGCGATCTTGCCCTGGGCGTCGGACTGGATCTTCAGCGCGTTCTGGTAGGCCTGCATGGCGACGGACTTGACGATCATGGCGTGCTCCTTGTGCGTGTGCGCGGCTAGCGGCCGATCTGCAAGGCCTTGTTGAACATGGCCTTGGTGTCCTGGATGGCCTGGACGTTGGCCTCGTAGGACCGCATGGTGGTGATCATGTTGGCCATCTCCTCCACCACGTTGATGTCCGGGTAGGACACGTAGCCGTCCTTGTTGGCGTCGGGGTGGCCGGGCTCGTGGACCATCTTCATGGGCCGCTTGTCCGTGACGATGCCGCGCACGGTGACGCCCTTGAGCTCGCGGTCCTCGGCGTTCTCCATGGCCTTGTCAAAGGGGCTCATGACCGGGGTGGCGGCGAAGGCCACGGACTTGCGGCGGTAGGGTCCGCCTTCGGGGGTCCGGGTGGTCTTCACGTTGGCCAGGTTCATGGAGATGACATTCATGTAGGTGCGCTGGGCCTTCATGCCCGAGGCGCTGATGTCGAGTGCGCTCATGAAGTCCATTTATCTGCTCCCTTCCTGAATCACGGTGTTGAGTCCCGTGAAGTTCTTGGAGATGATGTCGGTCAGCGCGTTGTACATGAGCGAGTTCTTGGCCATGGAGCTCATCTCCTTGTCCAGGTCCACCGCGTCCTCGCCAAAGACCATGCGCGGCTTGTATTCGGTGAGCCCCTTGCCCTGGAAGCCGTTGATGTCGAACTCCGAGGGCAGGTGCTTGGGGTCGGTGCGGGCCATCTTGCCGCGGGCGTCGAGCTTCAGGGCGCTCTGCAGGTCGTCCTCAAAGGCCAGGCTGCGCGGCTTGTAGTTGCGCGTGTTCACGTTGGCGATGTTGCCCATGACGACATTTTGACGTTGCAGGCGCAGGTCGAGCACCTTCTCCATCACCAGCAGGTGGTCTTCAATCAACCCTTTCATCGTTGTCGCTCCTTGCTTGCGGGCAGTTTGTACCGGGGCCGGGGGCCCCTGCGGCGTTCTTCCCGCGATGGTCTTAGCAACTCGCGTTCCAAAGTCATATCCAAATGAAATCATTAGAGCATTCCCATCGAGGGCGCGGTGTGGCAGGGTTCCGGCTCTTCTAATGGTTGGCCGGTTGACGGCCGGAGGGCGGGGCTTCCCCGCGCGGCGCGAGGGGACTGCCGCAAGTTGGCACGCATGTTGCTAAGTCGTGTCAGGCTGTCATAGCCGCGCAACTTTTGCCGTCCGCATGGAGACGCGGGCAATAGGGAAAACGGAGGGGAACCATGAGTCACCTGGATTACGAAATCAACAAGGAACTTGGAGAGTGCTATCTCTTCATGGGCGAGTTGGAGAAGGCCGAGGGCTACTACCAGAAGGCCGCCTCCTCCAACGGGATCCATCCGGATCCGTACCTTGGCCTGGCCACCATCGCCGTGCAGCGCGGCGATCTGGACAATGCCCTGGCCCTGTACACCAAGGCGCACGGCATCGGCGCCACGGACAAAACTTTCGCCGGGATCGGTTTGGTCAAGATGGAGCTGGGCGCCAAGGCCGAGGCCTTCGCCCTGTTCATCGAGGCCCTGGGCCGCAATCCCGAGAACATGGTCGCGCTCTTGAGCCTGATCCGCCTCGGCCACGAGCTGGAGGAGCTGGAGAAGGTCGTCCCGCACCTGGAGAACTATCTCTCCATCGACCCGGACAAGAGCGAGGTCCGCTACTCCCTGGCCGGCTGCATGGTCTGCCTCGACCGCAAGGACGAGGCCAAGGCCCAGCTTGAGCGCATCATGGAGAAGGACCCCGCCTTCGCCCCGGCGCGGGAACTGCTCGAGCAGCTGCACCCCTAACCGACGGTCTCCCCTCCCTATTGGTCCTCTGCTCCGCCCGGTCGGTCGGGCGGGGCGGAGGACCACATCAGCTGAGGATCCGTCCACTCGCCTCCGGCTTGCCTTGGCCTGGGAGTTCTGGCACAATCTCGCAAAAGAGCGAGGGTGTCATGGATTTCTTACCCATCAGGCGGGCCATCCTGTCCGTCACAGACAAATCCGGTCTGGCTGATTTCGCATCCTTCCTATCCGAACGCGGCTGCACGCTGATCTCCACCGGCGGTACGCACAAGAAACTCGTGGCCGCGAACCTCAAGGTTCAAAGCGTCAGCGAGGTCACGGGCTTTCCCGAGATCCTGGGGGGCCGCGTCAAGACCCTGCACCCGCGCATCCACGCGGGCATCCTGGCCGACAAGGACAACGAGGGCCACATGCTCACCTTGAGCGAGCTGCGCATCGAGCCCTTTGATATGGTCTGCGTGAACCTCTACAACTTCGCCGACGCGGCCAGCAAAGGCCTGGACCTCAAGAGCGCCGTGGAGGAGATCGACATCGGCGGGCCCTGCATGCTGCGCGCCGCGGCCAAGAATTTCCACACCACCCTGGTGGTGCCCGACCCCCTGTTCTACCCCCGCGTCCAGGCCGAGCTCGCCGCCCACGACGGGGTGTCGCTGGCCCTGCGCCGGGAACTTGCCGCCGAGACCTTCCGCCGCGTCTCGGCCTATGACGACATGATTGCGCGCTATCTGGCCTCAGCGCCGTTGTAGCCACCCCGGGAGGGTGACCCTATCGCCCATAAGCCACAAGGCAACATCCAGGGCCTCAAGCCCAACCAGATCCAGCGACTGACGCGACTTGCCACCCGCCGTTTCCCGCTTGCGGGGGGCGGCTTTTCCACTGACCAGGCCCGGGAGCTGGCCCTGGTCAGCCGCGACGTGGGCCGCCAGCTGGGCCTGCTCATCGACCGCCAGGGCCGCGTGGACATGCTCATCGTCGGCGACCCGTCCTCCATCTACATCCCGGAGCTGCCGCGCTCGCGCCTGGGCGAGACGCGCCTGCGCGGGCTGCGCCTGCTGCACACGCACCTGGCGGGCGAGGCCCTGACCCAGGAGGACCTGACGGACATGGTCTCCCTGCGCCTGGACAGCGTGTCCGCCCTGACGGTGAACGAGCTCGGGGAGCCGGGCGTCCTGCACGTGGCCCACGTGGTGCCCGTGAACCCCGCCGCGTCCTCGGAGTCCAAGCCCTACGACGTGCTGCCGCCCGTGCGCTGGGACCGCTGCGAAGTGGACTTCGCCGCCCTGGTGGCCGCCCTGGAGGAGGAGTTTGCGCGCATGGAGCGCGCCCAGGCCGAGGACAAGGGCCGCGAACGGGCGGTGCTGGTCAGCGTGTCCTCCGCGCCCAAGAGCGTGCAGGAGCGCAGCCTGGACGAGCTGGTGGAGCTGGCGCGCACGGCCGGGCTGGCCGCTGCGGCGCGCATGATCCAGCGCGTGGACAAGGCCGACACCCGGCACATCCTGGGCAAGGGCAAGCTGCAGGAGCTCGAGGTGCTCTGCCTGCAGGTGGGCGCGCAGATCGTCATCTTCGACCAGGACCTCTCGCCCTCGCAGCTGCGCAACCTGGCCGAGGCCACGGAGCGCCGCGTGCTGGACCGCACCCAGCTCATCCTGGACATCTTCGCCAGCCGGGCCACCAGCCGCGCCGGGAAATTGCAGGTGGAGATGGCCCAGCTCAAGTACACCCTGCCCAGGCTCGTGGGCAAAACCCCGGCCATGTCGCGGCTCATGGGCGGCATCGGCGGGCGCGGGCCCGGCGAGACCAAGCTGGAGATCGACCGCCGCAGGGTGCGCGAGCGCATCACCAGGGTCAAGAAGGACCTGGAGGACGTGCGCCGCCACCGCTCCAGCACACGCGACCGCCGCTCCAAGGCCGGGGCACCGGTCATCGCGCTCGTTGGCTACACCAACGCCGGCAAGTCCACGCTCCTGAACACCCTCACCGGCAGCGCCGTGCTGGCCGAGGACAAGCTCTTCGCCACCCTGGACCCCACCAGCAGGCGCATCCGCTTCCCGCGCGAGCGCGAGGTGATCCTGACCGACACCGTGGGCTTCATCCGCCGCCTGCCGCCGGACCTGAAGGAGGCCTTCCGGGCCACCCTGGAGGAGCTGGAGTCCGCGGACGTTTTGGTGCACGTGGCCGACGCCTCGCACCCGGAGGTGGAGGAGCAGATCGAGGCCGTGGAGGGCATCCTGAACGAGATGGAGCTGTCCGACACCCCGCGCCTGCTGGCCCTGAACAAGTGGGAGCTTTTGTCCGAGGACGAGCAGGCGGTCATGGCCCGGCTGTACCCGGCGGGCATCCCGGTGACGGCGCTGAAGCGCAAGGGGCTCATCCCGCTGGTGGCGGCCATCCTGGGGCGCCTGCCCATGGACGCGCTGGTGGGGCCGCTGGACAGGACGCCGGAGAACGCGCCGGCCCATGGGCGCGAAGACGCCGCTGTGGAAGACTGGCTGGCGGACTGGGAGCCGGGCAGCGGGCTGATGCAGTAGGGGGGCGAAGAGGTCGGCCTGAGACATGCCGGGCCGCGCTCTGGGATGCTGGCGAGGGCTGAACCGCCCTGGAGGTCATCCCGCGGCTAAGGCGTCGAGGAGGTTTGCGCAGCCTCCCGAGCGCACATGTTCGGCATGGTCCTCGATGCTCTCGAACCTCCGCCCGACTATTTTGGAGCATTCGAATTCATAGCCGCCGTTTTTTAAGAACCTATCAATGATGTCAAAGGTGCTGGGGGATTTGTAGTCCAGCTTTCGGGCGCCTTGCTTGAGGATGTTCAAGCCAGTGATCCATAGTGCGGCCCCCAATGCCCCGCACGCCCCTCCACTCAAGCCGATGCCGCCCGCAAGCCCCGCCGCCATGACCGCGTGCATGTCGGAGACTCCCATCTTTTGCGCCAGCAGGGCCGAGCAACTTGCCGGGGCCGCGGGCGCTTCGGCATGCTCTTCGGACATGGCGCAATTGATCTCGCGGAAGGCCGCCGGGGCATATTTCGCGGCCATGCGGAAGCAGCCGATGGTCCCGCCCTTTATGAGGAAATATGTGAACATCTGAATGGTTGAAGACGAATTGTCGATTCCCGTGATTTCGAGGCAGTTCGTGTTGTTGTTCAGGCCGTGAAAGGATTCCACAAGCCTTTGCCCTGCAATGATCGACCTGGCTTCAGCCTGCGGACCCTTGCCAAAACGCCGATATGCCTGCGCGCCTGCGGCAAGGGTCGCACCCCACAGCATGCCGCACTGGTAGCCGTGTTGTATGATCCCGCCCGCCAGGGGCATGGCGGCACGCTCCTCATCGATTTGCGGCTGGCCGTATGCGCGGTTGAGGACGTGGAAAAGCGTATCCGAGCAGGCCCTCCCGTTCAGAAACGCCCCCACTGTCTTCATCGACGATATGGCGTATGGCGCTTCGCTCATGCTGCGTCCCTGGTGTCCCATGCAAATGGTTTCGGCTGGTGCGGGCGCAGCCTGCCGCGCGGCAGGCCTCTGGGCCCTTGGCCCCTTGAGGCGGGGTATCGTGCTTCCATACACCCTTGAGTCGGGCGCCGTAGCCGCTACGGATTTCTCCGCCTAGCCTTGGGGCTGGCCTTTTTGGCTCAGCTCCTGGGCGCGCAGGGCGTCGGCCCTGGCCTCTTCGCTCTGGCCCAGGGCCCGGTGGGCGCTGGCGCGGTTGGCGTAGGCCTCGGCATCGTCGGGCCGCAGCCGGATGGCCTGGGTGAAGTCCTCCACGGCCTTCTTGTGCTGGCCCAGGCTGGCGCGGGCGCAGCCCCGGTTGAAGTAGGCCTCGGCCAGGTCCGGCTGAAGCTTGATGGCCCGGCTGAAGTCCTCGATGGCCTGCTTGTGCTGGCCCAGGCTGCCCTGGGCCCCGCCCCGGTTGGCGTAGGCCTCGGCCAGGTCCGGCTGGAGCTTGATGGCCCGGCTGAAGTCCTTGATGGCCTGCTCGGCCTGGCCCAGCCCGTCGTAGGCCATGCCCCGCTCATAATAGGCGAAGGCGTTGCCCGGCTGGAGCCGGATGGCCTGGTTGAAGTCCTCCAGCGCGGCCTTGTGCTGGCCGAGCCTGCTGCGGGCCTTGCCCCGGTTGTGGTAGGCGAAGGCGTAGCCGGGGTTCAGCCGGACGGCCTGGGTGCAGTCCACGACGGCGCTTTGGAACTGGCCGAGCCTGTTGCGGGCGCTGCAGCGGTTGGCGTGGGCCTCGGCGTCGTCCGGGTGCAGGGTGATGGCCTGGGTGAAGTCCTGGACGGCGTCCTGGAACCGGCCGAGCAGGATCTCCGCCTTGCCCCGGCTGCTGTAGGCCTCGGGCACGTCCGGCCGCAGGGCGATGGCCCTGGTGAAGTCCTCCACGGCGAGCTGGTGCCGGCCCAGGAGCTGGCGCTCGTTGCCCCGGTTGTACAGGGCCTTGGGAAAGTCGGGCCGCAGGGCGATGGCCTGGTCGAAGTCCTCCAGGGCGCGCTTGTGCTGGCCGAGGTCGCGGTAGGCGATGCCGCGGTTGCAGAAGGCGTCGGCATAGTCGGGCCGGAGCTTGATGGCCTGGCTGTAGTCCTCGATGGCGCGCCTGGGCTGGCCGAGCTTGGTCTGGGAGCTGCCCCGGTTGTGGTAGGCCTCGGCGAAGTCCGGCTTGAGCTTCACGGCCCGGTCGAAGTCCTCGAAGGCCTTCTTGTGCCGGCCGAGGTTGCCGTAGGCGTTGCCGCGGTTGTAGAGGACCTTGGCCTGGTTGTCCTGGCTCAGCTGCCCGGTGTCGGCGCAGAGGGTGTACAGGTCCACCTGGGCCTGCGGGTCCTGGGCCTTGAGCGCGTCCAGGCAGACCTGGGGCGCTCCCTCGGTCTGGGCCAGGGCCGGGACAGCTGCCCCGGCGGCCAGCAGGCAGCAGAGGGCCAGGCTGCGGAGGGCCGGGATGGGGGGGCGGATGCGCATGGACGGGGTGCCCCTCACCCCTCCAGGTCGGGCGGCTCCGTCACGGGGTCGTCCTTGCGCCTGCGCCAGGGCATCTCCTCGCCCTTGCTCAGGCGCAGGATGTTCTCCCGGTGCCGCCAGAACAGGAAGAGCATGACGCCCGCAGCCAGCGGGACCATGCGCAGGCTGCCCGTGAGCAGGCTGAACACCGGCAGGGCCAGGGCCAGGGTCAGGGAGCCCATGGACACGTAGCCCGAGAGCGCGATGACCGCCAGGCAGCAGACCACGGCGAAGAACATGGCCCAGGGGGCCAGGGCCAGGAACACGCCGATGGTGGTGGCCACGGCCTTGCCGCCCCGGAATTGGAGCAGCGGCGAATAGGCGTGCCCAAGGATGGAGGCCGCGCCGATGAGCGTCAGCGCCACCCAGCCCGTGCCGTCCGGGGCCAGGGCCGCGGGCAGGTAGCCCTTGAAGATGTCCAGCGCCAGCACCAGCACGCCCCATTGCGTGCCGCAGAGCCGGGCCACGTTGGTGGCGCCGATGTTCTTGCTGCCCGCGTCGCGCGGGTCGATGCCCTTGACGAAGCGCGCCACATACAGGCCGAAGGGCACGGCGCCAAGGCCGAAGGCCACGAGGATGAGCAGGATGGCGATCATTGGGGCTCCTTGCCGGGTCTTGGTTCCGGTGCCGCCCTTGTACCTGTTTCACCCTGCGATTAAAAGCCCCGGCCGCTGAAAAATTCTCTGCGCCGCGCTGCCCTGCGGCGGGGCGGCGGCCTTGTGCGCCGGGCCCTGGTGGTGTATCTCCAGGCCATCACTTTCCCCTGGAGGCAATCATGGCCGAGAACAAGGGCTGCGGCTGCGGCGAACACCTTATGGGTCTGCCGGAGATCGATTTTTCCACCTTCGTGCTGTCCCTCTCGTCCTCGGCGCTGGTGCACCTGGGCGAGGCCCCGGACCCCACCACGGGCCAGATCGAGTACCAGCCGCACCTGGGCCGGCAGGTCATCGAGATCCTGGGCATGCTCCAGGCCAAGACCGAGAAGGGCCTCACCGACGAGGAGCGCAAGCTCCTCTGCGAGATGCTCTACACCCTGCGCATGAAATACGTGAACAAGGTCGGGTAGGGCATGGCCGAGCGCATCGCCGCCCCCATCCCCGTGGGGCTTGTGGGGGTCACGGGCTACACCGGCATGGAGCTGACCCGCGTGCTGGCCGGACATCCGGACCTCAAGCTGGTGCGGGCCACCTCGCGTTCCGAGGCGGGCCGGTCCCTGGCCGAACTCTATCCCTATCTCTCCGGCCCGGGCGAGCTGGGCCGCATGGGCGCCCTCACCGTGACCCAGCCTGATGCCGAGGACCTGGCCAAGGCCTGCGCCCTGGTGTTCCTGGCCGTGCCGCACAAGACCGCCCAGGAGATCGCCAGCGCGCTCATCAAGCGGGGCGTCAAGGTGGTGGACCTTTCGGCGGATTTCCGCCTGCGCGACAAGGAGACCTACGAGAAGTGGTACGCCACGCCGCACACCGAGGCCGGCCTGCTGGCCGAGGCCGTGTACGGCCTGCCGGAGCTCTACCGCGCGGAGATGGCCGGGGCGCGGCTCATCGCCAACCCCGGCTGCTACCCCACCTCGGCCATCCTGGGGCTGGCCCCGGCGCTGGAGGCCGGGCTCGTCCACACCGGCGACATCGTCATCGACGCCAAGAGCGGCGCGTCCGGCGCGGGCAGAAAGGCCAGCGTGGGCACGCTCTTCTGCGAGGTGTCGGACACCTTCCGCGCCTACAACCTGACCAGGCACCGCCACACCCCGGAGATCGAACAGGAGGTCTCGCTCCTGGCCGGCGCGCAGGTCGCCCTGTCCTTCAACACGCATCTTTTGCCCGTGAACCGCGGCATTCTGTCCACCATCTACACGCGCCTGAAAAAGCCCATGTCGGCCCGGGAGGCGCATGCCGTGTACGCCGAGCGCTACGCGGGCGAGCCGCTGGTGCGCGTGCTGCCCCTGGGCACCCTGCCGGAGACGCGCTGGGTGCGCGGCACCATGTTCTGCGACATCGGCCTGGCCGTGGACGAGCGCATCGGCCGGCTCATCATCCTCTCGGCCATCGACAACCTCTGCCGGGGCGCCTCGGGCCAGGCCGTGGCCGGGGCCAACCTCATGCTCGGCCTGCCGGAGACGCAAGGGCTGCCGCTGGCGCCGCTGATGCCGTAGGGGGGGCGCGGGATGCCCGTTGCCGCAAAACCCTTGGATTCGCCCGCCCTCAAGCGCCTGGCCCGCACCTGGGGCGCCAGCCTGGTGGGCGTGGCCGATGTGGAGCGCCTGCGCGGCATCGAGACCGAGCCTGCGGACCTGCTTTCCGGCTTCACCCGCGCCGTGAGCCTGGCCGTGCGCCTGAGCGACCCGGTGCTGGACGCCATCGTGGACCGGCCCACGCCGCTGTACGCCCAGCACTATCAGAAGGTGAACGCGCTCCTGGACGAGCTGGCCCTGCGCGCCAGCCTGGCCATCCAGGCCGCCGGCAGCCGGGCCCTGCCCCTGCCCGCCTCGCAGCTGCTCGACGCCGAGCGCCTGACCTCCTACCTCTCGCACAAGGCCGTGGCCGTGGCCGCGGGTCTCGGCTGGCAGGGCAAGAGCCTGCTGGTGGTCACGCCGCAATATGGCCCGCGCGTGCGGCTGGTGACGGTGCTCACGGACCATGGGCTGACCCCGGACGCGCCGCTCAAGAACCGCTGCGGCTCCTGCGCGGCCTGCGCCGAGGCCTGCCCGGCGGGAGCCATCCGCGGCGCGAGCACGGACAGCCACTACGCCTCGCGCGAGGAGGCGCTGTTCTTCGAGCGCTGCCGGACCAAGGTGCTGGACGAGTTCGCCAAGCTGCCGCACATCACCGGCGGCATCTGCGGGGTCTGCGTGTCTGCGTGCCCCTTCGGAAAGGCCGCTGGCCGAAAGAAAAAGCGCTGAGCCGCCATCCCGCAGCCCAGCGCCTCCCGTGGCGGCCGGCCCTCTGCGGCCTGGGCCGCCTATTCCCCCAGCCCCAGCCCCGGCGTCATGACCTGGCCCGTGAGCGGCGTGTCGTAGCCGCCCAGGCTTGCCATGCGCTGCTGGAACTGCGGCCGGTTGATGACCTCCAGCAGGGTGGCCACGCGCGGGTCGGTGAGGTACGCCGCCGGGAACACCAGGTCGTAGCGCTCCAGGGCCAGGGGCGCGAAGTCGAGCCCCAGGGCCTTGGCCGCGGCGAAGATGCCCAGGCCGCAATCCGCGGCGCCCGTGAGCACGTTCACGGCCACGGCCATGTGCGTGAACTCCTCGCGGTCGTAGCCGCGCACCGCTTCCGGCGCGATGCCCGCCACGCTCAGGTGGTGGTCCAGCAGGATGCGCGTGCCCGCGCCGCGCTGGCGGTTGATGAAGGTGACGTCGGGCCTGCCCAGGTCGGCCACGCCGTGGATGCCCCTGGGGTTGCCCTTGGCGACCATGAGCCCCTGGTGGCGGATGGCCAGGTTCACCACCACCAGATCCAGGCCCGGCAGGTGCTTCTTTAAAAACGGGAAGTTGAAGTCCTTGGTCTCGGGGTCGAAGAGGTGGCAGCCCGCGAACAGCGCCGAGCCGTTCCTCAGGGCCGTGAGCCCGCCCATGCTGCCCACGTGGCTGGACACCAGGCGCAGGGGCTCGGGCAGGCCCATGAGCTCGTTGGCCAGCAGGTCCAGGATGTTGTCGTGGCTGCCGATGTGCACGAGGACCTTGTCCAGGCCGGCCAGGGGCACGAGCAGCTCGACCTCGATCTCGGCGTCCTGCTCCAGGCCTTCGCTCTGGGCCGGGATGCGCGTGACGGCCTGGGCCCGGGTCAGGCTGGTGATGAGCCCGGCCCCCCGGGCCAGGGGCGCGGCCACGAAGCGCGCGCCCACGCGGCCCACGGCCAGGCGCACGATCTCCTCCATGCCGGGGCGGCTGGGCGTCTTGCGCGCCAGCCTGGCGCGCACGGTCTGCCTTCCCGGCGGCTGCTGGCGCACCAACCAGCGCACGATGGGCTCCAGCACATCCTCCAGGCAGACCACGGCGCTCACCGGATAGCCCGGCGCGCCCACCAGCAGCCTGCCGGGGAACCCGCCTCCCGGCCTGTCGCCCGGAGTGTCCGTGGTCACGCCCAGCACCGTTGGCTTGCCCGGCATCACCGCGATGCCGTGGCACAACACCTCGCCAAAGGCCTCGAAGGTGCTGCGGGTGAAGTCCTTGCTCCCGGCCGAGGAGCCCGCGCCCACCACCACCACGTGGGCGCCGTCCTTGAGGGCCTGGGCCACTGCGGCCTGGAGCGCCTCGGGCCGGTCCGGCACGGGCGCGGTCCAGGAGGGGGCCGCCCCCCAGGAGGCGGCGATGGCCTTGAAGACCTGGGAGTTGGACTCGATGACCTGCCCGGCCCCGGGCGTGGGCCTGTCCAGAAAGTCCAGCACCTCGTCGCCCGTGGGGATGAAGGTCAGGCGCACGCGCTCCCACACCGGCACCTCGAAGATGCCCGCGGCCAAAAGCGCGCCCACGTCATAGGCCGAGAGGGTGTGGTTCTGCGGCAAGAGCAGCTCCGTGGCCACGATGTCCTCGCCGATGCGGCGCACGTGCTGCCAGGGGAAGGCCGGGGCCTCGATGCGCACGGTGTTCTCGTCCACCTGCTCCACGTGCTCGATCATGACCACGGCGTCCATGCCCCGGGGCAGCGGGTGGCCGGTGTTCACGTTGGCGAAGCCGGCAGGTCTGGTCAGCGTCGCCGGGCTGCCCTCGCGCGCGGCGAAGGTGCTGGCGGAATGGACGGCGATGCCGTCCATGGCCGCGGCGTGGAAGGTGGGCGAGGAGCAGCGGGCGAAGATGGGCCCGGAGGTCACGCGGCCGCAGGCCTCGTGGGCCGGCACGCGCTCCTCGCGGATGAGGGCCAGGCGGTCCAGGGCGGATTTGGCCAGGAGGACGGCCTGCTGCGGGGGGATGGTGGTGAGGTAGACGTTGCGGTCAGACATGCTGGCCTCCTGGGTATGTCATGAATGACATAAGTATGCCCCAGGCGCTGCGCCGCTGTCAACAACACACGCATTGAGCGCATTCTGGACCTGCGGGGCCTCAGCGCCTGGTGGACCTGTAACTGTCCTTGTCGCGGTGGCGCTGGAAGCGGGTCACGGCCTGGTTGTGCTCGGCCAGGGTGCGGCTGAACTCGTGGGTGCCGTCGCCCTTGGCCACGAAATAGAGGAAGTCGTTGGCCTCGGGGTTCATGGCGGCCCTGAGGGACTCCAGCCCCGGCGAGCAGATGGGGCCGGGCGGCAGGCCGGCGTGGGCATAGGTGTTGTAGGGGTTGGCCGCGTCCTCCAGATGGCTGCGGCGCAGATTGCCGTCAAAGTCCGGCCCCAGGCCGTAGATGGTGGTGGGGTCGCATTGCAGGCGCATGCCCATGCGCAGGCGGTTGGCGAAGACCCCGGCGATGCGCGGCCGCTCCGTAACCTCGCCGGTCTCGCGCTCCACCAGGGAGGCCAGGATGACGACGCGCCGGAGCTCCTCGGCGGGCGGCAGGCCCTGGGGCCAGAGCTTCCGCGCCTGGCGCTCGAACTCCTTCAGCAGGGCCTCCACGGAGGCGGTGCCGCCGTTGTCGGGGCTCCTGGGCAGCAGGTAGGTCTGGGGGAAGAGGAAGCCCTCGGCGGAGGGGCCGGGGATGCCGTACTTCTCAAGCAGGGTGGCGTTGCCCATGGCCCGGGCGAAGTCCTCGCGGCCGGCCAGGCCCTCGGCCTCAAAGATCTTTGCCGCGGCCCACCAGGAAAGGCCCTCGCGCACCTGGACGCGGTGCAACAGGCCGCTTGTGCTGGTCAAAACGCGCAGGATCTCCTGGGGGGGCCAGCCGGAGCTCAGGCGGAACTCGCCCGCCCGGGCCGCGCCCAGGCGTTCGTGCAGCCTGGCCAGGAAGAGGAAGGCGTAGGTGCTCTTGATGAGCCCCTGGCGCTCCAGCTCCGTGGCGATGGCCGGCAGGCTCATGCCCGGACGGATGAGGACCACGACCTCGCGTCCCGGCACCTCGGCCGGGCCGAGGAGCAGGGCCGCGGCCACGGCCAGGCCTGCGGCCAGGGTCAGCGCAAAGCCGGCCAGGGTCCACAGCAGGGGCCTCAGGCGGGATTTTGGGCGATCCAGGACTCCAGGATCTGGACTGCCGCCTGGCTGTCCAGCCTCTCTTTCCTCTTCCGGCTGCACAGCCCGGCCTCCTTCAATTGTTCGTCCGCCGCCACGGAACTCAGGCGCTCGTCCATGAGGTGCACGGGGCAGGGGATGCGCCTGCCCAGGCTCTCGGCGAAATTGCGCGCCTGGCGCGTGGTCAGGGAATCGTCGCCCTCCAGGGTCAGGGGCAGGCCCACCACCACGGCCTGCACGCCCTCGGCCTCCACCAGGGTCACCAGGGCCTCGAACAGGGCGTCGCGGGTGCTGCGCTGGATGCTCTTGCGGGCAAAGGCCATGCGCCCTTCCGGGTCGGTGATGGCCAGGCCCACGCGTTTGGTGCCGAAGTCTATGCCCAGGGTGCGCATGGTGTAGCCGCCTCGTGCCGCGCGGTCCCGGTGGTTCACGGGGGACAGGTGCGCGTGGCGGCGCGAGTGTGCGTCGACAGGCCGGGGCCTGTCAATGGTTTTGGGCGGGGGATTCATCCGGCCCACGCTTGTTTTCAGCCCGGCCGCGATGTAGGGTTCCCCGTCGGCACACCGACAGCGAGCCCTGGCCCATGCACCTGAATCTGCCGCCCACACCAGCGCCCGGCCATTTGTCCGGGATCAGGCCACGCAAGCCGTGGCTGGCCGGGCTGTTGTCCTTTCTGGTGCCCGGCCTGGGCCAGGTGTACAACGGCCGCACGCGCAAGGGCCTGGTGCTGCTCGGCCTGGCGGCGGCCTGGCAGGTCATGGGCATCGGCGCGGCGGAGACCTTCAACTGGTGGGCCGTGGCCAAGGCCGGCTACGCCCTGTTCTTCTGCTTCGCGGCCTGGGACGCCCTGCGCGCCGCGCGGCCCCTGGAGCACTATCGCCCCGGCCCGAAGAACAACCCCATCCTCTATTCGGCCTGCGCCGTGGGCCTGGTCACGGTCTCGCTTCTGGCCGGCCAGGCCGAGCGCCAGCTCTTCCCGGTGTACACCGTGGCCCAGATCTCCATGCGGCCCACCCTGCGCACGGGCGACCGCCTGCGCTGCAAGGCCCTGCGCCCGCGCGACATCATCCGCCGGGGGCAGCTGGTGGCCTTCGAATACCCCTCCGAGCATGCGCTCATCTTCGTCAAGCGCGTGGTGGGGCTGCCGGGCGAGGTGGTGGAGGTGGAGGACGGGCTGGTCTACGTCAACGGCGACCCCATCGAGGAGGGCTACTACGCCGTGCGCGGCAAGGGCGCCAAGAGCCTGGACATGCCCGCCGCGCGCCTGGCCCCGGACGAGTACTACGTGCTGGGCGACAACCGCTTCGCCACCTTTGATTCGCGCAGCTACGGGCCTGTGCACCGCTCGCGCATGCTGGCCACCCCGCTGTACATCATCCTGTCCATCAGCAGCGAGGGCGAGTGGCGTTCGGACCGCATCGGCCTGCCGGCCCGGTAGTCCGCGCCCCTACCCTGCCGGCGTCTGCTCGGGAATGTCGGGCGTCCGGGCGAAGCGCGGCTCGTGCAGGGGCAGCAGGATGTCCGCCGCGGCCTTGACCTTGAGCATGGAGTCGTAGGCCTGGTAGGCGTTGACCACGGTGCCGCAGGGGATGACCTCCATCTCGCGGGCGGTGATCTCCTTGGGCGGAAGCAGGTTGTCCATGATGACGCAGAAGCCGGTGATGGCCGCCACGCCCTTGGCCGTGTCGATGAGCACGGTGAGGCCGCCCTCGGTGTGGGCCGGGGTGTGCATGACGCGCACGCCGGGCACGATCTCCTGGTCGCCGGTGACGACCTCGAGCTGCCCGTTCTCCTCCACGTCCAGGATGTAGTCCTCCAGATAGCGGTAATCCAGCGGGTGCGGGTCGTGGATGTGCTTGAGCTCCGCCTCGTGCACGTAGATGCGCGCGTTGACGCATTTGTAGTCGTTCTCGCAGTGGTCGTTGTGCAGGTGGGTGTGGACGACGATGTCGATGTCCTCGGGTTTGAGGCCGTAAATCGCCAGGCCCTCCTCGAAGGTGTGGATCTTCCCCCCGATGGCGGCCTCGCGCTCGGCGCTTACGATGGGCCGCATCTCGCCGGTGTCCACCAGGATCTTCATGTCGCCGCCTTCCAGGTACCAGCAGTAGATGGGGATGGTGTAGGGCTTCCCGTAGGCGTGCTGGTAGGTCATCATGCCCTGGTCGAAGATCTTGGTGCCCATGACGATGGGGTGGATGACGAACTGGGGCATGCGCTCCTCCTGGGGCTGGGGTCGTTCCGGCGTATCCTGCGGACCGTGGGGATATGTACCAGGGCGCGGCGCGGCAGGCAAGGCAACGGCTGGGGCCGGCGCCGGGCCGCAGGCCTCCCCCCAGGGCAAAATGCCCCTAGAACAGGGACATGTGGGTCTGTCTGGTCTGCACCTTCTGCACGACCTGCCTGCGCCGCACGGAGTCCGTGGGCAGGTCGGCCAGGAGGCGCGAGGGCGCCTGGGCCAAGGTGCGGCCATAGAGCACGCGCTCGGAGGCAAAGGACAGGCAGAGGTAGCTTTTGGCGCGGGTCATGCCCACGTAGAGCAGCCGGCGCTCCTCGTCCAGCGCCTCCTGGGCCAGGGCCTCGATCTGCTCCGGTCCCGCGCCCGGTCCGGCAAAGGGCAGGATGCCCTCCTCCAGGGCCGGCAGGAACACGGCCTCGAACTCCAGGCCCTTGGCTGCGTGCAGGGTCAGGATGCGCACCTTCTGGGCGCTGTGCCTGAGCTCGGCCAGCCCGGCCTGCAGGCGCACCCAGTCCAGCAGCCCCACCCAGCCGCCGTGCTCCTCGAATTCGTGGCAGAGGTCGCGGAAGGCCGGGCCTTCCCAGAAAAATCGGTCAAAGGGCGGGCTCTCGCGCAGGGCCGAGGGCAGCACGCGCGGCCCCTGGATGAGCAGGAACTCCGGCAGGTTCAGCGTCAGGGCCTGCCCATCCGGCGCGGCGGGTTCGGGCAGGCCGAAAAGCCTTTCGGCCACGCGCAGGATGGCCGCCACGCGCGCATCCTCCCAGAAGACCTCGGCCTCGGGCGCGGAGCAGGGCAGCCCGGCCTGCTCCAGGGCGGCCTTGAGGGGCGCGATGAGGGCGCGGAAGCGCACCAGCACGGCCACGTCGCCCGGGGCCAGGTGCGCCCCGTGGCTGTCCAGCAGGGTCAGGCTGGTGCCGCCGATGAGCCGGCTGGCGCGTTCGGCGATGAGCCTGGCCTCGAAGCGGGCGTCCGGGGCCTGCACCAGCTCCAGCTCCCAGGCCGCGCCGGGCCTGGCCTTGAGCGCCGGCGGCGCGGCCTGGTGGGAATTGGCGGCCATGGCCCTGGCGGCGTCGAGGATGCCCTGGCCGGTGCGGAAATTCTCGGACAGGGAGAGCACCGTGAGCCCGGGCCAGCGCAGGCCCATGCGCCGGCGCACGTCTCCGGCGGCCCCCCGGAAGGCGTAGATGCTCTGGTGGGGATCGCCGATGGCGAAGAAGCCCGCCCCCCCCTCGCCGGGCGGTCCGGCCAGGCCCAGCACGGCCTCCAGTTGCAGCGCGGAGAGGTCCTGCACCTCGTCCACCAGCAGGTGCGCGAAGGGCGGGGTGAAGCCCGGCTGGCGGACCTCGGCGTAGAGGAACTCCACGAGGTCCGTGAAGTCGGCCAGGTTGCGCGCGGCCTTGAGCTCCAGCACCCGGGCCTGGGCCTGGGCGGCCAGCAGGGCGTGCTCGCCGCCCAGGGGGGCGAGGGTCTCCCGGGCCAGGCTGTGGCGGCGGTACAGGGCCTCGCGCTCAGCCCTGGGCAGGGTCTCGGGCAGGGCTTCCAAGAAGATCTTCCTGGCGGCGTCCTCGGACAAAAGCACCGGGGGCTGGCCCCGGCGCATGGTCCACAGGGCCAGGGCCAGGGCGTGCAGGGTGTCGGCCAGGGGCAGGGCCGCGTTTTTTCCGCGCAGGGCCGCCAGGCGCTCGGAGAGCTCCGTTGCGGCGCGGCGGGTGAAGGTCACCACGGCCAGGGCGTCCACCGGGACCCCCGCGTCCAGCAGGCGCTCCACGCGGCGGATGAGGGTGTGGGTCTTGCCCGTGCCCGGCCCGGCCAGCACCAGCACCGGCCCCGGCCCGGCCTGCGCCGCGGCCTCCTGGCCGGGGTTCAGCCCCTGGGGCCTGGCCTCGGCGGGTTGCTCCGCCGCGGGCTCAGGCTCGGC